>SVTT01000001.1 GCA_015063625.1 Oscillospiraceae bacterium
CCGAGACCCTGCTTGGCGACAACGGGGATCTCACGACCGACCAAGGGCAGGATCAGGGTTTTACCCACCGCATCTCGGTAGCGCTCATCGCTCGGGTTAACGGCAACGGCGGTGTCGCCAAGCAGGGTCTCGGGACGGGTGGTGGCAAGCTCAAGATAGCCGGAGCCGTCGGCAAAGGGGTAGCGGATATGCCAGAAATGCCCCGCCTTTTCCTCGTATTCGACCTCTGCGTCCGAGATCGACGTCAGGCATTTCGGGCACCAGTTGATGATGCGCTCGCCGCGGTAGATGAGTCCCTTTTCATAGAGGCGAACAAACACCTCCTTGACCGCCTCCGAGCAGCCCTCGTCCATGGTAAAGCGCTCGCGAGACCAGTCGCAGGAGGAGCCCATGCGCTTGAGCTGCGAAACGATGCGACCACCGTACTGCTCCTTCCATGCCCATGCGCGCTTGAGGAAGCCATCTCTGCCAAGGTCGTCCTTGGTCACGCCCTCCTTGCGCATCGCCTCCACGATCTTTGCCTCGGTGGCGATCGATGCGTGGTCGGTTCCGGGCAGCCAGAGCGTGCAGAAGCCACTCATGCGCTTGTAGCGGATCAGAATGTCCTGAAGAGTATTGTCGAGTGCGTGACCCATGTGCAGCTGTCCCGTAATATTTGGCGGGGGAATGACGATGGTATAGGGCTTCTTTTTCTTGTCGATCTTGGGGGTGAAGTAGCCCTTTTCGCACCAATTTTTATAAATGCGCTCCTCAAACTCACCGGGGGCATAGGTTTTCGGAAGCTCGTGATATTCGGCCATAGTGCACCTCAAAACAAATAATGATATTATAGTATAACATTAAAAAGTGGGAATGTCAAGCAACACAGAGATTTATCGGGGACACAAATACGCTTTTTTCGCAAAAAATGAGTGAATTGCTTTTCTTTTTGCAAAAGCCGCGAAAAAAGTGAAAAATATTTGTGAAAAGCACTTGACAAGCGGCGTTTCATTTGCTATAATAGCATCCGTTGCGAGTGAGCAACATGCTGCTATAGCTCAGTCGGTAGAGCACGTCATTGGTAATGACGAGGTCATCGGTCCGAATCCGATTAGCAGCTCCATAAAAAAGAACCGCCCCAATCGGGGCGGTTCTTTTTTATGCAATTGTACTCCGATAGGATCGATGACAAGGTGCAAAGGAATGCTGACGCCTCACAGCGCACAAGCGTGCACCTTGTCCTGTCGCCGCAGGCGACAGAGGTGGTCACGAATCCGATGAAAGCCCCAATCGGGGCGGTTCTTTTTATGCAACTTGTTTGTCATCGTCATTAAATTGCAGAAAAGTGATTGTATTATTTCTTGCTTTGCGCTATAATGTAGTTGAAGAAAAACGGTCACAGGGGTGCGATCATGAAAAACGAGAGAGAAATTCTGACGGTTGCCGTCACGGGCGGTCCCTGTGGAGGCAAAAGCACGGCACTTTCCCGTATTCGCGAATTTGGAGAGCTTGCGGGCTTTGGTGTGGTGGTGATTCCCGAAACGGCAACCGAACTGATCGGTGCGGGCATCTCGCCGCAGTCGCTTGACAGCAATGAGGCGTATCAGCGCTGCCAGATGAAGCTTCAGCTTGAAAAGGAGCGCATCTACCTTGAAGGGGCTGCCCGTCTGGCAAATGCCCATCGTGTGCTGGTGGTGTGTGACAGGGGGCTTCTTGACAATCGGGCGTATATGACCGAGGAGGAATTTGAGCGTGTGCTTGCACTGCTCGGGATCGGCAGAGAACAGGCGCTTTCGCGCTACGATGCGGTCTTTCACCTGGTCAGTGCCGCGAAGGGTGCACAGGCCTTCTATACACTTGACAATAACGGTGCGAGGACAGAGGGGCTGTCGCGTGCGGCAGAGCTTGACGATGCGCTTCTCGCAGCGTGGTCAGGACATCCGTATCACCGTGTGATCGACAACAGCACTGACTTTGCGGGGAAAATGGATCGGCTTCTTATGCACATCTCGGCGTTCCTTGAATGGCGCTTAGATGTGCACGATGCGGAGGATTGATCATTACGCTGCAATGATACCGAAAAGCTTGACAAGGAGGTGTGGGAATGATCTGTAAGCAGTGCGGAACCGAATATACGGGTTCTTATTGCGTGCACTGTGCCGAGAGGGAGCAAAGGGGCGCCGCGCAGCCGAAGCGGCAGCGTGTGGGGCGGCGCATGCAAGATCGTAAGGGGCACACAAGGCTGTCGCTTCCTATGGTGATCCGAGATGCGTGCCTCTTCTTTTTGCCGCTGTTTTATATTTTTTCGGAGGTGTTCGTTGCCTATTCGCCCGGACTCTACGGCGAGGCGGGGGGCGGCAATCTGCTTTCGCTGCTGATCGAACGCCTTGCGGATGCGGGGCTTGCCTCCAATCCGACCTCCGATATTTTTTCCGCCACCTATGAAACGGGCGTCCTGTACGAAACGGTGTCGCTTGCCGAGCTATCGACTCGGATCGATTTTGTCCCCGCACTGACGGTGATCGCGATCCTCGCATTGCTCGGTGCGGCGGCAGGCTCGCTGTTGCTTGTCACGGGCGGGCGCATTCTTTACCGCCGCCTGTTTGCCGATCTGATCGTTTTTGCGGGGGGCGCGGGTGCTCTCTCGCCGTTGGTCGGCATGCTGGTGCTCCGCCTTTCATATCTGCCACACGGGGGCTTTGTCGAAGCTGATCGGGAGGCGCTTTTCGTGGGCTTTACCGTCGAGGCGTATCTCGGTGCGGCGGTGCTGCTGTGCTTGACCCTCTTTTCGGTGCGGTCGGTTGCCCTGCTTGCCGCACGTGTGCACGGCGAGGAATCAGGGCATCTTTGGGTGTTCTTTAAGCTCCTTCCCACAAAGCGCTACAATGTTTTGCGTTGGGGCGCTTTCGTTCTCTCGCTTTTCGCGGTGCTGCTCGGTGCACTCACGGCACTTTCTCCCGTGCTTTCGATCGGCAATGCCTTCCGTGCACGATTCGATTTCAGCGAGGTGCTCGGTCACCTTGGCAACGACATCGCAAGCTGCTTTTCTCAAGGAGAAACCGCCCCCGACGTCCTTTCGCGCCTTGGCTTTGCTCTGCAATGTCTGGTTTGCGCGGTCACGCTGCTGTCTGCGCTGTTGCTCTGCTGGCGTCTGATGCTGGCAAAAAAGAATACGCTCTCTCGCCAACGGCGTGCCGATGCCCTGATGAGGGGAGGGAGGACCCTGCGCGCTTCCACGTTTGCCTTTTTTGGTATTTCGATTGCCACGCAGCTTGCCATTGCGTGCTGCCTGCTCTTCAACACGGGAATGACAGCCCGTCTTGACGTTTCCTCGGTCGAGGGGGTGCTCTCGCTCGTCTATCCCGTGCTTTCCTATGCAAGATCGCTTGTGCCGATCACCTCGGCATCGTTGCTGACAGGTGTCGGCTCGCTCCTCCTTGCGGGTGTCGTCGGCGGTATCTCACGTCGGCTGGTCGAGATCTCGCGCTCGGAGCAGGTGCGCGAGCATCTTTGATCGGCTTTCCAATCAAAAATACCGCAGATCCGTACGGATCTGCGGTATTTTTGATATGTCACGTGTTTTTGCGGCAAAAGCGGCATTGCGTTTGGATCTTATGCCTTTTCAAACATCTGAGCAAGGCGGCGTGCGGCGGCAGCCATCTCCTTCACGCCCTCAAACACGTTTTCTGCGGTACGACCGCCGAGATAGGCGTCGGCTTCAAGGGTAAGCTCTCCCTGATAGTCGATCTCCTTGAGCGCCTTGATCACGGCATCGAAGTCGATCTGCATCGAAAAGGGAAGCTGATGAGAATCCTTCCACAGGTCGTTGTCGTGGATGTGGAGCGCCTGCAGGCTGTCCCCGAGGGTGCGGATCATGGTGGGGGCGTCGGTGTCAAGGCCGCGCATCTCGGCATGACCGATGTCAAGGCAGGCAACGAGATACGGATCGTTCACCGCCTTGATATGCGCCGCAAAATCCTCATGATGGGAGCAGGCAGCCTTGGAGGCACAGTTTTTTTCCTTGTCCCAGTTCCACATATTCTCGGTGGCGATCTTCACGCCGTGCTCCTTGGCAAACGGGAGCAGCTCGAAATACATCTCGGCGTTCTCCTCGGCGGACTTGTTGTTGTCGGGATGAATGATGCAGATCTTGCCGCCTGCCTCGGCGGTGCATTCGATGGCTCTCTTCAAAAGACCTCTGATCTCGGGGCAGATAACGGGGAAGGGAGCGTGCGATTGGTTGCACTCAATGCCGTTGTCAAGACCGACCTGCTTCAGCCTTCTCGCGAAGGAGAGGTAATTCTGCCCTGTCAGCGGATGACCGGTGGGGATCACGCGGTTGTTACCCCAGTCGTATTTTGCCATAGCGAACATCGAAAAGTCCCAGGCGTCAAAGCCTGCTTTGGCGACGTATTCAACGGCCTTCTCCTCGCCAACGATCCTTGCGATCGAGCTGATCTCGGTTGATGTTTTTTTCATCGTACGACCTCCGTATGATTTGTCATTTACATTTTACTGCGAGACCCCCCCGATTGTCAAGCGGCTTTGTGAAAAATGAGCGTTCTCGCTCGGACGAAATCTCCTTGCTTGGTGGGAAGGGTGGCTGTGCTGTTCAGCTCGGATCCTCCAGCGCCTCTCCGAAGGGGAGAGAATAGATCAGAGTCCTCCTCGGATAGCGTCCGCAGATATCGTAAAGCGCCTCGCGGTAGTAATGGAGCTGATCGCCGTGCCTTGCAAAGAGAAAGCTTGCTGCGGCACGTGCATCTCGCCTCGCCTCGGGGGGCAGACGGTCGGTCTTGTAATCACAAAGCACAAGCTCGCCGTTTTTGTCGGTGAAAAAGAGGTCGATCACGCCCTGTACCAAAAGCTGCTCATCCTTGATCTGCTCGCGGAAATCGGGGTCTGCCGTGAAGCGTTCTGCATCCATCAGAACGTGAAAGCGCGTTTCGCGGTGGAGCTCGGTTGCATCGCGCAGCTCCTTGTAAAAGCGGCTTTTAAAGAATGCCTCCAGCTCGTTCTGGCGCACAGCGTCGGCAGTGCCACCCGAGAGAAAGCCCAGCTCCACCAGGCGTGTCAGCTCGTCGCGGACGCCATGTTGTTCGGCGCGCCCGAAATCGCAGAACTGCAAAAATTCATGTGTTGCCGTGCCCCTTTGTGCGGCGGACGGCTCCTCGCTGCCATATCCAAGCAGGGGCTCTCGCTCAAAGGTGTGCAAAAGCTGTTCGGCATCGGGGGTCAGCAGCTCGCTCGGGGAAGGGGCAGGCTCTGTGTCAAATACGTCGAGGATCTCGGGCGTGAGGCGGGAGACCGAGAGCTTTGCGGGCAGACGCGTAAGATGCGCAAAGGGATAGGTGAAGGCAAAGCGCTCGCGCAAAAGCGCCTCCGCGCGCTCGGTGTCCTCAAGAGGAGCAGTCGGTGTCGGCTCAAGGATACTTGCGGGATCCCTTTCAAAGATGTCAAGCTCGCTTTCCCGTATCACGTGAATGCGGCAGAATTCCTCGTAGGGCGCGCGTAAAAGTGCGGAGAGGATCCACTCAAGATAGCAGCTGCCGTCGGTGGCAAAGGCACGCGAGAGGGCGCTTCCGTAGAGCGACGCGCGCTCAAACAGGAGATCCTTGTTGGGGGTGCGTCCCGAAATGTAAAGGCGCTCCTTTGCTCGCGTCATTGCAACGTACAGCACGCGCATCTCCTCCTCCTTGTCAAGGCGTAGCAGCTCGGTGGAGATTGCGGCGCGGTAAAAGGTGTTGGCGCGCGAGAAGGCGCCTGCGTTGGGCAGGCGGATGCCGCACCCCAGCCGTTCGTCACAGAGCAGCGGCGGCTGCGTGTCCGAAAGATTGAAGCGCGAGCCCGTGCCGAAGATAAAGCAAACGGGGAATTCAAGGCCCTTGGAGTGATGAATGGTGATCAGCGAAACAGCGTTTTCCGGCCCCTCGGGTGTGGGCATCTCGGTGTCGTTGCTCATGATCTCGTCCACGTAGCGGACAAAGGAGTAAAGGCCCTTGAAGCCCCCTGCCTCAAAGCTCCTTGCGTATTCAAACAAGCGCAGGAGATTGGCGCGACGCGCTTTGCCGCCGTCTGCGGGGTCACGCTCCACGCCTGCAAAGGAGAGCACGGCGGTATCGCGGTAAAGATAGCGCAGCAGCTTGTCCACGGGCAGAATCCTTGCCTTTTCGCGGTAGCGATCAAGGCGTGCCAGCGCGCGCGCACATTTGTCCGCAAGCGTGCGGTTGGTCAGCTTCTCGGGTGCGGCTTTCATTGCCTCAAAGAGGGAAAATGCGTCGGGAAGTGCGGCACGCACGCTGATAAGCTCCTCCAGCGTAAAGCCGAAGAAGGGAGAGCGAAGCGTGGCGGCAAAATAGATGTCGCGCATGGGGTTATCGATGCTGGCAAGGAGGCTGTACATGCAAAGCACCTCGGGATTTTCAAAAAAGCTCTGCCTTGCCGTGTTGTTGGTCGGGATCCCCTCTGCCTCCAGCATCTCTGCGATCCGACTGAAATGCGTCGTGCTGCGAGAGAGAATGGCAATGTCGCCGTAGCGGATGGGGGTGCCGTCTGCCTTTTTTTCGCCGCCGAGGAGGCGCTTGATCTCTGCGACCACCGCACGTGCCTCCGCATCGGCACCGACGCGGTCGCCAGAGCTGCGCTCCTTTTTTTCTGCCTCGCAGATGAGGAGATGGCAGAGTGCCGACGGAGCGTCGGGAGAGGGCTTTTGCTTGCTGAAAACGAGGTCGTCGGCATCGGTATAGCCAATGCTTTTCGCCGCATTTTTGAAAAGATACGAGGAAACGGTGTTGGAAAAGCGGATCACGTTCTCGTCGCATCGGAAGCAGCTTGACATCAGCACCGAGGCGGCAGGGTCATTGTCCCCTGCGTTCTCAAGGAGGGGGAACTGCCTTTTGTAGGAGGCGAATACGGCGGGTGCCGCACCGCGGAAGCGATAGATGCTTTGCTTGATATCTCCCACCATAAAGCGGTTTTTTTCGGTGGAGATGGCACGGAAGGTGGCATCCTGCATGGCGTTGACGTCCTGGTACTCGTCAATGTAAATGGCGTCAAAGGAGCAGGAGAGCGCCCTCGCGATCGCTGTCGGGCTGCCGTCCCTTTCCACCAGAAGCTGATAGGCGGCACGGGAGATATCCGAAAATTCGGCGATCTCCTTGTTCCTTTTGGCGGCGGCGTATTCCTCCAGATAAAGCGTGAGCGTTTTGTGCAGCAGTCGGAGCAGCAGGGCTGCCTCCTCGCCTCCCTCGCGGATCTCCTTTCGATCAAACACCCCGAAAACGGGGGCGGTTTTTTTCCATTTTTCGCGGAAAAGGTCGCAAAGACGGATCGCCTCCAGTGTGGAGAAGGAGATCTCGGGCATTTTTTGCCTGCCGATCGATGCGCTGAGAGGATCGCTCAGTGCGGCACAGACGGCATCCGCATCCTCCCCTTCGAGTGCTGCAAGCAATGCGCGGCAGCGTGTCAGCAGCTCAGTGTAAACCGACGCAAATTTCCGTTGCAGTGCTGCCGCCGGTGCCTCGGCGTCGATTTGTCGGATCGCCTCCTCGATCAGACAGATCCCGTTTTCAGCAAGGTCCCACAGCATATCCTTGATGACCTTGCCGTGTGGGGTGGAGAAGGGCTGTTCGGTGTCAGTTGCCATTCTTGCCGAGCGAAGCAGAATGTCGGGACCCTCGACAAGGGTGTCGGTTTTTTTCACGATCTCCAGCAGCGCTTCGGTCAGGGACGCCTCGTCGCGCACGGTGGAAAAGAGATCCGCCACGGCAGAAAAGCCCGCTTCCTCGGCGTACATGCGGTCGATCACGCGATTCATGATCTCGCGGCGTGTGGCATAAAGCTCGGTGTCGTCGGCGAGTCGAAAGGTCGGGGAAAAGCCCACCTTTTCAAAATTGGCACGGACGAGATCAAGATAAAAGGAGTCAATGGTCGAGATCCTCGCGCCGCCCAGCAGCATCAGCTGTCTTGTCAGATGTCGGTTGCCGGGATCGACGGCGAGTGCCGAGGATAGGGCGCTTGAAATGCGCTTGCGCAGCTCTCCTGCGGCGGCACGGGTGAAGGTAACGACCAGAATGCGCGAGATGTCGATGGGGTTTTCCGGGTCGGTGAGTGAGGCAATGATGCGCTCGGTGAGCACGGCGGTCTTGCCGGAGCCTGCGGCGGCGGATACCAGCAGAGTACGGCTTCGTTCGTCTATCGCGGCACGCTGTGCCGCAGTCCACTGTCTTGACATGGTATCCTCCCTTCAGGCTTTCTTTTTTTCTTTTTGCGCCGCACGGCAGATCGGTGCAAAGGCGCAGTAATTACAGGGTGAGGTGCCGCCGTTTTTGCGAGGGGCAATGGTTGCCGTGCCGCTTTTCATTTCGGCGGATATACGTGATACGGTGCTCGACAGCTCTTCAAAAAGCTCGTCAAAGCCCGCCGCGGATACAGTCTGCTTGGAGCTGCCTCTGCCCCCGATGATGGCAGTGCTTCCCGAAAGGGACATGGCGCGTAGGATCTCCTTGTCATCCAGTAAAAGTCCCTCGCGGTGGATGCGCTTGGCGGCTGCACTCAGCGCTTCCCCTCGGTCCTCGCGCGCAGGCGTGTTGTCGGTGGTGATGGCAGTAGAGAGATAGGTGACGCCGGCAGGGTGAAACACGGTGTCCCTGTCAAGTCCGAGCTGCTCGGCAAGCTCGGGGTGGCGTCCGCGGCAGAGGGCGAACAGGTAAAGGGGCATTTGCAGGCAGAAGCCGTCGGGAATATCCTTGGCACGAAAGCTTTTTCTTCCGGTCTTGTAGTCGGCAACGCGCAAATAGACCTTGCCGTCCTCGGCGCGGTATACGTCCACGCGGTCTGCCTTGCCCGAAAGAGGGATCTCCCCCCCGTTTCGGAGCAGGACCGAGGCGCGCTCTCGCTCCCCCGTCAGATCCAATTCGAGAAATGCGGGGACAAACAAGCTGTCCGCGAACTCGGCAAAGAGCGAGGAGATCACGAGGCGCGCAAGCTCTGTAAGGCGCGAGATCAGTGCCTCGGCACGCGGCGTAAGCTTGCCGCCCGCACGGAGGAGGTGCTCGCGGTAATCGGCAACGGTGCTCTGTACCAGAGCCTCTGTGCGTTCTTCGGAGATCCTGTCGAATGCGCCGCCGTTGCGGTTAACGGCGTCAAAAATGTGCTCCAGGATATAGTGCATGAATATGCCGACGGCGGCAGAGCCGAGGGTGTCGATCGGCTCCTCGCGCAGCCGAAGGATCTTGCTGCAATAATAAGCAAATCGGCAGGTGGCGTATTTTTCGAGTCCCGTTGGGTTGAAGGCATTTTTCCCAAAGAGGGTGGAGGCGCGTTCGGGAGAAACGGTAGCGTTGATCTCTGTCACCGGGGTGGAAAGCGCCGCGATCTGCTCGGCGCGCGCCTCATTCTCTGAGAGCAACGCCAGCACGCGCCTGCGCAGTGCGGGTGAAAGCTCGGGCAGGTGCTCCATGGCACCGTTCGGCGTATAGATCTTGGAGAGGGGATCCAAGGCATCAAAGTGGGCGACACGCAGCTTCGGGAAAAGGGCGCGGATGCGCTCCACGGCAAGTGACGGTGCGAGAACACGTCCGTCCGCACTGCTTTCCGCGTAGGAAAGGAAGAGCTTCTCGCGCGGCAGCGTCAGGGCGCGGTGAACGTAAAACAGCTCGTCCGAGGCAGAGGTCGCGGTGTCGGCGGAAAGCTCGATGCCAAGCTCGGCAAGCCGTTGCTTTTCGGCGTCGCTGATCAGCCCGTCGTCCCCGACCGCGCGTGGAAAAATGCCCTCGTTGAGTCCCAGTACGACGGCATAGCGCGTGCGCTCGGCACGGAGCGTGGAGGCGGAGCCCACCGTGACCTCGTCGGCAGAGGTGGGGATGGTGCCGATATCGGTCCTTTCAAAGACCAGCCTCAGTGCATCCAGCAGCTCACTTGCAGAAAATGCTTCCTCGCCGACTGTGGAGCAGATGGCGTCGATCGCCTCCACGGTGATGTCCCAAAGACGGGAAAGCTCCTGTGCCTCACGGCGCTCACCTGCGGCAAGTCGGCGCCCCGCCTCCCGCTTCAAGGACTCGGGAACCGAAAGGGCTTGCAGAAATCGGTAAAGGGCACGGCACATGTCGGCGGCGCATGCAGCGTCGTCAAGCTCATCAAAGAAGGTTCCAAGCAACGGCACGATTGCCTCGCGCACACGGTTTGCGGCAGGAAGGATGCGCTCTCCTCGTGCCGATACACGCTCGGCATAGCCGTCAGGGTTCATGGTAAAGGTGGCTTCAAAGGCGGATCTTCCGTGTAGCCTCCACACACCGCAGTACTGCTCAAAGCAGTTGATATCGTCGGTATCGACGCCGCAAAGCCCGGTCTTCAGAAACCCCACGATGTCGTCGCCTTGCCAATTGTGGATGCGGATGCGCAGAGCAAACAGGATCAGCTTGATCAGAGGGCTCGTGGTGATATCGGTTTTTTCTGAAAGAAAATAAGGAATGCCGTCGCGCTCGAGCGCCGCACCGATGATGCCGCTGCTTGCGGCGGCATCGCGCAGAATGACGGTGATGTCGCGGTAGCGGCAGCCTTCCCGTACCAGGCGGGAGATGGTAGCAGCGGCGTATTCCGCTTCGGCAAAGGGGGAGGAGCACACCGTCATCTCAAGCTCCCCCGACTCTGCTGCGGAAAGGGGAGCCGGCTCGGCACTCATATCAAACAGATGACGGGAAAGATAGGCAAGGACGCTGCTCGTCGCCCCCCGATGAGTCAAGTCCTCGGTCGGCTCGAGGAAAATGCGCCGTTCCGCTTCCTTCGCAAGGCGAAGAATGCGGCGATGCGTAGTGCTCGCCGAGGCGAGATGGATCGCTTCGTCCCTGCCCGAGCGCAAAGGGGAGGTCATCGTGAGGGAGGGCGCCGTTTTCATCAGCACCTCAAGCAGGCGGAGCTCCTGTGCGGTAAAATCGGTAAAGGAGTCCACGTAAACGTGTGTGTCCGAAAAAAGCCCGTGACGCAGAATGAGCTCGGTGGCGCGGGAGATGTCGTCTGCGCTGTCGGCAAAGGCAGCCCCAAGCGCGCGGTCGTAGGTGGAGATCACAAGACCGAGGTCCGAGAGCTTGTCCCTCAAGGGGTCCTCCTTTTCAAGGCGATCTGCGGCGTCAAGTAGCATATCGGGTGAGACGCAATACGCCTTGAACTGTGCCGCTGCCGAGAGCATACGGTCGGTCAGACGGGGGTCGAGCGCGGCACCTGCGGAATAGCAGGAAAGCGCGCCGGCAAGACTGTGCAGCGTGCGCCACATAAAGAGCGCGGAAACGGCAGGGGAGGCATAGCGCTTGGCGAGTCCGCCGACCGTGCGGAACACACGGTTGGCAAGTCTTGTGAAATTCAGGACCTCAAATCGCAGCTGCGAGGAGGGGGGGAGAGCGTGCAGCAGTCGGCGCTCCGCACTGACCGCCTCCTGCTCGGGCACCAGCAGGATCGCCCTTTTGCCCGTATCGATGTCCTGCCTGATGGCGTCAAGCAAAGTGCGGGCGGTGCTGTCGCTGCCCGCACCGTAGAGAATACGGATCATCGGAGGTCCTCCTTTTCAAGCAATTTGATGTTGCGGGCGATGACAGCCCTGCCGCGCCAGGCAAAGGCGCGTTTTGAAAATTCCTCGTCGCTCATGGAAAAAAGGGTGCCGGAATCGAGATGGGGAAGGGTGGCTTCGGCAAAAAAGGGAACGTTGGAATAAAGCGTTCCCGCATCGCGTGCCGCCTTGGTCACGGGACAGACCTCCTGACAGCGGTCGCAGCCCCAGAGCGAGCCTCCTTTTCGTATGGCATCGCACTCCTCCTCGGACAGCGTGCCCTTCTTCTGAGTCAGCGCTGAAAGACAACGCGACACGTCCAGCCCCACGGGACAGGCGTGGAGGCATGCGCCGCAGTCAGTGCAAAGCGAAAGCTCCTTTGCCTCGCAGGGGAGCACGGCGTCGGTGATCAGCTCGCCGAGAAAAACGAAGGAGGAGTGCTCCTTGGTGAGAAACAGATGATTTTTGCCAAATACGCCAAGTCCCGCCTTCACGGCAGCCTCCGCCTCGCTGATGGGCGAGTGATCCGAAAAGCCCGCAAAGCGGTTTTTCGGGAATGCATCTTGCAAAAGGGGGAGAAGATCGTCAAAAAGCTGTGAAAAAAACAGATGGTAATCACGGGAAACGGCGTATGCCGAAATATTTCTTGAAATATCGTCGTGCAGTGTGGTATAATAAGGAACAGCAAAGACAAAGACGGTGCCGTCCGTGATGCCCGCGCGCTCCAGAAGATAGGGACGCGTGATCCTGCATTGTGCAATCGGGAGGGGTGCGCAAAGCAAAATTCCGCGCTCCCGAAGCAAAGATATGACCGTGTTCCTCATCGTGCACCGCCTCAAAAAATACTTTACTTTTATTATAGCAAACCGGACGGTCTTTTTCAATGCCGAAAGCTGCGGATTTTTGCTTTTCAACTTATTTTTGCGGCACAATCATCAAATCGTCACAATTTGCAGCTATAATAAACATGTAAAAATACGGAAGGAGTGTGAATTGTATGAACGATAATGGTCATTTCAATGAGCGTGAAAGAGAGTACGAGGCTTCCGAAACAGAGGGCCGCCCCGTAGGCGGCGAGGAGTATCGACAGGAGCCTGCGCATGAGGAGAGCGAGCCCCAATGGTACGGCGTTTCTTATGACAGAGAGAAGGGTAACACCTATACACATCCTGTGCAGGAGAAAGAACAGGAGGGCTTTTTTTCTCGCATGAGAAGAAAGCGCCTTGCCGTGCTGGCGCTCGGACTTGCCTTTTTTGCACTCGTCAGTTTTTTTGCGGGGAGCTTTGGCTATGCGCTGGCAAAAAACATGATCGAGCTTGAGGAGCAGAACGACACAGGCATCATGCCGAGTGGGGCGAACGGTTTACCGGGCACTGCCGACGTTTATGAGAATACCGACAACGGGCAATACGATTTCAGCTCGGTCACGATCGGCAAAAACGACGGCTCCACGCTGGTCGGATCGGACAACGGCTCTGCGGGCGACGCTGCCATGAGCCGCATTGAGGCAATTGCCGCTGTGCATCACTCGGTGGTCGAGATCGCCACCACAACGGTGTCCTCCCGCGGTCAGATCAACGCCGGCGCGGGAAGCGGTGTCATCATTCACGCCGACGGTGTCATCGTGACCAATAACCACGTTATCGACGGCGTCGATACGATCTACGTGCGCCTGACCAACGGGAACACCTATGAGGCGGTCCTGCGGGGCACGGACGAGGAGAACGATATTGCGATCTTAAAGATCACGCCGCAGGAAACGCTGACTGTGGCAAGGCTTGGCTGCAGTGCGGCGCTCGCACTTGGTGAGGAGGTCATTGCCATCGGCAATCCGCTTGGCGAGCTTGGCGGCACGGTGACCAACGGTATCATCAGCGCGCTGGAGCGCGAGGTCCTGATCGATAATATCACCATGACGCTGTTGCAGACCAATGCCGCCATCAACTCGGGCAACTCGGGCGGCGGTCTGTTCAACCTGGCGGGAGAGCTGGTCGGTGTTGTCAATGCCAAATATTCGGCATCGGGCGTGGAGGGGCTTGGCTTTGCCATCCCGATCGATACGGCGATCCTTTCGATCAATGCGTTGCTGGAGCACGGCTACATGCCGGGGCGCGCCGATCTGGGTGTAACGGTTGCCGAGAAGAACGTTTTCTTCAACGGTAGACTGACCTCGATGCCCTATATTTACGCGGCATCCGAGGACTCCCCCCTTAAGGTGGGTGATCTGATCTATAAGATCGGAGAGAAGGAGGTCTTTACCGCCAGTGAGCTGAAGCGTGCTGTGCGCGCCTATGCGGTCGGAGATACCGTTGCGGTAACGGTTTACCGCGACAACGGCTGGCTGACTGTCAATGTCACGCTTTGCGAATATGTCCCGGAGAATTCCAGCGTTGACTTTCAGTGAGCGACGGGGAGGAGGATGACAGTATGTATCATATTCTGATCGTGGATGATGAGATCCGCATTCGCTCCATGATCCGCAAGTACGCCGAGTTTGAGGGGCACACCGTGACCGAGGCGGGAGATGGCATGGAGGCAGTGCGCCTTGCGCGCAAAGAGGATTTTGATATCATCATTCTGGATATCATGATGCCCGAGCTTGACGGCTTCTCGGCATGCCGCGAGATCCGCAAGGTCAAAAGCACGCCCATCATCATGCTTTCGGCAAGGGGAGAGGAATACGATAAGATCAATGGCTTTGAATCGGGAGTAGACGATTATGTGGTCAAGCCCTTTTCACCGCGCGAGCTGATGCTGCGCGTGGAGGCGGTGATGAAGCGCGTCAGACGGGCGAGCGAGGAGAGCCGAGCCGAAAATCAGATCATGGAGTTTGACGGCGGTGGGCTTCGCGTGGACCTGACGGCGCGGATCGTCTATGTGGATGGTGCACGCGTCGAGATGTCCCCCAAGGAGTATGATCTCTTCTTCTACCTGCTCCGCAACCGAAACGTGGCACTGACGCGTGAGCGCCTGATCAGCGAGGTGTGGGGCTATGATTTCTTTGGCGATGCGCGCACGCTGGATACGCATATCAAGCTGTTGCGCAAAAGCCTTGGCAGATACAGCGAATATATCGTCACCCTGCGCGGCGTGGGATATCGCTTTGAGGAGCAAAAATGATCTTCAAAAAAACGAAGAATACCGACAAAAAGGGGCATGTCGGGCTTCGGTGGAAGCTGTTTGCCTATCTTGCGGCGTTCACGCTGCTGATCCTGCTGGCACTCTGGGTCCTGCAGATCCGTCTGCTTGGGTATTTTTACGAGCGTGAAAAGTTTTCCGAGCTGGAGGATGCGGCAGACGTGATCGGTAAAAGTATGGGTAACGGGCTTGACGGACAGGTATCGTCGATCTCGGCGAGCAAGAACATGTGCATTCGCATTTTCCTGATCGAGGACGGCGCGGCGCACCAGGTGGCGGATGCCGAGGCAAGCGTGGATTGTATGATCCACCATCTTCCGAGCGAGCTGCTTGCCGATCTTTACGACAGTGCCAACGAGGGGGGCGGAACCTATCACAAGAAGGTCAGCTTCAACCACGATCCGGGCGAGTCGGAGGATGATTTTCGTCTGCCCGGTATGCACCATCCTGCCAATATCTCCAATGCCATCTACGTGCGATTGATCGAGCATGAGGGACGGCGTTATATGGCGGTCTTTGACAGCGAGCTGACACCCGTCACCGCCACAGTCAATACACTTCAGGTGCAATTTCTTTGGATATCGGCATTTTTGCTGTTTGCGGCATTTTTGCTGGCGCTGGTGCTCTCGCGCGTGATCGCAACGCCCCTTGCGGCGGTCACGGCAAAGGCAAGAAAGCTGGCGGCGGGGAATTACGAGGCGGATTTTGAAGGAATCGGCTATCGCGAGATCGAGGAGCTTGCCTCCACCCTGAATTTTGCCGCCAATGAGATCGGAGCCACCGACCGCCTGCAAAAGGAGCTGATCGCGAATATTTCGCATGATCTGCGCACGCCCTTGACCATGATCAAGGGCTACAGCGAGCTGATGCGTGATCTGCCGGGCGAGAACAATGCCGCCAATGCGCAGATCATCATTGACGAAACGACCAGGCTTTCCGAGCTTGTCAATGATCTTCTTGATATTTCCAAGCTGCAAGCGGGAACAAAAAAGCCCGAATACAGTGTGTTCGATCTTGCGGCGCTGGTGGAGGAAACCATGCTGCGCTACGAGGCGTTGATCCGTCATCACGGCTACCGCATCGAGCTGAAGGTTGCCGAAAAGGCGTTCGTGCGTGCCGATCGCACCATGATCTTGCAGGTGATCTATAACCTGATCAATAATGCGGTCAACTATACGGGAGATTCCTTACGTGTTGGCGTGGATATGAAGATCCTGGAGGACCGTGTCAGACTATCTGTGACCGATGACGGAGAGGGCATATCTCCCGAGCGTATCAAGGATATCTGGGAGCGCTATTACCGCGTAGACAAGGTGCACAAGCGTGCCGTGATGGGTACGGGACTGGGGCTCTCGATCGTCAAGGGCATTTTGGAGGCGCACGGTGCGAGATACGGTGTGGACAGTGCCGTCGGCGTGGGGAGCGTGTTCTGGTTTGAGTTGCCGCTGGTCGGCGAGGGAGGATCCATATAAATTGCGTGCTTGCCCGCACGTATCAAGCCGCCATCGACCCGAAAGGGTGGATGGCGGCTTTTCGCTTTGCGCTTGTCGTGATACTTGCTATTTCTTCCAAAACGTGCTACAATAAAAGGGATAGAAAGCTTTAACGGAGGAACTTACCTTGTGGTGGCAGTATAGCTTGAAATGCCCGATCTGCGGCAGCGAAATGAAGCGGGAGGAAAAGAGCCTTATTTGTGTTGGAGGAAAGCGCCATTGCTTTGATCTTGCGGCACAGGGGTATGTCAACCTTGCCTCCTCGCGTGCGGCGGGTGGCGGCGACGACGCGGCACTGATCCGCGCCAGAACGGCATTCTTGTCGGCAGGGCACTATGCCCCCTTTGCCGAGCGCATTGTGGCGCTGTTGAAGGAGCATGCAAAGGGGGATCGTGTGGTGGATGCAGGCTGCGGTGAGGGATATTATACCTGCCGTGTTGCACAAAGCGGATTTTATGTATACGGCTTTGATCTTTCCAAGCGTGGCGTGCGCGAGGGGGCGAAAAACGCTACCCGTATAGGGGCAAATGCCTTTTTTGGCGTGGCAGGGATCTTTGATCTGCCCTTGAAGGACGAATCGGCAGATGCGGTGATCTCGCTGTTTGCGCCCATTGCGGAGCATGAATTTTTGCGCGTGCTAAGACCGGGTGGCATTCTCATCGCGGCAGGCGCGGGAGAGGATCACCTGCTTTCCCTCAAACGGGTCCTCTATGATACTCCCCGTAAAAACGATCTGCGTGCCGACCTGCCTCACGGCATGGAGCCGCTTCATTCCGAAACGCTTGCCTTCACCATGCACCTTTCAAGGGAGGATGCGGCAAATCTGTTTGCCATGACTCCATATTATTACCGTACGTCGCTTCTGGGCAAGGAAGCGCTGGCAGCGCTTCCGTCACTCGAATGCGAGGCGGAAATGGATATCCGCGTGTACCGAAAGGGGTAAAAGCTCTTGTTTTGATGACCTAAAAGGCTTGCTTGTTGTCTTTGGCGAAAAAGGCATCAAAACCAGGCGCGTTAAGAGCCGTTTTTTGCTTTTTTCTTGACACCTCGGGGAAAATATGGTAAAATGAAATAAAAGAAAGAGAGCCACGAGGCGAGAGGAATTCCGCCCCCGACGGAAATTCCGTCGGGGGCGGTTTGCATGGAGGAAACTCAGTAGAGAAAAGAAGAAAGGAGCAGAAGATGGAGCAGACGAGAAGGAGCATGTGGTTCAAGCTGTTGTCGGTCGTGATGACGGTTGCCATCCTGGCGGTGTCGTTGCCGCTGACGGTATTTGGCATGGAGAGCCTTGATGCGGCAGAAGCCGAGGCGCCGACGGGAGAGGCACCCGAGGTGTGGGAGGTTGTGGAGCTGCGCGGGGAGAACGTGAAGCATTTTCGCCTCTCGGACGGCTCGTACGTAGCGGCGCGGTACAGCGGCGCGGTGCATGAGCTTGACGGGGAGGGCAAATGGCAGGACATCGATAACACCCTGACAGAAACGCTGACGGGCTACAAGACCGAGAATGCACGCGTGAAATTTGCTAAGAATTCAAACGCCTCCAAGCTGTTCAGCCTCAAGGATGGGGAGTATGGCGTGTCCTTCGGTCTTGCGGATGCGGCAAGGTCAAGGGGCGTGGTGAAAAACGGCAGTAACGAGAGTGGGCTCACGGGCTACGAGGCGCTCTCCACGCTTTCGCACCTGGTGTCAAGCGTCAGGTATGCTGACGTGTATGAAAGCACGGACCTGGAATACGTGGTGAGGGGCAGGAGCGTAAAGGAGAACATCATCCTAAAATCGGGCGGGAGTGCATCCTATTCTTATACCTTCGAGATGAAGGTGAAGGGTCTGACCCCGACGCTAGGCGAGGATGGCTCTGTCACGCTTGCCGACAGCGACACGGGCAAGGGCGTGTATCGGATCCCTGCACCCTATATGTACGATGCGGCGGGCAAGCGCTCCGAGGCGGTTTCCTATACGCTGACGGGCAGCGGCAACAAATACAAGCTAACGGTGACGGCAGATGCGGCATGGATCAATGCCGCCGACCGCGCGTTTCCCGTCACGATCGACCCGACGGTCTCGCGGTTGGACTTCTCGCTCGATTTCGTACACATTGAATCTTCGCGGGGCAACTGCTTTTCGGAGGATGCGGAGCTGAAGATCGGGTACTCGGGAGATACCATGATACTCGGCAAGATCACGGACATGAGCTTTCTTCCCGATGAAAGCGTGATCGTTTCTGCAAAGCTGCAGCTTTCGGGAAGGTTTTACTATGCCTGTGAGAGCATGACGGTGCAGGTAGGCAATATCATACCGACAGAATACAGCAATAGCACGGGCGATCTGTGGAATTTCAGAAGCGTTAAGCACAGTGATTACCGATATAGCTTCGATATCGATCGGGAGAATGTAATCGACTATGCCTATCTTGCTTATGGAGATCATGGCGTAGCCTCAATGACACTTGATATCACCGAGCTGGTTATGGGATGGGCAGAGGGCTCGATCGATAACCAGGGCTTTGCCGTTTATCCCGTTGCGCAAAGCGGAGAGGAGCCGGCTTATCTGGGGATCCAGAAGACCGAGGAATCTCCCATGTTGGAGATCACCTACCGCGATGCGAAGGGGATCGAGGAATATTACGATTATTTTACCGCGTCGGCAGGGAGTGCGGGCACGGGCTACGTGAATGCCTATACGGGACAGCTGCAATTTTTGCATGATCTCCTCAGCACCACCGATTCGTTGCTGCCCTACACGCTGGGTCTTGCCTATAACGGACATCTGTCGGGGCGCTTCTATACCTCGGAAAATGCCGAAACCGCGCTGATCTCGGCGTTCGCGGGCAAGGGCATGAAGCTTTACTGTGATGAAACCGTCACGGTAAAGCTCATCAAGGATAGCAGCTTGTTTATCTGGTCGGATGCCGATGGCACCGAGCATCATTTCCCGTATCTCGGATATTTTAGCCCCTCTGACGAGCAAAGCCTTACGGTGGAGGATGAAGATGATCTCCACCTCACCCTGAAGGTGGAAAAGCCCGAGGACGGTGCGCTTTTCTTTGAGATCTCGGACGAGGTCGGCAATAAAAAGCACTTTGATACCAACGGATATCTGGTGTATATCGAGGATGCGGTGGGCAATCGCCGCGTATTCACGCGAGATGCCAACCACCGTGTCACCGCCATCTCGCTGGTCCCCAAGGGTCACAGTGAGATCAGCCAGCTGACGCTGACCTACAGTGGCGGCTTGCTTTCCGGCGTCACCAATATTGTGGCGGGGATCTCGGCGGCGCTCTCCTACAATACCGATGGGTATCTGACGGCGATCACCTATACCTATCCCCCCGACGGGAGTGCAACGGTCACCTTTGCCTACGACGGTGCGGGCCGCCTGACCCTTGCCAAGGACGAAAAGGGCTGCCGTGCGCTCGGTTACAGCTATGATGACTCGGGCAGAGTGATCGAGGTCACCGAATATGCCTTTGCGGATGCGAGCAGCGAAATGACGGCAGGTCAGCGCGCGGGCATCTCCTATGCGACGCGGCAGACCGTGTACCGCACGGCGGGCAAGGACGATGTCTTTGGCAACGGTGATGATGTTTATGCCGTATACGGCTTCAATATGTCAGGCAAGCTTGTCAGTGCCTATACCACTGACGGAGCAACCGTTTACGGTGCGGGCAATTATGAATATGACGGAGAAAGCAACCGCATCTCCTCTGTGATGTCCACGGGGGGCATGACGGTCAACCATCTTGCCAACCCCGGCTTTGATAGCGTGGTGGGTGTAATGCCTCTGCTGTGGGAAACGAGTGGAACTGTCTATTCCCGTTTTTCGGTTACCGATTTCAGCGAAAACCGTGTCGCGGCATTGTCCGCATCGGGAAATGGCAGCTCCACTGCTGCCATCAAGCAAAAATTCCATCTTGCCGAGGGCACCTATACCTTCTCGGCTCGCCTTGATATGCACGCTATGTATACCGCACAGGGCGGCGTGCGCCTTGTGATCTATCGGGAGGATGGCAGTGCGATCTCGGAGGGCTACGTGAGAAACCGTATGGTCAACCAAGGCGGACAGGAAACCTACAGCTGGGAAACGGTGCACGTCACCTTCGCGGTAACGGGCACTGCCTGTGAGGCGCAGGGCTGGTATGCGGCGATCGAGCTGTATCATCCCGAGGCAGGCTCCTCCTCGGCGGTCTACGTGGATTCCGCGATGCTCGAAACGGGCAGCGTGGTCAGTGCTTACAGCAGCGTTCACGGCAGCTTTGACAGCGGCGCTTCAGATTGGACAGGCGGCACGGTCGTGTCGGGTGAATCGCTTGACGGCACGCGCGCCCTGTGCGTGACGGGCAACGTCCTTCAGGCGCGGAGAGCCTCGATCACCGTGCACCTGGAGCACGGATTGAGAATAGAGTCGGACTCGGATACGGGCAGAACGCAAAAGCCTGCCACACTGGTGCTATCGGGATGGGCAAAGGCAAATGCGGTGCCAAACGGCGCACGCGCGGGTCATGAGGGAGGCTCCTTGTTTGGCTTGCGTGCCGTGGTGCATTATTATGACACCAACGCCACCACCACGCATGAGGCGACCTTCACAACGAGCGTGGAGGACTGGCAGTTCATCTCACTGGATATCTGCCCGATGTACGATACCGTAAAGCACGGCTTTTATGGCATCACCTCCATCGATATCTACTGCGTGTACGACTACAACGTGGGCAACGCCTATTTCGATAACATCTCGCTGATCCGCGATTCGGATTGCGTGGTGAACTATTTCTATAATGCCGACGGTAAGATCGTGGGCACCTCGACCTCGGATAGCAACAGCGAAAGCTATACCTATGCCGAGAACGGTGTGGACGTCGAAAGGGTGACCGATGAGCTTGGCAACGAGTATGACTACGGCTATGACGGCCAGCACCGCGTGGAGACCTCGGTCAACGCAAGCGGCAATGTGGTGTATGATCCGGACGTAGAGTACAGTGGGATCTATTCGATCGACTACACCAATTACACCGTTTACAGTGTTTATGACGACGAGGGCAACTACGGCAATCTGATGAAGACCTATCAGATCGGAAAGTATAACAGAACCATGCTGGAAAGCAGCGTCACCTACAATTACAGTGATGCGGCATTTTCCGCCGTCGCCACCGAGACCGACGCGGCAGGCGGTGTGACCCGTTATTTCTATCGGAATAACGGACTGCTGCACGGCATGTGCGATCCGAACGGCAACGGGCTTGTGTATAGCTATAACGCCTTCGGTCAGCTCACGCGCGCCGTAGCCGCGACCTATGACGCTGCCACCAATACCTTGGTCGTACCCGAGCAGGGGGAGGAGCAGCATGACGTTACGTATAGCTATGACGGCAAGGGTCAGCTGACGGGCATTGACAGTGATGGGGCACTCTATACCTTCCTTTATGACGTATTCGGCAATGCCACCGAGGTCAGGCTGGGCAGTGACGTGCTTGCCACCTACGAGTATGCTGCCAATAACGGCAAGCTCAAAAGGATGAGCTATGGCAACGGTACGTACGTGCTGTATGAGTATGATGCCGTTGACAGGGTAGTGGGTATCTGTTATAATGGAAGAGAAACAGCCGTTTACAGCTATTTCTATAATGCCAACGGTCAGGTTGCCGAGCATACCGATCTTGCTACGGGTATTTGTTATGAATACAATTACGATGCAAGTGGCAGAATGCTGCAAGAAACGGCAAAAAAGAGCAACGCATCCGATCTGCTTTATTTCAGAGAGCTGGAATATGATATTTACGGCAGAATCGTATCGCACTACGTGTATTTCCTTGATACCCCTGCCGCCCCGCTGTCGCTCACTGAGTATGCTTATAACGCACAGGGAAACATTGGGGAGGTCAATCTTGCCAATATTTCAAAGCTGCTCACCTACTCCTATGACGAGCATGGGCGCGTTTCAAGTAAATATTTGACAAATTGGACGGATCATGAAAATCGCACCGTGTATTTGGGGCAGAGCTTCACCTATGAGCGTGGCAGAACCGTGCAGTCACCGGTTGATAACGGAAATGCGTATACCAATACGGGGCATTTAAAGATGCATACGATCGAGGATGCGGACGGACCAATCTTTATTTCCCAAGACTATGATGCGGCGGGGAATATTACCGAGATTCGTACGGCAACGCTTGGTGTGTTGCATGCAAAAGCTCATTTCCACTATGACAAATTGGGTCAGCTGGTGCGCGAGGATCAATGGTTTGCAGACACCTCCACCGCCTCCTTCACCATGGTCTATACCTATGACAAGGCAGGCAATATGACCTCAAAGAAGCAGTATGCCTATACTGCTTCGGATACCGCCGTCAGCGGTGCACCTGTATCGACCACCACGTTCACCTACGTGGGGAATATGCTGACCGCGATCAACGGCTCGCCGCTTCGGTATGATGCGATCGGCAATTTGTGCGAATGTAACGGAGTCACCTATAAGTGGAATGGCAGACGGTTTACGGAATACGATGCTTTGGGACTCTCTGTCTATTACACGTATAACGCCGACGGTGTACGGACTGTGAAAACGGTGAATAACGTGCGGCATGAGTACGTGTTAGACGGAATCAAGGTCATGCGCGAGGCGATCTATGATCCCTCGAGGTATCTTGCCACCGATCTGCGCTTCAGCTATGATGCCGAGGGCAACCCCGTGGGTATGCGGTGCTTCCAAATGAATGCGGCAGGCACGGTGATCTCGGACAATGCCTATTTCTATGCCACCAATGCCCAGGGCGACGTCATTGCTATTTACAGTAACACAGGCACCAAGCTTTATACTTATACCTACGATGCCTGGGGCAACCTCATCGAGGGGAGAGAAGTCGCCGCAGGCGGCGCTGCCGTCGGCGCACTCAATCCCCTCCGTTACCGCGGTTACTACTACGATGCCGAAACAGGACTTTACTATCTCAATTCCCGTTACTATAACCCCCAGTGGGGTAGATTCCTCAATGCGGATGATGCTACCGTCATCACTGCAACCCCCGGTGCACTTACCGATAAGAATCTGTATATCTACTGCGACAATAACCCCGTCATGCGTGCAGATGACGGAGGGCATTTCTGGGATACTGTATTTGACGTTGTTTCGCTTTGCTTTAGTGTGGTAGACGTCATCCAAAATCCAGATGATCCGTGGGCATGGGTAGGGCTTGCTGCCGATGTTGCATCACTGGTTATTCCGTGCGTATCTGGCGGTAGTTCGGTTGTTAAAGCTGCGACGAAGGCGGATGATGCGGTAGATGCGGTTAAGGCGATTGATAGGGTTGACGATGCAGTAGATACTGTAAAAACGGGATGGCATGTTGGAGACGATATTACAAATTTGACTAAAGCGGGTAATAATCCCAGTTGGTCAACAGTACGCCAGCGCTACTGGAAGAATGAGGCTCTTAATCACCCTGAGCGCTATTCTAGCGATTTGGATCGACTTAAAAAGGGGTTGGCACCTATTGGAAAAGATGGATTTTCAATGGAACTTCACCATCCCATGGGAAGGACCGGAAAGAATTTTTTTAACTTTGAACCATTAACGCAAACAGCGCACAGGTTGGTTCATTGGGGAGGTTGATATATGGATTTCAAAGAAGAGATAAGATGTCGAGATGAAATAATGTCTCGGATACGCAATGGCGAAAAAGTCGCTCCTGAAGATCGACTATGGCTCGTAACACATCCGTTGTATAATTGGTTTTTGGGATATCCTTACTTGAACTCAGATATCATTTATTTACATTCGAAAGTGAGTTATTGCATTCGTGTTAAGGTGGAAACTCTCATATATCCGAGGCTAATTCTTCCGGTTATTACGGTTCCGGGAGGCAAGGGCGCGATTGTTACAAGCTATCCCTTGATTAACTATAGAGGAAATGTGACAATAGGGAAACCCGTTAAGATGTTAGCGGTTCCAGTTTATTTGAATCAAGATGAAACAGAATTCACTTATCGGTCGAGTCTAGGCTTACTTGGGGTAAGCTTTTTGTGTGACTATTTTGATGATAAACAACGCTTAACAATTCGTAAGGATTCCGACGTGGGGGATCCTGATTTTGCAATGCAAAAAGAGGTTTTGTCGGATAGCAAAGTGCTGTATAGGTGTAAGACTCCCGGTAGTGAAAATTTTGGTAGCTATGCTTTTTCAATCGAATGGAAGCCCTTGGAAAAGAAGAAATAATTGCTCTTTGAGGATTTCTGTAACACTCGTTTCTACAGGTGACCTGATCGCGCTTCAGCTATGATGCCGAGGGCAACCCCGTGGGTATGCGGTGCTTCCAAATGAATGCGGCAGGCACGGTGATCTCGGACAATGCCTATTTCTATGCCACCAACGCCCAGGGCGACGTCATTGCTATTTACAGTAACACAGGCACCAAGCTTTATACTTATACCTACGATGCCTGGGGCAACCTCATTGAGGGTAGAGAAGTCGCCGCAGGCGGCGCTGCCGTCGGCGCACTCAATCCCCTCCGTTACCGCGGTTACTACTACGATGCCGAAACAGGGCTTTACTACCTCAATTCCCGTTACTATAATCCCCAGTGGGGCAGATTCCTCAATGCGGATGGGTATGTTTCTACAGGGCAAGGTGTATTGGGGAATAATATGTTTGCCTACTGTGGTAACAATCCTGTTAACCGAAAAGACCCTGCAGGTCAGTTTTGGATTACTGCTCTAATAGTTACAGCCGTTGTTGCGGTTTGTACCGTAACTCTTTCGGGTTGTTCAGCGAAACCTGATCCCGCACCACTACCATATAAAACCGCAGATGAAGCGGCTATGGCTTTTGCAAATTCTACGTATAGTTCAAGCAGTTATATTCGTCATGAATATGGAACTGTGATATATTCAAGAACTACTAATGGGACTACAACTTATGATTTCGCAACGCCTGTTGCAGGTAGTCCTCATAGCGTGGCGTATGGGAATGTTAAAATTCCATCGGGAACAACAAAAGTAGCAACTGCTCATACACATCCAAATAGCAATAGTTTCTCAGGACTAACACCGGGAGCTACAAGCGGAGACATTCCTAATGCTGTTAGACGAGGACTTGACAGCTATGTTATTGGTCCCAACTTAAATTTGCAAAAATATAGTATATCCTCTGGCACTGTTTCTGTTGTCGGTGTTGCTTCTCCTGTCTCTCTAACAAGTCAGCAAAAAACCGCACTTATTTCACAATTTCAAATATCTTGGGATAACCATTTAGGGACATGTGCATTTGGCTGTGAGCATATGTCTTGGCCAGCGCCTTGAAGGAGGGAAAACAATGAGAAAAATATTCCCCTTGATACTTTTATTATTTTTGCTTTTGGGATGTAGCAATCCAAGGGAGGATGATATTGTGGAGGATATTGATATTACCGAAATAGAGTGGTGCGGTATAGAGTGGAATCAAATTCAGTTTCCTATTGATTTGAGTGAAGATGTTTTGAAAGGAATAATACCAATAGACACAAACCAAATTGCGGTAGATATTGGGAAAAACATAATAGCAGAACTTCATAGGGAGGGGAAACTATCCGAATATACTTTGATTTCTATTACTCATTCGACAGAAGATAATGTGTGGTGCTTCGAATATTCAATAGATCAACGAAGCGTGGATGTTGATAACTTAATTGATTGTGGATGCTTGTATGTTGCAATTGATGGAAACAAGGGGGCATTAATTAAAGCCTGGCTTGAAGAGTAAAAGAGTCATACTAGCAAGCATCGCCTTTTGGGGACAAAAGGCAGCTTGTTGGGATAGTCCCAAGCCCTTAAAGGTTTCAGGAATATTCCTGACAAGTCTGTGTTTGGGTGACCAAACGCGATGCTTGCTGATAGAGGTCAAACCCCGTGGGTATGCGGTGCTTCCAAATGAATGCGGCAGGCACGGTGATCTCGGACAATGCCTATTTCTATGCCACCAATGCCCAGGGCGACGTCATTGCTATTTACAGTAACACAGGCACCAAGCTTTATACTTATACCTACGATGCCTGGGGGAACCTCATCGAGGGCAGAGAAGTCGCCGCAGGCGGCGCTGCCATTGGCGCACTCAACCCTCTCCGCTACCGCGGTTATTACTTCGATGCCGAAACAGGGCTTTACTACCTCAATTCCCGTTACTATAACCCCCAGTGGGGCAGATTCCTCAATGCGGATGATGCTACCGTCATCACTGCAACCCCCGGTGCACTTACCGATAAGAATCTGTATATCTACTGCGACAATAACCCCGTCATGCGTGCAGATGAAGATGGGGAGTTTTGGAATGTCATTGTTGGTGCAGTTGTTGGTGCTGTTGCGGGTGGTTTAATTGCAGCTTTGAATGGTGAAGACACAGCTGGCATTGTTATAGGAGCCTTGTCTGGAGCTGCTTCTGGTGCTGTTGCAGCTACCGGATTGGGATGGGTGGCACAAGCAGGAATTAGCGCAGCGATAAGTGCAACTGCTGATATGGCGAATCAAACAATTGATATTGTCCAGTCTGGTGGCACTATTTCAGATTACGATGTATTTCAAACTGTGACAGAGGCAGGATTGGGATTTGCAACTTCTGCTGCGGGTTCGGCACTAGGTAAGTTCGCAGGGAAAAAGGTGACAAAAACCGCGGTAAAGGCTGACCAACTATATGATCGGTATTTAGGGAAGACTTTTACAGCAGGTTTGCGGAAAGAGGCCGGAAAATCCTCAACGGCGTTGCTGCGACAGGCAAATAATTTTTTGACGCAATCCAACTTTTTCCAAAATGTTTCCAATGGAGTATCTTCTGTTATAGGCTCAGGTATTTCCTTTTGGAATATAGCGAGGTAGTATGCATGAAGAAGCAAAGAAAAATGTCTGCTTGCCTAAAAAAATTTCAAAGGGATCCGCAAAAGCAATATATAAAAAGATTTCGCGTGTATCCGAGTTTTATGTATGCGCATCTTGACTGGTGGTTGAAAACGATGAGCTTGTCTGGGTGGCACATTGTGCACTGTGGATTATTTATCTTTTACTTTGAAAAGGGAGCACCTTCCGAAAAAGAGTATTTCACCTACAGTGATCCTGTAAATGAAGGATATTATTCGATCCAACTGCGCCACCCGTTTTTGGAGAAGAACTATGGTGTAAAAAAGAAGAAGTCCAAAATTAACGCCAACGAAGCCAAAGCCCATCAAATTGTTGAAATTGATCTGCAAAAAATTGATGTCCAGAAAGATGTGGGCTATAAGGAAATGGTGAGCGACAGAAATCGCCTTTATTTGCGATTTTTCATAAGAAATATCAGCATGATATTAATTGGTCTAGCCATCGCCTTTGGTTTTGGAAAATTAATTACTAATTAAGAAGAAAAGGGACAAAGGATAAGTTAAAAGTTCTTTTGTCCCCTCGGCACAATTATGCCTAAGCAGGTAATCTTCCGATCTCAGCAAATGGTACGACGACACATGTTTCTTTGCCCGACGCCGAAGGTGTCATTCTGAGCGAGCGAAGCGACTCGAACTGATTTGCCCGAGATCCGTTCGACTTCGCTCAGGATGATGTCGTACAAATCAGCGCTGATGGTACGGTCGTGTCCGACCAGTCCTATTTCTATGCCACCAATGTCCAGGGCGACGTCATTGCTATTTACAGTAACACAGGCACCAAGCTTTATACTTATACCTACGATGCCTGGGGGAACCTCATCGAGGGCAGAGAGGTCGCCGCAGGCGGCGCTGCCGTCGGCGCACTCAATCCTCTCCGCTACCGCGGCTACTACTACGATGCCGAAACTCAGCTTTATTGGGTATCCTCACGTTACTATTCGCCTGAATTATGTAGATTCATTCAACCAGCAGATGTATCAAGTTTAAATCCATCAAGTATTAATGGACTTAACTTATATAGTTACGCTAATAACGATCCTATTAATATTCAATATAATACAGCACTAGCTAGTGCTGGAATTATTGGAGGAGGAATGATAAGTTCTATTGGTTCATCCGTTGGCGGAGGAGCAGTGTCTGGTAGTGGAGGTGGAGGCTTATCCTCTCCATCAAGAAATTTACCTCCTGTACCCGGATGGTTAGGAACATTATCAACAGGACTAGACCATGGATTTACAATGATTAATCCTATTAGAAGTGCAATTGCTTGTTTGCAATTTACAGATCTATGGGATTTAATGAGATTAGATGGTGTAACAGAATTACCAGGAATTTTATCTAAAGTTGCAACTGGAATTGGTTGGGGACTTTCTATTGCCGGTGGTGTAGTTGCAGGATATGAGAAATATGCATCAAGTGCAAATATAAGTAGTTCTATTGCTGGTGGATTAATTAATGCTGGCATTAGTATTGGTGGTATGTACGCTTCAACAGCTATTGCTACGGCTGCTATGGGAGCTTTAGCTGCCTCTTCATTAGCTATACCAGGTGGCGCAATTATTGCAGGAGGAGCAATTATAGCTGTCGCTACAGGTATTTCAATCAACCACTTGTTTACAAAATTAGAAATTGGCGGAAATACGATAGAAGGGCATTTAAATGATTTTGTGGATCGGTTAATTTTTTGGGATTAGTATAAAATGAAAGGAGATATAAAAATGGGATTTAAAAGAAACATAACTATTACTTTGGCTTGTGTTATTACAGAATGCTTAATAAGTTTAATACCAATGATATTTATGATTTATTTCTTTTTTATGATGGATAAGATAAGTGAAATATTCTCTACATTATTGATAGTTCCATATTTTATATTAATAGTAAATGTTATTCTAATCATAATTTCTTTTATTGCACAAATATTTATTAAAACAAAATACTATGTAAACGATCGATGTTTAGTTATTAAAACTAAAACAAAAAATAAGGAAATAAATTATAACGAAATAGGTGGTATTACATATGATTATGGAGATTTAACTAAATTTAATACCAAACCATCACAATTGGTGTTATTTGATAAAGATTATAAACAACTATTATCTATTAATAATCCATCAATTATGATGGTACATTTGATAAGAAAAAGGTGTAAACATGTTGAATTTAGTTATTATCATAATAAAAGATTCTTATATTTATTATCATTAATTAATGGTATAGTTTTACTTGTTTCTATATTAGTTAAATTATTTTCTTGATAACAAAAAATATAAAAATCCAATGGACTTTTGACATTGAATTAACCCCGTGGGTATGCGGTGCTTCCAAATCAGCGCTGATGGTACGGTCGTGTCCGACCAGTCCTATTTCTATGCCACCAACGCCCAGGGCGACGTCATTGCTATTTACGACGAAAACGGTGTTAAAATTTACACCTATGCCTACGATGCCTGGGGGAACCTGATCGAGGGGAGAGAAGTCGCCGCAGGCGGCGCTGCCGCAGCGGCAGTAAACCCCCTCCGCTACCGCGGCTATTACTTCGATGCGGAAACTGGTCTTTACTACCTCAATTCCCGCTACTATAATCCCCAGTGGGGTAGATTCCTCAATGCGGACACGTATATCAGTACGGGGACAGGATTGATTGGATACAATATGTATGCGTATTGTAACAATAATCCGGTTATGTACATCGATCCAACCGGTGACATTTCCAAAGAGCAAGTAGGTGCAATTGTGGGGATGTTTTTTGGTCCTCTCCCGCAAATTTTAGTGTATGTGTTTATGCCGGATGAAGAAGAGCACTATGCTAGAAATGAGAACAATACAATTGCTATACCTAAAACAAGGGATGAGGTGCCAGGAGATTGGAAAGCATCAAATGGCGAAGGCAATCGTGAAGTTGGGCCGAAAGCCAATGCACATCAATTTACATCTCCCGATCATTCAAATGTAAAATATACTTCTCCTGACGGAACAATGGAGGCAATCTATGATAAGAATGGCGACCTTGTAACGGATCCGCGTGATGTGGGCACTTACAATTTCTATCCATCGGAAAAGATATTTGGCTTTTTTGGTCATGGGGTGATGGACATATTGCCTTGGATTATATGGGGGAATTCTGATACGGACACCACAACGCCGTTACAACGTGTGAAAGGATTGGTAGGCATTTATGGTTAAAAAACGCTTAATCAAGTACGGCGTTCTAGTTGTTGCCGTAGTAATTGCTTTTGTCGGTATTTTTGCCATCAGTCGAACGGCTTTTTCCAGAAAAATAGTCAAGCTGATTCGTGAAAGGGATTATGTTCACTTGGAGAAGATGTGTGAAGCACACCCAGGTTCCATCGATCACGTGCCATGGATCCATCAATTTTTTGGAGCACTGGCGGAGAAGCCCGAAATACTGACGCCTTTGCAAGAAGCTTGCCTTCGAAACGATATGATGGCGGTTGAAATTTTGGTGGAGCATGGTGCCGATCCGAATGTTAACAGTCATTTTGCCTCTGAATATCCACTGTCTTATGCTGTTTCAAAGGGGAATCTTCCCATGACCAAGCTGCTTGTCGATCATGGTGCAGATATAGCACTTTGCCGTGAAAAGCTGTGCTACAATCTGGCAGTGTACGCGCGTAATGAGCATGCGAATATGTGCATCGAGGAGTATATAGAAATGGTTGAGTTATTGGAACAGAACGGCATGGATTTTTTGGAAGGAGATTCGTCTTCCTCGTGCAATATTTTTTTGAATACCGCATTATTAAATGATCTTGAAGCGGCAAGCTATTGGCTGGACTGCAAAAACGTATTGGTCGATCAGACCGATTCAAAGGGTAGAAACGCCCTTCATTTGGCTGTCCTTACGGGACATATACGTCCGAAACTGCAATTTGTTCAATTTTTGGTGGATCGTGGAATTGATCCCTGTGCAATGGATTATGACGGAAAAACCGCTTACGATCATGCTGTGGAACGGGGATGTACCGAAATCGCGGAATATCTAAAGGAGAGAATGTAGGATAGAACAAGGTTTTCTATCTTACGAAATCAAACCAAATGAGGCAGACGATATGCAAGTAAAGATCAATCAGATCTTACTGTATGTTTGCCTGCCTCCTGTATTTGTAATTTTCCATGATGCCTGGGGCAACCCCGTGGGTATGCGGTGCTTCCAAATGAATGCGGCAGGCACGGTGATCTCGGACAATGCATATTTCTATGCCACCAACGCCCAGGGCGACGTCATTGCTATTTACGACGAAAACGGTGTTAAAATTTACACCTATGCCTACGATGCCTGGGGGAACCTCATCGAGGGCAGAGAAGTCGCCGCAGGCGGCGCTGCCGTCGGCGCACTCAATCCCCTCCGTTACCGCGGTTACTACTACGATGCCGAAACAGGGCTCTACTATGTATCCAGCCGTTATTATGACCCTGAGATCTGCCGGTGGATAAATGCGGATAATCAGCTCTCAGCAGGTAGTGATTTAACAGGAATGAATTTGTTTGCTTACTGTGGCAACAATCCTGTTAATCGAATTGATCCTACTGGAGAAGCGTGGTGGCATTGGGCGCTTGGTGCAGCAGTTGTGGCCGTAGCCGCAGTTGCCACAGTTGTTACTTGCGGTGGTTTTGCTGCCGCAGCAACAGCAGTGTGTATGGTCGGTAGTGGCGTTGCAGCTGCTACGACCGCATCTACAGTTGCCGCCGGAGCATTTATAGGGTCGGCAACTGTTTATGGCATGGCAGTTTTGTTTGCTGCTTCTACTTCAAGTTCTGCGCAAGAGTTCAACGACCAAGGAAATTGGGGTACGGTTGCGGCAACAGCTTTTGGTGGGCTAACGGGTGGATACGCTGGATATACAATGTCCAAAGCACAAACGCCGACAAGCACTCCAACCAACACTTCACGTGGTTCAACTGGAAGAACCGAACCAGCCAATTTGAGGGAACAATTAGCCATGGAACAAGTAAAGTCCAATCCATCGGCAGGCACACAGTTAACAAGAATCACGTTGAATGACCCACGCTGGCCTTCATCTGAGGGGTGGGTAAAAATGCAACAGATAGTACCTACATCTCAGGGAGATATTAACATTCATTATGTTTATAACCAAACCTTAAAAATATTTGATGATTTTAAGTTTAAGTCGTAGTTTGAAGAAGGAGTGATACAGTGAAGGACAATATTATATTTAGCAAGATATGGCAAGATGATGATGTAATAGAATTAAAAGTTACGTGTTCCTCTTCTGTGGCAACTATCACATCAAAAATATATGTTTCGGATCCTTTAATTGATGAATTGATTTGCCAAATTAAGCAATTCCTAGATGGAAATAACGAAGAAGGTTTATGGGCGAATGAAGATAAAGGAAATGATTCAACAGCGTGTGTATCATTACGATTTTTTAGAAAAGATAAGTTAGGACATATCGTTATAGAAGTGTTTGCGGAAATAGACGACGGAGGGGACTACAGCGAACACAATTGTTGCTTTTATGTTAGTACGGAATATGGTTTATTAATGAGTTTTTGTGAAAGTTTAGTTCAATTAAAGAAAAATCCAGTAGGATATGAAATTCAATTAAACTGTTCTTAAATGACATATGCCAGCAAGCATCACCTTTTGGGGACAAAAGGCAGCTTGTTGGGATACTCCCAAGCCCTTAAAGGTTTCGGGAATATTCTTGATAAGACTGTGTTTGGGTGACCAAACGCGATGCTTGCTGATAGAGATCAAACCCCGTGGGTATGCGGTGCTTCCAAATGAATGCGGCAGGCACGGTAATCTCGGACAATGCATATTTCTATGCCACCAATGTCCAGGGCGACGTCATTGCTATTTACGACGAAAACGGTGTTAAAATTTACACCTATGCCTACGATGCCTGGGGGAACCTCATCGAGGGCAGAGAAGTCGCCGCAGGCGGCGCTGCCGCAGCGGCAGTAAACCCCCTCCGCTACCGCGGCTACTACTACGATGCCGAAACAGGACTTTACTATCTCAATTCCCGTTACTATAACCCCCAGTGGGGTAGATTCCTCAATGCGGATTCACAATTAAGTATTTCTTTAGGTGTTTTAGGCTGTAACATGTATGCCTATTGCCTAAACAATCCAATAAACAAAGTGGATCGCAGAGGTAATAAGCCCGGTGATTTGTTTGATACGGCGGATGAAGCTGCAATAGATTTTGCAGAATATATCAATGAAAAGTCCATAAATGTAGATCGTGAATATGGTTCTTTTATATATTCAAAAACCGTCTGGGAAACTAAAATGGCAGTATGTTATTATCCTCGCGTGCCTGGTAATAACTTTTTGTCACGCTTTTGGAATGATAACATTGCCGGCAGAATTTCTAAGATGACGAGAATATGGGTTAGAGTTACCAAATACTCGTATGTTGAGCCCGTAAAAGGAACTGCACATAGTGTGTCTATTCCCGCTAATCAATCTCGTACGAGAATAAAGGTTGCCGAAATCCACACTCATGGTGCTTATAGTCCTGGCTATCATAATGATGTTTTTTCTTCTGCAGATATAAATAATTATGTCAATTACTTGGTAACACCGTTAGGAACTGTAAGAAAATACGATCCTGCCGATAAAAGTGACATAATAATTTACTATGATGCACCTTTCGATCCAAAGCATCCAGGGAGGAAATAGACAATAATGAAAAAAAGAATATATTTGCTTGTGTTTATCTTAATAATATTGGGAGGAGTCCTAATGATAGTCATTCAAAAAGATTTTCATAATATAAAATATCAAAATAATCCTTCTAATGTTAAAAGTTTTGAATTCAGTGACTATCAATATCATATTGAAAATTTTTCTTCGGATGAAGATGTTGGTCCCATTATTGATGCGGAAGAAGCTGTTGCAAAAGCGGAAGAAGTTTGGAAAAAAGTGTATGGAGAGAGCGTAGAGGAGGAAAAACCATATCAAGTATTCTATGATGAAAAAAATGAAATTTGGTTAGTACATGGAACACTAGAGCCTAATATGAAGGGCGGTGTGGCATACATATTGATAGAAAGTACCGGCAAAGTGTTAGCCGTATGGCACGAAAAATAGATCATATAAGCAGCATCGTCTTTTTGTGTCAAAAGGCGATGCTTGCAGTGAACAGGCACCAAGCTTTATACTTATACCTACGATGCCTGGGACAACCTCATCGAGGGCAGAGAAGTCGCCGCAGGCGGCGCTGCCGCAGCGGCAGTAAACCCCCTCCGCTACCGCGGTTATTACTTCGATGCCGAAACAGGGCTTTACTACCTCAATTCCCGTTACTATTAACTCCCAGTGGGGTAGATTCCTCAATGCGGATGACATTCAATATCTTGGCGCAAACGGTGATCTGGAAGGTTTTAATCTCCACATTTATTGTTCTAACAATCCGGTTAATTGTATCGATCCAACAGGGCATAGTATGCAAGTGAACGGAAGGGCTCTACTTGTGCATTTGTCTACCTTTCTGAGAAAAAGCGCGGAAAGACTGTCAGTCTTTCCGCGCTTTTTGGCGCTGTTATCTCCGATGACGGCGGACTCTTTTTTTCTCGCGTGTTGCAAGGAAAGCGCCTGCCATGCAAAAGGGAAAAAGCAGGGCATGAAGCCCGACGGACAGCGGGTGAGAGAGCTGATTGCCCGAGTCGGGGAGGACGAGAGAGAATAGAAAAAGAGCAACCAGCAGCAGTGCTCCCGAGGCGATACCGCAAAAGAGGGGCGCGCGCTTTTTTTGCAGACGCGCGGTCAAGGAGCCTAAGAAGAGTGCCGCGGTATAAAGAAGAACCGTGCCTGCTGCGACACCGTAGCGGTCGGGGTCCTCGGTGGTCAGCAGGAGTGCCGTGATCGCTGCGATCAGCAACAAAAATACGCCTGTCGTGATCACAAATGCCAATGCTGTGTTTTTAATGAGTGTGGGGAAAAGAGCTTCATGCTCGCCTTGCGCACTGCTGCGCCTGCGCTTGCTGCTTGCCTTCCGTTTTGGGGTAGACATAAAAATTCCTCCTTCAAGCGTACTTGGTACACTATATGAAGGAGGAATCAAAATTAGTCCTGTGCGTCCTCGGCGTGAACGTCCACATTACGGACAGCGCTCTTCAAAAGGCGCATACGGGTGTGATCGCGACCGGTTTCGATGATCATGGTTTCTTCCTTGATGCTGACGATCTTGCCGATGATGCCGCCGATGGTGGTGATCTCGTCACCCACCTTCAGATTGTTACGCATTTCGGCTGCTGCCTGCTCCTGCTTCTTTTGCGGACGGATGCCAAAGAAGTAGAATACGACCACGACGACTGCGATCATACCAACTGTTACCCAAATATCCATGCTGTTCCTCCATTTTTATCGTGATGTGGTAAAACTCCGACCGCACGAGGGGGGAACGGAGCACTCATGTCCTATATTATAACATCAGAATATTTGTTTTACAAGTCCCCAAATGTAAATAATTTCATAAAACGGGTCATGAATGGGATTTTTTATTTTCTGTGTTGAAAAAAAGATAAAAATATGATATATTAAAATGTAGAATGGCAGATTGTATGTTTGCCGCGTGACATGAAAGGAACAGATTATGCCTTACATCGAATATCCCGAATGCGGAAAGATCATCAATACCCACGGGTGTCACGGTGCGCTCAAGATCGAGTCGTGGTGCGACAGCCCCACCGTTCTTGCCGCGCTGCCTTTTGTATATCTCAAAAAAGGGGAAATGCTTCAGCCCCTTCGTGTTCTGCGCGCATCGGTGTTTCGCAATTTCGTATTTGCGGAGCTTGAGGGTGTGGATTCGATGGAGGCGGCAGATGCAATGCGCAACACCGTGCTCTATGCAAGGCGTGCCGACCTGCACATTCCCGAGGGCACGCTACTGATCGCGGAAATGATCGGACTGCCCGTCATTCACGCCGAAACGGGAGAGCGTCTTGGCACGCTCAAGGATGTGATCCATCCCGCTATGACCGATATTTACGTGATCGCCACCGAAAAGGGCGAAGCGATGGTTCCCGTGGTGGAGGAGTTTGTTCGCTCGGTGGATATCGAAAAGGGGATCTGCCTTGCTCCCATAGAAGGGATGTTCTGACCATGCGATTTGATATCATGACGCTGTTTCCTGAATTCGTGACCCGTGTGCTGGAGGAAAGCATCATCGGCAGAGCACAGAAAAGCGGACATATTACAGTCACGGCGCGCAATATCAGGGATTATTCAAAGGATAAGCATCGTCGCGTCGACGATACCCCCTACGGCGGTGGAAAGGGAATGCTGATGATGGCGCCCCCTATTTACGATTGCTATGCCTCGATCGTCGAGGAAACGCCCGAGATCGGGAAGCGCCGTGTGATCTACATGTCGCCGCGCGGCAAGGTTCTTGACCAGAGCAAGGCGAGAGAGCTGACCGCATACGATCAGCTGATCATTCTTTGCGGTCACTATGAGGGCGTTGATGCACGCATCATCGAGGAGATCGTGGACGAGGAGATCTCCATCGGAGATTTTGTGCTGACGGGCGGGGAGCTGCCTGCGTGTATTCTGATTGACGCCGTGGCGCGGCTGGTTGACGGTGTGCTCGCCGCCCCCGAGTGTCACGAGAACGAGAGCTTGACGAACGGGCTTGTCGAATATCCTCAATATACGCGTCCTGTTTCCTTTCACGGTATGGATGTGCCCGAGGTGCTTTTGTCGGGACATCACGCCAACATTGAAAAATGGCGAGCAAAGGAGTCGTTGGCGGCAACTGAGCGCTTGCGCCCCGATCTTCTGAAACGCTCCTCGGAGAAGGGAGAAGAGAAGTGAAAAAAGAGAAAAACATTGTCCTGCGGTTCTTCTCCCGCATGACAAAATTTGTCTATCATGCGATAGCTGTCAGCCCTGTAGGACGGCTTTTCGGAGCATATGATGCCTCAAATGCCATTTTAGAGGGCTCTGTGGTCGGCCGTGTGGGCAAGAACAAGCGCGCGGGTCTTTTCGGTCATCACCGCTTGCGGAGAACCGTAGCGTGTGTGATGGAGGAAAACGTACTGCTGCGCCTCTGGCGTAGGTTGACCGTTGGCATTTCCACTTGCAGCCTGCGTACGGTCGGTGTTTTTTTGCTCGCATACGGTATTTTTTCCGCCTCGGCGTTTTGGTTGGATGATCCTGTCTTTCATATCACGCTTGCGAGCTGGATGCATCCGATGATGGGGCTTTGTGCCTGCCTGCTCGGTGTGATTGCTCTTTGCTCGGATCGCTCGGTTGGGCATCTGGTGAAGAAGGGGATCTTCGGAGCCTTTCTTTCCGTAGCCTTCGGTATGGGGGACGATGCGCAGACGGAGTGGGAGGAACGCGGCAAAAACCGTTACGCGCTTGCGGTGCTGTTCGGTTTGCTTTCCGGCGTCATCGGTCTTTTCGTCTATCCGCTTGCTCTGTTGATCATCATCGACGGCGTGCTGCTGCTCGGCTTGATTCTTTCGGTGCCGGAATCGGGCGTGCTGCTGCTCTTGTTTTTCACTCCCTTGACGGGGCTTCTTCCGTACGGTACCGTTCTCCTCTCTATTTTGTTGGGGGTGTCATTGGCAGGGTATCTCGGCAAGCTGATCAGAGGTAACCGCGTCTTTCGTCTGGATGCACAGGATATTCCCGTGCTCCTCTTGATCCTGTTGTTTGTCTTTTCCTCCTTCTCGGTTGCAGACGGGGCTGTGAAGACTGCTTTTTTCCGTGTCTTCTTGCTCTTGTTTTATCTCCTGGTCGTCAATACGATTGCCACCGAACGCTGGTTTTTGCGTTGTCGCGCCGTAATGACGGTATCGGGAGTTCTCGCCTCGGTGATCGGTATTTTACAGTTTGTGATGGCAGTGATCGCCTCCCCCGCCAAGACCGATCTTGATGTGGCGCGCTTCGGCAGTGCCGTTAAGGCGGGCTTTGCCGACCATATTGCACTTGCTTATTTTCTGGTGATCTCGTTTGCCTTTACCTTTCCCGCTATTTGGTATGTCAAAAAGCGGACTCGCCCGATCCTGGTCATTTCCTGCGGCTTGATCGCGGGGGCGATTGCCCTGACGTGGGTGCAGAGTGCCTGGTTGGCGCTGGCAGTGATGATCGGCATCTTTTTACTGATCTTCGAGCACAGGAGCTTTCCGTTTTTGCTGTTTGGAGGCGTTGGTGCCACGGGAGCATTTTTTCTGCTGTCGGGCAATATCCGTACCCGTATCACCGATCTTTTGCGTGCAGTCGCAGATGCCGCCGTGGCGAGAAGGGCTGCAATGACGCACGCTGCATCGGCGATCCTTTTCGGCTCCTCCGAGAGCGCCTTCGGCAATGCCGCCGGTGTTCGGGGCTTCTTGTTCGGTGTAGGCACGGGTGGCTTTGCCAAGCTCTTTCCGCTTTACGCCGCACAGGATGCCGCGTTTATTCCCTGCGCCTGCAATTTCTTCGTCTATCTCATGACCGAGCTTGGGATTGTCGGCTTGTTGGTTTATGCAATGCTGCTGTTTCTGGTGCTTCAGAACTGCTATTCGGCGCTTCGTGTGGCAGAGGAGCATCACCGCCCCATCTTTTCGTTTATCGGGATCACCATGGTGGCGGGCGTGCTGCTGCTCAATTTCTTCAGCTATTCCTTTTATGATCCTGCCGCCTTTCTGATGTTCTTTGCGGGGCTTGCACTGGTCGGTGCGGGGCTTCGCCACGAGCGTCGACATCAGAACAGCAAATCCGCTATGATGACACAAAATGAATCCTCGGCAGAGCTCTCTTACCGCGGCCGTTTTGTGGCGAAATCCAAAAAAGGAGGTACTGTATGAATCGCGAAAGACCGGATCTGAATGCCTCGGATTCCAAAAAATCTAAATTTTCCTCGTTTGATAAGCACGGCGTCTTGTTTGATAAAAGTGATAAGCCGCGTTGGCTGGTCATCACCGTGGATGTGCTGCTGCTTCTGTTGATCGCCAGTGCCGTGTTATTCGTGGTGTCGCTGTTTACCCCGTTTTCGCCCTTTGTTCTGGCAAGCCGCAACGACAAAACCGTGACCTATACGCTGGAGCTTGAGGATCTTGACGATGCCACCTTTGCCGCACTGTCGGTCGGGCAAATCCTGCTTGATTTTGAAAGCGGAGCAACCATCGGCACGGTGGTTGCGGTTGATAGCCGCGCCTACGAAACCTATACCGCCAATCCGACTGATGACAAGGATCCCGAGCTTGACAGCTTTTTGGTTGAAACCTTGACGCATTCCACGCATACCGCCATCGTTACCGTGACGCTGGATGCCGATTACGAGGAGGGCGTCGGTTATACCACTGATGATATTCGTATTGCCGTGGGACGCACCTATTGCATCGCGTTCGGCGAGTATATGGCACAGGGCGTCTGCGTGACGCTGCTCGGATAGGCAGGAGGGAAAAGAGATGAACGAAGAAAAGAAAAAGAATCACTCCCGCACGCGCATCAACTGCCTTGACGTCTTTCTCATCTTGCTGTTGGTGCTGTGTGTCGTGAGCGTTTGGCAAAGAAATAATCTCAAAAACCTGTTTGAATCCGAGGATACGCTACAGGACCATACGATCTCCTTTGAAATCAAGGCATTGCGCGCCACGACCGCCGTTTTGTTGACCAAGGATGCCGTGCTCTACCTCGGCGGGGAGGGCGAGCATCATTTGCTCGGTAGGCTTCTTGAGGACAGCGTCGCAGCTCCCGCCTCGGTGGAGCTTTCCGATGGCGCGGGGAATACGATTCAGGCAGTTTATCCGCAGGATGATGCACGTTCGCTCAAGGATGTGACGGGAACGCTTGTGTGTAGCGGGTTTTCCCGTGACGGCGCCTTTTTCCTTGGCGGTACGATACGCCTTGCCGTCAACCAAACTGTGTCTGTCTGCACGGAACGCGTGGATTTGGAGATCAGAATCATCGATATCAACGAAAAAACCTGATTTTGTGGTCAAAATATACAGAGTTTGTGACTCTATGATGGCAAAATACCAAAAAAATGCCCATTGATTTTTAAGGCGTATTTTGTTATACTATCATAAAGAGACAACCAAAGGGGTTGTCCCGCCGTTTTTGCGGCAGGTATGAAGAAATGGAGCGTTGACTGACATGATCTCTCGTGAAGTTACCATTACAAATGCAATCGGCTTGCACGCACGGCCTGCCACGTTTTTCATCCAGAAGGCAAATGGCTTCAAGTGCTCCGTTTGGGTTGAAAAAGAGGATCGCAAGGTCAATGCCAAAAGCTTGCTCGGCGTTCTTTCTCTCGGTGTGGCGCAGGGCGCGACGATCAAGCTGATCGCCGATGGCTCGGACGAGGAGGAGGCGCTTGCGGCTCTTCAGCAGTTGGTCGACAACGGGTTTCAGGATTAATTAAATTGGGCGGAGCTTTCCGCCGTGATGAAACGGGGCGCCCTGGTGGCGCCCCTGCTTTTTTGAGGAGGTGAAGCGAGTGCAAAGTGAAGAAACGCGCAAGCGACTGCTTGAAAAGGCAAACAGTCTGCCTCTTTCTCCCGGTGTGTATCTGATGCGCGACCGTGACGACCGTATTATCTACGTTGGAAAATCGCGCAAGCTGAAGAACCGTGTTTCACAGTATTTCCGCAACGGGGAAAAGAATCTCAAGACCGTACACATGGCCTCCCGTGTTGAGAATTTCGACTATTTTCTTTGCAATACCGAAATGGAGGCGTTGGCGCTTGAGAATACGCTGATCAAGCAGCATGCTCCCAAATATAATATTCGTTTAAAGGACGCGAAGTCCTATCCGTATATCAAGATCACGCACGAGGAGTATCCGCGCCTTGAGTTTACGCGTCGGCGCATATCGGATAAGGCGCGCTATTACGGGCCCTATTCGGGCGCCTCTGTGGCGGGATCCGTTTTGCGCACCCTGCAAAAAATATTGCGCTTGCCAACCTGTAAGCGTCGCTTTCCGCAGGATATCGGAAAGCAGCGCCCCTGCCTTTATCATCAGCTGGGGCAGTGCTGCGGTGTCTGTATCGGAAGGGTTTCAAGGGATGAGTACGGAGAGCTGATCCGTCTTGCCGCGGATATTCTTCGGGGCAACAGCGCGTCGGCGCGGCGCAACATCCGCGAGCAGATGACGGCGGCTGCCGAGGAAGAGCGCTTTGAGAAGGCTGCGGCATTGCGCGATGCACTCTTTGCATTGGAAAAGCTGTCCGAGAAGCAACGCGTCGTGGCATCTCCCGATGCCTTTGCGGACGTGTTCGGCTTTTACCGCGCCGAGCATTTTGCCGTCATATCGGTTTTTTATGTGCGTGAGGGTGCGCTGATCGATAAATCCGAGACCGTGATCTCGGCAGATGAGCTGCTGGACGAGCAGGAAGCGCTGATCAGCTTTATCTACGATCATTACCGTCGCCGTTCGGATATTCCGCCCCGCGTGCTGCTCTCCTTTTCGCTGGGTGAGGAGGATGTCTCCTTGCTTTTGGCGTCGCTTTGCGAGCTTGCCGGCTCGCGCGTGCAGATCCATACCCCCGAACGGGGCGATCTTCGTGTGCTATCGGAGCTGGCGGTCAAAAATGCGCGAGAGTATGCCGAGGCACAGCTGCGTGAATCCGAGAAAAACGATGAAACCGCCGTCAGGCTTGCCGCATTGCTGGCGCTTGAGGTGGTCCCGTCACGCATCGAGGCATACGATATTTCCAATCTCGGCACAGAGCACAAAACCTGTGGCATGATCGTGCTGGAGGACGGAAAATGGAAAAAAAGCGACTACCGCACCTTTCACATCAAAACCGTGGAGGGCACCGATGATTATGCCTCTATGCGTGAGGCGCTTTCCAGAAGGTTCACCAATCTATTGGAGGACCGCGGAGGCTCGTTTTCGGCGATCCCCGATCTGATCCTGCTGGACGGCGGTAAAACGCACGTGGCGGCAGTGCGCGGCGTTGCAGCGGAGCTTGGCATCAGCATACCGATCTTCGGCATGGTCAAGGATGAATTTCACAAAACACGTGCACTTTGCACCGATGTCGAGGAGATCTCCATCGCGCTCGATCAGGGCATCTATCACCTGATCTACCGTATTCAGGAGGAGGTGCACCGTTTTTCGGTCAAGCGAATGAGCGAGGCAAAGAGCAAGACGTTAAAGACCTCGTCGCTTGAAAAAATACCGGGTGTCGGAAAGCAGAAGGCAAAGCTGCTGCTGGCACATTTTGGTGGACTTTCGGCTGTGGCACGCGCAGACGAGAGAGAATTGACCGGCGCGCCCGGTATTGGGCCTGCCCTTGCGAGGGAGATCTACCGATATTTTCACGAAAAGAACGGAGGGCTTGTATGATGCGCATTATTACGGGTAGTGCAAGGGGAACAAGGCTGATTGCTCCCGTGGGTGAGCACACACGCCCTACGGCGGAGCGCACCAAGGAGGCGATCTTCTCCATGCTGCAATTTGAGCTTGAGGGGCGCCGTGTGCTGGATCTGTTTGGAGGCTCGGGGCAATTGGCATTAGAGGCGCTCAGCCGCGGTGCGTCGCGTGCGGTGATCTTAGACGATTCGCCTGATGCGATCCGTGCCATCACACAAAATGTTGCCAAAACACGCCTTGCCGATCGCGCTGAAATCCTGAAGCGTGATGCGCTTTCCTTTTTGCGCTCGTATACGGGAGCGCCCTTCCATCTTGTCTTTTTGGATCCTCCCTATGCGCTGGGAATGATCCCCCAATGCCTCTCCTTGCTCAAGGTGCGCAGCATGCTGACGGCAGGGGCGGTGGTGGTCTGTGAAAGCCGAAGCGAGCAGGATGTTTTTGCAGGCAATGATGCGCTGGAGGCGGGCTTTCTCACTCTGAAAAGCACGCGGTACGGTGTGGCATTTGTTCGGATCCTGCAAAATCAGTCAAACGGAGAGCATCTATGAGCTGTGCAATTTTACCCGGTAGCTATGATCCCATCACCACAGGGCATCTGGATATCGTCAAACGGGCGACAGAGCTTTATGACGAGGTCATCGTTGCCGTGATGAATAATGACCAAAAGAAATATCTTTATAATATGGAACAAAGAGAGCATATGGTGCGTCTTGCCACTCACGGTCTGGAGCGCGTGCGCGTGCTTTCGGATGCAGGAATGCTGATCGATCTCTTTGACCGCGTGGGAGCCGACGTGATCGTGAAGGGCGTGCGAAACGACCGTGACCGCGTTTATGAGGAGCAGATGGCGGCTTGGAATCTGTCCCACAATCCGCGCGCCAAAACCGTGCTTTTGGAGGCGTCCGAGGATCTGATCGATGTTTCCTCCACCGCCGTGCGGGAAATGCTGAAGCGCGGCGAAAGCCCAGAGGAGATCCTGCCATCGGTAGTATTTGCCTATATGAAGGAATTGGAGCGAGCATGAAGCAGGGAAAACAAACCGCTTTGCTCGGTTCGGTTGCCGTTCTCGGCGCGGGTGCGCTTTGGGGGAGTATGGGCGTTTTTGCCAATCGGCTTTACGATCTTGGCTACTCGCCCCTTGGCGTGTGCTTTTTGCGCTCCTTTTTTGCCCTGCTGCTGTTCGGTGTTTGGCTGCTGCTATTCAATCGGACTGCCTTTTTGGTCAGGATAAAGGATCTTTGGTGCTTTTTGGGCACGGGCATCGCAAGCCTCGCCTTCTTCAATATCTGTTATTTTACCGCCATTGACCGCACCACCATGGCGATCGCGGCAATTCTGCTTTATACCTCTCCTGTGTTCGTGCTGTTGATCTCTCGCGTCCTGTTTGCCGAAAAAATGACCCCACAAAAGCTGGTGGCGATCCTGCTGGTGCTTGGAGGATGCGTGCTCATTTCGGGCGTGCTCGGAAATGACGCCTCGCTCGGTGCGGTCGATCTTTTGATCGGCTTGGGCGCAGGACTCGGATATGCACTTTACAGCATCTTCGGACGGTTTGCCATACGGCGCGGATACGGAAGCGCGACCATCAATTTTTACACCTTTCTGTTTTCCTCACTGGGGCTGTTCCCACTGGCAGATCTTTCTCGTGTGACAAGTATGACCTCCTCACACCCGCAAAACGTGCTCACCGTGCTGCTGCTTGCTCTTGTGGCAACGCTGTTACCTTATTTGCTCTATACGTGGGGGCTTTTACATACCGAAAACGGAATTGCCTCTATTCTTGCGGGGATCGAGCCTGTGGTTGCGGCGTTGTTCGGTGTTCTCCTGCTGGGTGAGCCGTTGCCAAAAGGGGTTTCCTTGCTTGGTATGCTGTTCATCCTGGTTGCTATCATAATTCCCAATCTCGGTCAAAGAAAAGGGGGAGCTGATCGATGAATCAATTGAAGAAATATTACATTTTGCGCGTCGTCGTTTCGGCGCTGTTCGGTATCGGCTTTGGCGTGGCGCTGCTGCTTCTGCGGCCTTATGCCATTGAGATCTTTGATATATTGATCATTGCGCTCGGATTGCTGACTGCGGTCATGAATCTGCCGGGACTTTATCTTGCTGTAAAAAACATCCGCAGGCGCGGAGAGTGGATCAACTGTATCATTTCCTTATTGGTCGTTCTGCTCGGCTTTGCTCTGATGCTGATGCAAAAGGACTACCTGCTGTTGCTCTTGGGCATCTATTCGGTGATCCTTCCTGCCGTTCGCGTCATGCTGGTGGAACGGCATGCCGTTCAGCTGAAGCGCGAATTGCCTCACTTTTTCACGGGTCTTGTTATGGTCGTGATCTTCATTGCCGAGGTAGAGGAGCTGATCTTCTTATTTGGTGCAATGGCTGCGTTTTCCATCTCGGTGATCTACCTGGTCTATCACCTGGTCGCAGCCCACTTTATCTTCTCTGAAAAACAATAAAAAACGCGGTGCTTGCTTGATTTGCAGGCACCGCGTTTTATATTTTGAAAATCAAAGATCTTTTGTAATAGAAACTTGGAATTTTAAAAAAAGGAATTGGAAAATCAAGCGAGAAATGTGGAATCAGTCGAGAATCTCGCAAATGCCGTCGATGATATCGCTTGCCATCAGTCCGTGGCGTCCGCGCCGCTTTGCCGCTGCATCGCCTGCCAGTGCATGCACCAGCACACCGTGCACGGCTGCGTCAAGGGGGAGCTCGGTTGCGGCAAGGGCGGCGATCGTGCCTGCCAGCACATCCCCGCTCCCGGCGGTTGACATGCCATTGTTTCCAAAGGGGTTCAGATAGCAGCACTTGCCATCCGAGATCACGGTTCGTGCGTCCTTGAGCACCGTGACAGTGCCGCTGGCGGCGGCAAAGGAGCGTGCATGCTCGGGAAGATCGCGCATCAGCTCAGCCACGCTTTTTCCCGCAAGACGACTCATCTCGCCGAGGTGCGGCGTAAGGACGGTTGGTGCGGTACGCGCGTAAAGCAGCGCGAGCAGTGCGGGGTCGGCGGCAATGGCGTTGAGCGCGTCGGCATCCACCACCAGTGGCACGGTTGTCAGCTCCAGTGCGGTGCGAACCAGCTCTTTGGCGGTTTCGCTCACCGAAAGTCCCATGCCGATGGCGACCGCGTCGGCACGCCGAAGGGCATCGGCAAGTGCCTCTCTCGCACGGTCGGCACTATAAAGTGTAAGGACTGCTTCGGGCAGCGCGATCTGGTAGATCTCACGATTCTCATAGGGCGTGAAGATTTCGACCAAGCCTGCCCCTGCACGGTATGCCGCTTTGGCGGCAAGAAGGGCAGCTCCACTCATGCCGATCGAGCCCCCGATGGTCAGAATGCGTCCAAAGGTACCCTTGTGTGAGCGCTCCGGGCGCTTCGGCAATGTGTCAAGATCGGTTCTTTCAAGCAAAAAAGCATTGGCACTCTCCACCTCGATCCCGATATCGGTAACCTCAACGCTGCCGCAGAGGGAAAGACCGGGGTAGAGCACGTGCCCGCGCTTTTTGGCGGCGATGGCAAGCGTTTTGGTGGCACGGACCGCGCAGCCGTGCAGCATGCCGCTGTCGGCGCAAACCCCTGTGGGGATGTCGATGGAAAGCACGGGTACGCCGCTTTTCGCCAAGGCCGCGATAGCCTCGACAAAGGGAGAGGAAAGGGGACGGGAAAGCCCGATGCCGAGCATTGCGTCAACAGCAACGGTGACATCCTTCAGATCAGGATAACTGATGATCGGGATCTGCGGAGGAAGCAGGGAGAACTGATAGGCGCACTCCTTGCTCATGGCACGGGGGTCGGGTGCTCCCTGCTCGGTGAGCTTGCCGAGATAGCAGAGTCTGCAGACGCCGCCCTGCTCGGCAAAAAGCCTTGCCATCGCAACGCCGTCCCCACCGTTGTTTCCGCCTCCGCAGAGAAAAAGAACCAGCGAGGTGTCAAAATTTTGCATCAGGTATCGAAGTGCGTTGCGTGCGGCACGCTCCATCAGGCGGGTTGCCGTAAGACCTCGGTTGACGGTGCGCTCATCGGCACAACGCATTTCGGCGGCAGTCAGAATGGGTTGCATAGCAGGCTCCTTTTTTATGCTTTTTTCGGTGTGCTACGCTCATTATACACTAAAAAATGCATGGTGGCAAGGGAGATGAGCGAAGATTGAGAACTCTTTGGGAAAACAAAAAATTAATCGCAAAAAAAATCAAAAAATCTCTTGACAAGCGCCCCTTTCATCAGTATAATATATCTGTTGCTTTTTTGGCAGTAGGCGTTTTGTGCCGCTTTTTGCAAAGGAGAAGGTGCGTATGGTCATTAATATGGGTCCTATCTTGCGCGGAGAGATCACACGCATGGAGATCGAGTACGATCTCGCACCGGAGCCTGTTCTTGACGTCACCTTTCCGCAAAATGCGAGTGTTAAGGGCGTTTTGACCGATGATGCGGGCTATATGCGTCTTTCCTTGCGTGCCACCTTGCCCTATCGCGGACAGTGTGCACGCTGCCTTGATCCCGTTGAGGGAGTTTTTACGTTGGACTTTGAACGTACCGTGGCAGCCGAGGGGTCGATCTCTGAGGAGCGTCTTGCTGAAATGGACGATTCCTACGTGATGATCCGTGACGGAAGGCTGGATGTCGACGAACCGCTGAGAGAGGAGCTTTTGATGTGCTTCCCCATGCGCTTGCTCTGCGATGAGGATTGTCCCGGTCTTTGTCCTAAGTGCGGAAAGCCCTTGCGCGACGGTGATTGCGGTTGCCCCAAAAAAGAAATTGACCCACGTCTTGCAGTTTTGCAAAAATGGGTTGACAAACAGGAAAAATAAATATATAATATATAACGATGTGTTCAACACAAGCCCAAGGAGGTGTAGATAGAAATGGCAGTTCCGAAGAAAAAAGTATCGAAAGCGCGCAGAGATAAGAGACGTTCCAACAACTCGAAGCTCGATATGCCCGGTATGGTCAAGTGCGCAAAGTGCGGTGAGTACGTTTTGGCTCATCGTGTGTGCAAGGCCTGCGGTTCTTACGACGGTAAAGAAGTCGTTAAGCAGGATGCCTGATGCACCCATCAAAAAAGGAGAGGAACTTTGGTTCCTCTCCTTTTTTGTGCCGTTCACGCCTTTGCTTTTTTGAAAGCGAACAGCAGGGCGGTGGCAAGGAGGAGCAGGAGGAGTGGAAGGAGCGCGCCGCACGGCAACGGTAGGGAGCCGACGTGTTCCTTGAAGGAATCGCCGAAAACGCTGATCCCTTCAAGGAAGCTCGGACGTGCCAGCCGTAAATATAGCTTCGCAAGCAGTGCGGAGAAGCCACCCTGCAGGAGCTTTGACAGCAGATAGGGAGAAATGGGTGGGTTTTCTTTTTCAAGGATCGAAAAGATCTGAAAAAAGACCGATATTCCAGAGAAACCGGCGAGAAAGGCGCAGACGCAAAAGGCGGTGCCCACAGGGAGTGAGGTGACGGCGGTGCTGATCCCGGAGGTCATTTCCAGTATGCCGCACAGGATCACGCGAATCACAGTGGGGGGCGAGAGCGCTTCGGCAAGCTCGCTGAGACATTCCGAAAGACAGGAAAAAAAGAGCACGAATGCGATGACCTGCAAAAGATTTTGCAGCGCGCGGGAAACTCCGTTGGTAAAATCGGTCAGACTTTGGCTGTTTTTCGTCACGTAAAGGGGGATATTTGACATTTCAGGCAGACTTCCGCCAAGGAGGTGAAGGAGGATTCCCGCAAAAATCGACGTGCTCGCTATGATGCAAAAGAGCGCAATGCCCGCACGGGCGTCGCCAAAGAGCGCACTGCCGACTCCGCCGATCAGAAAGCCCGATCCCGGGATGTTGGCAAACAGAAGAATCCTTTGAAGCTCTCTTTTTCCGATCTTTCCCTGTTCGTAAAGTGTGCGTGCCGCGGCACTTCCCACGGGCATACCGCACAAAAAGCCGATCACGATGGCGACAGACCCTGCGCGCGTCGTTCCGAACATCCTTCGCAGGGGACGGGAAAGCGGTACCGCAATTCGCTCTCCCACCCGAAAACGCACGACAAGCTCGGACAGAACCAGAAAGGGAAACAGGGACGGGATCAGCGTTTCAAGTACGAGAGAAAGCCCTTTTCGCACACCGTTCATGGCCGTTTCCGAATCGGTCAGGAGCAGGCAGAGCAGGCAGAGCAACAGTCCTGTCGGCATCATGTCCATCAGCGTATGCACCGGCTTTTTCACGGAATAATCCTTCCTTTCACATCATAAGATAGGGCACATGCGGCACTGGAATGTCGTGTGTTTTATGCTATGTGAAAGGGATTTTTATTATGCCAAGGTCAAGAGATCTGTTATCAAATTTCAGCAAGCGGCTGGATATTCCGCGTGAAGCCCTGCCGGGAGGCTTCGGGCTGACGCTGTCGGGAGAAAGTGAGCTGACCGTGCGCGGCTGTAAGCGTATTCTGTCATACGGCAGTGAGCTGATCTGTCTTCGTGTGGGAAAAACAAGGCTGTTCGTACGGGGCAAGGGATTGTTTTGTACATCCTTCGGCGCAGGCTGCGTCACGGTCAGCGGCAGGATCATGTCGCTGGCGCTGGGGGAGGAACCGACATGAGGCTATTTCTTTTCCTTTGCGGTGCGACCGATCTTTCCGTGGCTGCCGATGACGTGACCGAATTTACCGAGCTGTGCCGTGTACATCACGTAACGCCAAACCGCGTGTGGCGAGAAAAGGGGAGTGATGATCTTCATCTGACGCTGGAAACGCGTGCTGCGGGGCGTCTGCTCTCGCTTTGTGGGGAGCTTGAGGGAGTCCGTGTCATCAAAACGTCGGGGCTTCCGCATATTCTGGGTAAGGCGGCACGCCGTCCCGGGCTCTTGCTTGGCTGTATTTTCGCGCTGTTACTCATCACGTTGTCCCACTTGTTTGTCTGGGAGATCCGTGTGGAGGGGTGTGAGAGCATCCCGACGGAGGAGCTTTTCGGGGAGCTGTCGGCGGTCGGGCTTCGTGAGGGGAGCTTTATCCCTCTGCTGGATGGCGATTCGCTTGCCGCCGCCCTTCGCGCAGGCGACGCGCGCATTGCGTACGCCTCGGTGCACGTGAAGGGCACGGTGGCACGGGTGCAGGTTCGGGAAAGCAATGTGCCCGAAAAGGAAAGAGAGCTGCTGCCTGCCAATCTGGTGGCGCGCTGCGATGGCGTGATCACCGCCCCTCTTGTCTTTGAGGGAGAGGTTCTGGTCAGGGAGGGGGAAACGGTACGTGCGGGGCAGCTGCTTGCGGGAGGGCTGATCGATACCGAGGCGGGAGGCATTCGCATGACCCGTGCGGCAGGGCAGGTCTTTGCACGTACCGTGCACACCTACGAGGTCCGTGTTCCGTTTGCATACGAGAAAAAGAGCTATACGGGAAGGAAGGGCAGGGAGGTGTCGCTTTTTTTCTTCTCGTTTGACCGAAAAGTTTTCAAAACCACTGGAAATTTATCGGGTAATTGTGATATAATAGAAAAAGTAAATCGGTTTCGGGTGAGTGATGGACGGTATCTTCCCTTCGGCTATGCCGAAACCGTGCTTGAGGAGTATACGCTTGAGGCGGCTTACTATACCGCCGAGGAGGCGCTTGCCAAGGCAAACGCAGAGCTGGATGCTCTATTGGAGGCAGAGAGCGGTGAGCGAATGCTCCTGCAAAAAAACGTGGAGGTCGCCGTGGACGGGGAGGGTATCACCCTCTTTTGTACGGTGATCGCCGAGGAGGATATTGCCAGGGTGGTGGAATTTACGGTGAGCTGATACCGTATGCCGCGTTCTGTGCCCTGCAGGAGGTTGATATGGAGAAAGAGATCGTTCGTACCGAGAGCAGCGACGTCACCGCGCGTGTTTTCGGTGTGTGTGATGCCTATGCACACGAGGTGGAGCAGGCGTTCGGGGTGGACATCCGTAATCGCTCCGAGGGGGGCGGCGACGCCATCGTGATCACGGGTGAGGATGGTGCGGATGTACGGCTTGCCGCCACCGTGATCGAGCGATTGCGCGATGAGGCGCGCGCGGTGAGCGAGCTCTCGGAGCAGCGTGTTTCTTATATCATCAACATGGTACGGGACGGGCAGAGTGAGGATCTGGCGGCGCTGGATGGCGGCACTGTGTGCCTGACAGGGCGCGGGAAGCCGGTAAAGGCAAAGACCGTGGGGCAGAAGCGGTACGTGGATGCCATTGCAAAAAACACCGTGGTACTGGGCGTGGGTCCTGCCGGTACGGGCAAGACCTTTCTTGCCGTTGCCATGGCGGTCAAGGCACTGCGCAACAAGGAGGTCAGCCGTATCGTGCTGACCCGCCCTGCCATCGAGGCGGGCGAAAAGCTCGGCTTTTTGCCGGGGGATCTGCAAAGCAAGATCGACCCTTATCTGCGTCCGCTTTACGATGCGCTTTACGAGATGATGGGCGCGGAGAATTATGCCAAGCACGTCGAGAAGCAGATCATTGAGATCGCCCCACTTGCCTACATGCGCGGGCGCACGCTTGATGATTCGTTCATCATCCTGGACGAGGCACAAAATGCCACTCCGGAGCAGATGAAGATGTTCCTGACCCGTCTCGGCTTCAATTCCAAGGCGGTCGTTACAGGCGATCTGACGCAGACTGATCTTCCGAATGGGCAAAAAAGCGGCCTTGCCGCGGCGGTCAAGATCCTTGCCGGTATCGAGGACGTCAAGATCCATTATTTTACCGAGAAGGACGTGGTAAGGCACAAGCTTGTGCAGAAGATCATATTGGCATACGAGCGATATGAACGGGAGCAGCAGCGTCCCCGCAGTGTGAAAAAGGAGAGGACAGGCAAATGAAGCTGAAGATCTATTTCGAAAACGACCAGGAGCAGGTGGAGATCACCTATTCGCTGAAAATGCTGATCCGCCGTGCGGTGCTTGCCACACTTGCGGCGGAGGGAGTGACGGGGCACAGCGAGGTCTCGGTCACCTTCACCGATAACGAGGGGATCCGTGCGCTGAACCGACGATTTCGGGAGGTTGATGCGCCCACCGACGTTCTGTCCTTCCCACTGTTTGAGGATGGCTTTGCGGGGGCGGATTTCGGACATATGCTCGGTGATATCGTGCTCTCACTTGAAAAATGCAGAGCGCAGGCGGAGGAATTCGGACATAGCTTTATGCGCGAGTGCGCCTTTTTGACGGTGCATTCCACGCTGCATCTGTTGGGATACGATCATGAAACGAGCGAGGAGGACGATGCCGACATGCGCGCGCGTCAGACGGCGATCGTTGAGAGCATGGGACTTGGTGTAAAGGAGAGCAGCAAATGAAAAAAGCAGGATATATTGCCATCGTAGGTCGCCCCAATGTGGGCAAGTCGACCTTGCTGAACGCCATACTGGGAGAGAAGATCGCCATCGTATCGAACAAGCCCCAGACCACCAGAAACCGCATTCTCGGCATTCTGACCAAGGGAGAAGCGCAGTTTATTTTCGTGGATACCCCGGGCATCCATAAGCCGCAGAACAGCCTTGGCGACTTTATGGTAGAAGCGGCAAACGCATCGATGCGCGAAGCGGACGGAGTGATCCTGATGGCGGATGCGGGCAGGGAACCCACCAACGTCGAGGAGAACGTCATCCGTTATCTCAAGCAATCGGGCGTACCCGCCGTGCTGGCGCTCAATAAGACCGATCTTTACAACGCGCCCGAGATCGCGCAGACCATTCAGCGCTACGCGGCATTGCACGATTTTGCCGCCTTTGTGCCCCTTTGTGCCAAAAACGGCAAGCAGGTCACGGACGTGCTTGACGAGTGCGCCAAGCTGCTGCCCGAGTCCGAGTGGTTTTTCCCCGAGGATATGATCACCGATCAGCCCGAGCGTCAGATGGCGGCTGAGATCATTCGCGAAAAGCTTTTGCGCACCCTCAACAAGGAGGTGCCGCACGGTGTTGCCGTGGTGATCGAGGAGTTCAAGGATGAGGATACGCTTATCCGTATCCGCGCCGAGATCTTTTGCGAGAAGGCATCCCATAAGGGGATCATTGTGGGCAAAAACGGTGCCGAGCTGAAGATGGTGGGCACCTACGCGAGAGAGGATCTTGAAAAGCTTTTCGGCGTCAAGGTCTATCTCAATCTCTGGGTCAAGGTCAAGGAGAACTGGCGTGACAGCCGTGCCGCAGTCGGCAATTTCGGTTATCGGGAGGAGAAATAAGCGGTGCTCCATTTTTCTGCCGATGCGCTGGTCTTACGCGCTGTTGCGCGCGATGAGCACGATAAGCTGCTGACGCTGCTGACCGCCGATTACGGCAGGTTTTATGCGGTGGTCAAGGGGGCACATTCGGCGCGCCGCCGCGAGATCGGCAGCTTTGAGCCTTATACCTTCGGCAATTTCGAGCTTGGAGGAGGGGGCAGCGTCAAGTGGGTGCGGAATGCGACCACGCTTGAGGCGTTCGGGGGGCTTCGCTATGACCCCGAGAAGCTGTTTTTGGCGGCGTATATCGCCGACGTGGCATACGATCTTTCGGGCGAGCGAGAGCCCGCGCACGAGATGCTGTCGCTGACGCTCAATACTCTGCACAGGATCTCGGAGGCAAAGGGAAGTCTTGGTCTTATCAAGGCGGCGTTTGAAATGCGCGCTGCCGCCATTTCGGGCTTTTGCCCGGAGCTTTCAGGATGCGGCAGGTGCGGCGCTCCCGTGGGAGATTCGATCTGTCTTGACGTAATGAACGGCTCTTTTCTCTGCGGCGACTGCCTTCATAGGGCATCGCTTGCCTACAGCCGTGAGGTGGATGAGCTGGGGGAGCGCAACGTGCTCTGTCCTCTGGATGCCTCGGCTGCCGCGGCGCTTGCTTATGTCGTTCGTGCCGATGCCAAGCGCATCTTTTCCTTTAGCCTGACCGATCCTGTATCGGTCGATCTCTTCTGCCGTGCGGCAGAGGCGTATCTTCTGCATCATCTTGAAAGGACCTTCGTCACACTTGAGAATTACAAGAAAATGCAGATCACCCATTCTTCAGTCACCAAAGAAAATACGGCGAGGGGGATCTGACCCTCTTGCGTACATGAGGTATCATGCAGATCAATCAAAAAGCGCTCCAAACGCTGGAGTATGATAAAATACTGGCAATGCTTGCCGCCTGTGCGCCTACAGCGGGCTCACGCGAGATGGCGCTGGCGCTTCTGCCGGACGACGACGAATATACCGTCAACAAAAAATTAAAGCGTACCGATGATGCGCGGAAGCTTCTTTCGGATAAGGGCATGCCCTCCTTTGGGCTTGTCAAGGATATTACCGATTCGCTTGCCCGTGCCGCAAAGGGGGCAACCCTGACAACGGGTGAGCTGCTTGATGTCGGCAACGTGCTGCGCACGGCGCGGGGGCTGCTTGAATACAGTCGGACGAACCGCCATTTTGAAACGGTTCTTGACGAGGTGTTTGAGCGTCTTTTGCCCGACAAGCGGCTTGAGGAACGAATTTATCGCGCCATTGTGTCGGAGGACGTCATTGCCGATGAGGCGAGCCCCGCGCTTTCGGATATCCGTCGGAAGATCCGCATTGCCAACAATCGAATTAAGGACACTCTGCAGCACTATATCACCACCAATACCTATGCCAGGCATCTGCAAGAGAGCATCGTGACCATGCGAAACGGTCGCTACGTCATTCCCGTGCGTGTGGAGAGCAAAAACGAGATCAAGGGACTCATTCATGACACCTCCTCGTCGGGCTCGACCATCTTCGTCGAGCCGATGGCAGTGGTGGATGCCAACAACGAGCTGCGTATGCTGGAATCGAGGGAAAAGCATGAGATCGAGCGCGTGCTGCTTGAGCTTTCCTCTATGGTCGGCGGGTGTGCGGGTGCGCTTTCTCTCAATTATGCCAATATCAACGAGCTTGCCTTTGTGTTTGCGTGCGGCAAGCTTGCCGATCGCATGGATGCCGTGTTTCCCGTCATCACCGCCGATCGACGGATCGATCTTGTCAAGGCGCGTCATCCCCTGATCGACAAGGAGCGTGTAGTGCCCATTACGGTGTCACTCGGCAAGGCGTGGGATACCCTGATCATTACAGGCCCGAATACGGGCGGTAAGACTGTCACACTCAAGACGCTCGGACTGTTTGCGTTGATGGCGCAGTCCGGCTTGCATATCCCGGCGGATGAGGGCTCTGAGCTTTGTCTTTTTGACCGTGTGCTGGTCGATCTCGGCGACGAGCAGAGCATCGAGCAGTCGCTTTCCACCTTCTCCTCACACATGGTGCATATCGTTTCGATCGTGAGCGAGGTGAGCGATCGGTCGTTGGTTCTTTTTGACGAGCTCGGTGCGGGCACCGACCCCGTCGAGGGCGCGGCGCTTGCGGTGGCGATCATTTCCCGTATGAGGGAATGCGGCGCGCTGACGGCGGCAACCACGCACTATGCCGAGCTGAAGGCATTTGCGCTGGATACCGAGGGCGTGCAGAACGCTTCCTGCGAATTTGACGTCGGTACCCTGCGCCCGACCTACCGTCTGATCATCGGTGCACCGGGAAAGTCCAATGCCTTTGCCATCTCGGAAAAGCTGGGGCTGCCTGCCGAGGTGGTGGCACGGGCGAGGGAATTGATCAGTGCCGAAAACCGCCACTTTGAACGGGTGATCGAGCAGCTGGAGAAGGCGCGCCTTGAGGCAGACCGTGATCGGGAGGCGGCAGAGCGCCTGCGCGCGGATCTTGAGAGGCAGCGCGAAGCAGCGCAAAGGGAGGCAGAAGCCGCAAAAAAGGCGGCAAGCGCCGCATTGGATGCAGCACAGGCAAAGGCAACCGCTTTGGTCGAGAGTGCACGCGCGTCGAGCGAGTTTATTTTTGCCCAGCTGGAGGAGGTGCGCCGACAGCGCGAATCCGAGCGACTCGGCGAGGAGCTTGACAAGACCCGCCGCGCGGTGCGTGCGCATCTGCGCGAGAACGAGTCGCGCTTCAATCCCGTCGAGGAGCGAAACAACGAGGACTACCGTCTTCCCCGTCCCCTGAAGAAGGGGGATGAGGTCTATCTGGTGGATATCGATAAAAAGGGCGTTCTTCTTTCCGATCCCGATCGCAGCGGTAACGTGCAGGTGCAGGCAGGCATTATCAAGACGCGCTCGAGGATCGAGAATCTGCGTCTGATCGAGAACACGCCGGGAGTGGGTGCTCCGGGTGAGAAGAAAACGGCGGCAAAGGATTACCGCGTCAGTGTATCAAGAGAATTTCGTGATGAGATCGATCTGCGCGGCTGCACGGGTGACGAGGCGTGGTTCATGGTGGATAAATACTTTGACACGGCTGCCATCGCCGGCTTCAAAACGGTTCGCCTGATTCACGGCAAGGGTACTGGTGCGCTCCGAAATTCGCTCTGGGGTTATCTGAAGCGCGATCGTCGCGTTGCCACCTTCCGTATCGGCAGATACGGCGAGGGAGATGGGGGCGTCACTGTGGTGGAGCTGAAATAAAGCCCTTCGTTTTGGGCAGTTTGTAAAAAAAATTGTGTACTTTTTTTGTTTTTAAAGCAAACCGACCGTAAAAAAATGACAAAACAACCGAATTCGATTTTTTTCACGCAAAAGGGTTTTCAAAGAAGACTTTATATGTTATAATACTTTTATATTTGGGCTTGCCCGTATCCATCTTATATGTTTCATTTGGAGGTTTATGATGAAGGAATCACTGTACGGAGAACTGAGTGTCATCGGTATGCGCGGCTGCGAGCAGTTTGTTGCTCAGGTCGACAACTATCTCAAGGAGTGGAGAAGACATGGCGGAGAGGAATCCTTCCTCGCGTCGATCGAGTGCCCTCGCTTCGGCACCGGCGAAGGAAAGGGCCTTTTGCACGACTCCATGCGCGGTCATGACGTTTATATCATCTGTGATCCCTTTAACTACGGTGTCACCTACAAAATGTACGGCAAGGAGGTGCCCATGAGCCCCGATGATCACTACGCCGATCTTAAGCGCGTGATCGCCGCGATCGAGGGTAAGGCACGCCGCGTGTCGGTGATCATGCCGATGCTTTACGAGGGACGTCAGCACAAGCGCTCCTCCCGCGAGTCGCTCGACTGTGCGCTGATGCTTCAGGAGTTGGATTCTATGGGTGTCAAGAATATCATCACCTTTGATGCGCACGACCCCCGTGTGCAGAACGCTATTCCGCTTTGCGGCTTCGATGACGTTCGTCCCACCTATCAGATGATCAAGGCTCTGGTTCGTCAGTATCCCGATATTTCCATCGACAAGGAAAACCTGATGATCATCTCACCCGACGAGGGAGCCATGGGCCGTTGCATGTACTATTCCTCCATGCTGGGTCTTGATATCGGCATGTTCTATAAGCGCCGCGATTATTCCAAGATCGTCAACGGCAGAAACCCCATCGAGGCACACGAGTATCTCGGCAGAGATCTTACGGGCAAGGACGTGATCATCATTGACGATATGATCTCCTCGGGTGAATCACTGCTTGATGTGGCACTGCAGCTCAAGGAGAAGGGCGCAAAGCGCATCTTCAACTTTGCCACCTTCGGTCTTTTCACCGATGGCTTTGACAAGTTTGACAAGGCATATGCCGATGGCGTCATTACCCGTATTTTCACAACCAACCTGGTCTACCGCACTCCCGAGCTGCTCTCCAAGGAGTGGTACGTTGAGGTCAATATGTGCAAATACGTTTCCTACATCATCGACACGCTGAATCATGACGATACCATCAGCAATCTCCTCAATCCCGCCAAGCGAATCCAGAAGCTGCTTGATAAGCATAAGAAGGAGATGGGCGGTCAGCTGAAGATGGATTTTAAGAACAAGCGCTGACCAAAACGAAACACCGCCGGCATACATAGGCATATCATACGGATATGACGTTGTACCCGGCGGATCGTTTTATGCTACTTTTGAAAGGTCATTTTATGAAAGATAAGAATTGCGCTCCCTGCAAAAAGACCTCGATCGGCGGACAGGCACTGATCGAGGGAATCATGATGCGAGGACCTCAAAAAAGCGCCATGGCGGTGCGCCGTCCGAACGGTGAGATCTATTTTGAGGAAAGTGATAACGAAAAAAGAAAGCGCCCCCGCATCTGCCGTCTGCCCTTTATCCGCGGTATTTTCGGGTTTGTGGATTCCATGATGATCGGCTATAAGGCGCTGATGCGCTCGGCAGAGATCTTCAGCGAGGAGGTCCCCGGGGAGTCGGCAAACGAAACGGAAAAGCCTGCTTCTGCTGAAAGCGTTACTCCCGATGCCGCAGAGCAGAAGGAGCCCGAGAGCATGTTTGGAAAGGCGACCATGGCAGTCATCATGGTGCTTGCTACCGTGCTTGGTGTGGCGCTCGCACTCGGACTGTTTGTCTGGCTGCCCACGTTTATTTACAGCAAGCTCGCGTTGCTTTTGCCCGAGCACCTTGCGGCAAATCGCCTGCTTCGGTCGAGCTTTGAGGGTGTTTTTAAGATCGTTTTGCTGGTGCTTTATATGGCGCTCGTGTCCTTGATGAAGGATATCAGACGCACCTTTATGTACCACGGCGCCGAGCACAAGACGATCTTCTGCTATGAAAAGGGCATGGAGCTGACGATGGAAAACGTGAAAAGGCAACGCCGTTTTCACCCCCGTTGCGGCACTTCTTTCCTGATTTTGATGCTCTTGGTCAGTATTGTGGTGGGACTTTTTATCCCTGCGCAATTCGGCTCAGTGGGCGGTACCGCCGCAACGCTGCTTCGTGCTGCCGTCAAGCTGCTTTGCATCCCCGTGATCATGGGTATCGGATACGAGCTACTGAAGCTTGCTGGCAAGTATGACAATATTCTCACCCGTATCATCTCTGCGCCCGGTATGTGGCTGCAGCGCATCACGGTTCGTGAGCCCACCGACGATATGATCGAGTGCGCCATTCGCGCGTTCGTCGCCGTGCTTCCCGAGGAGGAGTGCACCGCACCCGCCGATCGCCCCAAGTCCCCGTCATGATCTGCAAAGCCGTCAGGTCTGCCTCTTTCAGAGGTGGCTTGGCGGCTTTTTGACGTTACCTCTTGACTTTGGGGCATCAATATTATACAATTAATAAAATATGAACATCTCTTGCGCGCGAGGGATGTGCCGTGAAGGGAGGGGAAGGGCTTGGTTCGTGTCTTGCATGTCATTTCGGGCTTTGAGGGCGGCGGCGTGGAAACACTGATCGGCCGCTGGCAGGATGAGCTGAAGCAGGATGTGGAATTTCACATTGCCGCACACGATCTTGCCGTGCCCGCCTGTGCCGAGGCGCTGAAGCAGGGAGGGGCGGTGCTCCACATGATCCCCTCGAGAAAGCACCTCCTCGGTCATACGCGTGCCTTGAAGCGCTTGCTTTCCTCGCTTTGCCCCGACGTCGTGCACGTCCATACCACCGAGTGGGGCTTTTTTGCCCTTCGCGCGGCAAAAGCAACGGGGGTCCCCGTTCGCATTCAGCATTCTCATGCAGCGCGGCGCACGGCAAACCCCTTTCGAAGGATCTTTTACCGCGTTTGCTTTTGGCTTGGCAAAAAGGCAGCCACTACGTATCTTGCGTGCGGCAGGGAGGCGGCGATCTTTGCTTTTGGCAAACGGGAAACCGAGCAGGGACTAGTCAAACTTCTCAAAAACGGCATCGATACCGATCGCTTTGCCTTTTCGGCAAAGGCGCGCATCGGGATGCGTGCGGCACTCGGCATTGATGAGGACACCGAGGTGATCGGCATGGTCGCTCGCTTCAATCCGCAAAAAAATCACAAGGCGGCACTTCGCCTGTTTTCGGCATACCGCGCTTTGCACGAAAAGGCAGTTCTGCTCCTTGTCGGCGATGGGCGTCTGATGGGGCGCATCAAGCGGCGTGCAGCCGCCCTTCCCGATGGATCGGTGCGATTTCTCGGTGCGCGCAACGATGTTCCTGCGCTTTATGCAGCTATGGACGTGTTTATCCTGACCTCGCGCTTCGAGGGACTGCCCATTTCGCTCATCGAGGCGCAGACCTCGGGGCTTCGCGCCTTAGTCACGGATCGCGTGGCACGGGAGGCGGCTTTTACTGAGCTCGTCAGCTTTTTACCGTTGCGTGATCGTGCGGCGTGGTGCCGTGCGCTCGCCTTACCCTCTGTCCGAGGACGGGAGGATTTTTATGCCGTGGCAAACAGGGCGGGGTATTCCCTTAAAGGTGCGGCGGCGGAGCTGCTGACCGTTTATCGGGGGAGCAGCTCTTAAAGGATGCCGAAAAGGAGGTGTGGGTATGGCATATGTTGGTGTGGTTGCCGCGATGGCGGTGCTGCGCTTGATCTTTGCGCGTGACACCGATCGGGATCGCCGTATTTTTTCCACCCTCACCCTTGTTCTGCTGCTGTTTTTTGCTGCCTGTCGCGCGCCGTCGGTGGGACGTGATACGGCCTCCTTCATCGATGTGTTTTTGAAGCTGCGCGGCAGAGGACTTCTTGATATTCTCCGGTTTTCCTCTTGGACCGAGCCCGGCTTCCGCCTGCTTTGTGCCCTTGTGGGACTGTTTACGGCGAATGGGCAGTGGCTGATCGCCGTGACAAGCCTTCTCATACATGGCTCTGTGGCACGCTTTATCTGCCGTCATTCAAGAAATATCTATCTCAGCTTTTTCCTTTACGTCACGCTGATGATCTATCCCTTCTACTTCAGCATGATGCGGCAGGCACTTGCCGTGGCGGTATGGCTTTTTGCTTATGGATTTCTGAAAAAAAGAAAGCTTGTCCCATACCTTTTGTTGGTTTTGTTGGCGGCAAGCTTTCATACCAGTGCGCTGCTGTTTTTGGTCTGTCCGTTGCTTGCGCTTGTTCGCGTTGACCGTCAAGGCTTGCGCATTTTGCTGCCTCTCACGGTGGGGCTCTCCTTGGCAGGGGCACTTTTTGCCGAGCCGGCGGTGCATCTGGTCACGCGCCTCATTCCGCGCTATGCGAACTATGAGGTCACCACCTTTGACGCGCTTTACTGGTATTTTGCGGTGTTTGTGCTGATCACAGGCTACGGAATCTTCAAGCTGTATTACGTGAGATCCGATGTGCCGCCCGTTGCGACCGACGGCTTTGATGAAAAGAGCTTTCTCACCGTGATGATGCTGCTCGGCACGGTGGTGGCGGCGACCATGACCCGTTTCGGACAGCTGGAACGCCTTTTCAACTATTTTGAGGTGCTGTATCTTCTCTGGCTACCCATGGTGATCTCGCCCGCCTTTTATCGGAAGGGGGAGCGTCGGCTTGCTTTTCCCGTCGAGCTGATCGTGACACTGCTGTTGTCGCTTGCTTATTTTATTGTCATTTTGTTTTTCAGAAGCGGACTGTGGTACGATGCCATGCCGTATACGTTTTTTTGGTAATTTTTTAAGCTGTTGAAAGGGAGGTGAAGACCGTGACCGAAGAAAACAAAACGATGCCAAGGTTTTTCCGTTCCTCCTTTTCCTATCTGTTCGGGAACATCCTATCCAAGATCGCGGTGTTCTTCATGCTGCCTCTTTATACGGCGCGCATTCCCTCTGCCGACATGGGCTATTACGATACCGCCACAGCGGTCGTTATTCTGGTTGCGTCGGTGCTGTTTCTTGACGTCGGTATCGGGCTGATGCGCTTTATGCTGGGTGCAAAAGACGAACGTGCACGGGAGGAGATCCTTTCCTCGGGTCTTGTGATCGTCCTGCTGTCCTCGCTGCTGTATGTTGCCGTTGCACTCGCGGTAGCACTGCTTTTCGAAATTCCGTATTATCCCCTCATTGTGCTGTACGGACTTCTCAATGCCGTGATGACGGCGTTTGGCTACGTGGCAAGGGCACGGGGCTTTGTGATGTTTTACGCGTTGTCGGGGGCGGTTTCCACCCTCCTGCAGGTGATCCTCAATCTGGTCCTTATCCTGGTGTTTGATTGGGGCTATGCCTCGCTTTACGTGGCGTTTTGCTGCGGCGCGCTGGTTTCGATCGTGATGCTGACGGTTCGGTGCGGTGTTCGCTCCTTTTTTTCGCTTGGCAGTGCCAGGAGGGAAACGGTGGCGCGTCTGATCCGCTTTTCCTTGCCGCTTGGTATCAACTCCGCCGCCTTCTGGCTGCTCAATTCGCTCAACCGCGTGCTGGTCACGGTCTGCCTTGGCGCGGAGCAAAACGGCTATTATGCCATTGCCATGAAATTCACCCAGATCCTGATTTTCTTTTCCACCTGCTTTCAATTTGCCTGGCAGGAGGTGTCCTTTGCCAAGGGCTTTGAGAAAAAGGAGGAGGACCGTTGCTACTATGCCGAAAAGACAGACCTGTTTTTGCGGATCTTTATGGCGGCACTGCTGCTGCTGATCCCGGGGGCAAGGGTCGGACTGTGGCTCTTTCCGGGCTTTATCCATGAGTCCTACAGCGCGGCGATCGATCTGCTGCCCGTGGCACTGCTCGGAGCCTTTATGTCGGTGCTCGCCTCCTTTCTTGATCCCATTTTCAGTGCGGCACGGAAAAACGGTATGATCCTTCTCTCAACGGCGCTGGGCGCGGCAGTCAACGTGTCGCTGGTGCTTCTGCTGTTCCGACTCGGCACAGGTGTTATCGCTGCAAACATTGCGTTTCTTGCAGGCTATACCGTGACGGTGGCAGTGAGGATCATCGGTCTTCGCCGCACCTCGGGGCTGACTCTTCCGCTTTGTCGTTATCTTTGGTTTTTGCCTGCGGTTGCAGGTGTCACGGCGGCGTTTTATCTGCTGAAGCCCGCCCTGAACATCGCGCTGATCCCCGTGGCAGCTCTCATCGCCTTCCTCCTGCTTCGGGAGGAGCTGGGTGTGATATTCAGACGCTCCATCGGCTCAAAGGACAATTCCTGAAGCCCAAATATCGTGTTATAAAACCGCAAGCTCCTTCGTTGACGGCGCTCCCCCCTCGTAATGATGCAGAATAATATTCGCAAATTTTACTAAGGAGATGGATGAAAGGAATTCGCAAGAATTTCTGCCGAGAAAAATATCCGCATCGTTATCTTGGGATAGAAACGTCATCCTTGTATGATGTCGTTTTTCAGTTTTGGCTCTGCACAGAATGAGGAGATCCTTTTTTTAACAAAGCTCACGGAGTGTATCAAGCGCACCCTTTTCGATACGGCTGACGTAGGAGCGCGAGATGCCGAGCAGCTCTGCCACCTCGCGCTGGGTGCGCGGCTCTGTGCCGTCCAGTCCGTAGCGGAGCACGACGATCTGTCGCTCCCGTTCCCCTAACACCGTGCCGACCAGTCTTCTGATACGCAGAGATTTGATATGCGTGTCAACCTCCTCCTCCACATTGTCCTCGGTGGAGATGACGTCCATGTAGGTCAGCGGGTTCCCGTCGCGGTCAACGTCAATGGTTTCGTGGATCGAAACCTCGGCTGACAGCTTTTTCTGCGAGCGAAAATGCATAAGGATCTCGTTTTGAATGCACTTGGCAGCGTAGGTGGCAAATCGCGCACCGTTGGTGGGGTTAAAGGTGTCCACCGCCTTGACCAGACCGATCGTGCCGATCGAAACGAGATCCTCTTGGTTTTTTGCCGTTCCGTAGTATTTTCTTACGATGTGCGATACGAGGCGCAGATTGTGAAGGATCAGCTTTTCTCGCGCCTGCATATTGCCCGCCGCCTTTGCGACAAAAGCCTCGCGCTCCTCGCCCGCCTCCAGCGGCGGTGGGAAGCTCTGGGGGGAGCCGATGCCGAGTAAAAGGTGCACAGCGTTCAAGAGCAGTGAAATGAGCATGGAAAGCATATTGTATCACCTCCAAAGAAATCATACTATGTATATGTTCTCTCGCCTGTCCGACATGACGCATTGCTCCACAGCTTTATATTTCCGACCTTCCATCGACAAAATCCCTCAGAGGCAGCGTGTTCTCCTTGAGGAGAGCACACCAAAGCCATGATCGTTTTGACGGGCAAGCTACGATAAGCTTCGCATCGTGATGGTTGGATTTGTGGGGCTTGAGGTTAGATGGGCGATCATACCATAACATCTGCACAGCAAATTCATCACGGCACGCGCCGGCGAGCCTTATAACGCTGTGCTGAAAAATGCGCAAAAATAGCAGGAATGTTCGATATGGTATAAATTTCTTGACAGTGCGAAAAATATTTGATATACTTTCATCAAGCGCTTACTTTTTGCGGAGGTCAGTTGTCTATGAAAAAGCTTTACGGAAACGCGGTCGTCGGTCAGTCGGGCGGTCCCACCGCCGCCATCAACGCCACGCTTGCGGGCGTGATCCGCGGTGTGCTGGAGGACGTGGGCGAGGGGGCGATCAAGACGCTTTACGGCATGAGAAACGGTGTGGAGGGGCTTCTTGAGGAGCGCCTTGTCAATTTGAATGAGCTCTTTGCAAGGGAAGAGAATATTGAAATGCTGGAGCACACGCCTGCGGCGGCGCTCGGCTCCTGCCGCAAAAAGCTGCCCAAGCCCGGTGAGAACGACGCGGTTTATGAGAAGCTGCTTTCGATCTTTCAAAAATACGATATCCGCTATTTCTTCTATATCGGCGGCAACGATTCGATGGATACGGTTGCCAAGCTCTCTGCTTATACCAAGGAGCACGACTATGAGATGTGTATTATGGGCGTGCCAAAGACCATCGATAACGATCTTGTGGTGACCGACCATACCCCTGGCTTCGGCTCTGCCGCGAAGTATATCGCGGTCACGGTGCAGGAGATCATCCGTGACTGTGCCGTATATACCGTGCCTGCCGTGACCATTGTGGAGATCATGGGACGTGATGCGGGCTGGCTGACGGCAGCATCGGGCATCGGGCTTGCCGTGAACGGCATTGTGCCGGATCTGATTTATCTGCCCGAGCGTGCCTTTGATAAGGACGAATTTTTCGAGGATGTGCGTGCCGCGCTGAAGAAGCATCCAAACGTGGTGATCGCCGTTTCCGAGGGCATCCGCTTTGCCGACGGCACTTATGTTTGCGAGGGCTTCGGCATCGCCTCGGTGGATGCCTTCGGCCATAAGCAGCTTTCGGGCACGGGAAAGGCACTTGAGGTGGCTGTGAAGAACGAGCTTGGCTGTAAGGTTCGCTCGGTCGAGCTGAATATCTCGCAGCGCTGTGCGGCACATATTGCTTCGGAAACCGATCTTGCCGAGTCCGTATCGGTCGGACGCGCAGCCGTTAAAGCGGCATCCGAGGGTGTGACCCGTGAGATGATGGTCATTGTGCGCGATTCCACAGAGCCCTATCGCTATCACGTTGATCACAGTGATGTTTCAAGGATCGCCAATCAGATCAAGAAGGTTCCTGCCGTCTACATCAATGAGCGCGGCAATCACATCACCGCGGAGTGTGCGGAGTACCTGTTGCCCCTGATCGCGGGCGAGGCTGCGCCGCGCTACCGTTCCGGACTTCCCGCATTTTTTGTCATTGAATAACGCGGAGCATCCCCCGAGAGGACGGCTCAGGCTTTTGCAACCTGAGCCGTCCTTTTTTTGCGTATATTTAATACCGTTTTGTGGGATATTATGACAAGACGGAGGAGATATCGTATGGAACTGATGCAAAATTATACCGAAAACGTGAAGGGGCTTGAGGAGACCCTGCGCGTTGGTGAAAACTTTGACGTGCTCAAAAAGGTGCTTAAGATCGGCGAGGATGAGATCACCATGTTTTATATTGACGGTCTGATCAAGGACGGCGCCATGCAAAAGCTGTTTATCTATCTGCTTTCTCTGAGGAGTCTGCCGTGCGATGCCGAGCATTTTCTCAACGAAAATATGCCCTACGTGGAGAGCTCGGTCAGCGGTGACAGAGAGCTTCTGGTGCAAATGGTGCTTTCCGGGGCAACCGTGCTGCTTGGCTCCACCTTTGGTAACAGAGCCCTGATCGTGGATGCCAGAACCTACCCTGCACGCGAAACGGCAGAGCCCGAAAACGACCGTGTGATGCGCGGCGCGCGCGACGGCTTTGTGGAAACGCTGATCTTCAATACCGCGCTGATCCGCCGCCGCGTGCGCGACCCGATGCTGACCATGCATTATGCCACGGTGGGAAGGGCATCAAAAAGCGATATCGTGGTCTGCTACGTGAAGGGGCGTGCCGACGAGGGGCTGGTCACGCATATCAAGAAAAGGATCGCCTCGCTTGATACCGATGCACTGACCATGGGGCATCAGTCGCTTGCGGAAACGCTGATCAGGACAAGGTGGTATAATCCCTTTCCGAAGATCCGCTATACCGAGCGCCCCGACGTTGCCTCGGCACATCTTCTGGAGGGAAGCGTGATCGTGCTGCTGGACAATTCGCCTGCCGCCATGATCCTGCCAACCGCCATTTTTGACTTCTTACAGGAGAATAATGACTTTTATCTGCCCCCCTTTACGGGCACCTATCTGCGCGTGGTGCGCCATTTGGTGTTTTGGCTGACGCTCTTTCTCACTCCCGTATGGTTTCTCGGCGTTCTCAATCCGCAGCTTGTGCCCGAATGGCTGGCGTTTTCGCTGCCCTCGGAGCGAGGAACCGTTCCTGTGTATTTGCAGCTGCTGTTGGCGGAATTTGTCATCGACGGCTTGCGCATGGCATCGATGAACACGCCCTCCATGCTCTCCAATTCGCTTTCGGTGGTGGGAGGACTCATTCTCGGTGAGTTTGCGGTCAGCGCGGGCTGGCTCATACCCGAGGTCATTCTTTATATGTCCTTTGTTGCCATTGCCAATTTCACGCAAACCAGCTTTGAGCTTGGTTACGCGCTGAAGTTTATGCGCATCCTTTTGCTGACGCTGACGGCATTCTTCAATATATGGGGCTTTGTGGGGGGTGTGATCCTCATTCTCGTGCTGATCGCAACCAATAAGACGGTCAATGGTGGCAGAAGCTATCTTTACCCGCTGATCCCGTTTTCGGGGAAGGCACTGCTCTCGCTGTTTATTCGCCGAAAAAAGCGCTCTTGACTTTCCCCGTGCCTTTTGCTATACTGTTATCGTCGAAAGGGCTGTCAGATTTGACGCCGATCGGCAACAGAGGAAAGTGAGGCACAGATATGAAGGACGTCAAAAAAGAAACGAAGATCGACTCCACGCTGATCGTCGGTATCGTGGTCGTAGGGCTGACTCTCTTGGGGATTCTTGCCAGCGTGATCATTCCCTTTGCTGCGGAGAGTGTGAGGTTCAAGGGGATGGTCAAGGATATCCTTCGCGGCGAATATGAATATATTTTGCTTTCGGATCCGCTTTATGAAAGTGAGGACGGGGATGAAGGTCTTGGCTTTGAGGTCAGATTGACCGATGCGGAAATTGCGACCCTGCGTGCGTCGCTGAAAAAGGTGAGGGCAGGGGGATTTGACAATGAAACCAACGAGAAGAAGAATTCGGGTGCATGGGATCTTCAGCTGCAATGGCGCGGCAAAAACGGCGATCTGACCACGCTTTATTTTACCGACCGTGCCGCCTATTACGTGAAGGGCAACGACGTAATGCTCTTCAGTGCGGAGGACGAGAAGGCATACGCCGAATATTTCGCGCTCCTTGAGGAGCTGATCAAAACGCACGCCGAGGCGAGCGAGGAATGCCCCTCCTTGCCCGATTGACACACACCGCCGTGAGCTCGCTCACGGCGGTGTGCTTTTTTGTGTGTTTTTCACAACGCTGTGGAAAAATAGCACAAAAAATTCCCCTCGCCACCCTCTGTTTTGAGGAGGTCGGCGCTTGAATTTGTGTAAAACGGAGAAATTTTTGGCATGTAGTTGACCGACGACCGATATACAAAATATAATATGGATAATATCTACCAACATAACCCAGGGCGGTTCGAAGCCGATCTTTGATCCTTCGTGCTCGGCTGCAATAAGATCCCTTGTGTGTCGGTTGAATGTTTGGTCCAGAATCTTTAAAAAGGAGAAAACAGATGAAAAAACACGTTCGCTTGCTTTTGCTTGTAGCAACCGTTGTGGCACTGCTGGTGCTCACCGCAGTGATGGCGTCTGCCGCGACCCCTTATCAGGTCGAGGGTGGCAGCAGCTATGCCACGCTTGCCGAGGCGGTCAGTGCGGTTCCGGCTGGCGGCACCATCACGCTGACGGCTGACGTGACCGAGAATTCGATGGTCACGCTGAATCGGGCAATAACGTATACCATTGACTTTTCCACCCACACCGTGACCTTTAGCGCGAAGCAGGGTCTTCTGGTTAGTGAGGGAACGGTCACCGTCAGGGGCGGTGTTCTGACGCAGAGCTCGTCGCTTTATACGGGCACTACGGATGCGATCATTTGTGTCGCCGCAGCGAATGACATGACGCTGACCATTGACGGCACCACCTTCAGGGGCGGCTGCTCGCAGCTCAATCTTACCAATACGGGCAAGGCGACCGTCAATATTTATAACGCCGTCTTCGGTGACGGCACCGATCCGATCAGGCGTGCGCTGATCAACTGCAATAACGGTTCTGTCCCGAATGCCGACACGCTGAACATTCACAGCGGCACCTTCACCAACAACGTGAATCTGGATATGGGTATGATCAACGCGGCAGGCATGAATGTCAATATCTACGGCGGTACCTTCACCTCGGTTTACGGCAAGAATATCATCCGTCTGGCTGATGCTGACCGCGTCTCCGTGGTGAGCATCGAGGGCGGCAGCTTCACGATGCAGCAGGGGGGCATTATCATTGATTTGACCTCACCAGCATCTAATCACGGCGAGGTGACCATCACGGGCGGAACCTTCACGGGCGGAAGCCGTCAGATCGACGTCGGCGGGCAGAACGAGCTGACGATCTCCGCAAGCACCAAGGTGGCAGGTGAGCCCCGCTTCGGTCTTGGCACGGTTACCGATGCAGTGATCGGCACGCGCAATGCTGGAGATCAGTCCATAAACGGCGTGAGGGATGCACTTGTTACCGTCAACGGCGGTACCTTCATTCTCAACGGCATCAGAACGACAGAGGAAACAACCGATTCCGATGGCAAAAGCGAGGATATCTTTGGCAACCAGCTCTATAAGGTCACGCTTGCAAACTATCGCATCTTCCACCTTGCGGGTGGTGATTGTGTCATCAATGGCGGCACCTTCACGCTGACCGATGAGGGCGTGGACGATACGGGTGTCAACTTCCCGGGAACCGGGAAGCCTCTGGAGCAGAGGATCTTCAACATGGATGATAACGACGTCATCTCGGATCTGACCATCAAGGGCGGTACCTTTACCACCTCGGCACATACGGTTGCCATTGTGTATTACGCAGCCCGCCACGTCGATCGGGCGGATATCGGAAAGCTGCCCTCAATCAGCATTTCGGGCGGCGAGTTCCACGCGCTGCTGGGCGGCAGGATCCTTGATCTCAGTGCGGGTAAATCGGGCAAGGTAACCGTTGAGGTCAGCGACGGTGTCTTTGAAGGAAAGGGCGATTGCCTGATCTGGGTGTCCTTGCCCTCTGCCACCTCCACGCTTTCGATCACGGGCGGCACCTTCACGCTGCTTGAAAACGAAAGCCTGAACGGCGGTGCCATTCTTCGTACAGGCTCCAATACCTATGTTGATTCCACCACTCCGCTGACCGATCCTACCAAGGTGCACTTTGCGTCTGCCGTCAGCATCTCGATCACGGGCGGTCTGTTTATCGACGACCGTTCCTCCAACGACCAGATCGTGGATGCCTCGGTCGGAACCTCAAACATCACGGTGGGTGCGGCAACCCTGCTTTCCCGTTATGCACAGCCTTATTTCGTCAAGGCGGCATCCGATGCACAAACCATTTCCATGACGCGTAATACCCTCAAATACTTCTACCTTACCGAGGAGTATTACGCCTACACGGCAAGCACCGCAACCGATCCCTCCAAGGCGCCCACCATGCGCGAGGGTGCGACCATCCGCGTCGTCACCGATGAGGAGGGCATCCGCTTTACCTCAAGTGTGCCGAATTCCTTCCTTGCCACGCTTTCGAGCTATGAGCTCCATACCATCATTGCTCCCGTCGATTTCGTCAATGCGGCAGGCGCCTTTACCAAGGCGGCACTGGAGGCATATGCACAGCGGAATTATGCCGGCGACACCTCCAGGGTCTTTGTCGATATCAAGGCAGAAAACAGTATCGCGGTCAGCGGTGACGTCACCACCTTCAACGGCTGTATCATCAAGCTTCGCACCGTCAACTACGACCGTGATTTCGCGGCGATCTCCTACGTGCTCGATAAGGGTACGGGCAAGATCTATTACGGTGCATACGATCCCTCCCGTCAGGTTCGCTCCTTTGCCAACGTTGCTGCCGAGGCGCTTTCGGATACCAAAACGAGCGTGGAAGGGAATTATACCGTTCGCTCGGTTCTTAAGACCTCCGAATACAGCCCCTACACCTCCGCGGCACAGAATAAGATGATGACCGTTGCAGGTCTTGGCGAGGGTGATGTGATCGCTGAGAAAGCAGTCACTGTCGGCAGCTCCTGGGGCGTGGTGTATGCAAGCGGCGCTTCTGCCAACCTTGTTTCCAAGATCAATGCCATGGCAAGCAGCTACGGCATTACGACGATCAACGGCAGCACCATGACCAATGAGATCCTGATCGGCAAGACGGGCAGGACCGAAACCAATACGGCGCTTGCAAGGATCAGCGGCAACGGCTACTTTGTCGGTATCATCGGCAACAAGATCGTTGCGGTCGGCACCACCAATCTGCTGACCATGACGGCAGTCGACGTTCTGATGCGGAATTACAGTGCGGGCTCCCTGCAGGAGGCGCTTGTCTGTGATCTTCCTCTTCTTACACTGAATGCCGATACCTCCTTCATGTTCTCCCGTTACCGCGACGGTAATCTCGAGCTCGGCTATGAGTGGGGCTACAATCATGATCACTACTTCTCAACCAGCAACATCAATACCGAGTATGCCGCAGAGCGCAACGAGGAGGCGGTGGATTATCCCGTTTATGCCGCCGCACGCCTTGCCGAAAAACTGCTTGGCGCCTCCGAGCAGAGTGGCGTTACCGCGCTCTTCAATATCGTGCCCGATGCACTGAATGCAAACGGTCTGACCATCCATGTGGGCCTGACCTCCGATGCGGCAACGGCTGCATTGCTGAAGGATTTCGGCACCGATATCAACGGCTACGGCTATACCATCCGTGACAATAAGATCGTCATTGCTTCCTATAACGATCAGTCGCTTCGCAAGGCGATCGCTCTCTTTACCGCCGACCTTGCCGACTTCAAGGAGGGGGATATTTACTGCATCCCCGAGGGCTATGAGGTCACCAAGACCGACACCTATACCTCGGATTGGGCATCCGGCTTCCCGTTGCCCTCCCTTCAGCTCTCGGGTGCGCTTGACGTGCACGCCGATACCTATCAGTATTACTATACGGGTGAGCAGGCAACGCTTTCTGCCTTCGAGGCCTATTGCAGCACGCTTGTCGGTCAGGGCTACACGGCACAGCTTGTCAACGATAACGTTGAGGGCAGCTATTTCCGCACCTACATGAGCAGCGACGGCAAGCTGTCGCTTCACGTGATGTACACGGCGTATCGCCACGCATCCACCCAGTACTTCAGCGTGACGGGCAGCACCTCCAACGTGGCACTGGACACCATGTTCTCACCCGCCATCCGTGTCATTGTGACCAAGGTCGGTGAAAACTCGATTCTCACAACGCCTCCTGCCAAGCTGCAGAGCCTGCAGACCTTTACTCCCAATTCCAAGGTGGCAACGGCGCGCCTGACCTCGGTGCAGCTGAAGCCCGAATGCTGCGGCAACTGCTATATCTACGCGCTGGAGGACGGCTCCTTTATCGTGCTGGACGGCGGCGGAAGCAGTAGCACCTCCTCCACGAACAGCGACGCGGAGCATCTGTATAAAGTGCTTGAAAAGATGCACACGGAGATCTCAGGCTCGTCGGTTTCGAAAAGCAATCCCATCAGGATCGCGGCATGGTATATCTCGCACTCGCATAACGACCATCATGACGTGTTCTACAAGTTCTGTCAGAGCTATACCAATAGCGCAGGGATCTTTGGCTTTGGCGCAAAGTATGCCACGATCGACTATCTGATCGCAAACTTTGCCTCGGACGATGAGGTCTATAACGTATACGACCCCAACATTGCAAAGCTCCGCATTCCCTTTGATCTTGAAAACTCGAGCTGGCCCACGGATATGAACGGTAAGATCAAGTATCTGAAGGTTCATACGGGGCAGAAGCTCTGGTTTGCCAATGCCGAGCTTGAGGTGCTTTACACGCACGAGGACGTTTATCCCTGGAGTCTTGAGTATTACAACAATACCTCTACCGTCATTCGCTTCAATATCTACGATACCAACGGTACGGGCACGAAGGGCGAATGCATCAACTCGGGACTGTGGCTGGGTGACCTGCAATACCGCGGAAGCCAGACCATGCGCGCCATGTACGGTGACTACTTGAAGTCCGATATGGTTCAGATCGCTCACCACGGCGGCAACGGCAGCGAGCTTGAGCTTTATAAGCTTGTCAACGCCGAGGTGATCTGGTGGCCGCATTCCTCTGCTACCGTGAAGGCTTATGCCAAGTATCGCGATTCCTATAGCGAAAACCAAAAGGTTTCGACGGGGACCATCGAACAGACTGATTGGAAATATCTGGTCGTGCTTGAGGGCTATGATTTCCAGATCAATCTGAGTGGAGCTCTTGATACCGACTTTGCGGGTGCCACGGACTACTACAACGGCGAGACCATCACAGAGGGAACCTATTACTTCACGCCTTCCAGCATGGAAACCTTCAGAAGATCTTAAAAAAATGAGGGCGCATCGAGAATTTCTCGGTGCGCCCTTTTGTCGTAGGAATGGGAAATGGGATGTGTTCGAATATGCCCTAAAGCCTTGCCACCAGATCGCCGATAAAGTAAAGAAGGGGCAGTGTGGCAACCGAAAGCATCGAGGAGGAGCCAACGGTCTGTGCAGCCCAGCCGGGATTGATGTCGTAAAGCTCTGCCAGCATGGTGACGGTGGCGGCGCTGGGCAGCGCGGCGATCACCGTGCAGAAGAGCACGATGCCGTAGCTGTTGTCCATGCCGAGCGTGCATGCCTTTGCAATAAAGCAGACCGCAAGGGGGAGCAACAGGAGCTTGATGGCGTTAAACAGATAAAGACGGGGACTTTTGAGAATGGTTCTGAAATCCTGTGTGGCAACCAGAGCGCCCGTAACGAGCACCGAGATCGGCATGCTGAGATTGCCGAGATAGTTGCAGAAATCAACTGCCACCGCGGGCATCGGGATCACTGCCTTGGCAAGGTATAGGAGCAAGCCGAGTGCACAGGGAACGGTGCCGAAGTTGATCAGCGCCTTCCTCGGGGTCAATCTGATGTCATCCCGTCCGCGTGACAGAATATAGATGCCAAGCGTCCAGATATAAATGTGGAAGCCGATGATGAAAAAGGCACCGTTGAATGCGCCCTTCCCGGGAAAGACTGCTTCAAGAACGGGGAAGCCCACAAAGCCGCAGTTGGTAAAGATGAGGGCAAATTGGCTGAGCTTTTTTTGCTCGGGATCTTGAAAGAAGCGACCGCAAAGGAGCGAGAAGAGCGCCATCAGCGGATGGAGCAGAAGACCGATCAGCAGATAAAAGAGCCCTTCCTTCAATAGCTCTGTGCTGAAGTCCTTGCTGATCAGAGCGCCAATGATCATCATAGGCTGTCCGATCTTGATGATCAGACCCGAAAGTCGGTTGGAGGCGGCATTGTCGATGATGCCCGTGCGGCGACAGATGAAGCCCGTGACCATCAGTAAAAACAGCACTCCGATGATCGAAAGCAGGTTATAAAAGGTGGCGATATTCACGGCAAGCTCCTTATTTCAGCTCGTCAAGCTTGGCGCGGATGCGTTTCATATCGGTCAGCATATCCTCTTTTTTGCGTGGATCGCGCAGAAGATAGGCGGGATGGTAAACGGCGGTCATGAGGAAATCACCCTTTTCAAACCACAAGCCATGCTCCTTGGTGATGCGGAAATCGGGCTTGATGAGCCGCATCGCGGAGATCCTGCCAAGACACACGATCACCTTGGGGCGTATCAATCGCACCTGCTCGCGCAGATAGCCGATACAGGCATCCTCCTCCTCGGGCAGGGGATCGCGATTTTGCGGAGGACGGCATTTCAAAATGTTGGCAATATAGACCCTGTCGCGCGGGATCTCTACCGCATCAAGAAATTTATCCAAAAGCTGACCGGCTCTGCCGACAAAGGGCATGCCCGAAAGGTCCTCCTGCTCACCGGGTGCTTCCCCCACAAACATCAGCTCGGCGTGTCGGTCCCCCTTGCCGAATACACAGTTGGTGCGCGTGGCGGCAAGCCCGCATTTTTGGCAGGTGGCACATTGCTTTTCAAGTGTTTCAAAATCCATGATAAGCTCCTTTTTGAATATACAGTGATATGATATCGGGATGTTTCCGAACGGGCGGCGCTAAAAGCATGCATTGGGCTTGCCGATCCTTCCTTATCGGTTGCGGTAGTACCCGGGCGTATGCCCCGTGATACGGCGAAAGACCGTCGAGAAGTAGCCGGCGTCCGAGAAGCCGAAGTGGAGCGCCGTTTCCGCCACGCTTTGACCCCCACGGAGCATCGGAATGGCGGCAAGGACCTTTTGTGTGCGGAAGTATTCCATCACACCCATGCCCGCATATTTGGAAAAGGTCTTTTTCAAGAGGGAAGAGCTCATGTGGCAGAGCGCTGCAAGCTCTGCGGTGTCAAGCGATCTTGTCAGGTTGGATTCAAGCACCGAAAGCGCGTGTGCGTAATTGCGGGCGCCTGTGGTTTCATAAACGGCCTCGGGTGCTTTTTTGATCTCGTCAAGGCGCAAAAGCAATATCTCCATCAGCCTTGCCGCCTCCACTAACTGCCGTTCCCGTCCTTCGGCTGCGCCGATGAGGTGGATCCCTTGCCACTCGGCAGCGCTTTTGAGCAAGGTCAAGATCTGCTCGGATGCCTCCCGCGTCTTAGGAGAGAGAGAAAAGATGCGCTTGTGATAGACGGGGACCGACGTGGCGCAAAAGGTAAAGATACGCACGGTGGGTGAGCTTCCGAGGGCGGCGTGCAGGCTGTGAAATTCCATGGGAGGATGCAGGATCGCAGAGCCCTCGTGCAGAATAAAGGAATCAGAGCCGGCTGTGACACCGACACTGCCGGAAAGCACCACCACCAGCTCGTAAAAATCGTGGCTTTCGCCGCGGAAAACAAATTCGGGGGCGGCGTGCATCTCAAAGGCGGTAAAAAGGCTATTGATGCGCACGGCTTGCGGTATTTGAAGTAGCTGATGCATAAAATCCCCCCTACAGGTTTGTCAGCGCACAAAAACTTTACAAGAGCACTTGCCGCCGAAAGCGTTGGAATGCGAGGCTTCAGTGATTTTGGACGGTATAGGATGACTAAAAACAAAGCTTCTTTGAAAAGATACGCAATAACTTTTCTTTCGGCTACTGATATGATAACATATTTTGCATTTTCATGTCAATATATTTTTGCCTTGTCTCTTGAAATTCGAAGGGGTATTTGCTATAATGAAAAAAGAGAAAGAGGGGTGTTTTATGTTGACTGAAATTGAAAAATATGACAAAAATTTGGTAGTGGAAACAGACATCAAGGAACCTGATATCGTGTGGTTTTCGGCACGTGAGCTGCCTTTTTCTTTTTTCGGTGTCATGTATGACGAGGAAATGGGCTGCTACACCCGCATGCCGCAAAGGGTCGCAACGGGGATCTCCGCAGGCGTTTCGGGGAGCTTAAACCGCTGTACCGCAGGCGGCAGAGTCCGCTTCCGCACCGACTCCTCCTATATCGCCATCCGTGCCGTGATGAAGTCGGGGGGCTGCATGAGCCATATGCCTCTCACGGGGCAGTCGGGCTTTGATCTTTACCGTGTGGAAAGGAACGGCAGAGATACCTACTATCGCACCTTTGTGCCTCCGAGAAATATGACGGATGGCTATTCCTCCGGTATTTATACTGACCGTGTGATGACCGATTATACCATCAATTTTCCGCTATATGACGGTGTCAAGGAGCTTTATGTTGCACTCAAAAGGGATGCACACCTTGCCATATCCACTCCGTATCGCGACCTGCCCCCTGTGGTGTATTACGGCTCGTCGATCACGCAGGGCGGATGTGCCTCACGCCCGGGTAACAGCTATCAGGCGATCATCGGTCGCCGCCTTTGCATGGATCATGTCAATCTTGGCTTCTCCGGCAGTGCCAAGGGCGAGCCCGCAATGGCAGAATACATCAAGGATCTGCCCATGAGTGCCTTTGTGATGGATTATGATCATAACACCAATAACGAGGAGCATCTTCAGCAAACGCACGAGCCCTTTTTCCGCATCGTGCGTGAGGCAAATCCCACGCTTCCCATCGTCATCGTTTCGGCGCCCAACGTGCTTCTGAAGGGGGATGAGAGGTTTGACTACGGTCGCTTTACCGCACGCCGCGAGATCATTCGAAAAACCTACGAGAACGCCCTTGCCGCAGGCGACAAAAACGTGTATTTCGTGGATGGCGGCGAGCTGTTTGAGGGCGAGGAATGGGATGGCTGCACGGTTGACGGCACGCACCCCAACGATCTCGGCTTTTACCGCATGGCAATGCGCATCGGCAAGGAGCTTGAAGGGATTTTTGAGCCGTGATCATCAGAAGGACCGATGACTTTTACGCACACTTTCTTGAATCAGTCGGCTGTTACCGATAAAGAAAAGACCGCAGGAAGCAGTTCCTGCGGTCTTTTCCTTAAAGCGCACCAAGCCGTGCGACGGCGTCCCTTGCGGCAAGGCAGATGCCGTGCTCGGGGAAGCGCATTCGCGCCGCAGTGGCGTTCTCGGATCTTCCGTATTCTTTTAAAAAGGTGTATTTTTCTTGCAGCGCCGCGGGAGTGCCGTGCTCGGCAAGAAAAAGAAAATAACGGGGATCGCGAGAGCGCCATGCCTCGCTGTCATCCGAAAAGTCCCTTGCCCTGAGAATGCGGCAAACGGCGATCAGCTCCTCAAATCGGGAAAAAGAAAATGCGAGGCGGTGTTTTTGCGAAAGCGATGGCGTGATCCTGCCCCGAAGCGGTGTTGACTCTGCTTCTCCCGTATTCTCGGCATCCTCGGATAGCAGCAAGCCCATCTTGGTGATGAACAGCTCGCACCCTCCCTCGCGCGACGGATACATTTGTATGTAGACCTTATCCTCTGCGGCGTCAAATCCGGTTTCCCTTTGAATGTCGGTGAGAATGCTTCGGAACGCCTTTCGTGTGTGCGCGTCCGCATAGTCGGCGCTTTCGGGAGAAAGCGCGTAATGGCTTGCATCCTCCTTGCTCAGCATCAGTTTGAGCTTATTGGCACCGATTCTGATCCATTCCATCTCCTACCTCCTTTCTCGGAGCCGTGTCCTGACTCGTTTTTTCTTTGACCGCTATCTATATTATAAGCTACGAAGGAGATATGGGCTACCCCTAAATTTATGGTAATTCCATAGCACGCTTGGTTGACTTTCTCGCGCGTATATGATAAAATAGGAACAAACGAAAAAGGGGGGATGCTCGTGAAATATAATGCCGATACTCTGGCAATGGAGCTTTCCGTGCACGAGCTGTGCACCATGGCGCATAAAAGCGGACATCTTGATGCCCGCCGCCCCCATCGGTCTGCCGCACCCGTGAAGAGCCGAGAGCTGCACCGCAAGCTGCAAGCAGGGGAGGGCGCGTTCTATCAGGCAGACGTTTTGCTGGTCAATACCGTGATCTACCGTGGCGTGACCTATACCGTGACGGGCGTTGCCGACGGTGTGATCGAGCAGAACGGCACCGTGACGGTGGAGGAGATCAAGATCTCTCGCGGTGCTTCCGCAGGAGAGGATGCCTATTCAAGACTGCGCTGCTATGCGCATTTTCTCGCCGAGGCAAGGCATCTGGCGCGCGTCAGATTACGCATGCGCGTTTGTGATCGGCAGGGGGAGGGCGTGAGGGATTCGTACAGTGAGATGAGCGCAGCAGATCTGCGCGATTTTTACTGCGGTCTTCTTGACAGAATAGAACCGCATGCACGCTTTGAGCTTCTGAGAAGAACCGAGCTGATCTCCACGGTGACCGATATTTCTTTTCCCTATCCAAGCCCTCGTGAGGGACAGACCGAGCTTGCCGAGAGCACATTCCGTGCCATTCGTAAGGGTGAGCGCCTGTTTGCCGAGGCGCCCACCGGTATCGGCAAGACTATGTCCACCCTCTATCCTGCCGTCAAGTCGGTCGGGGAAGGACTTTGCGATCGCATTTTTTATCTGACGGCAAAGGCAAGCACGCGTCGCGAGGCGTATGCCGCCGCGGGCAAGCTTTTTGAGAAGGGGGCAAAGCTTCGTACCGTGATGCTGTATGCCAAGGAACAGATGTGTCTTTGCGAGGCGGGCTGCCGCAGGGGAAGTGTGTCGAATTGCGATCCCGATGCTTGCCCCTATGCAAGGGGATATTATGACCGTGTGGACGGTGCGATGTTCGAGCTGCTTTCCCGTCAGAACGGCTTTCCGCGTCATATTCTGTTGGAGGTCGCCCGCAAGCACCGTGTTTGCCCCTACGAGCTTTCGCTTGATCTTTCCCGTTATTGCGAGATCATTATTTGCGACTATAACTACGCCTTTGATCCTGCGGTATACCTGCGCCGTTATTTTGACGCCGAGGAGGGCGAACGGGGCAAATACGTGTTTTTGGTGGACGAGGCGCACAATCTGCCCGATCGGGCAAGGAGCATGTATTCCGCTACGCTTTCGGCGCCGCGCTTTGAGGAGCTTTACGCGCGCCTGGATGCGATCGAGGACCGTGAGCCGGAGGAGATCATGGGTGGATTTTTGCTTGCCTTTCGTCGCCTTGCCTCGCTTTGCACCGAGCAAAGAGTGAAGCACGAGGACGGAAGTGAAAGCGGCTACTATATCAACCGTGCTCCTCTTAGGGACTTTATTGACCGAGCAGATCTCACACGACGTCGGCTGGATTCTTTTTTGAAAAGCCATCCGTTGCACCGATATGAAAGCGAGCTTGGGGAGCTTTCCTCAATGCTTCGCCGCTTCTGTGGGATCGGTGAATATTATGATGAGCACTTTTTGACCTACGTCGAGCTGAAGTGCGGCGAGCTGTCGGTACAGCTTTTCTGCCTTGATCCCTCGGGGGTGCTCAATACCTGCTCGGCACGCGCTGTGGCAGCGGTGTTCTTTTCTGCAACGCTCACGCCGCTTGACTATTTTGCCGAGATCCTGGGAGGGGACAGGCGGTCAAGAACCGTGACGCTGACCTCGCCCTATGACCCGGAAAACCTGGGCGTCACGGTGGTGACCTCGGTCAGCACGCGAATGGAGTCGCGTGCCGTCTCCTATCGCCGTATCGCCACCCTGATCGCCGCTACTGTCAGCGCAAAGGCAGGGAATTATCTGGTTTATTTTCCGTCCTATGATTATCTGGAATCGGTGCTTGAAAGGTTCCGCGAGCGTTATCCGCGGGTCAAATGCATCGTACAGGAGCGCCACATGACGCAGGTACAAAGGGAGGCGTTCCTTGATCGCTTCAAGGAGGATGAGGGGCATTTGCGCGTCGGCTTTTGCGTGTTGGGAGGCAGCTTCTCGGAGGGCGTTGATCTTCCGGGCAACCGCCTCATCGGCGTCGTGGTGGTCGGGGTTGGTATTCCGGGGCTCTCCAACGAGCGCAATATCCTGCGCGATTACTATGAAAACAAATGCGAGCGTGGCTACGATTATGCCTACACCTTCCCGGGGATGAACCGCGTCCTTCAGGCGGCGGGCAGGGTCATTCGTCGCGAGGAGGATCGCGGTATCGTGGTGCTGATCGATGACCGATACGGCGAGGAGCCCTATTTGCATCTTTATCCCTCCCATTGGCAAAATATCTGCGTGGCAGGGGACGCCAAATCACTCGCGCGCCGTATGCAGCTGTTCTGGCAGGGAGGTGCTCCCCAACTCAAGAAGGATTGATCAAGGACACCTATTCTTGAAATGTTCACAATTATTTTTGTCATTTTTGCAATTTGGGGTTGCAATTCTTGCGAAAATGTGCTATAATCGATGTTGTTTAAGGCGATTTTTGCAACTTATGGTAGTTTTTGATGCGAAATGTCAATGTTTTTTGCCGTCTTGGCAGTAAAGGAGAACCGAGATGAATTATACCACCCTCACGACCGCACAGCTGCAAAAGGAATTGGATGCGTTGATGACTGAGTATCGCGCATTTTGCGATAAGGGTCTGAATCTTGATCTTTCGAGAGGAAAGCCCGGTAGCAAGCAGATCGATCTGCTGACCGATATGCTGACCTGCTTAAGGACTCCCGAGGACTGTCGCTCCGAGAACGGCTTCGATAACCGTAACTACGGCGTGCTTGACGGTATTCCCGAGGCAAAGAAGCTGTTTTCCGAGCTGCTCGGCATCAAGGAGAGCTATATCATCGTGGGCGGAAACTCCTCGCTTAATCTGATGTATGACGCCATGGCACGCGCCATGCTTTACGGCGTTTTCGGAAGCGAGCGCGCATGGTCGCGTGAGGAGAAGGTGAAGTTCGTTTGCCCCGTCCCCGGCTATGACCGCCACTTCGGTATCTGCAAGTCGCTTGGTATTGAGATGGTCAACGTGCCCATGACGCCCACGGGTCCCGATATGGATGCCGTTGAGGCGCTGGTGGCAAACGATCCTGCCTTCAAGGGCATTTGGTGCAATCCCAAATATTCCAATCCCGACGGTATTACCTACTCCGATGAAACCGTGCGCCGCCTTGCTTCAATGAAGACTGCGGCTCCCGATTTCCGCATCTTCTGGGATAATGCATACGCTATTCACGATTTTTACAGCGAGCGCGGAAACGATGCGCTGCTTGATATTTTTGCCGCTTGCCGCGAGGCAGGCACTGAGGACAGAGTGTTCTATTTTGCCTCTACCTCCAAGATCTCCTTCCCGGGTGCGGGCGTTGCCATCATTGCCGCCTCCGAGAACAACGTCAAGCAGATCAAGTCGATCATGAGCGCACAGACCATCGGCTTTGACAAGCTCAATCAGATGCGCCACGTTCGCTATTTCAAAACTGCGGAGAATATGATCAAGCACATGCAGGTGCTTGCCGAGATCATCCGTCCCAAGTTTGAAACCGTTGAGCGTATCCTGGAGGAGGATCTTGGCGGCACGGGTACTGCCCGTTGGACCGACCCTCGCGGCGGCTACTTCATCAGTCTTTATACCATGAATGGCTGCGCAAAGCGTGCATTCAAGCTTTGTGCCGATGCGGGTGTGCGCCTGACCAACGTCGGTGAGACCTATCCTTACGGCTACGATCCCGATGACAGCAATATCCGTATTGCACCGACCTATCCCTCGGATGCCGATCTTGAGGCGGCAATGCGCGTGCTTACCCTGTGCGTCAAGATCGCCGCAGTGGAAAAGCTGTTGGCGGCATAATACACATTCGAAAGCGCGGGCAGCTCTTGGCCCGCGCTTTTTGAGTAGGAGCTTATGAGAAAGATCACGCAAAAAGAGAAGAATCCCTTTCCGTATTCGGATTCCAATAAGCGCTACCATACCTATGACTATTACTTGCGGAAAGCCTTTGGCGGCAAGTGTGTCAAGATCGCGCTTGATGCGGGCACGACCTGCCCCAATATCGACGGAAGATGTGGCTATGGCGGCTGTATCTATTGTTCGGATAAGGGAAGCGGAGATTTTACGGCGAATGCCGCGCTTTCGGTAACCGCACAATACCGTATACAGGTAGAGCGTATGGGAGAAAAATGGGATCCCGTGCGTATCATTCCTTATTTCCAGCCTCATACCAACACCTATGCGCCGCTTGCTCGCCTTACCCCGATGTTTGAGGAGGCGCTCGCGCTTCCCGGGGCGGTAGGGCTGAATATTGCCACGCGCGCCGACTGCCTTGCCGATGATATGCTTGAATATCTGGCAGAGATTTCGGAGCGCACAGTGCTGACCGTGGAGCTCGGGCTTCAGACCGTGCATGACGCAACTGCGCGTCTGATCAATCGCGGGCATACCTTTGCCGATTTCCTTGACGGTTACGAGAGGCTTCGCCGCCGCGTGCCGCGCGCGCGGATCGGCATCCACCTGATTCTCGGCTTGCCGCAGGAGAGCGAGGAGATGATGCTGGAAAGCGTTTCCACCGCTGCGGCGTTGCTGCCCGATGAGATCAAGCTGCACCTGCTTTACGTGTTAAAGGGCACGCGGCTTGCATCACTCTACGAGGCAGGGGAATATACACCCCTTGAGAAGGAAGCTTATGTCAGGCTTGCCGTCCGTGCACTTGAGCGCATCCCGAGGGAAACCGTGATCGGCAGACTGACGGGGGATGGCGAGGAGGGGGCATTGCTTGCTCCACTGTGGAGCAGAAAAAAGCTTTGCGTTCTCAATGAGATCGATCAAATGCTTTATAAAGAAGATACCTGGCAGGGAAAATTCTGCCGTTTTTAAATAGGCTGCCACAAACGGCATCTGCAAGCGTCGCAGATGCCGTCTTTTTTTATTCGCCACAAAAAATCTTATAAAAACTGATTTTTTGCAAAAAATGTAAAAATTTTCTGTCTTTTTTTGAGATTGGGTATTGACAAACGTGGGAAAATAGGGTTATAATAGGTTCAGTGGAGAGAAATGGGCAGAAATGTTTAATTGTGGAATGAGTTTTTGAGGAGAAGGGAAAGGAGGTCACGATCATGCTGTTTGGTGAATATCGTCATTCGCTTGATGCAAAAAATCGTGTTTCCATTCCCGCAAAGCTGCGCGAGGAGCTGGGCGAAAATTTCTTTATCGTTCGCAGCATCCGCGGCACGTGTCTTCGTTTTTATTCCGCACGCGCGTGGGATGAATATATCGCACCGCTGAAAAGTCTGCCCCGTAAGGTTGCCGAGGATGCGTATTTCACGCTTTACCGTGATGCCATCCAGGTCACGCCCGATTCTCTCGGAAGGGTTCTGCTGACGCCCGCCCTGCTCGGATTTGCCGAGGTGGCGGATAAAGCGGAGGAGGGCAGCACACGCAATCTCGTGATCGTCGGGTGCGGTGATTACGGAGAGATCTGGTCGGATAAGCTCTATGCCGAGCGTGTCGGCACCATGGATATGGAAGCGGTTCGCCAGGCTCTTGAAGAGTGTGGGCTTTGATATGGAGATCAATTTTTCACACCGTTCGGTGCTGCTTGATGAATGCATCGAGGCACTTGCCATTCGCGGTGACGGCATCTATGTGGATGGCACCGCGGGCGGCGGCGGACACTCCTTCGAGATCGCACGGCGGCTGACCACGGGTAGGCTGATCGCGATCGATCAGGACGAGGCGGCGATTGCCGCAGCCGGCGCAAGGCTTGCACCGCTTGGTGAGCGTGCCACAGTGGTCAGAAGCAATTTTTCCGAGGTGGCAAGCGTTCTTGATTCTCTCGGTATTGAAAAGATCGACGGTATTTTGCTTGATCTTGGTGTTTCCTCGTATCAGCTTGATACCTCGGAGCGCGGCTTTTCCTATAACGCTGACGCACCGCTGGATATGCGGATGGACCGTCGCCGTGAAAAAAGCGCGTATACTGTGGTCAACACTTATTCCGAAGAGCAGCTGAAGCAGATCCTTTTCACCTACGGTGAGGAGCGCTACGCTGCCCGTATTGCGGCACGCATCGCTGCGGCAAGAGAGCAAGCACCCATCAAAACCACCGCTGAGCTTTCAGAGCTGATCAAGGGAGCCATTCCTGCCGCTGCACGCGAGGGAGGTCATCACCCCGCAAAGCGTTCCTTTCAGGCGATCCGCATCGAGGTCAACGGGGAGCTGGACGTGATCGCACCTGCGCTGAAGAGCGCGGTTGCAAGAATGAATCGGGGCGGCAGACTTGCCGTGATCACCTTTCATTCGCTGGAGGATCGCATTGTCAAGCAGACCTTTGCCGAGCTTGCAAGCGGTTGTGTGTGTCCCAAAAGCCTGCCCATTTGCGTGTGTGGCAATGAGCCGAAGCTTAAGCTGATCGCCAAGAAGCCGATCCTGCCAAGCGAGGCTGAATTAACAGAAAATCCGCGCTCCCGCAGCGCAAAGCTGCGTGTAGCGGAGAAACGATAAACGATAAAAGAAGGAGGCTGCCAATTCGATGAACGGTACATCTTACGAAAAGGTTTATTTCAATGACAATTATAAGCAACAGTTTGAAGAGCTGCGCAGCCGCTATCGCGAGCGTACGCGCCGCGCACTTCAGGGCAGAACGGTCGACCGTCGTCCCGTGCCCAATGCCACCACGATCGTCTATTTACATGACGATGCCGACGGCAATACCATGATCACCACGGGTGATTTTGTGGAATATTTCAACAGCCGCTACGGTGACAAGGACCGTATCGGTGCCATGAGGCGCTCTCTCGCGAATGCTGAAGCCAAGGCAAAGAAGATCAGCGAGCGTGCCGAGCGTGAAAAAACTGTCAGAACGCGCGATCGGAACAAATCGGGGTTTGCGCATCGCGTGCGTTCTGCGGGACGCCATATGGCACTGGTCAATGCCATGTTCCTCTTGATGCTGATGCTTTCGGTCACCATGCTGCTCGGCTCCTCTCTGGCGCTTCAGCGTATTGATGGGCAGATCGCAGCGCTTGAGGCACAGGACAAGGGCGTTGTGGTCTGTGAGAACGTGTACAATGCAAGCGGCAGTGAGAGCGTGTCCTATCCCGCACTTTCGGGCGGTGACACGGTGAAGGTCTTTGAGGTCGAGGAGGAGCAGCGCTCGGGCATCTCGGTGCTGCGCGATATGTGGCAGCTTCTCGGTGAGGATCAGAAGGACTGACCAGGTATAAACCCTCCTTTTTGTGAATAGAATGGGATGAACGGTTATACTGTTCTCCGGCGGCAAATTCCGTATGCACGACGGGTTCGCCGCCTTTTTTGTTCTCAAAAAGGAGGGATTTCCATGTCATCGAATGGCAAGCGCGCCGTGGCTCTTAAAAGATCCTCTGCGGTGGCGCTCTTTTTACTGCTGGTGTTTGTGTTTTTGCTGGCTCGCATTTTTATCATACAAGTCTTTGACTTTGAGCGTTATCAAAAAAAGGTGATCGATCAGCTAACCACCGAATCGCCTGTTCCCGCAAAGCGCGGACTGATCCTGGATGCCGCAGGGCGGGTGCTTGCCACCAACCGTACGGTTTATCGGATATCGGTTTTTCCATCCGTGGTGGCAGACAGTGAGGAGAGAGAGGCGATGACTGAGCTGATCGCAACGGGGCTTTCCTCGTGTATTGAGGGGATTTCGTCAGAGCGCGTTCGGGAGCACCTGACGCATACGAGTGAGCTGGAGCGCACAGTGGCGCGCAACGTCGAGAGCGATACCGCCGATCGTGTGCTTTCCTTTGTACGGGAGCATGGGCTTTATGAGATGATCGCCGTGGAGGGTGTCAATACCCGATATTATCCATACGGAACGCTTGCCTCGCATCTGCTCGGCTTTACGGGCAGTGACGGGCAGGGACTATACGGGCTTGAATTGCGGTATAATACAGAGCTCGCGGGCGTGTCGGGCTCCTACGTCACGGCAAGAGATTCCACAGGCAACCGTTTGCCGGATCGCTATGAGGCGTATCTGCCGGCGACCGACGGGTATACGCTTCAGACCACGGTGGATGCCTACGTACAGGCGGTGCTTGAGGAGCAGCTTGAGACGACCATGATAGAATCGGGCGCGGCAAACCGTGTGTGCGGTATCGTGATGAATGTCAAAACAGGTGCGATCCTCGGCATGGCGACCGCCCCCTCCTTTGATCTGAACTCGCCCTTTACTTTGAATGAATACGCCGCCGCAGAGCTTGCGGCAATGGGACTCGGCGAGAGCAGTGCCGAATACGTGGCGGAAAAAAATAAGCTTTTGCTGGAAATGTGGTCAAACAAAGCCGTGACAGAGATCTATATGCCGGGTTCAACCTTTAAGACGCTGACCTGCTCCATGGTGCTGGAGGAGGACGCGGTGACCGATCTTCAGGAGCGCTTTTTTTGCAGTGGCGCACTTGCGGTTGCGGATCGTCTGATCCATTGCCACAAAAAAGGGGGACACGGCAGTCTGACCTTTACCGAGGGGCTGCAAAACTCCTGCAACCCGGTCATGATGACCATTGCGGCGCGGATCGGCACCGACTGCTTTTATGATTACGTGCGCAGCTTCGGCTTGCTCGAAAGGACGGGGATCGATCTGCCCGGTGAGGGCAATTCCATCTTCCACGCCAGATCCTCCTTTACAGAGCTGGATCTTGCCACCGCCTCCTTTGGGCAAAATTTTAAGGTCTCGATCCTTCAGATGATCACGGCGGTATCCGCGGTGGCAAACGGCGGAAGCCTTCTGTCACCCTACGTGGTGGAAAGCATTGCCGATGCCGATGGAAATGAGGTTTATCGGCATGAGAGTGCCGTGCGTCGGACGGTGATCAGCGAGGAAACGGCAAGAACCGTTTGTGAGATCCTGGCAGGCGGCGTTGCAGGAGACGGCGGTGCCAAAAACGCCTATGTGGCAGGCTACCGCGTTGCCGCAAAAACAGGCACCTCCGAAAAGATCGGTGACGACAGGAGCGCCCGTATCGGCTCTTGCGTAGGCTTTGCTCCTGCCGATGACCCCGAGATCGCGGTGATCATTGTGGTGGATGAGCCGACACAGGGAAGCAAATACGGCAGCGTGGTAGCAGCACCCTATGTGGCAAACGTATTTGAGGCGACATTGCCCTATCTCGGTGTAGAGGCGGTCTATACCGAGCAGGAGGAGGCAGAGCGCATGCTGAGTGTTCCCGATCTTTGCGGGATGGATATGGCAAGCGCTGCGGCTTTGCTCGGTGAATCACCGTTTCAGTTCAGCTTTGTGGGCACGGGAGAGAGGATCACAGGTCAAAGTCCTGCGGCAGGGAGTCAGGTCACTCGAAACCGAGCCTCGATCGTGCTTACACTGGGGGATGCTGTACCGGGTGAATTGACGGTTCCTGACGTGGTGGGAATGACTGCCTCGGCGGCAAACAGACTTCTCACCGATATGGGCTTTAACGTGGCGGTTGCAGGGGCAAAGGATTATCTGTTGACAGATAAGACCGTCAAGCGTCAGTATCCCACCGCAGGAAGCGCCGCAGCACGGGGAACGGTCGTGACGCTGTATTTTCCGTATGACGAGATCGATGATGGGTAAAGGAGCAGAGGAAGGATATGTTATTGAAAAAACTCTTGGAATCGGCGGGTTATTCTTCCCATGCGGCAAGAGAGAATATGGATATCAGGGGGATCGCCTCGGATTCCCGTGAGGTCAAGAGGGGAGAGCTTTTTGTGGCGATCAACGGACTCCATCACGATGCCGCATCCTACGTTGATGAGGCGATCGCTCGCGGCGCCGTTTTTGCGGTCGCCGAGCGTCCCGTCCGTGGGATCCCCTCGCTTGTCGTCGAGGATGCGCGTCTTGCACTGGCGCGGCTTTTTGACGCATGGTACGGGCATCCTGCAAGGGGGATGAAGCTGATCGGTGTGACGGGAACCAATGGGAAAACCTCGGTTTCTACCATGCTTTACAGTATTTTGACCTACGCGGGCAGGCGTTGTGGCATGATCGGTACGGTAAAGACCCTTTGTCGGGGCAAAAGCCTTTGCTTTGAAAATTCCGATCGCCTTGCCAATATGACCACCCCCGATCCCTCCGAGCTTTATCGGCTGTTGCTTGAGATGCGGCACATGGGCGCGGAATACGTGATCATGGAGGTTACCTCGCACGCGCTTGCACTTTCAAAGGTGGAGCCCCTGTTTTTTCACCGTGCGATTTTTACCAATCTGACGCCGGATCATCTTGATCTGCATGGGGATATGGAGAGCTACTTCCTGGAAAAAAAGAAGCTTTTTTCGAGGTGCGAGCAGGCGGTGATCTCCTGCTTTGGCGCATACGGACAAAGACTTGCAGAGGAGCTTGAATGTGGGGTAAGGCTTGTGGGTGAGGAGCAGGTCTGCAATGTGCAAAAAAGGGGAGAAAAGGGTGTTTCCTTTATGCTCACAGAGGAGGGTGTTGACCTTCTTTTGCCTGTACCGGGTGATTTTTCGGTGGAAAACGGGGCACTGGCTGCCGTTACGGCACACTCCCTCGGTGTGGGAGTCGATGTGATCAAGGAAGCGCTTGCGCATTTTTCGGGTGTTCCGGGACGTATGGAGCGCATTACGGGAGATCGTGACGATATCCACGTGTTCTTAGATTATGCCCACACACCCGATGCACTGCAAAAGCTTTTGACAACAGTGAGGGGCTTTCGGTCAAAAGGAAATCAGATCCTGCTGCTGTTTGGCTGCGGCGGTGATCGCGACCGCAGCAAGCGCCGTGAAATGGGGCGTATCGCCTCCCGTCTTGCCGATCTTTCGATCATTACCTCGGATAACAGTCGCAGCGAGGATCCTCAAGACATCATTTCGGATATTCTGAAGGGAGTCGACAAGGAGAAGCCTTATATTGTGATCGAGGACCGCAGAGAGGCGATCGCCTATGCGGTGCGCACCGCGCGGGCAGGGGATATTCTGCTTCTTGCGGGAAAGGGGCATGAGGAATACGAGATCGTAGGAAATGAGCGCCGTCCCTTTTCGGAGCGTGCTCTGGTCGCCTCCTGCCTTGCGCAACGGGAAAGGACGAGAGGACATGAGGGTTGATCTCTATTCTGGCTTGCGGGAGGCGCGTGCATTGGCTTGCGCGTTCGGCAGTATGGCTTTTCGGATCGGTGATCCCTCTCCCCATATCAAAGGCATTGCAACCGATTCGCGCGAGGTGCTTGCGGGCGATCTTTTTGTCGCACTGAGGGGTGCATTCACCGACGGTGCGATGTATCTGGGGGAGGCATTGGAAAGAGGTGCCTCGGCGCTTCTCATGCCCTTTGACGTTGCTCCGCCCATGGGAAGCTATTGGCTGATGCAGGTCAACGATCCTCAAAGCGCTCTGATGAACGCCGTAAGGCTTCGGCGAAGGCTTTGCGGCGGCAGGGTGATCGCCATCAGCGGCAGCACGGGTAAGACCACGGTGAAGGAGGCGGTTGCGGCACTGCTTTCCGAGCATGGGCATGTTGAAAAAAGCGAAGGGAATTTTAACAGCGGGATCGGTATGCCCCTGTCCTTTCTGTCGATGGAGGAGGCGAATTTTTACGTTCTCGAGCTTGGCATCAGCCATCCGCACGAGATGGAGGAAATGGCACACGCACTGTTGCCGCATATTGCCGTTCTGACCAATGTGGGGTCGGCGCATATCGGAAATTTCGAGAGCTACGCCGCGCTGGTGCATGAAAAGCTTGGTATAGCCGCGGCGCAAACGGGAGAGGATATTCTACTGATCCCTGAGGAGCTGGATACACCTCTGTTGAAGAGCATCTCCTCCGTGATCTATCGGGTCGGAAGAGGAGAGCGTGCCGATTTCTGTGCCGAAAAGGTCGTGTTTAATGCCGAGGGAACCAGGGCTTCGCTGCGCTTCGGGGAGCGAGAAATCAGGGAGCTTTTCTGGGGGGTGCCCGGGCGCGCGGGGCTTTCAAGTCTGATGCTTGCCGCATCGGTGGGTGTGCTTTGCGGACTTGATGACCGCCGGATCCGCGAGGGACTTTCAAGGGCGAGCAGCTCTACTCCGCGTATGAAGAAGCTGACACACGGAAAACGGCTGCTGCTGGAGGATTGCTATAACGCATCGCCCGAGAGTGTCGCGACATCGCTTGAGTCGACGGTCCTGCTTGCGGGCAGTCGCCCGACCGTGGCAGTGCTGGGGGATATGGCGGAGCTTGGAGATCGCTCGGAGGCACTGCACCGGGCGGTGGGAGAATGTGCGGCACGGGATGGGATCGGGATGCTGATAACATACGGAAAGCTGGCAAACGGTATCAAAAAAGGGGCTGTTTTGGCAGGGATGAGCGAGGAGAGGATCCACTCCTTTGAAAAGGGAGAGGAGGGAGCACTGATCGATACGATCCTGCGTCGGACGCCGGAAAACGCCGTCGTGCTTTTCAAGGGAGCGAGAAAAATGGCGCTCGAAAAGATCATGTTGGAATTAAGGAGGACGTGATGCTGCAAAGGTCTTTGATTGAATACGGCTTGGTTGCCTTGGCGATCTTTTTCTCCACGGCTGCCTATGAGGCGCTGCTCATTCCCGTTTTGAGGCGCTATCGCGCAGGACAGCCGATCCTTGAGATCGGACCATCCTGGCACAGTAAAAAGGCGGGCACGCCCACCATGGGCGGACTTGCCTTTGTATTTGCCGTGCTGACGGTTGGTGCGGTGTACGGAATCGTGCTCGCCTTCAAGGGGAGGGGACGTGAGCTTTACCCTGTGCTTGCCGTGCTTTTCCTCGCCCTCGGCTCTGCCGCTATCGGTTTTTATGACGATTATTTGAAACTCCTGAAAAAGGAAAACAAGGGGCTCTCGGCAGCGCAAAAATATTTTCTCCAGCTGTTGCTTGCGGCACTGTTTTTGCTCGTCGCCGTGCGGCTGCTGGGTGTTGGAACTGCGGTCCGCTTGCCTTTTGTATCGCGCCAACTGGCGCTTGGGCTTTGGTACTATCCGCTGATGCTCCTGTTCATCACAGGGGTGATCAACGCGCTCAATCTGACCGATGGACTGGACGGACTGCTTTCCGCGACCGTATCGGTGCTCGGTGTCTTTTGCCTTGCCTTTGGCTTGAGGTCGGGCGTGAGTCTGTATCTTTTCTTCGGTGCTGTGATGCTCGGCGGATCGGTCGGCTTTCTTCTTTACAACGCCCATCCCGCAAAGGTGTTTATGGGGGACACGGGCTCACTGTTCTGGGGCGGTATGGTCGCAGGCGTCGGCGTGCTGACGGCAAGCCCGATCACGCTGCTGCTGGCAGGGGGCGTTTACGTGATCGAGGCGGCATCGGTCATATTGCAGGTCATATTTTTCAAGCTGACGAAGGGGAAGCGCCTGTTCCGCATGGCGCCCCTTCATCACCATTTTGAAAAGTGCGGTCTTGGAGAACGAAGCATCGTTTTTCTGTTTTCTCTTACGGCGCTTCTTTTCGCCGTGCTTGCCTTTGTCGGGGGATAAGCCATGAGTTTGAAAAAAAGGCTTTTCGAGGCATGGTCGATCAAGCCGCTTTCCGAAAAAGCTGCGCGTGACGGTGTGCATCGCGGTGGGATCGATCGCGGCTTTTTACTGGTCGTTTTGCTGATGCTGGCGTTCGGAACGGCAATGTCCTACAGTGCGAGCTCTGTTTACGGAAAGGAATTTTATGGAGATTCCTTCTATTTCTTTAAGAGATATTTACTGTTTGCATTGCTGTCGGTCGGTGCGACTGTCCCCTTCGTTCTGTTTGCCACCCCCGCATTCTGGCGCGGCTTCGGCGTGTTTCTGTATGCCTGCTCGCTCGCATTGCTGCTGTTGGTCCTGCTGATCGGAACCGTGGGCGGCGGCGCACAGCGATGGTTGGTATTGGGACCGATCACGGTTCAGCCATCGGAGATCGCCAAGCTTGCTCTCTTGATGGTGCTTGCACTCATGCTTTCAAAATACGAGCGCGAGATCACCTCGCTGAAAAAAGGGGGAGGGAGCTTCCGTTTCGGTGTGCTGATGCCAGGAGGATTGATCGGTACGGTTTGCGTGCTGGTTGCGGCGGAAAAACATATCTCGGGTCTTTTGATTATTGCCATGCTCGGTGTGTGCATGATGTTTCTCGGGGGAACGCGTATCCGTTATCTCGGTATGATGGCAGGCGTTGTCGCCGCAGCGGGGTGTCTGCTGATCCTGGTTTCCTCGTATGCGCAGGTGCGCGTGGATACCTGGCTTCATATCGAGGAGGTCGATCCTCTCGGTGCGGCGTGGCAGACCTTGCAGGGCCTTTATGCGATCGGCTCGGGTGGACTCTTCGGCAAGGGCTTTGGCGGCAGTCAGCAAAAGTACGGCTATGTTTCTCAGCCGCAGAACGATTTCATTTTTACGGTCATCTGTGAGGAGCTCGGCTTTCTGGGAGCACTTTTGACGGTTTTGCTGTTCGTGCTGCTGTTTTTCAGAGGCTTTCGCATTGCCGCACACGCACCCGATCGCTTCTGTTCACTTTTGGTTTACGGCATTTCGCTCAAGCTGGCACTGCAAGCGGTGCTGAATATTGCGGTGGTGACCAATTCCATGCCGAATACGGGTGTGTCGCTGCCATTTTTCAGCTCGGGCGGTACATTCCTTGCCATGCAAATTTTTGAAATGGGGATCGTGCTGTCGATATCTCGTTACAGCACGGGGAGAAAATCGGTATGAGGATCATCATGACCTGTGGGGGTACGGGGGGGCATATCACCCCCGCCCTTGCCATTGCGGATACGATCAGGGAGAATATTGCGGGGGCTGAGCTCCTGTTTGTGGGTGCTGCCGGAGGCATGGAGAATGAGCTGGTAACAGGTGCAGGCTATGCGATCAGAAGCCTGCACGTCAAGGGGCTTTCGAGGAAGCTCGGGATCTCCCTTCTTCGTGAGGGTGCACTTGCGGTAAAGGCGATCGGAGATGCAAGGGCGCTTTTGCGTGAATTTGCTCCGGATATCGTGATCGGTACGGGCGGATACGCCTGTTACCCCACGCTTTTTGCTGCGACACGGATGGGTATCCCGACGGCAGTGCATGAGTCGAATGCCGTTCCGGGGCTTGCCGTGCGAATGCTGGCAGGCTCTGTGGATCGCGTATGGGTCAATTTCCCCTCGGCGGGCAAGCGGTTGAGTAGCCGTGCAAGGGTGCTGACGGTGGGAAATCCCTTGCCGCGCGGCTTTGTCGGCACGGGAATTGCGTATTCCTTGCCTGCGGGCTGCCGCCGTATGATCCTTTCCTTTGGAGGAAGCCTCGGTGCTGCGGCGCTCAACCGCGCCGTGATCGATCTGATGCGGGCGGAACGCGAGGACGTCTACCATTTGCACGCAACGGGGAAGGGGGGATATGAGGAGTTCATGCGCGCGTTCTCCGAGGCAGGGCTTGTCGCGTCAGGGCGACTTGATATCCGTCCCTTCATCTTTGACATGCCGCGGCACATGGCAAGTGCGACACTGGTCATCTGCCGTGCGGGTGCCATGAGCATCAGCGAGCTTGCGGCGGCAGGACGCGCCGCTGTGCTGGTGCCCTCTCCCAATGTGACGGGTAACCATCAATATGAGAATGCCAAGGCGCTTTACGAGAACGGAGCAGGAGTCCTGCTTGAAGAGCGCGAACTCGTGGAGGGAGGGCTTGCCGCCGCCGTGCTTCCGCTTCTTGACGACTCCGCACGCATCCGTGCTTATGAGCGAGGTATTTCCGCGTTTTCCCGTCCCGATGCCAACAGAAGGATTCTTGAGGATATGTTAGGACTTTGCCAAAAGGCAAAAAAACATCAAAAAAGGTAGCATAGCAGAGTGTTAGGGCGAGGCTTGTCGCTTCTTTTTTAAAAATATTTCGTGAAACATCTTGCAAATTGGCTTGGAATATATTAAAATATAACTTGAATTGTTGTAATGTTTGCGGCAAGGTGCCGTAAAGACCTGAAAAACGGAGGATGTACATATGACCTTTGAACACGATAATGCCTGTGAAAGCGGCGTAGTGATTCGAGTGATCGGCGTGGGCGGCGGCGGCAATAATGCCGTGAACCGCATGATCGCCGCCAATATTCGCGGCGTGGAGTTTGTTTCTGTCAACACTGACCGTCAGGCGCTTCGCAAATCCGAGGCACCCGTGCAGATGGTGATCGGCGAAAAGATCACCAAGGGCTTCGGTGCGGGCGCAAATCCCGATGTGGGCGCACGTGCCGCAGAGGAGTCGATCGATGAGATCAAGCAGATGCTGGCAGGTGCCGATATGGTCTTTGTCACCGCCGGTATGGGAGGCGGAACCGGAACAGGTGCCGCACCCATTGTGGCTCGCCTTGCACATGAAATGAATATTCTGACCATCGGTATTGTGACCAAGCCCTTCAGCTTTGAGGGCAAGCGCCGCCAGGAGCAGGCGGAGCGAGGCATCAAGGAGCTGCGTCAGTATGTGGATTCGCTGGTGGTCATCCCCAATGAAAAGCTGAAGCAGGTGTCGGATACGCGCATTACGCTCGGCAACGCCTTTGAGATCGCCGATGATGTGCTTCGTCGCGGCGTGCAGAGCATTTCCGAGCTGATCAACGTTCCCGGCTTTATCAACCTCGATTTTGCCGACGTCACCTCGGTGATGAAGAACGCAGGCTACGCACATATGGGCGTAGGCGGCGCAACCGGTGCAGACAAGGCAGAGCTTGCGGCAAGAGCCGCGATTTCCAGTCCCTTGCTTGAAACCTCCATCCACGGTGCACGCGGCATTCTGATCAGCATTACCGCCTCGCACGATGTGGGACTTGAGGAGGTGGATCTTGCATCCTCCATGGTTTCCCGTGAGGCACACCCCGATGCCAATGTCATCTGGGGTCTTGCATTTGATGATTCTCTTGACGACGAAATGCGTATTACCATCATCGCGACCGGCTTTGAGCAGGGAGAGGAGGCAGAGGCTCCCTCGGTTGAGGCAGTGTCCGCACCTGCACCCAGACCCGAGCCCCCTGTCTTTACCGCACCCGTGACCCCCGCAGGGCAGACTCCCTCGTATGCAAGCCCCGTGGCTGGTTCCGTGCAGGCACCCTACGTAGCACCCGCCGTCCCTGCGCAGCAGACTCCCGTCGTACAGCCCCAGGCACCCGCAGCGGCGGAGATCCCCGTGGCTCAGCCCGTTGCTCCTGCCGTCGGTCATCCCCCCAAGTATGATTCCGAGGGAGAGGATTCCTCGATCTCCGAGGATGACTTTGATGCTATCATGAGCATTTTCAAATCTCGCGGTCGCCGTGACAGAAGCGGCAGATAACAACGTATAAAACAGACCCGTGTGCCACGTGCACACGGGTCTGTTTATAATAAAAACACAGGGCTTGCCGCTTTATCGCGTGCAAGCCCTGTTTGCTTTTAGCCGAGCTGTGCGGCAAGAATATCCCTTGCACCAAGCAGTGCCTCATCGAGCTTGGAGAGATCGCGACCGCCTGCCATGGCGTTATCGGGGCGACCGCCGCCCTTACCGCCCGTGATGGCGGCAACGGCACCGACCAGCTTGCCTGCGTGTGCACCTGCCGCAACGGCTGCCTTGCCCGCAACGGCGATCAGATTGATGCGAGCTCCGTCGGTCACGGCAAGCAATGCCACGGTGTCATCAAGGCTTGCCTTGATGTCGTCGGCAAGGCTTCTTGCCACGTCAAGCTGCATGCCGTCAAGGCGTGCGGCGGCAAGCTTGATGCTGCCCACGGCAACGGCGTTCTTCAGCACGTCATCGCGCTTAGAGGAGGCGAGCTTGGCATTGATGGACTCCAGCTCTCTTCGAACCTCCTTCAGCTCGCCCTGCAAGGCGTGCGCGCGCTTGGCAACGTCACCCGGGTTTTGTGCCTTCAGGATGTCGGCGGCTTCGGCGAGCAGGGAATCGCGTGCGCAAAGAAGATCCAGTACACCTGTGCCGGTCACCGCCTCGATACGGCGTACGCCTGCGGCAACAGAGGTTTCGGAAACGATCTTAAACAGCCCGATCTTGGCGGTGTTGTCAAGATGGGTTCCACCACAGAACTCAGTGGAGAAGTCACCCATGCGCACGACACGGACGATCCTTCCGTATTTTTCGCCAAAGAGCGCGAGTGCACCGCACTTTTTCGCCTCTTCGATCGGCATTTCGGTCATGGTGATGGTCGCGCCCGCAAAGATGTGACGGTTGACGGTGGCTTCGACTGTGGCAAGCTCCTTGCTTGTGAGGGCAGCGAAATGGGTGAAGTCAAAGCGGCATTTTTCGCCGTCGACCATCGAGCCTGCCTGCTCCACGTGCGTGCCGAGCACCTCGCGGAGAGCTGCTTGCAGGAGGTGTGCCACCGAGTGGTTGCGTGCGATGGCGGCTCTCCTCTCAACATCAATGGTCGCGGTTACGGTATCACCTTTTTTAAGAATACCGTCTGAAAGGGTGCAGATGTGCAGGTAGATGCCGTCGGTCTTCTTGGTATCGGTGACCTGAAGGGATGCGTGCTCGGCCGAGATCGAGCCGATATCGCCGATCTGACCGCCACCCTCGCCGTAGAATACGGTTTTGTCAAGGATCACGGTGCATTCGCCCTCGCTGATCTCCTCCACGCTTGCCGTGCCCTCCTCGTTTTCTACGATGATGGCAAGAACCTTGGCAGCGTCACAGGAGGTGGTGTCATAGCCGAGGAACGCGGTGGCGTCAAGACCCTCAAGGATTCCCTTGGCGGTGTTATCCCAGCCGCTGATGTTTCCGCGTGCGGCGCGTGCGCGCTCGCGCTGGGCCTTCATCAGCTCCTTGAAGGTGTCCTCGTCAAGTCCTAGCTTGTTTTCCGCAAGGATCTCCTTCGTAAGATCAAGCGGGAAGCCAAAGGTGTCGTAAAGCTTGAAGGCGTCCTCGCCCGAGATGGCAGCTTTGCCCCCCTCTACGGCATCCTTGATCAGACCCGAAAGGATGGAAAGACCTGCATCGATGGTGGCGTCAAAGCGCTCCTCCTCCATCGAAATGACCTTGAGGATATAATCCTGCTTTTCCTGCAGCTCGGGGTAAGCACCCTTGTTCTCGCCGATCGCCACGCGGCAGAGATCGCAAAGGAAGGGGTGGTTGATGCCGAGCAGCTTTCCGTGGCGGCAGGCGCGTCTAATGATACGGCGAAGCACGTAGCCGCGTCCCTCGTTGGAGGGGATCACTCCGTCGGCGATCATGAACATCGAGCTCTTGATGTGGTCGGTGCAGACGCGGATCGAAATGTCGTTTTCCTTGCTGTCGCCGTAGTGCTTGTCTGCAATGGTGCAGACGGTATCGAGGATCTTGCGGATGGTGTCGACCTCGAACATGTTGTCAACGCCCTGCATGACGCAGGCAAGACGCTCAAGACCCATACCGGTATCGATGTTTTTCTGGACCAGCTCGGTGTAATTGCCCCGACCGTCGTTGTTAAACTGGGAAAAGACGTTGTTCCAGATCTCCATATAGCGGTCGCAGTCACAGCCGGGACGGCAATCCGCCTTGCCGCAGCCGTATTTTTCGCCGCGGTCAAAATAGATCTCGGAGCAGGGGCCGCAGGGACCCGAGCCGTGCTCCCAGAAGTTGTCGGCTTTTCCAAGGCGGGTGATGCGCTCTGCGGGAACGCCGATCTTGTTGTGCCAGATATCGAAGGCCTCCTCGTCATTTTCGTAGATGGAGGGCCAAAGAAGCTCACCGGGGATCTCCAGTGTAACGGTCAGAAATTCCCACGCCCAGGAGATCGCCTCCTCCTTGAAATAATCGCCGAAGGAGAAGTTGCCGAGCATTTCGAAAAACGTGCCGTGCCTTGCGGTATGTCCCACGCGCTCAAGATCGGGGGTGCGGATACACTTCTGGCAGGTGGTGACGCGGTTGCGGGGGGGGATCTCCTCACCCGTGAAAAACTTTTTCATGGGCGCCATGCCGGAGTTGATGAGCAAAAGCGATTTGTCGTTGATGGGAACGAGGGGGAAGGAGGGAAGACGCAAATGTCCCTTGGATTCAAAAAAAGCAAGGTATTTTTCGCGCAGCTCGTTAAGTGAAGTCCATTTCATAATAATTGCCTCTCGGTAAATCAAATATAAACGTCAACATTATACCATCTGTATGCGCGCTCTGTCAAGTGCGTATGACGAGGTTTTCGCTATTTCCTCAAAGGAAAAAAGGCTCCTTTTTCATCATGCTCAAGGCGGACGAGTCAAGGAAAATAATTTGGACGAAACATTTTTTTTACAATGAATTCACGCTTCCGCACTTTTTACCGAAAATGGCAAATTTCCGTTAGACTCATGGTACAAAACGCACGAAAAAAAATTGTGAAAAATGATGAATTTGTTCAAGAGATTGTGAAACATCGGAAGATTGCTTGAAAACGAGTCTGAGAAGTGGTATAATTATTCCGTCTATTAGGATAGTTCTCACAGCGCAGTGTTTTAACAGAAAGGGAGCAGTCATTGTTATGAAAAGAGTTATCAATCTCTTGCTTTGCGTGGTGATTTCGGCATCCATGTTGCTGATCTTCTCCTCGTGCAAGAAGGGTGAAACCAAGGTTGATCTGAAGGATTACGATATCGTTTACAGCAGCGATTTTTCCGCAGGACTTGTGACCGAGGTCAATCAGTTTGCAAAGGATCTCGGCAACTTGATCGGATATGATTTTAACCGCGTCCGCGATAAATCGAAGGAAGAGATCGTGAGTGACGATTTTGAGATCCTGATCGGTCTGACCAAGCGCGCTGAGTCAAGACAGGCGCTTGAGGAGATCGAGGGGGACGGCTATTGCATCCGTGTCCTCAACAACAAGATCGTGATCATCGGTACGACCAATCTTCTGACCAGGCAGGCGATCGATCTTTTCGTTTCCACTTACTGTGCCGAGGGGGAGGGAATGTCCTCCGAGATCCTGTTGAAGGACGATCTGCACTACAATATTGAAATGGTAGAGGTGACCAAGAGCTATAACGTGGTTTATTCCTATCGTCTGGACGATACGCCCAGCACGGCAGAGCGCTACGAGCCTGGCAACCCCAATGCTTTTGATTATCCCGTTGTTGCGGCAGAGCAGATCCGTTCGAAGCTTACCCAAACGCTCGGGCTGACCGCGTCTACAACGGTGTTCCCGATCGGCAAGGATAAGACCTCCTTCGCAATGGCAAAGGAGATCCTTGTCGGAGAGACCACTCGTGAGGAAAGCAAGGGCTTCCGCGCAACGCTGGAGGCAAATGAGTATGGCTTTACCATTACCTCTGAAGGCGATATTGTGATCACGGGCACGAACGACATGGGACTCCGTGAGGCTGTCAGTAAGTTTTCTGATGCCATTTTGGATTCCACTGCATTAACCGGTGACAAAAAGAGCGTTCGCTTCCCACTTAATTATACTTACAAAGCCGCCTTTAACCAGAGCTGGTTTTTGGATTTTCCGAGACCGGAGGGAGAGGGCATTGAATTTGTCGGCTCGGTCGACGTTTACGATAATTCGATCGAGCTTTGCTATGACGGCAGTGGCGTCAACGAGGCGTCCTTTGCCGACTATTGCAGAGTGCTTGAAAATGCGGGCTACCGTGTGCATATGTCAAATCGGATCGAGGACAGCATCTTCAAGACCTACATCAACGAAGCGGTGGGTGCCACGCTTCATGTTTCCTATGCTGCCTTCAAGCATGCCAATGCGCAGGGCGTCACACTCTTTTCTCCCTGCATCCGCATCGTTTCCTCCACTCTTGATTCTGTAAATGTCATTGAGGAAGAGCTGCTTAACGAGAGGCAGACCTTTGAAAAGGTGACCCAGACGCGTATCACCACCATGCAGCTGAACCGCGCCGAGGGCAACTGGGGAAACTGCTATATCATGACCCTTGAGGATGGCTCCTTCGTGATCTTTGACGGCGCCGGCTCGTATGGCAACTCGGATCACAACCGCCTTTGGAACGTGCTTTCCACGCTCTATGAGCAGGTTCACGGGTATTTGCCCTCCGCAGAGAACCCCATTGTGATCGCGGCATGGTATCTCTCACACGGACATTTCGATCATTTTTCGAATTTCTGGAAGTTCTGTGAGGTATACGGCTCTCGCATTTCGGTGGAGCGTATGCTTGCAAACTTTTCCTCGGATGAGGAAAACTATAACACTCATGATCCCAATCCTCAGATTCGTGATTCGCTCAACCGACTGAATCTCATCGTGTCGGGCGGTGTCAAATACTATAAAGTCCATTCCGGACAGAAGTTCTATATCCGTAACGTTGAGCTGGAGGTCCTTTATACGCATGAGGATCTGTATCCTCAGAAGCTGGAGATCTTCAACGACAGCTCTACCGTCATTCGCTTTACAGTGCATAACACCGACGGAAACGGAAACCGATCGGGTGAGTCCTGCAGCTCACTCTGGCTGGGAGACCTGCATTATCGAGGCAGCAAATGCTTGCGTGCGATGTACGGCGCTTATCTTGATTCGGATATGGTTCAGTTGGCGCACCACGGATATAACGGCTGTGAATATGAGCTTTATCAGCTCGTTTCGCCCGAGCTTGTCTGGTGGCCCTGCGGCAGAGGCGAGTACCACAATACCCAGACGGTGGATCCCAACTCCAGTGTCACTCAGTATGTGATCGATTATCGTGTTGCCCACGAACTTGAATCCGTGAGATACATCATTCTCGGTGATGATTACAACACGACGCTGACCATCACACCAAACGGTCCCGATTACACGATCGATAACAGCAATGACGGATCTGGCACGGGCATCTACAACGTTGCCGAATACGATCCGACCAACCAGAAGACATGGATCAAGCCGAGCACATTAAGTAGCAAGACCTCGTTTATCCGAAAATGAGCTGATCGTCGCTTCGACCGCAGGGAAGGGAGCCCTCCCGTCAGCGAGTGCATCAATGAGTTTAGGTGTAACATTCATAGAGGAGTATTTTTATGAAGAAAAGGATTTTTATTCTGTTCCTTTCGGTCTGTCTTCTCGCTTCTGCTACGCTTCTTTTTGCCTCCTGCTCCAAGGCTGAGGTCGATCTGACCAATTACAGCATCGTTTACGGTGATGACGTTTCAAACACCTTCCTTGGAAGGATCAACGATTTTGTAAAGACCTTCGGGAAGGCTGTCGGAGGTTCTCCCGAAGCGGTCTTGGATAAAGAAACTCAAACCGTTAAAAACAGCAATTTTGAAATTCTGATCGGCAATACATCTCGAGAGGAAACGGCAAAGGCACTGGAGCTGATCGAGGGCGACGGCTATTGTATTGCGGTCATCGACGATAAGATCGTCATTGTAGGTACGACCAACCTTCTGACCGGCAAGGCGCTTGATCTATTCGTTGAAACCTATCTGAACGATACCGAGGCGGATCTCAGCGTTCTTAAGATGGAGAAGGAAACGGTTGTCAGCAATATCCCCCTGTTGCAGGTCAACGCCGATTGGAGTATGATCTATTCCATCCGTCTTGACGACAGCTCCACCGATGCCAAGGGCGACCGTTTGAATCCCGAGAACCCCAACGGCTATGATTATCCTGTGCTCGTCTGCCATCAGCTCTGCGAGTATTTTTCGGATCTGACCGTTCTGAAGAAGAAGGATATCTATATGGCACCCGATTCTAAATCCTATACCAACGAGATCATTGTGGGCACTACCACGCATCGGGAGGGCATTGACTTTATGGCAACCATGAATGTTGATGAATACGGTGTTGGGATCAAGGATGGCAAGGTGGTCGTGGCGGCGCTGAATGACAACATGCTTCGCAAAGCCGCAGCGCTTTTCAAGGATGTGATCTACGACAGCAAGAAGGTGGATCCCGATAACGAGAACGAGTATATCATCTGCTTCCCCGATGAGTACAGCATCGTTTTGAGCGAAAAAACCGGCTGGAGAGTGGATTTCCCCAAGCCCGAGGGAGATCAGATCATCCTGACAGGCTCGGTCAACGTTCATGACGATTCTGTGGAGTATTATTATACCGGATCGGGTATTTCGAGCAGCGCTTTCGCAGCCTACTGCCAAAAGCTAGAGAGCGGAAATTACAAGCTCCACATGAGCAATACCATTGAAGAGAATGTCTTCAAGACCTATTACAATACGTCGAAGGGCGTGATGCTTCACGTGATCTATGCGCCCTATATCCATGCCGCGGAGCAGAAGGTGGAGATGTTTGTTCCCAGCTTCCGCATCATTTCCTCCAAGCTGAGCTCGGTCAATATGGTTCCTCAGGAGCTGCTGAACAGCAAGCAGACCTACACCAAGCGCTCCGATACGCGCATCACTGCCGTGAGATTGGATTACAATGGTGGTGAGAACTACGGAAACAGCTACGTGATGACGCTGGAGGACGGCACCTTCATCGTTTTTGACGGCGGCGGATTTGTCAGTTCGGACGCAGACAGACTCTACGCTGTTTTGTCAGATCTTTACCGTTCTATTTATGGCAGATTGCCGACCGCCTCCAATCGTATCAAGATCACTGCTTGGTATATGACGCACGGGCATGCGGATCATTACTATGCATTTTCTACCTTCTGTAATAAGTACGGAGGACTGACCGATCTTGATTACGTGATCGCCAATTTCCCCTCGGAGCAGGAGACCTACAACTCCTTTGACCCCAATAATACCGTTCGCGACGGCCTGAAGAGCATGCTTTCCAAGCTCGGTGGGCAGAAGATGTACATTAAGGTGCATGCGGGTCAGAAATTCTTTATCCGTAATGTCGAGATGGAGGTCCTTTATACGCACGAGGAGATGTATCCTTGGAATATCGAGATCTTCAACGATACCTCCACGGTCATCCGTATGAGCATTCGCAACACCGATGGGCAGGGAAATCTGAATTCGGATCGGGAATACAGCTTCCTTTGGCTGGGTGACCTGCAAACGCGCGGCAGTCGTACGCTCCGTGCCATGTACGGAGATTATCTGCAATCCGATATGGTGCAGGTCTCGCATCACGGCGGTAACGGCTGTGAATGGGCTCTGTATCAGCTGGTAGCCCCCGAGTACGTCTGGTGGCCTCACAGATTGTCTTACTTTAGCGAGATGGATTCGGGCAGAGAGTCCAACGTGACGTATATCAAGACCTCCTACAAGGTCATCAACGAGCTTCCTTCCGTGAAATATTTCATTCTGTCGGATAACTATAACGTCACCATGACCATCACTGCGGACGGACCCGATATGAGGTTCGTCGGTGAAAGCTCCACGGGACTTTACAATGCCGCAGAGCAGATCGGCACGCCGTTGCTCGCTTACGGAGATGCCGTGATCGCAAAAAACCGTTCTTACTAAACAGTCCGGAATAAAAAGGAGGATTTTTCTGTGAAAAAAACAATCAGTCTGTTGCTGATTCTTTGTCTTCTGGGAGCATCAATGCTGATGTTCTCCTCTTGCGGAAAGACAAAGGTCGATCTTGAGCAGTACAGCGTGATCTATGATTCCGATATTTCCGACACGATGGAGGCAAGCATCAAAAGCTTTGGTCGGAATTTCGGAGATTGGCTCGGCAACTCGGTAAGTGCCAAAAAGGATGACAAAAAGGACGGTGTGGATACCGCCGACTATGAGATCCTGATCGGTAACACCTCGCGCGTCGAAAGCGCAGAGGCGCTTTCCATGATCGAGGGTCATGGATATGCCATCGTGGTCAGCGACTATAAGATCGCGATCGTCGGTACGACCAATCTGTTCACCAAGATGGCATTGGATGAGTTTGCCAAGCTGTGCTTCGAGGGTGGCATCGAAAACGTCAACGAGTTCCAGATGCAAAAGGAAACCGTTGTCAGCAACGCGGAAGTTACCAAGCTTGACGCTGATTTTAACATGATCTTCTCTGTGCGTATGGATTATGATAATACCGATAACACCCGTGTAGAGAATGAGTCCGATAACCCCGAGGGATATGACTATCCCGTCAATGCTGCCGAGCAGATCCGTGAGTACATTGCAGCGAATTCCGTGCTGAAGAAGAATGATCTTCGCATGTCGGCAGACAGCAAGTCCTATGAGAAGGAGATCATCGTCGGTGTCACTGACCGCACAGAGGGAAAGAGCTTCCTTTCTACGTTGGATTCGACGGGCTACGGTATCTCGGTCAACGGAAACAAGATCGTTGTGGGCGCTTTGAACGTGACCACCCTGAAAAAGGCAGTCGCGATCTTCTTTGACGCAATTTTGGATTCCAAGACCGCTTCCGGAGAGGAAGGGAAGTACGATATCGTTTTCCCTGCGCAGTATTCCTTCGTCGAGAAGGATACAAAGTCTTCTTGGGTTGCGGATTTCCCGAGACCCACCGGCGACGGACTGGCGCTGACCGGTACTACGGACGTGGGCGAGGGCTCCTATTCCTACTCCTATACGGGCGAAGGCGCAACTGCCAACGCATGTCTCGCCTATTTCACGGCGCTGGAGAATGCAGGCTATACACTGTATGACAGCAACACCATCGGTAACAATCTTTTCCGTACCTACAATCATGCCGCAAACGGGATCTCGCTCTACGTGACCTATGCCGAGTATACCTATGATGAGTCACAGAAGGTCAATATGTATGAGCCCACCATCCGCATCGTAGCGGCGAAGAAGGAAAATGCTCATCTGATTCCCGAAAAGCTTCTTTCTGCTTCTCAGAGCTACACCAAGGTGACCGATACCCGCATTACGGCAATGCGTCTTGACTATAACGGCAACGCCACCTCGGTTTACGGTAACTGCTACATCGTCACGCTCGAGGACGGCTCCTTTATCGTGTATGACGGCGGTATGACCGACGCCGATGACGAGGCAAGACTTTATAACGTCCTGGCCGATCTGCACAAGACGGTCAACGGAAAGAACAGCATCAGCAGACAGGATCCCATCCGCATCGCGGCATGGTATCTCTCGCACGGCCACGGTGACCACTACGGCAACTTCCTGGCTTTTGCCAAGACCTACGGTCAGTATTGCTCGGTGGAATATCTGCTCGGCAACTTCACCTCGAATGACGAGACCTATAATACCCATAACCCCAACAACTACGTTCGTGACCGCCTCTCGACCATTGCGGGCTATTTCAATAAGCCCTTCACCTATGTCCGTATCCATTCGGGTCAGCAGTTCTATCTGCGCAACGTTGGTATCGAGGTGCTTTATACGCATGAGGATCTCGGTCCTTGGCCGCTTGGCGTCTTTAATAACTCCTCTACTGTGATCCGTCTTTCGCTCCGCAGCACCGACGGGCAGGGCAATCTCAACAATACCGATCCCACGACCTTTACTTGGCTCGGTGACCTGCAGGATCGCGGCAGTAAGACGCTTCGTGCCATGTACGGCAATTATATGCAGTCCGATATGGTACAGGTCGCTCACCACGGTTGGGATGGCTGCGAGTGGGCACTTTATCAGCTGATCGCACCCGAGTGCGTTTGGTGGCCCACTTCCATGGCAAACTTCAACTCCTTCTCTTATGCTGCCAATTCGAGCAACGCCTATGCGCGCGTTGACTACAAGGTGATCAACGAGCTTTCGAGCGTGAATTATCATATTATTTCCGACTTTTACAATGTCACGATGACCATTAAACCCGACGGACGCCCCGATTATAGTATTGGCGGTACCACCGGCCTTTACAGTGCGGGCGAAACGGTTCAAAACACGTTGGCCGCGTACGGAACAGCTGTTCGCAAGATCATTCGCTGATCCCAAAAATCTCACATAATTGAAATGCCCAAACACTTGTTTGGGCATTTTTTGAAAGGGTTTACTTTGAAACGAGTAATCATTTGCTTATCCGCAATTCTCCTGCTGTGTTCGGCGTGCCTCGGGTTCTCATCCTGCTCCTCCGACAAGGTGGATCTGGCGGATTATAAGATCGTTTATGACAGAAATCTGAAAGGGATCTTTCTTGACGAGGTGGAGGAGCTTGCGCTTCTTTTGAATGCGCGTGCCGGTGCCGAGCTCTCTTTTGTTTCTGATAAATCCGATTTTACAAGCCGTGAGATCCTGATCGGAAACACCGACCGCGAGGAGACCGCCAAGGTGCTTGCGAGCATCGAAGGGGAGGGCTACGCCATCCGGATGGTGGGCAAGCACATTGTGATCGTCGGTACCGACCGACTGATGACCCTGAAGGCAATGCAGGTGTTTTCCGAGGCTTATCTGACGGGGGAGGGCAAGCTCGAGATCGGCGAAGGGGTAATCTGCTCCAACGCAGAGCAGTTGGTGCTTGATAGCAGCTTTGCCGTTGTTTACGATCACAGGCTGGATGACGAAAAGGGAAGCAGCTTCGGCTCCGATTATCGTACCGAAACCGAAAACCCGGATGCGTATGACTATCCCGTTGTTGCCGCCCATCAGATCCTTGATGCCTTAGAGTCAAGGGCGTCGCTGATCTGCACGCTTGATACCGATCAGTTCGATCTTCGTAACAAGGAGATCCTTGTGGGCATTGTGGACAGATCGCTTTGTCAGAGCACGCTGAGTGGGTTGAACGTCAATGATTACGGTGTCGTGGTGTCGGGGAATAAGGTCTTGGTCGCGGCTGCCAACGACCCCGGACTGCGTATGGCGATCACGCTTTTTAAAAATATTCTCACCGAGGCGATGGACGAGGACGGCGTTTGCCGTTTGCCGCAGGATTTTTCCATCTTCCGTATGAGAGATTCCTCTCTTTTATCGGACTTTCCGAAGCCTACGGGTGAAAATATTGATTTCTGCGGCTCGGTCAACGTGGCAGACGGCTCGGTAGAATTGGTCTATCGCGGAAATGGTGTCAATGCCGACAGCTTTGAAGCATACTGCCACGGCCTGCTTGATGCGGGATGTGAGCTTTTGCTTGAAAATTCGATCGAGGGAAGCCGATTCAAAACGCTTGTCAACCGTGAAAAAGGATATTCTTTGCACGTCATGTATGCGGCGTATAAGCACGCGGCTGCGCAGGCGGTGAGTGGTCTTTCTCCCACGCTGCGCGTCGTTTGCTCCTCCTTAAAGAAGGTCGCGGTGCCTGATGGGGCATTGCTTGACAGTCGGCAGACCTATGAAAAGGTAACCGATACGATGGTGACGGCTGTGAAGCTGGATTACAACTACGATGGCGGTAACTACGGTAACAGCTTTGTGATCACGCTGGAGGACGGCTCCTTCATCGTATGCGACGGCGGAGGCTTCTCTGACAATGACGGCGAGGAGCTTTTTAAGGTCCTGAAGAATCTGTTCTATCGCATTTACGGCGTCCTTCCTACAGCAAGCAATCCCATTCGCATTGCCGCGTGGTATATGTCGCACGGTCACGCCGATCATTTTGATGCATTTTCTTATTTTTGCAGCACCTACGGCTATCTGGTGGAAATGGATTATATTATCGCCAACTTCCCCTCGGATGACGAAACCTACAATTGCTATAACCCCAACAACTATGTGCGTGATAATTTTTCGGGAATGACCTCGGGATTCCTGAAGCGCCCCGTGTATATCAAGGTGCATACGGGTCAGCGCCTTTTTGTGCGAAACGTCGAGCTGGAGGTGCTTTATACACACGAGGATCTTTATCCCAATATTCTTGATTATTTTAACGACACCTCCACGGTGATCCGTATGCATATTCGCAATACGAACGGGCAGGGAGAGCTTCGCGGCGAGGAAACCACCGTGCTCTGGCTCGGTGATCTTTATTTGCAGGGAAGTCGGTATCTGCGCGCGATGTACGGCAATGCACTGCAAACGGATATCGTGCAGCTCGCGCACCACGGATCAATGGGCTGTGAGTATGAGATGTATCAGCTGGTGGCACCCGAATGCGTGCTCTGGACGGCAAGCGCGAGCAACTACTATCGACAAACGCGCTATCAAAATTCCTCCAACTGGGTCACACGCGCCAACTATGGGCTTGCGCATCTTGCTTCGGTGCGCTTTATCATCGTGTGCGACGTATATGACACCACCTTTACCGTGACCGAGCAGGGACCTGTTTATGAGGTGGACGGCGAGAACTGTATGTTTGACGCCTCGTTGGTTTCAACCCCCCGCGTTTACTATGGAGATGCGATCATCAAGAAGAATCAATAGAGTACGCCTTTTGGTGTTTTCTTTTCCCCTGCTATCCTTGAAAAGCAATCAAAGCAATACCGGCATGCGAAAGCTTCGCATGCCGGTATTCTTTAGCTTGAGAGGGCTGCGCCGATCACTGTTCCGTACTGCGCATTTTGGGGGATGATAAAGTGGATGTTAAAGGTTTTTTCAAGGATTTCAAATACGCGTTGGATGGGTGCAAGGGTGGTCAGATTGCCCGTCAGCACCACGCGGTCGAGTCCGTAGCTGCGTGCCGCAAACACCGAAAGCATGCCGATGGTCTCGCCCACCATGTTGGCAACACCGAGCGCTACGTCGTTTTTACTGGCAAGATCGCTGACCTTGCCGAAGTTGGAGGCGGTGAGATCACGATTGACGTTGGGGTATAGCTTTTTGTTGGACATGTCACTGATGCGGAGATCGATGTTGGAAAGGTCGCCCTCAAGGCAAAGCTGTTCAATGTGCTCCACGGTATCCACGCCGATCAGCAATTTGGAAAGACCTACCAGCGTGCCGCCTCCGACGCCGGTGCCCCCAAGATATTCGACCTTGGTATTACCGTCCGCAAGCTGTTTGGCATAGATCAGTGCCGTGCCCGTGCCCATGCTGACGATGATCGCCTCGTCAAGCCCCGAGAGGTAGAGTCCGCCCAAAGCTACGCTGGTGAATTCGGGAACCGATCTGCAGGACAATCCCTCGTAAAGAGGCTTCTCGGCAAAGGTGGAGCCTACTCCTGTCATCATGACACGGTCGATGTCACCGAGCGAAAGACCGTTTTCCATGGTAAATTTTCCAAACGCGCCGTAGATCGAGGTCAGGGGGTCGTTTGCACGCACAAACTGGGGCGTGATCAGCTCACGTCCGTTTTCGTTCTCCCGAAAGCCCACGATTTTTGTGGCGGTGCCGCCAACGTCGATGCCCAATACGGTTTTCTTTGTCATATGAGGCTCCTTTTTGTATATTATCACGGTTTATTTTAACACAGTCTTGCAAAAAAATCAAGGGAGTGTTATAATATATGGGAATTTTTTCAAATGAGGAGTCTTTTTATGAGCTTTAAGAATCCGAACCCCGCGCTTCTTGCCGAGAAGGAGCTTTATATTTTTGATATGGATGGCACGATCTATCTTGGATATCAGGTCTTTCCGTTTGCCATTCGCTTCATCAACAATCTGCGCGCTGCGGGTAAGAGAGTGCTGTTTTTCACCAACAATGCATCTCATACCACCGATTTTTACGTCAAAAAGCTGGAAAAGCTTGGATTTTCTCCCCGTAAGGAGGAGATCATGACCTCGGGTGACGTGACCATTGAGTATCTGAAGCGGCACCGTGCAGGCAAGAATGTCTATCTTGTCGGCACCGATGAGCTGGTTGCCAACTTCAGGGAGAACGGTATCCCCATGCTGGAGGGTAGCGAAGAGCGTGCCGATATCGTAGTCACCAGCTTTGATACCACGCTGACCTATCAAAAGCTTGACAATGCCTGCCGTCTGGTCCGCGGCGGTGCGGAGTATCTTTCCACGCATCCCGATTTCAATTGCCCCACCGAGACGGGATTCATCCCCGACAGCGGCGCCATTGCCGCCTTTGTGACCGCCTCAACGGGCAAGAAGCCGACCTATTTCGGCAAGCCCTATAAGGAAACCATTGAGATGATCTGTGAGGCGACGGGCTACCGCTGCGATCAGATGTGCATTTTCGGCGATCGCCTTTATACCGATATTGCCGTAGGCAAGCGTCACGGCGTGACGGCGGTTCTCGTTCTTTCGGGCGAGACAACTGCGGCAGACGTGGAGGAGGCAGCCGAGGCAGACCGTCCCGATTTCATGTATGATTCGCTGGATGATGTGGATCGCATCCTATTTCAATAATTAAAGGAAGACAGTATGGCATTTGACGCAGGATTTCTTGCCGCGGTCGCGGCAGAGCTGAGGCAAACGGCGCTCGGCGCAAGAATTGAAAAGGTCTATCAGCCGGAGCGCGATGCCGTGATCCTGCAAATGCGCACCTTTGCGGGAGGTAAGCGACTGCTGATCAATGCGGGATCGGCAAATCCGCGTATGGGATTTACCGAGATCCCCATGGAAAACCCCCAGAATCCTCCCTTGTTCTGCATGCTGCTGCGCAAGCATCTTTCGGGTGCCAAGCTGCTCTCGGTCAATCAGGCGGGCTTCGAGCGTGTGCTGACGCTGGAGTGGGAAACCAGGGATGAGATGGGCTATACCTGTATCCGCCGTCTTGTGGCGGAGATGATGGGGAAATACAGTAATTTGATCTTTACCGACGGGGAGGGCAGGATCCTTGCCGTCCTGCGTCCCGTGGATTTCACCACCAGCAGCTTGCGCCAGGTGTTGCCCGGTATGCGCTATGAGCTGCCTCCGCCCCAGGAAAAGGCGAATCCTTTGACAGTCGCGGAGTCGGAATTTGAAGAGCTGCTTGCACATGCGGGCGACCGCCCTGCCGACAAATGGATCACCGCCACCTTTCTCGGCATTTCTGCAAGCGTGGCAAGGGAGATCGTTTATCGCGCGGCAGGGGAGAGCGACGCATTGCTTTACAGTATTCCCAAGGCGGCGCTCTACGAAAGCTTTGCCGCAGTGATCTCCATGGTAAGGGAGGAGCGCTTTTCTCCCTGTGTCGTCTATGACGAACGGGAGGTGCCCAAGGAATATGCCTTTTTGCCGCTGACCCATTACGGCAAGATGCGCGCCGTCGAAAGCCCCTCGGTATTGCTTGACCTCTGGTTTGGGGAAAAGGATAAGCGCGCCCGTATCACACAGCGTGCCGCCGATCTTTTAAAGCTTTTGACCAATGCCCGTAACCGTATTGCTCATAAGCTCTCGCTGCAGGAGGCAGAGCTTGCCGCCTGTGAGAAGGGAGAGGAATATAAGCGTGCGGGGGATCTCATCGTTGCCAATTGCTATCAGCTGCAAAAGGGTGCCAAAAGCGCGGTGCTGATCGATTATAACGACTATCGTGAGGACGGCAGCTTCGGAAGTGTCACAGTCGAGCTTGACCCCCGCCTTTCGCCTACCGCAAACGCGCAGCGGTATTACAAAAGATACAATAAAAGCAAAAGTGCGCGCGTGGAGCTCGGAAAGCAGATCGAGCTTGGCAGAAAGGAGCTTGCCTATCTTGCCAGCGTCAATACCGCGCTTTCCACTGCGGAGACCCCGACCGACCTGTTGGAGATCCGCGAGGAGCTGGCGCGAAGCGGCTATGCATCCCGTATCAAGACGGCGCAGAGCGTCAAGCGCCCCGCCGCCCCCTCCTTTGCCGAATACCGCACGACGGGGGGATACCGCGTGCTGTGCGGCAAAAACAATCTGCAAAACGAACACATCACGCACAAGCTTGCTGAGAAAAACGATTTTTGGTTTCATGTCAAGGGTATGCCCGGCTCTCACGTGGTGATGCTGCTGGAGGGGAAGGAGGAGCCGGAGGCGCTCGACTTCACCGAGGCGGCGTCGATCGCAGCGATCTATTCGGAGGCAGGCGGTGCTCCCATGACCGAGGTGGATTATACCAAGGTCAGGAACCTGAAAAAGGCACCCGGCGGAAAGCCCGGCTTCGTGATCTACCATACCAATTGGAGCGCCACGGTGTCGCCCGATAAGGAGCAGATCGCAAAGCTGCGCGTGAAATAAGTCAAAAAGAGGAAAGTTAGGTGACCGAAATGGTTCTGATCATTGCAGAAAAGCCAAGCCTTGCACGTAATATCGCTGCGGGCATCGGACAGATGGCGCGTCGTGACGGCTATCTTGAGGGCGACGGCTACCTGATCACATGGGCGTTCGGTCATCTGTTTTCTTTGGCGGATATCGAGGCATACAATCCCGCACCCGCGCATGCGGCGGGGCACTGGACGATGGAGAATCTGCCATGCATCCCGAGGGAGTTTCGCTTTGAGCTGCGTCGCGATAAAGACAAAAAGGGACCCGATGCCGGTATCGTCAAGCAGTTTCGCATCATTGAGTCACTTTGCAACCGTCCCGATGTCGATACCATCGTCAATGCGGGGGACGCCGATCGCGAGGGCGAGATCATCGTCAGACTCTGTATCCGTCATGCCTTAAAGACGAAAAAGGCGTTAAAGCGGCTGTGGCTCCCCGACCAGACGCCCGAAACGGTTGCCGAGGCGTTGAAAAGCCTGGGGGATGAATCGGAATATGAAAATCTGGCAAGCGAGGGCTTTGCCAGAACCTATATCGATTGGCTCTACGGTGTCAATCTCACGCGCTATGCCACGCTCAAAAGCGGATCGCTCTTGCGTGTCGGCCGCGTGATCGTTCCCATTGTCCGTGCGATCTATGACCGCGATATGTCGATCCGCAATTTCGTGCCGGGCAAGTATCTCGCGCTGGTCAGTGCCGCCGAGACCAACGGCGAGAGAGTCGAGCTTGTCAGCAAGCTGAAGTTTGATGAGAAGGACCGTGCCAAGGCAGAACAGACTGCAGCGGCATATAATGCGGCAGGGGCGATGGTCAAGTCGGTCAAGCGCAAGAAGGACACGTTGGCACCGGGTAAGCTCTATTCGCTTTCCAAGCTGCAAAACGTGCTCGGAAGAAAATATAAAATGTCGATGAGCGATAGCCTTGCCATCATTCAGGGACTTTACGAGAAGGGCTATCTGACCTACCCCCGAACCAACTCCGAATATCTTGCTACGGCGGAAAAGGATAAGATGCGGCGCATCATCGGTGCCTGCAAGAATCTCGGCTACGCCGTGTGCTTCAAGGATTCCAAAAAGATCTTTGACGACAGCAAGATCGAGTCGCACTCGGCGCTGACCCCCACCTATAAGATCCCCAAGAAGGAGGATCTCAGTGATCGGGAGAGCCAGGTCTATGCGACGGTGTTCCGCCGCTTTGTGGCAGTCTTTTGCGCTGAGCCCTGTACGGCAGAGCGCACCGAGATCACCGTTGCCGTGGGCGAATATGAGGAATTTGTTCTGAAGGGGCTTGTGATCATCGATCGCGGATGGATGAAATATGACGACTCCGCACAAAAGGACAAGGTCCTGCCAAAGCTGTCTAAAGGAGAAACGGTCAATATTGATTTTTCACCCCGCGAAAAGGAAACCGCACCTCCCAAGCACTATACCATTGAAACCCTCAATAATTATCTCAAAAATCCCTTCCGTGACGAAAAGGCAGCAGCGGAGGATACCGTGGGCAGTGACGATGCCGAGGAATACAAGGCGGTGTTTGAGGGCCTTGAGCTCGGCACCGAGGCAACGCGCACGGGCATCATCGATAATGCCAAAAAAAGCGGCTATATCGCACTCAATAAGGACGTGTATACCATTCTCCCGGGCGGTGAATATCTCATAGAATCACTTGATAAATTCGGCATCCGTATGGATAAGTTCCGCACCAGTGAGATGGGCAAGGCGCTGAAAAAGGTGTTTCGCGGAGAGATGAGCGTGGAGGGAAGCGTGGCGCTGGCGGCAGAGGAGGTCATGGCAGTGTTTGAGAAAAAGAATCTCTCGCCCGAGGAGGACACCGACATCGGCCTGTACGGCGAGGAGGTGGGAAGCTGCCCCCTTTGCGGCAAGCCCGTGGTGCGCGGCAAATTCAGCTACGGCTGCAGCGGCTATAAGGATGGCTGTACCTTTCGCGTCAATACCGTGATATGCGGCAGAGCCATCTCGGTATCAAACATCAGACTGCTGCTCCAAAGCGGTAGGACCGCCAAGATCAAGGGCTTTATCTCCAAAAAGAAGGATCAGAGGTTTGATGCGGTGCTCCGTCTCGAGGCGGGAAAGGCAGTGTTTGATTTTTCATCATGATCAAAAGTAGCTCAAGAGGGAGTGATCCAAACCAGCCCGAAAGCCATGATTTTCAGCGCTTTCGGCGACCCGTTTTCGGCGCCCTCGCGGCACGTTTGGATACGATCAAACCGTGGTAGGGTCGGCGCCCTCGACGACTCGTTTGTGAATGCCGTTTGTTTGTAACGGGCTGTCGTGATCGCCAGCCCCTCCACTGGAGGAATGTACCGACAAAAAAAGGTGCATTCCTCTCTTTTTGCGTCGAAAATTTGCACTCTCATGCCGCAAGAAGAAAAAAGTTTGAAAAGTTTGTGAAAATCCTTGACAATGGGGGAGAATAGTGGTATATTTTTAGATGAAATTTAGCACTGACCGCGCACGAGTGCTAAATCAATGCGAGGAGGAGGGGAAACGATGTCGGATCATCTCGGCGAATTGAGCGAGCGAAAAAGACTGATCCTGAAGGCGGTCGTCGAGGCGCATATTCAGGGCGGCGAGCCTGTTGGCTCAAAGTATATTACCGAGGCGGGACAGCTGACCTGTTCCTCTGCCACGATTCGAAACGAGATGGCGGAGCTGGAATCGCTCGGGTATCTTGAGCAACCTCATACCTCTGCGGGGCGCATCCCCAGTAAGCGGGGCTATCGCTTTTACGTCGATACGCTGCTGGAGGAATACGCGATGACCGCCAAGGAGATCGCACAGATCAATCAGCTCATGAAGATCAAAATGTCGGAGCTTGATCAGATCCTTGACAAGGCGTCAAAGGTCGCGTCTTCTCTGACCAATTATACGGGCTTTGCGATCAAGCCGCGTGCTCACGCCGTCACCGTTACCAAATATGAGACGGCGCTGATCGATGCCAACAGCTTTATTCTGATCATCGTGGCATCCAACGGTGCGGTCAAGACACGCAACGTCTTTTCGGAAACAGAGCTTGATGATGCACTGCTTACAAGGCTTTCGGGAGCGCTTAACGAGCTGGTGGTGGGGCTTGATGCCTCCCAGATCTCGCTTCCCATCATCATCTCGCTGGAAAACCGCATGGCGGGGGACACGGTTCTGGTCAATACCGTCATGAAAAGCATCTATGAGGTGTTGAGTGAGCTTGACAGCGGCGAATTGAAGGTCAGCGGTCTTGACAGGCTGCTGCAATACCCCGAATTTACCGATGCGACGAATCTCGGAGAGCTTCTGAGTGCCCTGGAGAGAAAGGACGATATCCTTGATCTGGTGTCGGCTTCGGACGGTGACGGTGTCAACGTTGTGATCGGCTCGGAAAACTCGGTCAAGGTCATCAATCATTCCACACTCGTCTTTAAGCCCATCAAGAGCAACGGACGGACGGTCGGCGCGATCGGTGTCATCGGACCCTTGCGCATGGATTATGCGAGAGTGCTTGCCACGCTCGACAATCTCGGCGGCAATATCATGCACTTGCTAAGCGAGCCGAGATATCAGGATAAAGGAGAAAATCATGACGGATGAAATGAAAAACGAAGCGGTAGAGGAAACCGCCGAGATGATGGAAGAGTCGCCCGTTGAGGAAGTCCCCACCGAGGAGGCGTCCGAGGCAAAGGGCGGTAAGGAGAGCAAGAAAAAGCAGCGCCAGCTGGAGGCGGAGAATCTTCAGCTCAAAAAGGAGCTGGAAGCGCAAAAGGCAGAGCTTGCCGCGAAAAACGATCAGTGCCTGCGCATTGCCGCGGAATACGATAACTTCCGTAAGCGCAGCGTCAAGGAGCGCGAGGGGATCTATACCGACGCCTATGCCGACGCACTGGCAGCCCTCTTTCCCGTTGTGGATAACCTGGAGCGTGCTGCGATGTACTCGGATGGCGAGAATGTCGCAAAGGGTGTCGCAATGACCCTGAAGGGCATTGAGGACACCTTTGAAAAGCTGGGTGTCGTTGCCATCGATCCCAAGGGGGAGGCGTTCGATCCGCAGCTCCATAACGCCGTGATGCACGTGGAGGACCCCGAATACGGTGAAAGCATCGTCGTAGAGGTCCTGCAAAAGGGCTATCGCCGCGGTGATCGCATTTTGCGCTACGCCATGGTCAAGGTGGCAAATTAATTGACGAACAATTTGAAATTTATATAGAAGAGAATTCTTCGGGAGGATTGATTATCATGGGAAAAATTATCGGTATTGACTTGGGTACCACCAACTCTTGTGTCGCGGTTTACGAGGGCGGCGAGCCTATCGTGATCCCCAACCCCGAAGGGGCGAGAACCACCCCTTCCGTCGTGGCGTTTTCCAAGACCGGCGAGCGTATGATCGGTCAGGTCGCAAAGCGTCAGAGCATCACCAACCCCGACCGTACCGTCATCTCCATCAAGCGCGAGATGGGTACGGGCTACAAGGTCAGCATTGACGATAAAAAGTATACGCCTCAGGAGATCTCCGCAATGATCCTGCAAAAGCTCAAGGCCGATGCAGAGGCATATCTGGGCACCACTGTCAGCGAGGCGGTCATCACCGTTCCTGCATATTTCTCGGATGCTCAGCGCCAGGCGACCAAGGATGCGGGCAAGATCGCAGGGCTTGACGTCAAGCGTATCATCAACGAGCCTACTGCCGCAGCACTTGCCTACGGCATGGATAAGGAAAACGATCAGACCATCATGGTCTTTGACCTTGGCGGCGGTACCTTCGACGTTTCGATCCTTGAGATCTCGGACGGCGTGTTCGAGGTGCTTGCCACCAACGGCGATACCCGTCTTGGCGGCGACGACTTTGACCAGCGTATCATTGATTGGATGGCGGATAAGTTCCTCAAGGAGAACGGCGTTGATCTGCGCAATGACAAGATGGTGCTTCAGCGTTTGAAGGATGCGGCAGAGAAGGCGAAGATCGAGCTTTCGGGCATGACCTCCTCCAACATCAATCTGCCCTTTATCACGGCAACCGCGGCAGGTCCTCTGCACTTTGAGGCGACCCTCACTCGCGCCGAGTTTGACAGACTGACTGCCGATCTCGTTGACCGCTGCATGATCCCCACGAAGAAGGCTCTTGCCGATGCGGGAAAGTCGGTTTCGGATATTCACAAGGTCCTGCTGGTCGGCGGCTCTACCCGCATTCCCGCCGTACAGGAGGCAGTCAAGAAGTTTATCGGCAAGGATGCCTTCAAGGGCATCAACCCCGACGAATGTGTGGCAGTCGGTGCGGCTATTCAGGGCGGTGTGCTTGGCGGCGACGTCAAGGATCTGCTGCTGCTTGACGTAACTCCGCTTTCCCTCGGCATCGAAACGCTTGGCGGCGTGTTCAACCGCATTATCGATCGCAACACCACCATCCCCGTCAAGAAGAGCCAGATCTATTCTACCGCCGCAGACGGCCAGACCTCTGTGGAGATCCACGTTCTGCAGGGCGAGCGTGAAATGGCAGCCGGCAATACCACGCTGGGAAGATTCTCGCTTGACGGCATTCCTGCTGCTCCCCGCGGTGTACCGCAGATCGAGGTCACCTTTGACATTGACGCCAACGGTATCGTAAACGTCAGTGCACAGGACAAGGGCACGGGCAAGGAAACGCATATCACCATCACCTCCTCCACCAATATGTCCCAAGAGGACATCGACCGCGCCGTCAAGGATGCGGAGAAGTTCGCAGAAGAGGATAAGAAGCAAAAAGAGGCAGTGGACACCAAGAACCACGCCGAATCCCTCATCTTCCAGAGCGAAAAGACGCTTGGCGAGGTCGGCGACAAGATCTCCGAGGAGGATAAGGCAGACGTGAAGGCAGCGATCGAAAAGCTGCGCACCACGGTTGCGGGAGGAGATACCGCTGCCATCAAGGCAGACACCGAGGCGCTCGAAAAGGCGTTCTATGCACTTTCCGAGAAGCTTTATAAGCAGCAGGGCGGTGCGGCAGGTCCCGATATGGGCGGCGCCGCAGGTGCCGACAACGGCGGTGCCGAGGGCGGCTTCTACAATGCCGACTTCGAGGATAAGAGTAACTGATAAAAAGAGAGAATTATGGCAGACAAACGCGATTATTATGAGGTTTTAGGGGTCGATAAGGGCGCGGACGAGGCGACGATCAAAAAAGCGTACCGTTCGCTTGCCAAGAAATATCACCCCGACATGAACCCGGGGGACAAGGACGCGGAGCTCAAGTTCAAAGAGGTCAACGAGGCTTATGACGTTCTCTCGGATGCCGATAAGCGCGCAAAGTATGACCAGTTCGGTCATGCGGCGTTCGATCCTGCCGCCGGCGGTGCCGGCGGCGGCTTCGGCGGCTTCGGTGACTTTGGCGATATTTTCAGCAGCTTTTTCGGCGGCGGCTTCGGTGGCTTTGGCGGCGGCGGTCGTGCAAACGGTCCCGTACGGGGGGATGACATCGGTGCGCGCGTTTCGGTCACCTTTGAGGAGGCGGCGTTCGGCGTCAAAAAGGAGATCAGCTATAACCGCGTTTCACGTTGTCCCGACTGCTCGGGAAGCGGTGCGGCAAAGGGCAGCTCTGCCGAGACCTGTCAGAAATGCCACGGATCGGGACAGATGCGCGTGGTACAGCGGCTTGGCGGTATGCAGTTCCAAAGCACCACCACCTGTGACAGCTGCCGAGGAAGGGGAAAGATCATCCGTACCCCTTGTAACAACTGTCGGGGAACGGGCTTTATCCGTATCAATAAAAAACTGGAGGTTTCTATCCCTGCGGGCATTGATGACGGCGAGCGTATTGCGCTCCGCGGTCAGGGCAATGACGGACGTAACGGAGGCAGCGCAGGCGATCTCATTTTGCAGGTGACCGTTAAGCCGCATCCCATTTTTGAGCGTGACGGCTATCACATTTATTGCGAGGTACCGATCCCCGTGACCGATGCCATTCTCGGAGCCGAGATCGAGATCCCGACGCTGGAGGGAACGGCGAAACACACCATTCCCGAGGGCACGCAGCCCGGTACGAAATTTACGGTGCGGGGCAAGGGAATTCCTTATATCAACAATTCCGCGAGAAGGGGAGATCTTGTGTTCCGTGTCAACGTGGAGATCCCGCGCTCACTTTCGGATAAGCAAAAGGAGCAGGTCCGCGCCTTTGCTTCGGGATGTGCGGAGACCAATTACGGCAAGAAATCCGGCTTTTTCAAGCGGATCTTTGAAAAGCTCAATAAAAATTAAGGAGCGCTTATGGAAAACTGCAAGGACTGGACACAGCTGAAGGTCACCGTGCCGCTTGAGCGTCTGGATACGCTGGTGGCGATCATGAGCATGCTCAACAACAATCTGATGATCGAGGATTTCAGTGATATCGATCTCAAGACCTGCTATGGGGATCTCATAGATGAAAGCATTCTCAATGCCGATAAGACCATTGCCGCCGTATCGGTCTTTTTGCCCGCCGACCGCCCCTTTACCGATGCCGTCGCCTTTGTGCGCGATCGCATGAGTGAAAGCGGCTTTGAGGGTAAGGTGGAGATCATCGGTGTCAATGAGGAGGATTGGGCAAATTCCTGGAAGGCATATTACAAAACGCTGCATATCGGTAAAAGAATGGTCATCGTTCCGATGTGGGAGGATTATGCCGCGAAGGAGGGAGAGCTGATCGTTCGTATGGATCCGGGCATGGCGTTTGGCACGGGCACGCATGAAACGACGCGCCTTGTGATCGAGCTTTTGGAGGAATATACCAAAGAGGGCTGTCGTATGCTGGACGTCGGATGCGGAAGCGGCATTCTTGCCATTTGTGCATCCAAGCTTGGTGCAGCCGAGTGCCGTGCCTACGATATCGACCCCGTGGCGGTGCGTGTTGCCAACGAAAACATTGCCGAAAGCGGGGAGAAAAACGTCACCTGCGAGGTCTCCGATCTTCTGAAGCAGGTCGACCTGACGGGAGGCAAATACGATCTTGTCTGTGCCAATATCGTGGCAGACATCATTATTCGTATGGCACCCGACGTGGGACGCTACATGAAGGACGATGCCGTTCTGCTTGCTTCGGGTATCATCACCGAGCGTGCCGATGAAGTGTGCGAGGCACTGGAGAAGCACGCGTTGCGTGTTGCAAGAAGGCTTGAGGATAACGGCTGGTGCGCACTGGTCGTCAAAAAAGCACTCTGAATAAGAAAAACCCTTGTGGGATCGCCATTTCAAGGCGATCCCACAAGGGTTTTCTTTGATATTCGGATGTTTTTTGTGTTTTTTTCATAGCAAGCAATTTTTGGGTATTTCGGCGATCGTTGGGATGGCTTTTTGTCATTTTTGTCCATAACAATGTAAAAAATCACAAAAAAAGCATTGACAAATTGTTTAACTTGTGATATATTATGAATGTGTTAAAGAAAAGGGGGCTTCGATATGGCACATTTTTTTGTGAGAAGTACCCAAATCAACGGGGATACAGTCAGAATTACCGGCGATGACGCGCACCACATCTCTCGTTCTCTGCGGATGGCAGCAGGCGAGCATATAACGGTCGCGGATGATGTCGGTTTTTTGTATGACTGCCGTCTTTTTGCTTTTTTGCCCGATGCCGTGGAGGCAACCGTCGAGGCGGTTTCTCCCTGTGGGAGTGAGCCTCCTTGCCCGCTTCTGCTCTTTCAAGCGCTTCCCAAGGGAGATAAGCTTGACGGTATCATTCAGAAATCGGTGGAATGCGGTGTGCTCAGCATCCATCCCTTTGAAAGCGAACGGTGTATCGTTCGTGCCAAGAGGGAAGCGGAGGCACACAAGACCGAACGGCGCAACCGCATCGCGCTCGAGGCGGCAAAGCAATCAAAGCGAGGCGTCATGCCTACTGTATGTCCCACGGTTTCCTTTGACGAGATGCTGAAGGAGGCGTCACTTGCCGATCATGTGCTTTTTTGCTATGAGGGCGAGGGGACGGAGCCCATCGGCATGACGTTAAGGGATGTCAACCCGAAAAAGGGAGAGCGCATTGCTGTGGTTATCGGCAGTGAGGGCGGCTTTTCCGAGAGGGAAGCGCAGAGAGCAAGAGAGGCGGGCTTTCTGATGACGGGGCTCGGATCGCGCATCCTGCGTACCGAAACGGCTTCCGCCTTTGCGTTTGCAGCCATTTCCTGCATGCTTGAGCTATCTTAACATCGCACCACCCCATTCTCCAAGTTTTCAAAAGTTTCAAAAATACAGAAAGATTGAGGTATAGGTATGTCCAACAGATTATTCCAAGGCGTGATTCATCAGATGAAGGATGCCATCGACCGTGTGATCGGCGTGATCGACGAAAACGGCGTTGTCATTTCCTGCTCTGAGCTGGTTAAGATCGGGGAGATCAAGCAGGGTGTCCGTGATGAATTGGCGTATACCTCGGAGGAGGTCATATCCGGCGGATATACCTACCGTCCGATCTTCAGCGGTGCGAAGGCAGAGTACATCGTTTTCGTCGAGGGTGAGGATAAGATGGCAAGCAAGATGTGCAAAATGCTTGCGATCTCGCTCGGCAATATCAAAAATCTTTACGATGAGAAGTATGATAAGGGCTCGTTCATCAAGAATATTATCTTGGATAATATTCTTCCGAGCGATATTTACATCAAGAGTAAGGAGCTGCACTTCAATACCGAGGAGGTGCGCATCGTATTTTTGATCAAGTTCTTCGGCAAGACCGATATGATGCCCTTTGAGATGCTGCAGAACATGTTCCCCGACAAATCGAAGGATTATGTGATCAGCGTCGGTGAGCACGATATCGTGCTGGTCAAGGACGTCAAGCAGGGGATTGACAGCCGCGAGATCGAAAAGATCGCCACCAACATTGCCGACACGCTTTCCACTGAGTTCTATACCAAGGTCGCGATCGGTATTTCGACTGCCGTTGATAACATCAAGGATCTTGCCCGTGCCTACAAGGAGGCGCAGGTCGCCCTTGAGGTCGGCAAGGTGTTTGAAACCGAAAAGAACATCATCAGCTATGAAAATCTCGGCATCGGCAGACTGATCTATCAGCTGCCCACCACGCTCTGCGAGATGTTCTTGCAGGAGGTTTTCAAAAAAGAGAGCCTTGAGTCGCTGGATCGCGAAACGCTGATGACCATTCAGAGCTTCTTTGAAAACAATCTCAATGTTTCCGAAACCTCGAGAAAGCTTTTCGTACATCGCAATACGCTGGTATACCGTCTTGAAAAGATCCGCAAGCTGACAGGGCTTGATCTTCGTGAGTTTGAGCATGCCATCACCTTCAAGGTGGCGCTCATGGTCAAGAAATATCTTGACTCCAAGCCCAATAAATTCTAAAGTACTTTTATAGCCGAGCGCGGTAGGTCTTTGCGTGCAAAAATCCGCCCTGTCATCGAGAAAGGCTCATGACATATCTGCATATGACTACTCGGTTGATATGTGATTTGGAAAGGAACCCCATGAGAATCATTTTTTCCTTGAACCCCGCAGTTGCTCCGGGCAAGGAGCAGGAGCTGATCGCGCTTGTCACAAGCAGGCTTCCGGGCGCGTCGGCACAGGTCGATCCTGCCGGCATGCGCATGCTGGTGGTGCTACCGATCGGTACGGATCCCTTCGCGGCATCCGAAACGGTCCGCTATACGCTTCGTGAGCTTGGCTACGACGCTCGCGAGATCGAGCGCCTGGCTCCGCAGTATACGCAAGCCCCTCCGATGTATCCGCCGATGTATCCCCCGATGCAGAAGAAGCCGCGCACCGTGCGCCTTTCGACCTTTCTGATTTCCTTGATCTCCGCGATCCTTGTGGTGGCGCTGCTTTCCTTTTCTCTTGCCGCCGTGGTTTTTTCTGCGGTTCCGGGATTGCTGTATTCGGATTCGCTCGGCAACATGGAGAACAAGGGCGAGGATTATATCGGTAAGATCAGTCTGATCGATCAGATCTTCAGTGAATATTCACTGTACGATATTGACGGAGACCTCATGCTGGACAGTATGCTAAAGGCATACGCCGCTGCCACGGGGGATCGTTATGCCGCCTATTATACCGCGGAGGAATTTGCCGCATTGATGGCAGACAATAATGCCGAGGCAGTCGGCATCGGTATTACGGTCGTCGAAAACCTTGATCCCGACGGCTTCATGATCGTCAGCGTTTTGCCCGATTCTCCTGCTATGGCGGCGGGAGTTGCCCCGGGTGATCTGCTCATCGCCGTAAAAAGCGGTGATGCTGTTATTACGGTAGAAGACGATGGCTTTGACAGAGTGTATGCCGCTTTGGGCGGCGGCGAGGGAACGGTTGCCGAATTCACGGTCAGGCGCGGCAGCGAAACGCTTGATTTTTCTGTCACCCGTGCCAGGCTGCAAACGCGTTCGGTAGAGGCTCGCGTGCATTCGGCGGATCCCACCGTCGGAGTGGTGCGCATCATGCAATTCGATCTTTCCACGCCGCAACAGTTTGAAGCCGCGATGGAGGCGCTGATCGGGGAGGGGTGCACGCGATTTGTGTTTGACGTGCGCAACAATCCGGGCGGAGATCTGCAATCGGTCAATGCCGTGCTTTCCTTTTTCCTCAATGAGGGCGATCTGATCGTCAGCACCTCACAAAAGGACGGCACCACCACCTATTATCACAATAATCCTGCCGATTACGACGGCGATTATGCGGGATGCAGCGTCAAAAAGGAAAAGATCGGCAAGTACCGCAATTATAAAAATGCCGTTCTTGTCAACGGAAATACTGCCAGTGCCGCAGAGCTCTTTACAGCTGCACTTGCGGATTATGATCTTACCACTGTTGTAGGCGAAACCACCTTTGGAAAGGGCATTTTGCAGCAGGTATATAGCCTTGAGCCTCTTGGCTATGAGGGCGGCATCAAGCTGACCACGGGTTATTACTCTCCCCCCTCCGGTGTCAACTACCACGACAAGGGCATTACCCCCGACGTTGCGGCATCTCTTGAGGGTGAGGCAGCAAACAAAAACGTGTATTTACTGACCGACAGTGAGGATACGCAACTGACTGCCGCGATAAATGCATTACAATCATTATGAAATAGAATATAGAGGAGAACTGTCATGGCAAACGAAAAGAAGATCACAATGACCCAAGAGGGTTATGACGAGCTGGTAAAGGAGCTTCAATGGCGCGAGGGCGAGGAGCGCGAGCGTATTAAAAACGATATCGTGACCGCACGCGGCTTCGGCGACCTTTCCGAGAACGCCGAGTATGACGCTGCCCGTAATGCGCAAGCCGAAAATGAGGCACGGATTCTGAAGCTGAAGCATGATATTGAAAATGCCGAGATCTATGATGCCTCCAAAGCAGTGCGCGGTGTGATTGACATCGGTTCGGTCGTCAGAGTCTATGATGAAGATATGAAAGAGGAAGTGAAGTGGCGCATCGTCGGCTCGAATGAGGCAGACGTGGTTGCTGGCAAAATTTCCGATCAATCTCCTGTTGGAAAGGCGATGATCGGCCACCGTGCAGGCGATGTGGTCACCGATACCGTTGAGGCATCGGGTTATACGTTCACCTACCGTATTCTTGAAGTGACGCGCGACTGATTAAGAGGTAAGAAATGGCTGAAGAAATCAAAAATCAAGCTGCAGAGGAAGCTGCGGAGGAAGTCAACATCGGTGACGTGTTCCGCGTTCGCCGCGAAAAGCTGGCGGCACTCTGCGAGGCAGGACAGAATCCCTTTGAAAAGGTGAAGTACGATTTTGATACCTACACCGCACAGATCCACGCTGATTTTGAACATTATGAGGATCGGGATGTGAAAATTGCGGGCAGGATCATGAGCCGCCGCGATATGGGCAAGGCAAACTTTATCGATGTTGCCGACGGCAAGGGAAGAATCCAGTGCTACGTCCGTATCAACGATATTGGCGAGGAAACCTTTGAGCAGTTTAAAAAGTGGGATATCGGCGATATCGTCGGCGTTTCGGGTAAGGTGTTCCGCACCCGTCGCGGCGAGATCTCGGTGCACGTCTTTGGCATCGAGCTGCTTGCCAAATCCTTGCTCCCTCTGCCCGAAAAGTTCCACGGACTGAAGGATACCGATATGCGCTACCGTCAGCGCTATGTCGATCTTATTATGAATCCGGAGGTCAAGGAAACCTTTGTCAAGCGCAGCCGCATTCTCACCGAGATCCGCCATTATCTTGACAGCAAGGGCTTCCTTGAGGTGGATACTCCGATCCTTACCCCCTTTGAGATCGGTGCCTCTGCGCGCCCCTTTGTCACACACCACAATACGCTGGATATGGATATGTATCTGCGCATTGAAACAGAGCTTTATCTGAAGCGTCTGATCGTGGGCGGTATGGACCGTGTCTATGAGGTCGGCCGCATCTTCCGCAACGAGGGCATGGATACCAAGCACAATCCCGAGTTTACCTCGATCGAGCTTTACCAGGCGTTCACCGATTATAAGGGCATGATGGATCTGGTTGAGGATCTTTATAAGTACCTTGCAGAGAAGATCTGCGGCTCGCTGGTTATTCCTTATCAGGGGCATGAGATCAACATGGGCAGCTGGGAGCGCCTGACGATGGTAGAGGCGGTCAAGAAGTATGCGGATGTTGATTATCACGAGTGGGCGACCGACGAGGACGCACGCGCTGCCGCCAAGGAAAAGCATGTTGAGGTGCCTGCTAATGCGACCAAGGGCACGGTACTGGTGGAATTCTTTGACGCCTTTGTTGAGGAGAATCTGATCCAGCCCACCTTCATCTATGATTATCCCGTGGAGAACAGTCCGCTTGCTAAGCGCAAGCCCTCCGATCCTCGCTTTACCGAGCGCTTTGAATATTTTATCAATGCGACCGAGTTTGGCAACGCGTTTTCCGAGCTCAACGATCCTATCGACCAGAAGGAGCGCTTCGAAAAGCAGGTTGCTGCCAAGCGCGCAGAGGATCCCAATACCACCGCACGTGTTGATGACGATTACATCACGGCTCTCGAATACGGTCTGCCCCCCACGGGCGGTCTTGGCTTCGGTATTGACCGTTTGGTCATGCTTCTTACCGACAGTGCCTCGATTCGTGACGTGCTCCTGTTCCCGACCATGAAGCCCCTTGACTAATGAAAAAGGGTGACTTCTGTCACCGATGTGACGGAGGTCACCCCTTGCTTTTACCGATCACTGAAGGAGAGGATAGTATGCAGCATCCCGAAGATAAGAAAAACGAAAGGCTTGGCGACCGCGAGATCAGAGTGGGAGCGTCGGCGGCGGGGAAAGCCACCGAGCGCAAGCACGGCAGGGTCTATCGCTGGCTTGATAATTTCTGGTATCACTATAAATGGCATACCGTTGCCGTGCTCTTTGTTGCCGTGGTGCTGACAGTCTGCATCGTGCAGCTGGTATCTCGCGATACCGAGGCGGATGTGGATATCGTGATGGCAGGCCCCTACAGCTTTACCACGCGTGAGGAGGACTTGACGGCGCTTCGCGCCTGTCTTGCCACCTATTTGCCTGCCGATTTTGATGAAAGCGGCGATAAAAAAGTCAAGATCATTTCCTACTCCTTCTATTCGGAGGAAGAGATCGAGGACATCGAGAGTCGCCTGGATGAGAACGGAGAGCCTCTTGGCGTCAAGGTGGATACGGCGCAGAATGCCAATCAATACGAGCAGTTTTATTCATATTTGCGAACGGGAAGCTCCTCGCTTTATTTTCTGTCCCCCTCGCTTTATGAGGAGCTTGCGGAAAGGACCTCCACGCTGGTCGATCTGAAGGAGCTGCTTGGAGTCCTGCCGGAGGGAGCACTTCTTTTTGCCGACGGTGAGGGCAACAGCGTTTGCCTCGGTGTGCGTCTCGGCGATACTGCGCTTTACCGTGAGAACAGCGCCGTCCGCACCCTGCCCGAGGATACGGTGATCTGCTTGACTGCCCCTTTCGTATTCGGCAGCAGCAGTAATACCGAGCAGTATGAGCACGCGGTTTCCTACATCAAAGCCCTGATGGGCATTCAATAATCACTCGCCCGCGGTTTCCAAAGGGAACCGCGGGCATCCTCTTTTTCTCATCCATTTTTTGCCCGTTTTGTCAGTGCATAAGGGCAAATGGGCGGGGCAATACTTTCATCAGTTGCTCCCGAATTCCCAAAGGAGAAAAAGATGTATCGGAACAAAGTTGAAATTTGCGGCGTAAATACCGCAAAGCTCAAAACACTGACCGATGAAGAAAAGCGCAGATTGCTGGAGCGTACCAAGGCAGGTGACAGTGCTGCGCGCGACGAATTGATCTACGGAAATTTGCGCTTGGTGCTCAGCATCATCCAGCGCTTTTCGGGTAGAAAGGAAAACGCGGACGATCTGTTTCAGGTTGGATGTATCGGGTTGGTCAAGGCGGTGGATCACTTTAATATCGATCTTGACGTCAAGTTTTCCACCTATGCAGTTCCCATGATCATCGGCGAGATCCGACGCTATCTCCGTGATAACAACTCCATCCGCATCAGTCGCTCTGTGCGAGATCTTGCATACCGTGCCCTGCAGGCGAGGGAGGAGCTGACAAGGGAACGTGAATATGAGCCGAGCGTGGACGAGATCGCCAAAAAGCTTGGCGAGGAGCGAGAGTCAGTGCTTCGCGCCATGGAGGCAATCGTGGAGCCGATCTCTCTTTATGAGCCTGTTTATAACGAAAGCGGAGATTCGATCTACGTGATGGATCAGTTAAGCGATACCTCGGCGGGTGATGAGCATTGGCTTGAAAATATCGCTCTGCGCGATGCCATGAATAAGCTCGGGGAGCGTGAGCGCAAGATCATCGAAATGCGCTTTTATAAAAACAAGACGCAAATGGAGATCGCGGAAAGCATCGGCATCTCTCAGGCACAGGTATCGAGGCTGGAAAAAAGCGCACTTGAGCGCATGCGCAAGGAAATATGAGAAGCATCGGCAGAGCACCCGTTTAACGGGTGCTCTGCCGATGCTTCTTGAAAAAAATCCGACAAAAAGAAGCGCGCGCCTCTTTTCGCGTGATTTCAACAGAGCAGACGTCATATAATAAAAAGACAAAACTTGGTGGAGGCAAGCCTATGTGAGGCTTATCAGCGCGCCTCCCTTGAAACAGTAGAAACAGAGGTAGCTATGAGAAAACAAAAAGAATGTGTGGCAATGCTGCTGGCAGGAGGGCAAGGGAGCCGGCTGCAACCGTTGACCGAACGGCTGGCAAAGCCTGCAGTGCCGTTTGGAGGGCGCTATCGTATCGTGGATTTTACGCTTTCCAACTGTACCGAATCGGGCATCGATACCGTGGGAGTCCTGACACAATATCAGCCTCTTGTGCTGAATGAGTACATCGGAAACGGGCAACCGTGGGATCTTGACGTCAATCACGGTGGCGTGCATATCCTGCCGCCCTATCAGGCAAAAAAGGGCGGTGCATGGTACAAAGGAACAGCCAATGCCGTCTGGCAGAACCGTATGTTTATCGAGCGCTATGAGCCGCGGTACGTTCTGGTGCTTTCGGGGGATCACATTTACCGTATGAATTACCGCAGGATGCTGCAGCTTCACCGTGAACGGGAGGCAGACTGTACAATTGCCGTCATCGAGGTCCCCATTCGTGAAGCGAGCCGTTTCGGAGTGCTTTCGGTTGATGACGGGGATCGCGTGACGCAATTTGCTGAAAAGCCCGCTGTTCCCAAAAGCAATCTCGCCTCCATGGGGATCTATATTTTCAATACCGAGTATCTTCTCCGCCATCTGCTTTCGGATGACAGAAACAAGGACTCGCAGCACGATTTTGGAAAAAACGTGATCCCCGCAATGCTTGGCGAGGGCGGAAGACTCTTTGCATACAGGTTTGGCGGCTATTGGAGGGACGTGGGGACGTTGGAAAGCCTATGGCAGGCAAATATGGATCTGTTGGGCTTTCCGCCCGAATTTGACCTGTTTTCGGGCGAATCGGGTATTTGGTCAAGAAGTGAGGCGGCAGCACCGCAGTTCTTGGGAGAAAGCGCAAGGATCGCCGACTCGCTGCTGTCGGAGGGCTGCCATATCAACGGAAGCGTGGAGCATTCGGTCATTTCGCCCGGTGTCACGGTTGAGGAAGGGGCGGTTGTCAAGGATTCCGTGCTGATGTCGGGAGTACATATCGGTGCCGGTGCACGGGTGGAATATGCCATTTTGGATGAAGGAGTAACGGTGAAAGAGCATGAGAACGTGGGAGGATCGCGCCTTGCAGGGGCTTCTCTTACGGTGATGGGAAGGGAGAGTGAAGTGTTATGAGCGTTTCGGGAATTATTTTTTCAAATTTACATGACGGCGAGCTGCCGATGCTGACCGTCAAGCGTACGATGGGCGCAGTCCCCTTTGGAGGGCGTTACCGTCTGATCGATTTTCCGCTTTCGGCAATGGTCAATGCGGGGATCTCCAACATTGCGGTCATTGCCCATCATAATTACCAGTCCCTGATGGAGCACATCGGCTCGGGAAAGGATTGGGATCTTGCCCGACACGCGGGCGGTATCCGAATCGTTCCTCCTTACAGTGCGGCATATCAGGTTCGCGAGGAGAGCTACGATTCGCGCATGGAAACGCTTTTGAGTATTCGGGGGATGATCGACCGCATCAAGGAGGAGCATATCCTGTTTGCCGATTGTGATGTGGTGGGAACCCCGGAGCTGAAGGGACTGATCGAGGCACACCGCCGTGGGGAAGCACCGATCACCGTGGGAACCGAGCACGACGGATATGCGGACGAGGGACCCTCGTTGCATATTTTTATCGTCGATTCTGCCTATTTCAAGGAGATCCTGTTCGAGGCAGAGCAAAAGGCATACCGATCTTTTACCGAGGATATCGTCAGACGGCAGATGCGAAGGGGAATGGTCGCGACCTACCGCTTTGAAAATCGATTTTACCGCATGCGCTCGCTTGCCGAATATTACCGCCTGCACATGCTGCTGACCGGGAAGGGAGGTGCGAGAGAGGAACTGCTGCAAAAAAGCAATTGCCCGATCTATACAAGGATCCTGAATGCACCGCCTGTCAAATATGGCTCGGAGGCAAGGGTGAAAAATGCATTGATCGCCGACGGATGTATGGTTGAGGGAGAAGTGATCAACTCGGTCATTTTCCGAGGTGTCCATATCGGCAAGGGATGCTCTGTGCGCAACGCTGTGCTGATGGAGAATTGCATTCTTGCGGGAAATGCCACGGTGGATTCGGTGGTGCTCGACAAGGGCGTTTCTCTCGGGAGCGGTGTGGCGCTCCATGGGCATGAAAGCATGCCGCTGTTTGTGGAAGAAGGAAGAAAAATCGTTTGAATGTGCATAAAAAGAAACAATTGTTCTATAAAACAGTAAATATAGTTTCAAAAATCGCTTTTGCCATCTTGGCAAAAGCGATTTTTTGATGCTATAAATTGCCGTGTGTGAGGCTTTTTTTACTGCATATATTAAAATAAAGTGATGAAAAAAAGGGGGGGATGGCATGAAGAATCACGGCAGGCTTTTTTATCATACGGCAATTCTTTCACTTAGCTCGGTTCTTTCCAAGCTGGCGGTGTTCTTGCTAATGCCCCTTTATACCGCTTGCCTTTCCCCCTCGGATTTCGGCATGACGGATATTTTGGTCAACGTTGCCGTGCTCTTGATTCCTCTTGCCACGCTGAATATTCCACAGGCGGTCTTTCGCTTTTGCGCGGGAGGGGAGGATCGCGCGTCGGTGTTTTCATCAGGAGCCTTGATCCTGCTTTGCGGGATGCTTATTTTTTTGCCGATCGCTTGTCTTTTTGGGCTCTATCCGAGGATCGCACCCTTTCGCGTCTATCTGATGTGCTATGTGGCCGCCTCGTCGTTTCGCAGCTTTTTCACACATTTTTTGCGTGCCGATGGGCAGTATTCTCTTTATGCCGTTCAGCAGCTCTTTTGTACGCTCATGACAGTGCTGCTGCAAATTCTTTTTTTGCGCATTTGGGGTATGGGGGTAGGCGGGTATCTGTTGGCGGTCATTCTTTCCGATCTCGCCACAGCACTGATCCTGGTCGGTTATCTTGCCCCATGGCGGCTTTTTTCGGTATCCCTGATCGATCGGCGGCGAACGCGGGACATGCTTCACTATGCTATGCCGCTGATCCCTGCGTCGCTCCTCTCCTGGATCACGGCGGCTTCCGATCGCTATATCATTCTTTTTTTTCACGGGGAAGCACTCACGGGGCTTTATGCGGCTGCCGGAAGGATCCCCGCCTTGCTGGGGTTTGCCGTCAGCGTCTTTATGGAGGCATGGCATTATGCATTTTTTCGAGAGGAGGGAAGCAAGGAAGCACTGTTTGAGCAGATCTATGTCATGCTGCTTCCGTTCCTGGTGGGTGTTGCCGTGACCGTGATTCTGTTTTCGGGAAGCATTGTGCGTCTGATCTTTGCCGGTGGCTATGCCGATGCGGCACGGTATGTCCCGTTTTTGACGGTTGCCGTTCTTTTTTCGGCGCTTTCCTCTTTTCTCGGAAGTGTGTATGCCGTGCGTCTGCGCTCGGTTTCTTCCATGCTGACCACTCTTTGCGGCGCGGCGGTAAATTTGCTCTTGAATTTTCTTTTGATCCCTCGTTTTGATGCTTTTGGCGCCGCGCTTTCGACGCTTGTCGCGCATTTTGCTGTTTTTTTGATCCGCGCGCTTCATTGCCGACGCTGCTTTGATCTTCATCCGAGGTTATTGAAGCTGCTTTTCTCGGTTTTATTGTTGCTTGCCGCATCGCTGACCTCGGTGCTTGAGCTTTTCGCAGCTACCGCGTTACTTTTGTCGCTTTCCTTGCTCGTTTTCTCAGAGGAGATCTTGATAACCGTTCGTTTTTTGTGGGGAAGAATTGCGATTTTTCAAAAAAATCGACAAAATGCCCCGACAGATATTGACAAGTGAGGAGATACAATTTATAATGTAGGAGATAGAGGCGCATCGTTCATGAGTCGCGTGGTCAAGGGCACGGAAATGCTTCACGCAAAAGGGGACGTTGCCGAAGCCCTCATGCGTTTCCGCGCGTGTCGGTTGGGACGGTGGAGAAGATCCAACGTACTGTCACAGTCAATGTGGAGTGCTATCGACTGCCGTTAGGCTGCCGTGGCGCTTTGCCGCGGCTGTTTTTGTTTCCTCAATTTTTTTACAAGGAGTAGACTATGAACAAGAAGCAGATCCGAAATCTTGTGATCCTTGTTGTTGCGTTGATCGCCGTGGTGGTTCTCGCCATCGTATTGCGTACCGACGCAGCCGAGGGTCCGTACTACGCAACCTTCATGTCGCTGGTGCCTCCCATCATCGCCATCGGGCTTGCGCTCATGACCAAGGAGGTATACAGCTCGCTGTTTGTGGGCGTCCTCGCAGGCGCGCTCTTTGCCGCCGATTTCAGCCCCGTTACCTCGATCGACACGGTTGTCAACAGCGGTATTATTGAGGCGGTTTCCGGTACGGCAGGTATTTTTGCCTTCCTGGTGATCCTTGGTGCCGTCGTCATCCTGCTGAATAAGGCGGGGGGCTCCAAGGCGTTTGGCGAGTGGGCAAAGACCCATGTCAAGACCCGTGTGGGTGCCATACTTGCAACCTTTGCTCTCGGCGTGCTCATCTTTGTGGATGACTATTTCAACTGTCTGACAGTCGGTAGCGTGATGACGCCCGTCTGCGATTCTCACAAGATCTCTCGCGTCAAGATGGCGTATATCATCGATGCAACCGCTGCGCCCATCTGTATGATCGCGCCCGTGTCCTCCTGGGCAGCTGCCGTTTCCGAATACGTAGAGGGCGGCCAGGGGCTTACTTATTTTATCAAAGCGATCCCTTACAACTTCTATTCGCTTCTGACCATCGTGTTTGTGATCACCATTGCACTGATGGGCTTTGATTACGGCAAGATGTCCGGCTTTGAGATCAAGGCGCAAAAGGAGGGCGACCTCGGCGCACAGGAGGATGAGGAGAAGGATGCCGAGGAGATCGGCAATGTTTCTCACGCTTGTGTGCTTGATCTCGTGCTTCCCATCGTTGTCCTGATCGTTTCCTGTATCGCAGCACTGATGTATGTCGGTGGCTTCTTCACCGAGGGAGACTATCGGTTTGATCTGATCGGTTCGTTCGGCAACACCGATGCAACCGTCGGTCTGCCCCTTGGCTCGCTGGTGGCACTGATCGTGATCATCGTATATCTGATGGCACGTCGCCTGATCACCTTCAAGGTTTCGATGGAGGCCATTCCGAAGGGCTTTATCGCCATGGTTCCCGCAATTCTGATCCTCACCCTTGCAACCGCATTGAAGAACACCACCTCCTTGCTCGGCTCGGATGTGTTTGTTGAGGAGCTTTTGAAGAATGCAGGCAACCTCAAGCTCTTCCTGCCTGCGATCATCTTTGTGATCGCTTGTGCACTTGCATTTGCTACGGGTACCTCCTGGGGCACCTTCGGTATTCTGATTCCGATCGTGAGCGCCGCCTTTGGCGGTCTTGGCAGCGAGATCGCCGTCATCGGCATGTCGGCTTGCCTTGCAGGTGCCGTTTGCGGTGACCACTGCTCGCCCATCTCGGATACCACCATCATGGCATCCGCAGGTGCACGCTGCAACCACGTGGAGCACGTTTCCACGCAGCTGCCCTATGCTATCACCGTTGCAATCGTTTCCTTTGTTTCCTATATCCTTGCCGGTGTGCTGCAGAGCGTCGGTCTTTACTGGTATCTGTCGCTTCCCATCGCCATCGCGCTGATGGTCGGCACCCTCTTCGGCATTCGCTACTTCGTCAAGAAGAAGGAAGCAACCGCTGCATAAGATCATGAAAATTCAAATCGGCAGAAGGCGAACGCCTTCTGCCGATTTTACGCTGAAATATAAAGTTTTCAAAAAAATGTCAAAAAAGGACTTGCATTTCGAAAAGAGATGTGATATAATATCATGCGTGTGTGTTGACACGAGTATAAGGGTGGTCCGCTGCGCAGCTCTGCATGAACATCCGGATTTAAAGGAGGCCAAACATGAATTTGATTCAGGCTTTTACAAACGAGCAGTTGAAGACCGAGGTCCCCGTCGTACGCGTTGGCGATACCGTGCGTATCCACAACAAGATCGTTGAGGGAACCAAGGAGAGAATCCAGCTTTTCGAGGGCACTGTCATTGCAAAGCATGGCGGCGGCATCTCCGAAACCTTTACCGTAAGACGCGTATCCTACGGTGTCGGTGTGGAGAAGACCTTCCCCCTCCATTCTCCCAACGTTGCTAAGGTTGATGTGATCCGCGTCGGTAAAGTACGCCGCGCAAAGCTCTACTACCTGCGCGACCGTATGGGCAAGGCATCCAAGGTCAAGGAAAAGATCTGAATTTTCTGAAGAACAGGGCGTTTGCAAGTGCAAACGCCCTGTTCTTTTCAATTTGTTCTTTCATCAAACTGGCGCAGTAATTGGTTTGGCGCTATTCTGCTCTTTATCGCAAAAAGAAAAAATCAAAGGGCACCTGCATTGCAGGTGCCCTTTTTGACCGCTTTGCGGTCAGAAATCAGCCAAGTCTCTTTTCAAGAGCAGCAAGCTCCTCGTACATGGTTGCGGGAACAGCGTCGCCGACCTGTGCGTAGAACTCCTTGATGTTGGCAACGTCAGCCTTCCAGGACTCAACGTCAACCGAAAGCAGATCACGGATGGTATCGATGGTCACATCCTTCAGACCCTCGATGTTGATATCCTCAGCCTTGGGAACGTAGCCGATTGCAGTTTCAACAGCATCAACCTTATCCTCGCAGCGAGCCAGGATCCAGAGAAGGACGCGCATGTTGTCGCCGAAGCCGGGCCAGATGAAGTGCCCCTCGTCATCGGTGCGGAACCAGTTTACGTGGAAGATCTTGGGAGGATTGGGGATCATCTTGCCCATATCGAGCCAGTGCTGCCAGTAGTCACCCATGTTGTAACCAACGAAGGGACGCATAGCCATGGGGTCACGGCGAACCACACCGACAGCGCCTGCGGCTGCTGCAGTGGTCTCGGAAGCCATGATGGAGCCGACGAATGCACCATGCTGCCAGTTGAAGGACTGGTAAACCAGGGGAGCAGTCTTTGCGCGGCGACCGCCAAAGACGATTGCCGACACAGGAACGCCCTTCAGGCTGTTAAACTCGGGAGAGATGCAGGGGCAGTTCTTGGCAAGAGCAGTGAAGCGGGAGTTGGGATGAGCACCGCAGGTGGACTTATCCTTCTTATCGAACTTGGTGCAGTCCCAAGGATTGCCCTTCCAGTCGATGGCATTGCCGGGCTGAGGAGGATTGTCGTTGAGACCCTCCCACCAAACGGTGTTGTTCTTGGTGTCATGCACAACGTTGGTGAAGATGGTGTCGCGCAGGCAGGTGTGCAGTGCGTTGGGGTTGGACTTCTCGTTGGTGCCGGGAGCAACGCCGAAGAAGCCGTTCTCGGGGTTGACGGCGTAGAGCTTGCCATCCTCCTTGTTCAGACGGATCCAAGCGATATCGTCGCCGACGCACCATACCTTGTAGCCCTGCTTCTTGAAGATTTCGGGCGGGATCAGCATGGCGAGGTTGGTCTTACCGCAAGCAGAGGGGAAAGCGGCGGTCACGTACTTCACGTCACCGTTGGGGTACTCAACGCCCAGAATGAGCATGTGCTCAGCCATCCAGCCTTCCTTGCGACCGAGGTAAGAAGCGATGCGGAGTGCGAAGCACTTCTTGCCCAGCAGAACGTTTCCGCCGTAGCCGGAGTTGACCGACATGATGGTGTTGTCCTGGGGGAAGTGGGTGATATAGCGGTTCTCCTCGTCGATATCAGCCTTTGCGTGCAGACCCTTGATATAATCAGGGCTGTCGCCGAGAGCCTCAAGCACGTTGGTGCCGACGCGGGTCATGATCAGCATGTTGAGAACGACGTAGATGGAGTCGGTCAGCTCGATGCCGTACTTTGCAAAGTCAGAGCCAACAACGCCCATGGAGTAGGGGATCACGTACATGGTGCGACCCTTCATAGAACCGGTGTAGAGCTTCTTGAGCTTGGCATACATCTCATCAGGAGCCATCCAGTTGTTGATGTTGCCTGCCTCCTCCTTGGTGGGAGTGCAGATATAGGTTCTGCCCTCAACACGGGCAACGTCGTTCACGGCGGTGCGGTGCAGGTAGCAGTTGGGGAGAAGATCTTGGTTCAGCTTGATCATCTCGCCGGTTGCGCAAGCTTCAGCGCGGAGTGCCTCTGCCTGCTCTTCGGTGCCGTCGATCCAAACGATCTTGTCGGGCTTGGTCATCGCGGCCATTTCGTCGATCCAGGACAAAACATACTTGTTGTTGGTCATAATTTACATCTCCTCATGAATTTGGGAATGCTGTTAATTTTTTTACCCGTAATAATTTTACTACACTTTTGCACAATTTGCAATAGAAACTTTCAAAGGTTACAGATTGTTAACAACTTTATCTCGTGAATAAGGTAAATACTACATTTATCTATATACCTTTTTGCAAGATTGAAAACAAAAACTTGCATTTTTGATAAAAAACATCTTCATTTTGCCTTTCTTATATAGGATTGCCGCCAATCAAGCGAGGAAACCAACCATTTTCTTTCATTTTTTCCAAGCGCTCCTGTGCAAAACAGCAGAACAATGTACAGAAGGGAAACGCATATAATGTGCAGTGTCAGTATCCCCCCGTTTTGATATCTTAAAACAGGACCCGAAAGAGAAACGAGCAGGTGTGTGATGGCGGTGGCGCCGACAATCGACAGCAAGGGGCGGAAGATCAGCTGAGTGATCCGCGGACGGAAGCCGCTGACGCGCAAGAGCCTGCAAACGCTGAGTGCGGCGTTGAGGATCTCGGTAATATAGATGGTCAACAGATAGCCGTCGATCCCTATCAGCGGCACCAGGATCCACACTGCAATCACAGAAACAAAGGCATCCAGAATATTCACGTTCATGGAGTAGACCTGCTCGCCGAGACCCTTCAGGAGCGCGTCGGTGGCGGTGTCGAGATACATGATGGGGATCAGCGGTGCAAGCCGACGGATAAAGTATGCAACCTCCTTGCTGTCATACAGCACGCCGCCAAGCTCTCCCGAAAGCAGCATCATGACCCCTGCAACACCGATGGAAAAAAGCAGTGCCATTTGGTAGACTCTGCCCGCGATATAACGGATCTCCACACGGTTGTCAGATGCCTGTTGCTCGGTAATTTCCGGTATTAAAAGTGAAGAAAAAGAGGAGAGAATGGCGGCAGGATATAAGACCACCGGCAACGCCATGCTGTGCAGCGCGCCATAAGAGGCGAGCGCGGCGGAATTTCCTGCTCCATAGGCTATAAGCCCTTTTGGAATTAAAATGTGTTCTATTGTTAGTAAACCAGACCGCATATATGCACTGATGGCAACGGGGAGAGCAATGGCGGACACCTTGACTGCCGCACCGCTTTTTTGCTGTCTGACGCCTTTGAAATGTCGCTTGTCAAACAAATAAAAAATGCTGTTCAGTAACAACGAAAAGATTTCTGCCACCGCGCCGCCGAGCAGGATGGCAAGCACGCTTCCTTCGATGGTGCCGGGTGCAACAGCTACCAGCAGATAGCCCGTGCAGGTGATCTTGACCGCCTGCTCGGCAACACCTGCCGCTGCATTTTTGTAGGCGCGCCTGACTGCGGTAAAATAACCGTTCAGCACTGAGGTGAGCGCAATGGGGATCAGGGTAAAGGACAGCATGTAGAAGGCGCGCACCGTACGCACGTCCTTTAAGATCAGTATGCCGATCGGACGGGCAAACAAAAAGAGAAGCACCGTGGCAAGCAGACCGAAGCCGCCTGCGTAGGACAGTGTAGCGATCAGACAGCGTCGGTTTTCCGCTCCCTTGCTTTTTTGCAGTCGCTCGGCAAAAATGCGAACGGTGGCAAGATGGATCCCCGAGGTTGCCAGAGTGACGGCAAAGTTATAAACTCCCGAGATCAGGGACAAAAGCCCCATTGCCTCTGCTCCGACCTTATCCGAAACGTACACGTTAAAGCTGACGCTGACGGTTCGCATCAGCAGCGTTACCAGCGTGAGCAGCAATGCGTTATAGAAATACTGTTGCTTGGTTTTCATGGCTTCACCTCATGGTAATCTATTCCGAAAAAACTTTTTTTAGCACCGAAAACCCTCTTTACAAATTCCACAAAATGTGTTAACATATGGTTAACAGCATGAATGACCCGAAGGGAGGAATTCTCATGGCAAAAAAATTAGCGATCACCATCGGTCGTCAGTATGGCAGCGGCGGACGCGACATCGGAAAACGGGTAGGCGAGCTGCTCGGCTTCCGTGTTTACGACAAGGAGCTTTTGTTTATGGCGGCACAGAAAAACGGTGTAAATCCCGATTATCTTCGCCGCGTGGACGAAAAGGCGACCAACAGTCTTCTTTACACGCTGGCGCTCGGCTCCTCTCTTTACGGTGCCAGAAATCTCGGGATCGACGTTCCGATCAACGATCAGCTTTTTATGACACAGACCGAGATCATCAAATCCGCCGCCGAGGAGGAGTCCTGTGTGTTTATCGGTCGCTGTGCCGATTACGTATTGCGAAATCATCCGAACCGCATCAGCTTTTTTATTTACGCCGATAAGGAGGCGCGCATCGCACGCGTTTGCAAGGAGGAGGAGGTTGACCGCGACGAGGCGATCAGCCTGATGAATAAGAACGATAAGCGACGCATTAATTACTACAATTTCTACACGGGACAGAAGTGGGGTAAATTCGAGAATTATCATCTTTCGGTCAATAGCTCCTTGCTCGGCATCGAGGGAACAGCGCAAATGATTGCAGACATTGCTAAGATCTATGTTTCCGAAAGTGAAGATGACAAGCGAATTTGACAGAAAAGCGACTTTTTTGTCGTGTTCCAAAAAAATTTTCAAATAGCCAAAAATCCACTTGACAAGACATGCCTTGCCGATTATGATATATAGTGCAAAAAATAGTGGCTGAGGAGGTTATCAGAATGGCACTTTACGTATGTGCACTTTGCGGTTATGAGTACGATCCGCAGAACGGCGACCCCGATAACGGAATTGAAGAGGGGACGGAATTTGAAGATTTGCCGGAGTCCTATATCTGCCCCCTGTGCGGCGCCTCGAAGGAGGATTTCGAACGCATGGGCGACGATGCGGACGATGTGAACACTTGAGCTGTCAGATAAAAAAGGACCGCTGCGCGCAGGCAGCGGTCCTTTTTTATGCAATAAATGTTCGTCTATGCAAAAAAATATACGCATATTCATTTTTTATATTGACAATGCCAAGTAAAAAGTTTATAATAATATATATTATTTATATCAAAAGGATGTTAACGGTATGAACAGAAGGGAAGCTCGCGAGGCGGTGTTCGAATTGCTTTTTGAAACCGAATTCAAGCAGGATGAGGAAAGAGAAGGGATCTTCAATCTCTCCACTGTCAATCGAGAGATCGAGGAGGACGATTATATCAAGACGACATATTTCGGCGTATGCGCACATACCGAGGAGCTTGATGCGCTGATCGGCAAGCACGCGAGGGGATGGAAAACAACGCGCATTTCGCGTGTTTCCCGTTCGATCCTTCGCCTCTCGATCTATGAAATGCTCTATTGCAAGGATATTCCGGTCAATGTGTCGATCAATGAGGCGATCGAGCTTTCCAAGAAGTTTGACGAGGAGAGTGCAAAGGCGTTTATCAACGGCATTTTGAACAGCGCCAAAAACGAGATCGAAGGGAATGCCAATGCTTAAAAAATGCTACATCGGCATTGATACAAGCAATTATACTACCTCTCTTTCCGCAGTGGATGAGAGAGGTGAGGTGCTTGTGAATCTGAAGGCGCCCTTGCCTGTAAAGGAGGGAGCGTGCGGACTGCGTCAGAGTGATGCCGTCTTTGCGCACGTCAAGCATATTCCCTTGCTGATGAGAAGGCTTCAAGAGGCGCTGGAGGGCTACACTCCCGTTGCGGTGGGCGTTTCGGCACGTCCCCGCGATGCGGCGGATTCCTATATGCCCTGCTTTTTGTCGGGCGTAGCGGCGGCGGAGTCCTTTGCGGCCGGCATGGGACTTCCCGTTTACACCTTTTCGCATCAGAACGGACACGTAATGGCAGCCCTGATGTCCTCGGGCGGTGCCGAGCGTCTTTTCGGACGTGCGTTCGGTGCGTTTCACGTGTCGGGCGGTACTACGGAGATGCTCCTCGTGACCCCGAGAGGGAAGGATTTTGACATTTCCCTTGTCGGCGAGAGTGCCGATCTTCACGCAGGACAGGCGATCGACCGCATCGGCGTCGCCATGGGGCTTTCCTTTCCGTGCGGGCCCGCACTGGAGCAGCTTGCTGCCCAAAACCAATCACCCGTTCCGCGTCCCCGCGTTTCGGTCACGGGGGGTGTTTGCCATCTGTCGGGACTTGAAAATCTTGCCCTCAAGCTTTATCGCGAAAGCGGTGACGCTCGGCTGACTGCCGCCTATGTTCTTGCGTTTTTGGCAGAAACCCTGACGCGGATGGCGCGGCATTTTCGCGAGGAGCATCGGGACCTGCCGTTGCTTTTTGCGGGAGGCGTGATGAGCAATCGGATCATTGCCGATACGCTGAAAAGAGATCTGGGGGGCGAGATCCTTTTTGCAGAGCCGGCGTTTTCCGCCGATAATGCTGCGGGCATTGCTTATCTTTGCCGCGCACGTGCATCGGAACATTGAAAAAAGAAAGGAGCCGACATGGACGAGAATTTTCTTTCGGTCACTCAGCTGAATGAATATATTCGCATGATGATGGACAGCAATCCCGTGCTTGTCGGGCTTCATGTCAAGGGTGAGATCTCCAATTTCACCAACCATTATAAAACAGGACATTTTTACTTTTCCCTGAAGGATGAAACGGGGCTGATCCGCGCCGTTATGTTCCGTTCCTCTGCGCAGCGTGTTCGCTTTGTACCGGAGAACGGGATGAAGGTGATTGTGCACGGCAGGGTTACGGTGTTTCCGCGTGACGGTCAGTATCAGATCTACGTTGACGATATGCAGCCTGACGGCATCGGCGCACTGTATCTCGCCTTTGAGCAGCTGCGCAAGCGGCTTGCCGCCGAGGGATTGTTTGATCCCGATCGGAAAAAGCCCATTCCTGCATACCCCGAGCGCATCGGACTTGTGACCTCGCCCACGGGGGCGGCGGTACGGGACATGATCAAGGTCCTCGCCCGTCGGTTTCCTGCGGCAAGGGTCTATCTCTATCCTGCTCTGGTGCAGGGACAGGGCGCTGCCGAGTCGGTCTGCGCGGGTGTGCGGTTCTTTAATCGGCAGCTGCCCGTTGATGTCATGATCGTAGGCAGAGGCGGCGGATCGGCAGAGGACCTTTGGGCGTTTAACGACGAGGGGCTGGCGCGTACCGTTGCCGACTCCGCAGTTCCCGTGATCTCTGCGGTGGGACACGAAACCGATACCACCATTCTTGATTTTGCGGCTGATCTCCGCGCCCCCACTCCCTCTGCCGCGGCAGAGCTTGCCGTGCCCGATCGGGCGGAGCTTTGCGATCGGCTCTTGAAGCGGCGAGTGATGCTGACAGAGCGCCTTTCCGGAAGCCTGCGGCAGCGGCGCGCAGCGCTTGATCTGCTGTCCTCGGCAAGGAGCATGCGATCTCCTCTCGGATATCTGGAGGATCGTCGCATGCAGGTTGCCTACCTTGAGGATCGCACGCACCGCGCAAGTGCAGGTGCGATGACCGCGGCAAGGGCGAGCCTTTCTGCCATGTGCGGTCGCCTTGAGTCCTTGAATCCATTGAAGGTCCTGTCCCGTGGATATGCCGCGGTTTTTGATCACGAAAACGACACCGTCACCAAAAGCGCCTCGCTTGTCAAGGGACAGCGGGTCACCATCCGCTTTTTTGACGGAACGGCGGACGCCGAGATCCTCGGTGTTCGGGAAAGCGAGTAACGTATGAATGGGCAAAATATGAAATTTGAAGAGGCAATGGCGCGGCTGGAAGCAGTTGTGGAGCAGCTGGAAAAGAGCAACGTCGGTCTTGATGAATCGCTTGCGCTTTATGAGGAAGGAATGCGCCTGATCGGCTTTTGCAACAAAAAGCTTAATGATGCAGAGCAGCGTGTCGAGGCGGTTCGCCTTGAAAAAGAGGGCTTTACCACGGAGCCATTCGGAGAGGGCACGGTATGACGGTCAAGGAACGGCTTCAGCAAAATGCGGCTTTGGTCGAGCGTGAGCTTGACCGATTGATGGCAAGGGAGGATGTCGATTTTTCCTATTTACTTGCCGCTGAGCGTTATTCACTGCTTGCACCGCGAGCCAAGCGCATCCGCCCCACACTGGTTCTTGAATTCTGCCGCATGCTCGGCGGCACGGATAAGGCGGCATTGCCCTTTGCGGCGGCGGTCGAGATGGTGCACACCTATTCGCTGATCCACGACGATCTTCCTTGCATGGATAACGACGATCTCCGACGTGGCAGACCTACCTGTCACAAGGAGTTTGACGAGGCGACCGCACTGCTTGCGGGGGATGGGCTTCTCACCCGTGCCTTCGGCTTGATTGCCGAAAACGATGCCGTGTCCCACGAGCAAGCCCTTGCAGCGGTGGCGGCGCTTTCGCGTGCCGCAGGCAGCTTTGGCATGATAGGAGGTCAGGTGATCGACCTGCGCGGCGAGCGCGAGCCACTCACCAAGGAAACGCTTTTAAAGCTGCACGCCCATAAAACAGGGGCGCTGATTGCCGTCAGTGCCGAGCTTGGCTGTCTTGCCGCAGGTGTCAGGCAGGGGGCGACGGAGATCGACGCAGCCTGTGCCTTCGCCAAGGGCGTGGGGCTTGCCTTTCAGATCGTTGACGACGTGCTGGATGCCACCTCCTCCACAGAGGAGCTCGGTAAGCCGGTCGGCTCCGATTCCAAGAGTCACAAGACCACGTTCTTAAGCTTTTATACGCCCGAGGAGGCGCTTTCCTATGCCCGCCGCGTCAGTGACGAGGCAAAAAAGGCTCTCTCTCAATTTGATCACGCCGATTTTTTGACGGCTCTTGCCGACTATCTGATCGACAGAAGGTGTTGAATATGGAATTTGATATTTTAGAGTTGAAGAACCATGTGATCGATTTTTTAACCAACCGCGTTCTTCTTTGCGCGATTATCTCATGGTTTTTGGCACAGTTCATCAAACTGTTTACCTCGCCCAAGCACAGGGAAAAAATGTCGTTCACGGGATTTGTAGTGGGCAGCGGCGGTATGCCGAGCTCACACTCTGCAGTGGTATGTGCCACCTGCTTCTCGTGCGGTATTCTTTACGGCTTTGACACGGCACTCTTTGCCATTTCAGCGGTGCTTGCCGTGGTGGTCATGCGTGATGCCGCAGGCGTGAGAAGAGAATCGGGCAAGCAGGCGGCGGTCATCAATCAGATGTCTCGTGAGCTGAGCACCAGACGCAAAAATTTCACCGAGGTCACCCTCTCGGAGCTGTTGGGACACACCCCCCTGCAGGTTCTGTTCGGCGCACTTCTCGGTCTTGCCATGGCATTCTTCTGTCAGTGCTGGCTCTTCCGCATCATTTTCCCGGCGTTCTGATATGAGACTTGATCTCTATCTTGCCGAGAAAGGGTATGCCGCCTCCCGTGCCCTTGCAAAGCGCTTGATCGAATCTGGCGCGGTCACAGTGGACGGCGATACGGTCAAAAAGCCCGCCACCGATGTCGGGGGCGATTCCTTGATAACGGTGTGTCAGCCCGAGTTTGTGGGCAGAGGGGGAGAGAAGCTCTCAGCCGCGCTTCGCCTGTTCCGTGTGGACGTCAAGGGGCTTCGCGCGCTTGATATCGGCGCTTCTACCGGCGGCTTTACCGACTGTCTTCTTCAGAATGGTGCGGCACACGTGGTTGCGGTGGACGCAGGCTCGGGGCAGCTGCACGAAAGTCTTTGCCGCGATCCGCGCGTGACCAATATCGAGAAGTATAATGCACGTTATCTCAAACGCGAGGACGTCGGTATCGCAGAGCTGGCGGTAATGGACGTTTCCTTCATCTCGCAGACCTACATTCTGCCCGTCATTCCTACCGTTCTGGTTGAGGGTGGCTTGCTCATCTCTCTTATCAAGCCCCAGTTCGAGGCGGGTCGCGGTGCACTGGATAAGCACGGACTCGTCAAGAAGGATAAGGATCGCATATTCGCTGTCAGTCGGGTGCTTGCGGCGGCAGGGAGCGCACATTTGCGCTGCGAGGGGCTTGCTCCCTCTCCCATTAAGGGAGGGGAAGGAAACGAGGAGTATCTTGCCCTTTTCCGTCATGATCCGACCTGCACCGAAAATGCGGGCGTGACGATTGAAAATACTGTTATTAAAAAGGCGGTGATAACATGAAACGCATAGCGATCATCACCAATTTCAATATTTATGACAAGGCAAATGCCGCGCTTGAGGTTGCAGAGGAGCTGCTCAACTACGATGCGCATATTTTGCTTGCCACCGTCAATAAGGATCGCATTTTCCGCATGCACAGGAACAAAAAGGAATATGAGTATCTTCCGCTTGATGAGCTTTACGCAAAGGCGGATATCATCATTGTCCTTGGCGGTGACGGCTCCTTGCTGGATTCGGCTCGTCGTGCCGCACCCCACGGTAAGCCCCTCCTTGGCATCAATATGGGCAGACTTGGCTATATGACCGAGCTTGAAATGACCGATCTTGCCGCGCTTGGCAAGCTTTTTTCAGGGGAATACGATCTGGACGAGCGCTCAATGCTCTCGGTCGAGGTCCACTCTCAAGGCGGTGGCCTGCGGGCAGAGTCCTATGCACTCAATGATGCCGTCATCTCCAACGGCTCGATCTCGCGCATCGTTGATCTTGAGCTGCACGAGGGCGGTGAGCGCATCTCCTCCTATCGCGCCGACGGTCTGATCGTTTCCACCCCCACGGGATCAACGGCATATTCGATGTCTGCGGGCGGTCCCATCGTAGATCCCCATCTCGCCTGCATTTGCGTTACACCGGTTTGCCCCCACTCGCTTTCCGCCAGACCCGTCGTATTCCGTGATGATGCGGTGATCGAGATCAAAAATACCTGTCAGCGAGAGAAGATGCTTTACTTAACGGTGGACGGACGCATGAACTTTGAGATCTATCGGGGTGATTGCGTCAAGATCACAAAATCCGCCATGACCACGTCGCTGATCCGCTTGCACAAGGGCGGATTTTATACCAGACTCCAACAAAAAATGAACCGTAAATAAGGGGTGAGGACATGAAAACCAACAGACAGAAGAAGATCCTTGAGATCGTCAATCGCTTTCACGTTGAAACGCAGGATGACTTGATCGATCGCTTGATGATGGAGGGCTATACCGTCACGCAGGCAACCGTATCCCGTGATATCCGCGAGCTGCAGCTGACCAAGGTTCTGACGGGCAAGGGCAGCTATCGCTATGTTGCTCCCAAGAAGGAGGACATGGTTGCGGGACTCAAGTTCAATGCCGCCTTGGTCGATTCGATCACCAGCGTGGAGTATGCCATGAATATGATCGTGATCAAGACCTATCCCGGTCTTGCCCAGGCAGTTGCCGCAGGCGTGGATAATCTCTCCATCGCCGAGGTGCTGGGCTGCGTGGCGGGGGACGATACCATCATGATCGTCACGCGCAACGAGGCATCTGCCAAAAGCATCAGTGAGCGCATCCGCGTGATGATGAAGGCAGGTTAATTGCCATGCTGAATTCCTTGCACATTGAGAATATGGCGGTCATTGCCTCTCTTGATGTGGATCTTACGCAGGGGCTTTGCGCCGTAACGGGTGAAACCGGATCGGGAAAATCGGTGATGATCGACTGTATTCTGTTCCTGCTTGGTGGTAAGCCCTCCCGCGATCTGCTGCGAAGCGGCACGGAGAAAGGGCTGGTCAGCGCGCTGTTTACCGATGTGGGCAGTGAATGTCTTGCTTATCTTGAGGAGATCGGTCTTGACGGAGAAGGAGAGATCCTTCTTCAGCGCACGCTTTCGGCGGATGGAAAAACGCAGGCGCGCTTTAACGGCAGAGTGATCCCGCAGGCGATTTTGCGTGAGCTGTCTGGGTATCTTGTAAGCGTTCACGGGCAAAACGATCACCAGCAGCTGATGCAACGAGGGGCGCAGGAGCGCATCCTTGACAAAGCGGCGGAGCTCTCTGAGCTTCTCGCGCGTTACCGTGCCCGTTACAGTGAACGGAGTGCGGCGCTTTCGGCGCTTGCCGAGCTTGACCGCGACGGTGCCGAAAAGGAACGCCAGCGTGATATTCTCAAATTTCAGATCGGTGAGATCGATGCCGCCAAGCTGAAGACAGGCGAGGAGGAGGAGCTCCTCTCCAAGCGCGAACGACTTCGTTACGCCGAGAAGATCACCACCGTTTCCTCCTTTGTTTACCGTGCGCTTTACGGCAGCGAAAAGGGCGCCTCCTCCTTGCTCGACCGTGCCGCATCGGCGCTTTCGCAGATCGCCTCGGTCGTGTCGGATGCCGATCATGCCGCGAGGCGCCTTCTTGAGATGCGCTACGAGCTTGAGGATATTGCGAGTACCGTCGAGGCATTCGGAGAAGAGATCGACGGTGACCCCACCAAGGCGCTTGACCGCGTGGAGGGAAGGCTGGATCTGATCAGCAGTCTCTGTCGCAAGTACGGTGCCGATATCGGTGAGGTACTGGCATTCCGCGAGAATGCAGCGGCAAAGCTGCATGCGCTGGATCACGGAGAGGAGGAACGGGAGCGTTTGCTCTCGGTGATTGCCGAGCACGAAAGGGAGCTTGCCGTGATGGCAGATACACTGCACGAGCGACGTGAGAGAGCAGCTGCCGCCCTTGGAAGCGCTGTGAGGGAAGAGCTTGCCTTTTTGGATATGCCCGCAGTCCGCTTTGAGATCGCTGTGAAAAAAGGGGCTACCCTTACCCCTAACGGATGGGACGACATCTCCTTTTGTATCGCCACCAACCCGGGAGAGCCAATGCTGCCCCTTGCACGCATCGCGTCAGGCGGCGAGCTTGCGCGTGTCACACTGGCGATCAAAAGCGTGCTGAATGAGATGGACGGTGTCGGAACCGCTGTCTTTGACGAGGTGGATACCGGTATTTCGGGAAAGACCTCGCGCAAGATCGGCATCAAGCTTTCCTCGATCGGGAAAGCCACGCAGGTTATCTGCGTCACCCACTCGGCACAGATCGCCTCGCTTGCCCATACCCATTATAGGATTGCCAAGCACGAGGAGGCGGGGCGTGCCTTTGCTACCGTAACGCCACTTGACCTTGAGGGGCGCGTTGCAGAGGTGGCGCGCATTCTCGGCGGTCTGAAGCTGACCGCGGCGCAGCTGACCGCGGCGCGTGAGATGATCGAGGAGGGAGTGGCATACCGATGAAAAATAAAACCAACGCCATGCGAATGCTGGACGCTGCAGGCATCTCCTACCGTGTGATGGAGTATACCGTAGATGAAAACGACCTGTCGGGCTCTCATATTGCCGATGAGATCGGCATGGCACACGAGCAGGTTTTCAAAACGCTGGTCGCCAAGGGAGATAAGACGGGGCACGTGGTCTTTTGTATTCCTGTGGATCTTGAGATCGATCTGAAGAAGGCGGCACGGGTCACGGGAAATAAGCGCATTGAGATGGTCCACGTCAAGGATCTGCTTGCTTTGACGGGATATATCCGCGGCGGCTGCTCACCCATTGGCATGAAAAAGAAATTTCCAACCTATATCGACGCCTCGGCGTGCGAGCATGACAGGATCACTGTCAGCGCGGGCGTGCGCGGCGCACAGCTTTTACTGGATACGGACAAGCTGATCGGCTTCGTGAATGCCGTTTGCGAGAATTTCACGGTTTAATTAACACAGGGCTTGACAATCCCCCCCACGGAATAGTAAAATAGTACCATATTTATTTTTAGTTATACAGGAGCACATCATGAACAATCTGGAAAAAACAATGGAAAAAATCGTTGCCCTATGCAAGAACCGCGGCTTTATTTTTCCCGGCTCGGAGATCTACGGCGGTCTTGCAAACTCTTGGGATTACGGCCCTCTCGGCGTTGAATTTAAAAACAACGTCAAGCGCGCTTGGTGGAAAAAATTCGTGCAGGAGAGCCGCTATAACGTCGGTCTTGACAGTGCGATCATCATGAACCCCGAGGCATGGGTGGCATCGGGTCACGTGGGCGGCTTTTCCGACCCCTTAATGGATTGCAAGAGCTGCAAGGCACGTCACCGCGCCGATAAGCTGATCGAGGAATATGCCTTCGAAAACGGGCTTTCCGACAATCCCGCAGGCTGGAGCTTTGAGGAAATGGCGGCTTATATTGAGGAAAAGGGGATCGCCTGCCCTCAGTGTGGCGGCAAGGACTTTACCTCGATCAAAAAGTTCAATCTGATGTTCAAGACCTTCGTCGGTGTCACCGAGGACAGCGCGAGCACCGTATATCTGCGTCCCGAGACCGCACAGGGCATTTTCGTCAATTTCCCTGCGATCCAGCGCTCCACGCGCCGCAAGCTGCCCTTTGGCGTATGCCAGGTCGGCAAGTCCTTCCGTAACGAGATCACGCCCGGAAACTTTACCTTCCGCACCCGTGAGTTTGAGCAGATGGAGCTGGAGTTCTTCTGCAAGCCCGGCACCGATCTTGAGTGGTTTGCCTATTGGAAGGATTACTGCAAGCAGTTCCTGCTCACACTCGGTATGAGAGAGGAAAATCTGCGTCTGCGCGACCATGAGAAGGAGGAGCTTGCCTTCTATTCCAAGGCAACCACCGACTTTGAGTTCCTGTTCCCGTTCGGCTGGGGCGAGCTTTGGGGTATTGCCGACCGCACCGATTATGACCTTTCCCAGCATGCGGAGCACAGCGGCAAGGACATGACCTATTTCGACCCCGAAACCAACGAGCGCTACGTGCCTTATGTCGTCGAGCCCTCGCTGGGTGCTGACCGTGTGGCGCTGGCATTCCTGATCGACGCCTATGACGAAGAGGTGATCGATGCGGAGAAGAACGATACTCGCGTGGTTCTGCATCTCCATCCCGCACTCGCTCCCTACAAGGTTGCCGTTCTGCCTCTTTCCAAAAAGCTTGCTCCCAAGGCACTGGAGATCTATGACGAGCTTGCCAAGTATTTCGCCGTTGACTATGATGAAACCGGATCGATCGGTAAGCGTTACCGCCGCGAGGATGAGATCGGCACGCCTCTTTGCGTAACCGTCGACTTTGAAACGGTGGGAGATGCCGAAAAGCCTGCCGACAACTGCGTCACGGTCCGTGACCGCGACACCATGGAGCAGGTGCGCATCCCGATCGCTGAGCTGAAATCCTATATCGAGTCCCGTATTGCCTACTGATTTTAACGTGTGAGGTGTTGCCGTGCTTCAGATACGAGTTGCAGAACTGAATATTGAGATCGACAATGCATATCCGTACCTGGCGCGGCAATGCCGTGACTATCTCGCCACCTTCGAACGCGCCGATATCACCGTAAGGGTCACACCGGAGGAGATCGAGGAGGAAGGGAGAGTCAACCCCTATTCGCTCTCGCCCGACTATCTCGAGTCGGTGTGTGCCTATCGGCAGATCGCGTTTCAGCTTCCTCTGTTCGGGGCGATCGTATTTCACGCATCGGTGGTGGAGTGTGACGGAAGGGCGTACGCCTTTGCCGCGCACAGCGGAACGGGCAAATCCACGCACACAAGGCTTTGGTTGAGGGTGTTTGGAGATCGTGCCCGTGTGATCAACGGTGACAAGCCGATCTTTCGCTTGACCGAACAAGGGTGGCGTGCATACGGCACCCCCTGGTGCGGCAAAGAAAAATGGGGAGAAAATGCTTCTTCCCCTTTGGCAGCGCTTTGCTTTTTGGAGCGCTCTCCTCGAAATCGTATAGCCCCCATCGGCAATGACGAGGCGGTCAACCGCCTGTTCGGTCAGGTCCTGATGCCGAGCGAGCCCGAAACTGCTGACCGCTTTTTCGCCCTGCTCGATGATCTTATTCAAAACACCCCCGCATATCTGCTTGGCTGCAATATGGAGCCCGAAGCGGCAGAGGTTGCGTTGGCGGGGATGCAAAAAGGAGAAACAATATGATCCGCACGAAACATTTTATCAAACGCAAGATCGGCACGCAGTTTGTCATCGCCGCAGTCGGAGAAGCAAGCAAGACCTTTAACGGTGTGATCTCGATCAATGCAACGGGTGCATTTATCTGGGATCAGCTGGAGAAGAATATGACCATGGATGAGCTGGTGAGCGCTATGACCGAATATTATGACGTGGATAGTGCCACCGCAAGAGAGCATGCCACTGCCTTCGTTGATCGCCTGAAGGAGGTTGGCGCGATTGCAGAATGAAATGACCATGGAGGAAATCTATCCGCTTCTCCTTGAGGTGGTTGAAAGCGGAGGAGAATTCCGTCTGTATCCTCGGGGCACGAGCATGCTTCCCATGCTGCGAGAGGGAATCGATTCGGTGCTGCTTGCCAAACCCCTGACGCTTTCTCCCCTGGATATCTGCCTTTACCGCCGCGAAAACGGACAGTTTGTGTTGCACCGCCTGATGCATTTCGACGAGGCGGGTGATCCCGTTTTCTGCGGTGATAATCAGCTTGCGCCGGAATACGGCATCAAAAGGGAGCAGATCATTGCAAAGGTCACCTCCTATTATCGCGGAGATGAGCACGTTCTGACTGATTCTCCCAAATACCTTTCCTATCTGAGGCGTCATTGCAATCTGCGTTACCGCAAGCTCTATTTTCTTCCGCGCCGCATCAAGGGGCGCATCAAGCGCATTCTTTCAAAACAACGGTAAAAAAAGCACACCGCCGCGCCAGACAGGCGCGGCGGTGTGCTTTTGGCTTCAGAGCAGGTCGGGAACAGAGAATTCGATGGCGGCATCGGCGCTCTGCTTTTCCTCCTCTTTTTCGCTTCTTGCGTTCTCTACGATCATGTAAACGGTGAAGTACGCAATGCTGACGACCATCAGAACCGAGAGTACGATGGCAAGAATTTGGGTAGCGAGCTTTTTGGTAGACTTTTTCATAATTTACCTCACATCAAAGATCCTCCATGCGAAGCTGCATGGGGTCATTATTTTTATCGCTCAACGCAACGCCTGTTGCGGGGAGTTTATATTTTCTAAGGCCCTTGGCATCGGGCACACGGTCGGCAAAATCAGTCAGCGCCTCCTTGATACGCTTGTCCCTTCTGCCAAAGCTCATCAGCGTCACGCCGCCCGAGGATCGGGTGGTCATAACAGGAATGAGCGAGGATTTGAAGACGATGGCGCGGTCACTGTCCGAGATCAGCAGGATGTCCACAGGGTCCTTTTCGACCTCGTAGAATGCCGAAACAATGGGAGAAGCCTTGGAGAAGGCGCCCGTCAGCTTGCGGCGGTTGCCCTTTGCCACGTAAGCTGTGATGGGCACGCGAACGCCCTTGCCGTTTTCAAAGATAAAGACCATGTTTTCGCCCTCGGGGTACTCGTTTTGCACGTGCATGAAAATGGGGCGCTCGTCCTTTTCCATGCCGAGCTTGGCATTGAGAAAGTCACCCATTAAGGACGCCTTAGTGGTGTCAAAATCATCCACACGCACACGCCAGACCTGTGCTTGATCGGTAAAGATCAGGAGATGGTCGCTGTTCTTGGCGTCGATGATCTGGTGAATGGCGTCGCCCTCCTTCAGCCTTTGCTCGTCGTTGCCGCGCAGGGACTGGAAGGTGATCTTCTTGAAATAGCCCTCGCGTGTGAGAACCAAACGGACGGGATAGCTTTCCACCGTCTCCTCCTCGACCTCCTCGGAGATATCTCCCGAGAAGATGAGCTGCGAACGGCGAGGCTGACCGTATTTCTTTTTGATCTCGGAGAGCTGTGCGGCAATCTTGGCACGCAGCTTCAGCTCGTCACCGAGAATTTCTTCGATCTCGGCGATCTCGCGCTTGAGTGCCTCCATCTCCTCGATGCAGTTGAGGATATATTTTTTGTTGAGATTGCGCAGCTTGATGTTCGCGATATATTCTGCCTGGATCTGATCGATCGAAAAGCCGCGCATCAGCTCGGGCACCACCTGATCGTCGTTCTCGGTATGCCGAATGATGCGGACCGCCTTGTCAATATCAAGCAGGATCTTTCCAAGACCCGTGACCAGATGCAGGCGATCCTGCTTTTTCTTGAGATCAAAGCCGAGCTCGCGGCGCACACATCCGGTGCGGAAGGAGATCCATTCCCTTAAAATGTCCATCACACCCAGCTGACGGGGGGTGGAGTCAATGAGAATGTTAAAGTTGCACTTGAAGCTGTCCTCAAGCGGTGTCAGCTTAAACAGACGGTTCATCAGCTTGTCGGGATCAGTGCCGCGCCTGAGATCCAGGGTCAGCTTGAAGCCGTTGACATCGATCTCGTCGCGGCAATCCACGATCTCCTTGACCTTGCCCTCCTTTACGAGCGAGGTGATGCTGTCAAGGATGGGCTCGATGGTAGTGGAGTAGGGGATCTGAAGAATATCGATGCAGTTGTTGTCTTTGTCGTAGCTGTAACGGGAGCGAATGCGGAAGGAGCCTTGACCGGTCTCGTAAATGCGGCGCATCTGCTCGCGGTCATAGATGATCAGCCCTCCACCGGGGAAGTCGGGAGCCTTGATAAGATCAAGGATCCTGTCAACAGTGGTTTTGGGGTTCTTTAAAAGCGCAATGGTCGCATCGCACACCTCTCCGAGGTTGAAGGAGCAGATGTTGGATGCCATGCCGACCGCAATGCCCATATTGGGCATGACCAGCACGTTCGGGAAGGTGGTGGGTAACAGCACGGGCTCCTTCATGGTGCTGTCATAGTTGTCAACCATGTCGACAGCGTTTTTATCAATGCCCGCAAAAAGCTCTTGGCAAATGGGGTCAAGCTTTGCCTCGGTATAACGCGAGGCGGCGTATTTCATGCTCGTGCTGGAGTATTGCTTGCCAAAGCTGCCCTTGGAATCGATCAGAGGATGAAGCAATGCCGCGTGACCGCGCGTCAGACGCACCATCGTTTCGTAGATCGCGGCGTCACCATGAGGGTTCAGCTTCATGGTCTGTCCCACGATATTGGCGCTTTTGGTCTTTGCACCCGTCAAAAGCCCCATTTTATACATTGTATAAAGAAGCTTGCGGTGCGATGGCTTCAGACCGTCGATCTCGGGGATCGCACGGGAAATGATCACACTCATGACGTAGGGCATGTAGTTCTTTTCAATGGTTTCTGTAATGGGCTGTGGTGTCACGGGCGCGTGAACGATACGGGACTGCTCGGTAACGGGAGAGTTCTTTTTCTTTGCCATCTCGTTTCCTTACTTCCTTTCGAGATTTAGACTTTCAAAACGGTGTGCGCGGCGGCACGGATGAGGCGGTTGTAAAGGGCAAGCCCTATGCCCTCCCTTGGGGGGAGATGCGCGTAGAGCGTGTGAATATCGGCGTGCTCATCAGCAGCGCGCAGGGCGGCAAACAGGCGATGCGCCTGCTCGCCGAGATCGTCACGATGACCGATCGGGAAAAGGGGCGCCGCAGACCGAAACAGCGCTTGCTCCTCGTCGTAGCAAAGGATCCCCACACCCTGCCTGCTTGCAGCCGACACCAAAAAGCTCGTCACGCTTGCCACATCACCGTCCAACAGAACGAGCGAAGCGCGGGGAGCGTAATGTCGATATTTCATGCCGGGGGAGAGAGGGCGAGCGTCGGCGGAAAGCTGTTCAAGACACGCGGGCGCAATGGTGACCTCACTGCAAACACAGCAAAGCGCATCGTAGGTAATGGCACCCGGACGAAGCAGCGTGCCGCGGTCACCGTCAAGGGCGATTATGGTGGATTCAAGACCGACCTCGCATTCTCCGCCATCAATGATGACCTCCACTCTGCCCGACAGATCCTCAATGACGTGAGAGGCAAGCGTGGGTGACGGTCTTCCTGACAGATTTGCCGAGGGGGCGGCGATGGGAACACCTGCCGCCCGAATCAGCGCGTTCGCGACGGGATGTGAGGGGCAGCGAACTGCCACGGTCTGAAGCCCACCCGTGACAGAGAGGGGAATGCGCTCTCTTCGGGGCAGGATCACCGTAAGGGGTCCCGGCATAAACTGTGCGGCAAGCTTATAGTATGTATCGTTGGTCACGGCATACGGCTCGGCATCGGCAGGATCGGCAACGTGAATGATCAAGGGGTTGTCCGACGGACGTCCCTTTGCCTCATAGATGCGCGCGGCGGCATGTTCGTTGGTGGCATCTCCTCCGATACCGTACACCGTTTCGGTGGGGAAGACCACCAGACCGCCCGAACGGAGAACGCTCGCCGCGTGCTCGAGCTCCTTTTCGTGTCCCTTGGGGGAGCTGAGGGTTAAAATTTCGGTTTTCAACAGAAAACCTCCTTCGTATTATTCGCTTTTCAGTTGGCTCGCCGTGTTGGCGGTGATCAGCGCATCGATCAGCTCGTCGATACGGCCGTCCAATATTTTATCAAGCGTGTAGAGCGTAAGACCGATGCGGTGATCGGTCACACGTCCCTGCGGATAGTTGTAGGTCCTGATACGCTCACTGCGATCGCCCGTTCCGACCTGCGTGCGGCGCTTGTCGGCAATTTCGGCTTGTTGGGCAGTCAGCTTGATGTCGTAAAGCCTGGCGCGAAGCATCTTCATTGCCTTGTCGCGGTTTTTATATTGACTGCGCTCCTCCTGGCATTCCACCACGATGCCCGTGGGCTTATGGAGAAGGCGCACGGCAGACTCGGTCTTGTTGACGTGCTGACCGCCCGCACCGCTGCTTTTGCAGGATTCCATGACAATGTCGGCAGGATCGATCTCGACCTCGACGTCCTGTGCCTCGGGCAGAACCGCCACGGTCACGGTGGAGGTTTGGATCCGTCCCTGTGATTCGGTCACGGGTACACGCTGAACACGGTGTACACCCGATTCAAATTTAAAACGGGAATATGCGCCATCCCCCTCAACCGTGAAAACGATCTCCTTAAAGCCCCCAAGCTCAGTTTCATTTACGCTCATTCGGGAGGTCTTAAAGCCCATGGCATCAGCATACATGGTATACATGCGGTAGAGCACCGCGGCGAACAGCGCCGCTTCCTCGCCGCCCGCGCCCGCGCGGATCTCCACGATCACATTGCGGTCGTCGTTCTCGTCACGGGGAAGAAGGAGAATGCGAAGCTGCTTTTCGAGATCGGTAAGCCGTGTGCCCGATTGCTTGTATTCAAGCGAGGCAAGCTCCCTTAATTCGGGATCCTGCTCATGCTCCAGCAGCTCCCTTGCCTCATCCTGTGCCGTGCGTGTCGCTTGCCATTCGCAAAATGTCGTTACCAGCGGCTCCAACCGCTTCATTTCCTTCAGAAGGGCAGTCAGCGCCCTTTGATCCGCGCAGACAGATGGGTCAGCGCTTCTTGTTTCCAGCTCGCGGTAACGGGAAACCGCATCCTGTATTTTTTTAAACATCAGGCGTTGCAGAAGGCGACGAAGGCACGGTAAGCCTCGTAAACGTCGACCTTGGAAACGACCTCAAAGGGTGCGTGCATCGAGATCACGGGCACGCCGAGGTCCACCGTTTCAATATTGTGGCCTGCAATAAACTTGGCAACGGTTCCGCCACCGCCGCCGTCGACCTTCCCAAGCTCGCCCGCTTGCCAGATGACGCCACTTTGCGCCATCACGCGGCGCAGCCAGCCGATATACTCGGCGCTTGCGTCATTGGTGCTCGATTTTCCGCGTGAGCCCGTGTACTTAGTCAACACCACACCTGCCGAAAGGAGAGGGGTATTGCGCTTTTCGAAGGCGTCCGAAAAATTCGGGTCAAATGCAGCCGAAACGTCTGCCGAAAGGCATTTGGAATTGGCACGCACGACGGCAGGGTCGCCGCCGAGTGCACGTGCGATCTCCGCAATGAGATCGGGGAAGATGGCACTCTTCATGCCGGTGTTGCCCTCGCTGCCCGTTTCCTCCTTGTCGGCAAGAACGCACATCAGCGTTGAGGCAGGTGCCTCGGTGTCAAACAGGGCGGTAAGCGAGGGGTAAGCGCAAACGCGGTCGTCATGCCCGTAAGCACCGATCAGCGAACGGTCAAAGCCGATATCACGCGCCTTGAATGCGGGGACGACGCAAAGCTCCGCCGAGAGAAAATCCTCCTCGGTAATGCCGTATTTTTCATGGAGCAGATAAAGGGTGTTGAGCTTGATGGAATCACCGTCAAATTCGGGATCGTAAGGGCGGCTGCCCACAAGCACGTTGAGCTTTTCACCCTGGATCGCCTCGCCAAGCGGCTTCTTGTCGGCTTCGTGACCGAGATGAGGGAGAAGATCGTTGATATAAAATACGGGATCGCGATCATCCTCGCCCACCGAAATATCGATGCGCGTACCATCCTTCTTAACCACGACGCCGTGGAGCGCGAGGGGGGTAGCGACCCATTGATACTTGCGGATACCGCCGTAATAGTGCGTCTTGAAAAAGCTCATGCCGCCCTCCTCATAAAGAGGGCACTGCTTGAGATCGATACGGGGGGAGTCGATATGCGCGGCGCAGATGCGGATACCTCTTTCGATAGGCTCGCTGCCTACGGTAAAGAGATAAAGGCTTTTGTCGCGGTTGTTATAATAGTATTTTTCTCCTGCCTTCAGCTCCATCCCGAGGGTGTAAGGGCGAAAACCCTTTTCCTTTGCAAGGCGAATGGATTCGGCAACTGCCTCGCGCTCGGTTTTTGCCGCATCCAAAAAGGCGGCGTAGCCCTCGGAATAACGATAGGCAGCCTCGGTGATCTCCTTCGGGGCGGCTTCATAAACGCTTTTTTTGCGATAGGAAAGCGCTTCCTTCAACTCTTTTGCGTCCTTCATCGATGAACTCCTTTAAAGGTTGTATTTTTCAAGGTAATAACGGTAAGCGGCAAGTGTCGCCTTCACGTAATGCTCGGTTTCGCCGAACGGGATGTCGGTAAGGACTCCGTCCTTTGATAGCGAGGGGTCAAGCAGCCACTCGCAAACTCTACCTTCTCCCGCATTGTAGGCGGCAAGGGCAGTGGCGGGATCACCAAACTGCTCCGAGAGATAGGCGTAATAATAGGTGCCGTAGCGAATGTTGACGGCAGGATCGTAAATGGCACTGTCTGCAAGTGCTTCTCCAAGCTTTTCGTCACGAAGATAGGAAAAGGTGGAGGGCATCAGCTGCATCAGCCCCACCGCACCGACCTCGGAAACGGCATTTTTGTCAAAATCGCTTTCGGTACGGATGATCGCCATGATCATGGCGGGGGAAACGTCATAGCGGCTTGCCTCCCTGAGCACTGTACTGAGGACCTCGCGCTCGCGCGCGTTACGCGTCGCGTGCGGAACCGTGCACGTCAATAAAAGCAACAGCACGAGCAGCGCGATCGCGACCGTTAAAGCTCTTTGCCGCATATGCACCCTGCCTTTCATTCGGTTCAGAGCAGCTGCATCAATCTTTCAAGCAAGGCAGACTCGTCTGAATCGTTTTCAAGTATCAGATCGCAACGCGCACGGAAGAAATCGTCCCCGTGCTGTGCGGCAATGCGCGCGCGCGCCTGCTCGTGCGTGATACCGTCACGCTCGATAAGACGGGCAATGCGTTGCTCGGTGGGGGCGATCACGCCGATGACGGTGTCACAAAGAACCTCCGCCCCCGCCTCAAACAGCAATGGGGCGTCCAGAACGACGATAGAAAGCCCCTCGCCCCTTGCCTCTTGCAGCATTTTGCGAATTCTGACCATAACATATTTATGGGTGATCTCGTTCAAAATATGCAGGCGCGCCTCGGCATCGGGCTTTCCGAAGACCAGGGCACCCAGCTTTTTTCGGTCAACGATGCCACTCTCCGAAAGGATCTCGTCTCCGAAGGCATCTGCAAGCTCAGCGTTCATCTCGGGATCGCTTGCCAGCAGCTCGTGATAAATACGGTCGGCGTCAAGCACGCGAAGCCCCTTTTCTTGAAGCAGAGTGGCAACCGTGCTTTTGCCCGAGCCGCTGCCGCCCGTCAGTCCGATCACTTTCATTCGATCACCTCAAACGAGCCGTTGTTTCGGTCCGAGCAAAGCGCCTTTTCCATCAGCCACTGCACGTATGCGCCGTCGCCGAAATCGGGGGAATTCTGCTCGTTGCGATAGACCGCGTCAAGAAAGCGGTACATACTCATCACGTGGCCCATCAACCAACCGGTCGGGGCCTTGAAGGAGGGAAAAATACCCGCAGGATGGGGATAGCGCCCCACACATTCGATGCGTGTAAAGCCCCTGGTTCCGCCGATAGGAGAAGCAGGGGCTTCGGCGTCGTAATATTCAAGGAAATTGGGGTCCATCAGCGAGAAGCGGAGCGCGCCGCGCTCGCCGTAAATCGCGAAGCGAAGATCGTCGTTGGCACCCGTGGTCAGCTTGCTTGCGGTGAGCATTCCGTGTGCACCGGATTCGGCTTGCAGCATCATGTAAAACGCCTCGGGAGCATCGGTGTACCAGGAGGCGCCGTCCATGCCGCGTCGCTCTGGAAATGCGATCTGCGATTTTCCGCTGATCCGCTTCATCCTGCCGCAAAGAAAGACGGCAAGATCCAGAATGTGCGAGCCGAGATCGAAGAGAACGCCGCCCTCGCCGCAAACCGTTCCGTCCTGCTTCCATCCTGCATTGCGATCGGGATCGGTGCAGGAATTGTGAAGATAGGAGAAATCAAAGTGGAGGATCCGTCCGAGCCTGCCCTCGTCGATCAGCTGCTTGGCACGCATGACGGCGGCGAGATGGCGGTTGTTGAAGACGACCGTGCAGATCCTTCCCGTGCGCTTTGCCAGGGCGGCAAGCTCCTTGGCGTCGCGCCAGTTGTCACAAAGCGGCTTCTCGCAGTAGAGATGCTTTCCTGCTGCCAGCGCTTTTTTTGCGGTTTCAAAATGACAGACGTTAGGCGTGCAGATGTCGATCACGTCAATATTGGGATCACCGATCAGGACATCCTCGCAGTCGGTCGCGATCTCAAAGCCGAAGGCAGAGGCAACTGCATCGGATTTCGCTTTCGCACGGGTACAAACGCCAGCGATCGAGGCATGAAAGGGAAGCTCCGCCATAAAAAAAGGCAGATTCCCGACAGCGTAGCTGTGCGTTTTCCCCATCGCGCCAAAGCCGATAAGGCCAATACGGATCTCTTGTTTTTTCACGGTGCTCACTCCCTTATAAATACTGTTAAACAATATTGTACTACATTTTGTATGAAATTTCAAGTGAAAACATAATATATTGTGCGCAATATCTTGAAAATTTCGGGAAAATCTGTTATAATGCTGGAAAAAGGTGGTGGTTTTATGCTGCGATACGATACCGTGCTCTTCGATGCGGACAATACCTTGCTTGATTTCACTCGCTCGGAGCATGATGCGATCCTTGATACGCTGCGCTTTGCGGGCATCGAGCCGAGTGAGGAGATGGTGGCGACCTACAGCGCCATCAACGACTGCATGTGGAAAAGACTGGAGAGAGGCGAGATCTCCAAAACGGCTCTGCGCGAGGCGCGCTTTGCCGAATTTGCGGCACACTACGGCTTTTCGTTGAACGTTCCTCGCATTGCACTTGCCTATACCGAATTTCTTTCTCAAAAATCCTATTTGATCGACGGAATGGAGGCAGTCTGCCGCACGCTTGTTCCGCACTGCCGCCTTTATGTGATCACCAACGGGCTGAAGACGGTGCAGGAGCGCCGCTTCGGTGCATCACCGCTTGCACCGCTGTTCCTTGATGCCTTTATCTCCGAGGAGATCGGTGCGGAGAAGCCGAGCCTTCGTTATTTTGAGGAGGTGGCACGCCGTATTCCCGATTTCTCGCCCATCCGTACGCTGGTGGTGGGGGATTCTCTGACCTCCGATATGCAGGGAGGCATTCGTGCAGGGCTTGATACCTGCTGGTTTAACCCCGGCGGAAAGCCTGCACCATCCGACATAGAGATCACCTATACCGTCAGGAAACCCGAGGAGCTTCTTCCTCTGGTTCTCGGCCGATGACGGGGGCGCTTCAAAGAGAATTACAAAGCAAAGGAATTCCTTTTCGAAGCGACGTTTCAAGTGCCTCGCTTTGCAGCTTTCGCATCGGAGGCACAGCAAAGCTTGTGATAGAGCCGCAGTGCGTGCACGAGCTGATCGCCGCCGTCGGGATCCTGGAGTGGGCAAGAGCCCCTTATGCCGTTGTGGGACGGGGCAGTAATGTGCTGTTTGGAGATTCACTCGGTGACACGGTGCTCCTTCGAACCGTGCTTCTCGACGGAATTTGCCGTACCGAGCAGGGGATCAGAGTGATGGCGGGGCACTCCTTGCCCTCACTGTTTCGAAGGACGGCGAGGATGGGGTTCTCGGATCTTTTGTTTGCCTGCGGCATCCCGGGAACACTCGGTGCCGCCGTGCTCGGAAACGCAGGTGCATACGGAAAAAGCATGGGAGATCTGGTAAAAAGCGTAACGGCGTTATTTCCGGAAAACGGCGAAATAAGAACATTATTTTATGATCAATTGAACTATTCTTATCGGAATTCAACAATTAAAGAAAAAAATGTCATCGTGCTGGAGGCGGAGCTGAGGCTTTCCGAGGCAGCCGATCCCACATGGGTCGTATTGCGTGCGCGAGAGCTTTCTCGCCTTCGTGCAAGCAGTCAGCCCCTGGAGCTTCCCAACGCAGGCAGCATTTTTTTGCGCCCTTCCCCCGAGCTTCCGATCGGGAAGCTTCTGGATGAGGCAGGCGTGAAGGGACTTTCGTGCGGCGGCGCCGCCGTTTCCGAAAAGCACGCGGGCTTTATCGTCAATCAAGGAGACGCCACCGCCGCCGATGTGAAAGCGTTGATACAACGTATCCAAGATATCACTGAAAGGAGAATGGGGATCAGACCGCAGCCCGAGATTCGGTTTATCCCGTCGTGACATGAGTTATTCGTCCGATCTTAAAGAGGAATTGATCGCGGGCGCTCCCCGTTCGGGTTGCTGCCGCAGGAACTATTTGCGAGGGCTTTTTGCCAATGCGGGTGCCACGCAGGAGCACAAGATCATTTTGCGTCTTTCCTCTGCCGCCGCACGTCATGAGTGTGCACGCGTTTACCGCGAGCAATATAAGAAGGAAGCACTGATCGAGGGCAACCATATGCTGTTTGCCTCCGAAAAGCTCTTTTGCGATCTTTCCGCGGGCAGACCGCAATTTGTGTGTCCCAAATGCGCGGGCAACTATTTGCGTGGAGTTGCCGTTACCTGTGCCTCCGCCACCGATCCCGAAAAGGCGTATCGCCTGGAATTTAACCTTGCCGATGCAGAGCACCTCGGTTATCTTGCCGATTTTTTTGCCGAGCGTGGACTTGAATACAAGCAACGGCGACGCGAAAGGGACCACACCTACTATTTCAAAAAGAGTGCGGATATCGAAGAGATCCTTTCTGTGCTTGGCGCCAACAACGCACTGTTCGCACTGATGAACGCTAAGATCACACATGAGATCCGCAATAACGCCAACCGTGAGGCAAACTGCGATGCCTTGAACATCAAAAAGGCGGTCGATGCTGCCGAGCGCGTGCTGACTGCCATCGATAAGATCCGCGCGTGTGCCCGTTTTGAAGCGATGCCCGAGGAGCTGCGCGAGACCGCGCGTCTGCGCACCGAATACGGCGAGGCTTCGCTTTCCGAGCTTGCAAAGCTTCACAATCCGCCCTTGACCAAATCAGGGCTTTCCCATCGCTTGCAGAGGATCATCCGCTTTGCCGAGGGAATTTAAGTAACGTTCCGATCAAAAAAGGAGGTAGATCATGTCGGATTTCGTTCATCTGCATCTTCACAGTGAATACAGTCTGCTTGACGGTGCCTGCCGCATCGAGGAGATCCCGCGTCGCGCGAAAGAATGCGGACACCGCGCGGTTGCGCTGACAGATCACGGCGTGATGTACGGAGCCGTCGCCTTTTACAATGCCTGTTTGAAGGAGGGGATCAAGCCTATCATCGGCTGTGAGGTCTACGTTGCGCCGCGCTCCCGATTCGGTAAAAGCAGCACCGACGCGCACCCCTATCACCTTGTTCTGCTTTGTGAGAACGAGATCGGATATCGCAATCTCATCGATATGGTATCCCGCGCCTTTCTTGAGGGCTTTTACGCCAAGCCGCGTGTCGATCTCGAGCTGCTGCGCACCCATAGTGAGGGACTGATCGCCCTCTCAGGCTGCCTTGCGGGGCAGATCCCACAGCTGCTGTTAGGCGGTGATTTTTCCGAGGCGACGCGTGTGGCAAACGAGCTATCGGCTGTTTTTGGAAAAGACCACTTTTATATTGAGCTTCAGAATCACGGCTTACCCGAGCAAAAGCAGATCCTGCCCATGCTGGCAAGACTTGCGCGCGAGTGCGGCATTCCCACCGTTGCAACCAATGACTGCCATTATCTTCGCCGCAACGATGCCGAAACGCAGGCGGTGCTCATGTGCATCCAGACCAACAGCCGACTGGATGACGGTAGACCCATCGGCTTTGAAACCGACGAGTTTTATTACAAGACCACCGAGGAGATGCGTGTTCTCTTCGGAGAATATGAGGGTGCGCTTGAAAACACCGTTGACATCGCAGAGCGATGCAGCTTTGCCTTCGATTTTGATACCGCCCATCTTCCCAAATTTCCGACGCCGAACGGCGCCCCTGCAAAGGAGCATCTCAAGGAGCTTGCCGAGCATGGCTTTGACGCACGTGCCGCCTCGGGAGGACTTGATATTGCCGCCTATGGAGAGCAGGCTTATCGTGAGCGAATGACCTATGAGCTTTCGGTGATCGAGCGCATGGGCTACGCCGACTATTTTCTTATCGTACAGGATTACGTCAATTTTGCCAAAAGCAAAAGGATCCCCGTCGGTCCCGGGCGCGGCTCAGGGGCGGGCAGTCTGGTTGCCTATCTGCTTGGCATTACCGACGTCGATCCGCTTCGCTTTGATCTTTTATTTGAGCGCTTTCTCAATCCCGAGCGTGTCAGCATGCCCGATATTGACGTGGACTTCTGCTACAACCGTCGCGATGAGGTGATCGACTACGTCACAAGGCGCTACGGAAAGGATCACGTTTCTCAGATCGTGACCTTTAACACACTGGCGGCACGCGCCGCCGTGCGCGACGTGGGACGAGCCCTTGGCATGCCCTATGCCGATGTTGATGCGGTTGCAAAGACGATTCCGCGCGAGCTTGGGATCACCATCGAAAATGCGCTTCAGCTGCCCGATCTCAAGCGACTTTACGAGGGAAGCGACGACGTCAGACGTCTGATCGATCTCTCGGTGGCGCTTGAGGGAATGCCGCGCAATCTTTCTATCCACGCGGCGGGCATCGTCATCACCGAAAAGCCCCTCTCACACTATCTGCCGCTTGCCTCCAGCAACGGCGTGGTGGTCACGCAATACGATATGGATACCGTGGCGGCCCTTGGTCTTTTGAAATTTGATTTTCTCGCGCTCCGCTATCTCACGATCATCAATGATGCCGTACAGTCGATCAGAGAAGCCGATCCGAGCTTCGATATCACAAAGCTGCCGCTTGACGATGCCGCTACCTATCGTCTGATCGCCAAGGGTGCGACGGCGGGGGTGTTTCAGCTGGAGTCGGGCGGGATGCGGCAGATGCTGATGAATCTTCAGCCCGATTGCTTTGATGACATCGTTGCGGCAATTGCGCTGTATCGCCCGGGACCTATGGAGTCCATTCCCACCTTTATCGAGAACCGCAAAAATCCGAATGCGATCCGTTATCTCACCCCCATGCTCGAGCCGATCCTTCGCAGCACGCACGGCTGCGTGGTCTATCAGGAGCAGGTCATGCAGATCTTTCGTCAGCTCGCAGGATACACCTTCGGGCATGCCGATATCGTGCGGCGCGCTATGTCCAAGAAAAAGGCGTCTGTCATGGAGGCGGAGCGCGGTGCCTTTCTTGACGGATGCTGTCAAAACGGCATTGACAGGAATACGGCAAGCAGGCTCTTTGACGAGCTTTCCTCCTTTGCCAACTACGCCTTCAACAAGAGCCACGCCGCCTCGTATGCCGTGATCTCTTATCAGACCGCATGGCTGAAGACGCACGAGCCAAAATCCTATTTTGCAGCACTGCTGACCTCCGAGCTCGGCAATATCACAAAGATCGCCGATGATATCGCAGAGGCGGGCAGACGGGGCATCCGTGTGCTTCCCCCCGATATCAACGAGTCCAATATTGCCTTCAGTGTCAGTGGTGACCATATCCGTTTTGGACTTCTCGCCCTGAAAAACGTCGGTCAGCAATTCCTCACTCACGTTGTGGAGGAGCGCCGTCGGGGAGGTCCTTACCGTTCCTTCGACGAGTTTCTTGAGCGTATGGCACCCTTTGATCTCAACAAGCGACAGGTGGAGTCACTTATCAAATCAGGCGCCTTTGACAACCTCGGTGTTTACCGCAGCCGCTTGATGGCGGTATATGAGGCAATGATCGACAGCTTGCAAAGCCGCAACCGAACGCTCCTGACCGGTCAGCTGGATATTTTCTCCATGCCCGGTAGCGAGCGCCCCGATATTCCGTATCCCAATCTTCCCGAATTTGAGCTCCGCACCCTCCTTTTGCAGGAAAAGGAGGCTTCCGGCATGTATTTTTCGGGACATTTACTGGATGGCTTTTCGGATGCACTTTCCGCAGAAGGGGTTACCGAGATCCGCCGACTGCTTGAAGCCGACGAGGCGGGTGATTTCCTTCTTGATGACCGCACGCGCGTATGCGTGGCAGGTATCATCACTGCTATGACGGGGAAGACTGTGAAAAGCGGGGAGCGCATGGCGTTTTTTACGATCGAGGATAAGACTGCCGAGATCGAGTGTCTGGTGTTTCCGAGAGTGCTTGAACGGTACGCGGGGGTTATCCGCACCGATGCCGTGATCCGCGTGGAGGGTACGCTTTCTCTGCGCGAGGATGAAAAACCAAAGATCATTCTCTCTGCGGCGAGCGAGCTTGCGGAGAACGGAAAGCTCGCCAAAAAAGCCGAGCCGATCGCAGAAAAGGTTGCCATGCCCGATTACGCCGAGATCTTAAAGAAGGGAGCGAAAAAGCTCTTTTTGCGCGTCCCCACCCTCACGCATCCCCTTGCGCACAGGGCAAAGACCATTCTTGACCTCTTTGACGGTACGCTTCCCGTGTCGGTCTACGACGCCGAAAAAAAGACCTACCACGCGCAGGAGCTCGGCTTTGACGCCACTCCCTTTACTCTTTGCGAACTTGCCCTCATCCTCGGTCCCGAAAATGTGGTTTTAAAGTAAAAAAATGAATCCTTTGCTTGCAAATTACCGTTTGTCGGCAGGTATGTGCATCCCCGTTCTGTAAAAAACTACAGGGCGGGGGTGATTCTTTTGAATCAGAAAGGAATATTGCGTCGCGTCGGCGTCCTTGTGCTTTCGGCATCACTGGTACTGCTTACGGTTGCTGCATGTGCTGTTTTGTTCGGTGGGATCTGGGCACTGACCGTGCCTGACAGATCGGTTCGTGAGGAGCTTTTTCTGATCGGCGTGCGGGATCGCACCACAAGGCTTTATGCGTATGACCGAGAGGGCGAGGCGAGGGAGCTTTCCTCGGATCGTATCAGCGGCTATCAGAACGCGCTTTACTGTCCTCTCGGTGAAATGCCCGAGAATCTCAAAAATGCCTTTATTGCTATCGAGGATAAACGCTTTTACGATCACGGAGGCATCGATTGGTGGAGGACCGCCTCTGCCGTACTCGGTTATCTCAGGGGCGGAGAGGGAAAAACCGCCTTTGGCGGATCGACCATTACGCAGCAGCTGGTTAAAAATCTGACGGGGGATAGTGAGAAGAGCATTCAAAGAAAAGTCAGCGAGCTTTGCCGTGCTGCCGAGCTGGAAAAAAAGCTTACGAAAAACGATATACTGGAGCAGTATCTGAACGTCGTCAATCTCTCGGAAAATTGCTATGGTGTGCGCACCGCCGCCAATGCTTATTTTTCCAAGGAGCCGAGCGAGCTGACGCTTACGGAATGTGCGGTGATCGCGGCGATCACCAACAATCCCACCAAATATAATCCTATCAGAAATCCGCAGGAAAACCGTGCACGGCGAGATCTGATCCTGTCCGAGATGCATGCACAGGGAATGATCGGAAGCGAGCAATTTCGCGAGGCGGTGGCAACCGATACGGTGCTTTCGGTCAACAAGGACGCACTTTCGGGAAGGATCAATTCCTGGTATGCGGATCTTGTGATCAGTGATGTGATCAGGGATCTCAAAAAGGAGCACGGAATGAGCGAAGCGGCAGCCGGCCGTCTTGTTTACTGTGGGGGCTTGCGCATCTACACGGCAATGGATGAAAGCTTGCAGGAGCGCGTGACGGCGTTTTACCGTGAGAGCGAGCATTTTCCGACGCATACGGGCGGAAAGAAGGCGCAAAGTGCCATTATGATCGTCGACCCTAAAAACGGAGATATCCTCGCCGTTGCGGGAGCGATCGGGGAAAAATCCTCCAACCGCATCCAGAATTACGCCACCGACGTCAAACGCCCGTCCGGCTCGGTGATCAAGCCTCTCTCGGTCTATGCACCTGCACTGGCAAGAGGTATTGTGACCTATGCAACGGTGTTTGATGACGTGCCGCTTCAATTTTTAAACAGCGGAGCGCCGTGGCCGCGTAACTCTCCCGATGTGTACAGAGGGCTTGTCACGGTCAATACGGCATTGACCCACTCGATCAATACCGTCAGCGTATCGGTCCTGCGCCGCCTTGGCAACGCCAATTCCTTCTCATTTTTGAGTGATCAGCTTCATATGACCTCGCTTGACCGCAAAAACGATATGGGAACGGCATCGCTTGCCCTCGGTCAGCAGCATGAGGGCGTGACGTTGCGTGAGATCGTAGGCGGCTATACCGCGCTTGCCAACGAGGGGATTTATACGGGCACACGCAGCTATCACAAGGTGCTTGACAGCAACGGTGAGCTTTTACTCACCAATGCAACCGAGCAAGCGCGCGTGCTGGATGAGGAAACCGCCTCCATCATGACCATGATGCTGCGGCACGCCGTCAGTGAGGGAACGGGAAAGGCACTTACGCTGCGGAGGAGTACCGACGTGGCAGGGAAGACGGGAACCAGCACGGGGAGCTGCGACAAATGGTTTGTCGGCTACACACCGGAGCTTCTGGCAGGCGTGTGGTACGGGCATGAGTATCCCGAATCTCTCTCGGACGTCAAGGGAAATCCCGCGCTTGATATTTTTGATGATCTGATGCATGAGGCAGTTGCCGTAAGAGGGGAGAGGGAGAAGCATTTTCGGACGCCCGACGGTGTGGTGGCGGTTCGCTTTTGCAAGGACTCGGGGAAGCTGCTTTCCGAAGCCTGTCACCACGATCCGCGCGGAGACCGAAGCGAGATCGGCTATTTCAAAAAGGGAACCGAGCCGACCGAGAGCTGTGGGTGTCATGTGCTGATCGATTATTGCGCTGCAGGCGGCGTTGCCACCGAGCATTGCCCGACAGAAGGCCGACACAGCATTGCGCTTTTGCGAGTCACAAGACGCTTCCCACGACAGATCCGAGTATTGGATGCCCCATATTCCTACGGCGGCATTTGCCGCATAAACGGACGGATTTTATCCTTTAATGAACCATATTATGCCGAAGCGGGAGAAACAAAGAGATATTATGGTATCGGACTCGATGTGACACCCTACAACCGCGCCTGTCCCGTTCACGGCGAGGATGCGTTCTGGGAAAAACGGTTGAATATTGCGTAGCGATCAATAAAACATGCCTTGATTCCAAGCAAGGGCTTCGTTCGCGCTCCGATAGGCTATAAAAAAGGTGTGAATGCGGAACAAAGGTATGCAAAATAAAAAAAGAGAAAGCTTGAGGCTTCTCTGAAGCCTCAAGCTTTCTCAAAAATCTCTTTAACGTCAGAGGCACCGTCGGTGCCTCTGACGTTCCTTATGATCTCAAAGCGAAGCAAGTCCTTTGCTTATACGATCTTTCCGCCGCCCACCACATATTCGTCGCGGTACAGCACAAGTGACTGTCCCGGCGAAATGGCGCGCTGCGGCTCCTCAAAGACCACGGTCAGCTCGTCCTCGTCGGTCTGCTCCACCCATGCGAGAGAGGCAACCTGGCGGTAACGTGTCTTGGCAAGCAGGCGCATGCCGTGCTCCATGCGGTCAAAGGGAATGAGATTGATCTGCTTTGCCACCAGTCTTTTTGCAAACAGATCGGCATTCTCGCCAAGGGTCACGGTGTTTTCGCTTGCGGATTTTCCGATCACAAAGGCAGGCTTGCCAAGCGCGATGCCAAGTCCCTTGCGCTGACCGACGGTATAGTGGAGCTGCCCTTGGTGCTCGCCCAATACACTGCCGTCAAGCGAGAGAAATTTACCCTTTGGGTAAAGCTTTCCCGTTTGTCGCTTGATAAAGGCGGCGTAATCGCCATCCGCGATGAAGCAGATATCCTGGCTGTCCGCGCGGTGCGCCACGGGCAGTCTTGCATTCGATGCCAGCTCTCGGACGCTTTCCTTGTCAAGCTCTCCGAGGGGGAATTGCACGCGGGAAAGCACCTCCTGCGAAAGTGTATAGAGCATGTAGCTCTGGTCCTTTTTTTCGTCCTTTGCACGACAAAGCAGAGTTCTGTCGCCATGCGTCTCAACACGGGCGTAATGTCCCGTGGCAATGCGGTCGTAGCCCTGCTTCCTTGCAAAGTCAAGGAGTGCACCGAATTTGATTCTTTTGTTACAGTCAATGCAGGGGTTGGGGGTCTGTCCTCGCTCGTACGCCTCGATGAAGGGGATGACCACGGCGGCGTAAAAGGCATCACCAAGCTCGGCAACACAGTGGGGGATGCCGAGCATGGCACAGATCCTTGCCGCGTCCTGTGCGTCGGAATCAATGACCCCCGAGGTGTTTCCCTTAAAATCAAGACGCATGGTGACACCGGCTGCCTGTCTGCCCCTTGCGGCAAGCAGTGCGGCGACGGCACTGTCAACCCCGCCACTCATTGCAATCATGATATTATCGTTCACCGGCATCACTCCAATCGTATTTGGTAAGAGAGCCCTGCTCTGCAAGTCCGCCAAAATCATTCTGTCGCAGGACCTCGTAAACGGCAATGGCAACCGAGTTGGAAAGATTCAGACTGCGCAGCCGATCGCGCATCGGAATCCGCACGGCACGGTCGGGGTGTTGGAACAATAGCTCCTCGGGAAGTCCTGCGCTCTCCTTTCCGAACATCAAAAAAACCTCGGCAGGGTAGGTGATCTCGGTATAGCCGTGTCTTGCCTTGGTGGTAAAGTAGAAGATTTCGGCATCGGGATGCTTTTTAAAAAAGTCATTCAGACCGTCGTAATAGGTGATATCCAGCTTGTCCCAATAATCCAGCCCTGCGCGCTTGAGTTTTTTGTCATCAATGGCAAAGCCCAAGGGGCGGATCAGATGAAGCGAGGCACCGGTCGCCGCACAGGTACGTGCCACGTTTCCGGTGTTCTGGGGGATCTCCGGCTCAAACAAAACGATGTGGATGCGACTCATAAAATGCATACCTCCGATGCCTTGGTCAAAATGCAGACGTTGCGCTTCTTTTCGGCTCTATTATATCGAATTTTGCGCCGCCTTTCAAGTGTTAGAAAATAATTTGCAAATTTTTTGTGCGAACAGTGGCAAATTTCTCTTTAATGTAGTATAATAAATATAATTATTTCTTCAAGCGGAGGAAACATGGGACTGTTTCGTAAATTATTCGGTTCATACAGCGACCGACAGATCAAAAAATTGCGCCGTGTGGCAGATCGCATCGAGAGTCTGGCGCCCACCTATGCGGCGATGAGCAACGAGGAGCTTGCAGGTGTGACGCTGAAGCTGAAGGAGCGACTCGCCGGCGGTGAAACCCTTGAGGATATTTTGTGCGACGCATTTGCCGCCGTCCGTGAGGCGGACGAGCGGGTGCTGGGCAAGCGCCCTTTTTACGTACAGCTTCTGGGCGGTATCATTTTGCATCAGGGGCGCATCGCCGAAATGAAAACGGGTGAGGGTAAAACGCTGGTCGCAACCATGCCCGCCTATCTCAACGCACTGACAGGAAAGGGCGTTCACGTTGTCACCGTCAATGATTATCTTGCCCGCCGCGACAGTGAGGAGATGGGCAGAGTCTATGCTTTCATGGGACTCTCCACAGGTCTTGTGGTACACGGGCTTACCCCTGCGGAGAAGCAGGCAGCCTACAATGCCGATATCACCTATGGCACCAATAATGAGTTTGGTTTTGATTATCTGCGTGACAATATGGTGGTCTACAAGAATGATATGGTACAGCGCGGGCATGAATTTGCCATCGTGGATGAGGTTGACTCGATCCTCATTGACGAGGCGCGTACCCCTCTTATCATCTCCGGCGCAGGAGAAAAGCCGACCGATCTTTATGAGCGCGCCAACGCCCTTGCGCGAAGCATGACCAAGCTGGTGCGTAAGGAGGTCGACAACAAGGAAGAAACCGATGACGTGGACGCAGACTATCTCGTTGACGAGAAGGGCAAAAACGCCATTCTGACGCCTCGCGGCGCCAAGCGTGCAGAGGAATTTTTCGGCATCGAAAATTTCACCGATCCCTCCAATTCGGAGATCGCACATCACGTCAACCAGGCGATTCATGCCTGGGGCGTCATGCGCCGCGACGTCGATTATGTGGTCAACGAAAACGGCGTTATGATCGTGGATGCCTTCACGGGTCGCATTATGCCGGGCAGAAGATATTCCAACGGCTTGCACCAGGCGATCGAGGCGAAGGAGGGCGTACAGATTCAAAAGGAGAACCGCACTCTTGCCACCATCACCTTCCAGAATTACTTCCGCATGTATAAGAAGCTCTCTGGCATGACAGGTACGGCTCTGACTGAGGACGTGGAGTTCCGTGAGATCTACGCGCTTGACGTGGTGGAGGTCCCCACCAACAAGCCTATGATCCGTATCGACCACAACGACCAAGTCTACAAGACTGTCAAGGGCAAATACGACGCCATCGTCAAGAAGATCAAGGAATGTCACGAAAAGGGACAGCCCGTGCTGGTAGGTACCGTCAGTGTGGATAAATCCGAGGAGCTTTCTGCAAGGCTGAAAAAGGAAGGTATTCGCCACAATGTGCTGAACGCCAAGCATCACGAGAGAGAAGCCGAGATCGTTGCACAGGCAGGCAAATTCGGTGCCGTCACCATTTCCACCAATATGGCGGGACGCGGTACCGATATCATGCTGGGCGGCAATCCCGAATTTCTTGCAAAAAACGAAATGCGCAAGGAGGGCTTCTCCGAGGAGCTGATCGTCATGGCAACCGGCACCACCGACATCGATGACGATGAGGTGCGTGCTGCAAGAGAGGTCTTTCACCGTCTGCACGCACGCTTCAAGGAGGAGATCGAGCCTGAGGCGCAGCGCGTGAGAGAGGCGGGCGGTCTTTATATTCTCGGTACCGAGCGTCATGAGAGTCGCCGTATCGACAATCAGCTGCGCGGTCGTTCGGGCAGACAGGGAGATCCCGGTGAATCCTGCTTCTTCCTCTCCTTGCAGGACGATCTGATGCGTCTGTTCGGTGCAGAACGAATTATGGGACTGGTCGAACGCCTTGGGCTTCCCGAGGACCAACCCATCAATGCAGGCATGCTGTCAGGCTCCATCGAGCGAGCACAGATGAAAATCGAGGACAACAATTTTAAGCGCCGTAAGCACGTGCTGACCTATGACGACGTGATGAACCAGCAGCGAAATCTCATTTACGGTCAGCGTCTGGAGGTTCTCGCGGGTGAGGATGTTTCGGAAACGATTCTCGGAATGATCCGTTCCACCATCGAAGAAAACGTGCACGGCACGATGGGCGACCGCGAAAATCAGAATTTTGAAGCGTTGACGACGCTCTACGGCGGCTATCTGGTCAAAAAGGACGACCCCGAATGGTTGGCGTTTGAAGAAGGAGCGCATAAGACGGAGGAGATCACAGCATTCCTCACCGAGCGCGCCGAGAGGCTTTATGCCGAAAAGGAAAGCCTCTTTGGAAAAGAAACCTTCCGCGAGATCGAGCGCTCGCTGCTGCTGCAATCGGTTGACCGTCACTGGATGGAGCATATTGACGCCATGGACGATCTGAAGGGAAGCGTGGGATTGCAGGCTTATGCACAACGCGATCCCGTCAACGAGTACCGACTGCTCGGTGCTGACATGTTCGAAACGATGATCGCCGAGATCCGAGAGGAAACGGTACGCCATATCCTCACCGTCGTGCCCCGTCCTCAGCCCGTTCGCCGTGTCCAGGTGGCTAAGCCGCTGACCGAGGGCTTTGAGGGGCAGCAGGGCAAGGAGAAGAGGACGGTGGTTGTCGTACGCAAGGCAGAAAAGGTCGGAAGAAACGATCTTTGTCCCTGCGGCAGCGGCAAAAAGTATAAGAAGTGCTGCGGTGCGGCACAAAGCAATTCTCAAAATTAAACGATGCACGGGCAGGGCAGTGACAGGACTGCTCTGTCGATGCGGAAGGGAGGGACCGTCATGGGCTTTGGTTGGCTTATGATCGGCTATTTTGCAGTCAATATTATGGCGCTTTATCAGCCCCTGTCGATGATCATGCTGATCGGATATCCGATGATGATCGCGGGGCTTTTCCGTCTTGCTCCTTACGAAAAGCGCTTCCATATTTCGCGCGATCTTTCCTTTCTGACGATTCCGTTTGCGATCTACTATGCGCTCTTCGGGCTCAGCTCGATCGGTATTTTGCCCCCCCTCTCTTTTTTTGATGGGATCGGTGCGGATATCGTCGAATGGTGCTATTTCGCGCTGACGCTTGCACTGCATGCCCTCATCCTTTGGGGCATCGCCGAGCTTACACGAGAGCTTTCACTCTTCACCTTCCAAAGTGCAGCGCTGCGTAACCTGATCTTTGTGATGATCTATCATTTGCTGTACTTGATCATCAGTTTGCCGCTCTCGTCGGCGTTTGCCCCTCACTTTGCCGTAGCGGTAATGATCCTGCGTCTGCTCTGCGTTTTTCTCAATCTTTGGCTTTTCTTCAAGTGCCATCGCATCATTATCCCCGAGGAGAGCATGATCCTGCCTGCCGATGGGCAGGATGCGCCGAAATCCAAAAGCAAGGAGAATACATAAATGAAAAAAGGCATCAGGCCCATGAGCTTTTCGCTCATTCTGATCGGGCTCTGCTTCTTTTGCAATCCCACCTTTGCAGCCGTGGATATTCTGCCCGATTTTGTCGGCGCGCTTTTGGTGGCTTTGGGGCTTGTGGTCCCGGCGCGGATCTCTGTCCATATGGCAACGGCAAAAAGGGCATTTTTACGTCTTGCCTATGCGGATGCCGCAAAAAATCTTGTGCTGGTGGGCGTATTTGCCTTTGGCGGCTCCAACGATCAGGCAACGCTTTTGCTGATCGTTGCCTTTGTGAGTGCAACGGTGCTGCTGTATTTTGCCGTATGTGCTGTCAGAGCGTTATTTGACGCCTTTGAGTTCAGCGCCTCGTCGTACGGCTGCGATGCGCTTTACGCCGTACATCGCAAAGGGCTTTCTTACACCGAGCTTTTTTCCAAATTTACCGTCTTTTTTCTCATTTTCCGAGAGGTGCTTTGCCTCTTGCCGGAATTTGCGGCACTCCTGAACAGCACCTATGTCGATTCGGATATGATCCGCATTTACGATTATATCGGACTCATGCGCGTGATGGTGTGTATTCCCGTTGCCTTGCTCGGTGCCGTCTGGCTGGTGCGGCTGCTGCGCTATTTCGGCAGACTGCGTAGCGAGCGCGACTTCAGGACCGCACTTGCTCTGCAATATGCGGATTTTATACAAAAAAGACCCGGTATCCGCATCAAGGCACAGCACGCCGCAGCGTTTTTCTTTCTCTCGGTCGGTTCGTTTTTTCTTGTCGATTTCTATCTTGATTTCCAGAATATTATTCCCGATACCATCGGGGGCGTGCTGATCCTGGTTGGCATCATGCTGCTGAAGCTGCCCTTGAGATCGCGTCTGATCGCGGCAACTGTGGCGGCACTTTACAGCGGCGTGGCAGCAGTTTCCTCCCATCTTTCTTACCGCTTCTCGCTTGATTTCAGCATCGGTCAGGTTGCAAAAAGCGAGGAGGCGGCAAGCGCGTACTTTACCATGTGGGTCACCTCTCTTGCCGAAATGCTCTGCTTCCTTCTGCTTCTGCTTTTGCTGATGATTTTGCTTCGCGCCACGGTGCGTGCATGGGCGGGCTACGTGCCCGAGCATTGCGAAGGGGATTTTGAAACGAGAAGCTTAAAAAATCTTCGCGATGAATTTGACAGCGAGCTGATCAAATGCTATCTGTTCGGCTTTTTCAGTGCGCTTTTCTCCTTCCTCTTTGATTATCTCAAGGAGTGGCCCGCACACAAGGCATTCCGTATTCTTGAATTTTTCTGGTTTGCCGATTTTTTGATGGCGATCGTTTTCGGCTGCATTCTCACCTACCTTCTTTCGTTGATCCAAACACAGATCAAGGCAAGATTCCAATACGAATGAATAACGGAAGGTTCTGTTTCACATACTATTTCTACTCCGCCCAAACGGTGCACTGCGCCCTGTGGCGATCAAAAAGGAGAAAATGATGATGCAGAATCAAAATAACCAAAGCCAGAACAAGAATCAGAACCAGAACAACTACCAGAATCAGAATAACCAGAACAACAACCAAAACCAAAACAAGAACCAAAACCAGAATAACTACCAGAACAATAACAATAACAATAACCAAAATCAGAACCAAAACAACAACCGAAACCAGAACCAGAGCCGCAACTATCAGGGCAACTGAGTCCCTTTTGCGCACGGACGGGCGACCGGATTCGGTCGCCCGTTTTTTGGCTGAAAAGAGAGGCAATACATATGACACAGCTCGGAGAACGTTATCTTGCCGTTAAGCGCGCCTTGTTTGACCGTTATTACGATACGCTCAACGACAAGCAGCGACAGGCAGTTTACCATATCAACGGACCTTTATTGATCCTGGCGGGCGCAGGAAGCGGAAAAACCACTGTTCTCGTCAAGCGCATTGCTTATATCATTCGCTACGGCAATGCCTATTACAGTGATTACGTCCCTTACGACCTTGACGAGCATCACGTCAGAGCGCTGGAGCAGGCGCTGCAAGGATCGCTTGGCAAGAGAGAGCTGGGTGAGCTCTTGTGCGAGTTCAGCAATCATCCGTGTCCTCCCTGGAAGCTGCTTGCCATTACCTTTACCAACAAGGCAGCAGGGGAGATCAAAAGCCGACTTGCCAATGCCTTTCCGGAGGATCCCGACCTTACGGGGAGCATCTGGGCAGGAACCTTCCACTCGATCTGTATGCGCATTTTGCGGCGCTATACTGCCGAGGCGGGACTTCGCGAGGGCTTTACCGTTTATGATACCGATGATTCCAAAAAGGCAATGCAGGCAGTTCTTAAAGAGCTGAATATCGATGAAAAGGTGCTTTCCGCAAAAAGCGCACTCACTGCCATCAGCCGTGCAAAGGATCGGCTGATCGCCCCCGAGCATTTTGAGCTTGAATTCGGAAACGACTATCGCATGAAGCAGATCGCGAAGGCATACGCGGCTTATCAGAAGCGCCTTCGCGACTCAAATGCCCTTGATTTTGACGATATCATCACCACCACCGTCAAGCTGCTGGAATCAAGCAAGGAGATCCTTCTCGACTATCAAAGTCGGTTTCGTTACGTTTCGGTCGATGAATACCAGGATACCAACATCGCACAGTTCCGCTTGACGGCACTGCTTTCGGGCGGATATCAGAACCTGATGGTGGTGGGGGACGACGACCAGAGCATCTATAAGTTCCGCGGTGCCACCATTGCGAATATTCTTGAGTTTGACCGCGTGTTCAAAAACGCCGCCGTGATCCGTCTGGAGCAAAACTATCGCTCTACCCATTACATTCTTGATGCGGCAAACGCCGTCATCGCGCACAATGAGGGCAGAAAGGGAAAAACACTCTGGACGGGAAGAGAGGGAGGTGCCAAGATCAAGGTCCTCAACCCCGAGCACCAGAATGCCGAGGCGCGCACCATTCTTGATATCATTCAGAAAAAGGTGGCAAGCGAAGGACTTCAATACCGCGATTTTGCCGTTCTCTACCGCACCAACGCACAGTCCAACGCATTGGAAATGGCATTTGCAAGAAGCGCAGTGCCATACCGCATGCTGGGAGGCGTGCGCTTTTCGGACCGCAAGGAGATCAGGGATCTCGTTGCCTATTTGCAGCTGATCAACAACCACGATGACAGAGACCGACTCCTGCGCATCGTCAACGAGCCGAAAAGGAAGCTCGGAGAGCGCACTCTCACTGCAGTGGGAGAGATTGCCGCTATGGAAGGGAAAAGCATGTTTGAGGTGATGAAGCATGCCGACGATTATCTGGCACTGGCACGCTCTGCCGCCACGCTGAAGGGCTTTACGGCTCTGATCGAGGAGCTGACCGCCCTGCTGACCGACATGCCGCTGGACCGCTTTGTGGATGAGGTGCTGGATCGAACAGGCTACCGTCAGATGATCCGCGATATGGGCGAGGAGGAGGCAGAGCGCCTTGACAACCTTGACGAATTCATTTCCAACGTGGTGGAGTATCAAAATACTGCCGAGACCCCGACGCTGACCGAGTTCCTTGAGGAAACCGCGCTTGTTGCGGACGTGGATCGCTACGACGATACCGCCGACGCTGTGGTCATGATGACCATACACAGTGCCAAGGGGCTTGAATTTCCGCAGGTCTTTTTGCCCGGCTTTGAGGAGGGGATCTTCCCCGGAATGCAAACCGTGATGGCAGGTCCCGAGGAGATCGAGGAGGAGCGCCGCCTTGCCTACGTTGCAATCACACGTGCCAAGGACGCGCTTTACATTCTGCACGCCTCCTCGCGCATGCTTTACGGTCACACCACCAGCAATCCCGCATCCCGATTCCTCGGAGAGATCCCCGAGCAGCTCCTGGAGCGTGAGGGACAGCGGCAAGCCTCTCTTTATGCGGGCAGTGCATCGGGCTTCCGCACATCGGGTACCGTTGGGATGCAAGGTCCGCGCAAAACCGCTGCCGCAGATCCCATTTCGGTGGGACGGACAGAAAAAGCCGCCTGCCTTCCTATTCTTGAAGCGGGGGATCGCGTGCGCCATATGCTCTTTGGTGAGGGAGAGATCTTGACGGTTCAAAAAATGGGTGCTGATTATCTTTACGAGATCGCATTTGACACCAAAGGAACTAAAAAGCTGATGGCAACCTATGCAAAACTGAAGAAAATATAAAAAGAGGTCGCATTATGAAAGAAAAAAAGTTTCAAATAGCGAATGCCAAATATGCAGCAACCGCAATGGCGTTGCTGGCGTTTCTGTTTTTCATCTTTGCTGCGATTACCAAAAGCACGGGGACTCGCGTCTTTTGCATCGTTCTTCTTTGTTTGTCCTTGCTTGGCGGATGCGGGATGCTTTACCTTGCTTACGGCTCGGGAAGGCAAAAAAATTATTTCCTTTATGACCGCCGTCGCAAATGCAAGGTTTCACCCAAAAATTTGACCTTTGATTTTCTCAATGATAAGCTGAGTGAATATCTTTCGGACTTTGTGGAGGAATCGATCGATCTTTGGGAGGGCTTTCCGCAAAAACTTAAGATCCAGCTGCAAGCCGATAAGGCGTATCTTCCTCCCATTGCATTTCGGATGCTTCACGATCTTTCCTTGCGTCGTCCCGAGGATATTCTTGCGGTTTTTACCACCTGCGACAAGAAGATGCTCGCCTTTGTCTGCCGCGCCATCAAGGACAGCGGTGACGAGGAAATGGCAAGCCTGATCTTTCACATGAAAAAGCACACAGAGCGCGAAAAGACGCGCATTATCGCTTTCTTTACCAAAAACCGCCGTTGCTTTGAGGGGCGCATCGTCCACTACATCAAAACGCATATTGAGGAATATGAAATATAAAAGAGCTGCAAAGAGGAACTGCTTCATTTAAGTATAATCTAACAAAAAACGGCAGGGGGAGCGCTGAAATAGCACCCTCTGCCGTTAAAAATATAACTGTTCTTTAGAAAATCCAAGGATTCCTGCGATATTCTCTTTTTTGTTTTGCATGCTTTTGCTGAATTCTTAATACAGGGCGCTCTTTTTGACGATAACGTTTTTTGTCGGCTTCGCCATATTTTTTCGGTGTTATCCGCGCGAAAATGTGAAAAAACTATAGGCAGTAACAAAAAGGGAGGTTTTCTGATGAAACGATCTTTTTTGGCAGGAGTGATCGCCATTGCTGTCTTTTTTCATCTGATCCCGGCGGTGGATGCCGCAAGCGATCTGGAGCTGCACTGGTATTGTCCGAAAAAAAATGGGGAGCTCCCCTCGGATCTTGCCCTGATCGAGCAATATAACGGCTATTATGCCGATCTTTCTCGAACGGGACAGGGGGATGACCGTGTGGTCTATCTGACCTTTGACGTGGGATACGAAAACGGCAACGTGGCAAAAACGCTGGATATCTTACGAGATACCGATACACCCGCGGCATTTTTCATTTTAAAGCACCCTGTGGTCGCGAGCAGTGACCTCGTGTTGCGTATGGCAAACGAGGGACATCTGATCTGCAATCACACCGCCAATCATCCCAATCTCTCGCACGCAAGCAAGGAGGCGGTCGAGCGCGAGATCAGAGAGCTTGAGGAGGCGGTGCTGAAGCTGACGGGAAGCGAAACCGCACCCTATTTCAGACCGCCCGAGGGCAGCTTCAGTGAGCAAATGCTGCAGTCGGTTCATTCGCTCGGCTACAGCACGGTCTTCTGGAGCGTTGCCTACGCCGATTGGGACAATCGCCGTCAACCGTCGCCAAGGACTGCCCTGGACACCGTTCTTTCCCGCATGCACAACGGTGCCGTGATCCTGCTGCACCCTACGTCCGAAACCAACGTCAAGATCCTGCCTGTACTGATCGAAACGCTCAAAAAAGAGGGCTATCGCTTCGGTACGCTCCACGAGCTATGCAGAAAGCGATAATCCGTGTCATAGCGCTTTGTCTTACGGTCGTGCTGCTCTTTTCCTTTTGCTGCATGGATGCCTTCGGTGAGCCGAACATCGTTTACCGATACGTCGGAAAAACCGATAAGAAACGGATCGCACTGACCTTTGACGACGGACCTCATCCGCGCTATACGCCACAAATTCTTGATATTCTGAATGAATTTGGTGTTGAAGCGACCTTTTTTGTGGTGGGCACCAACGCCGAAACCTACCCGGAGCTGATCGAGCGCGAGCAAAGGGAGGGGCACGAGATCGGCAATCACACCTATAATCACTATCATACCGCAAAAATGAGTGCCGCCACGCTCATCGAGGATATTCTTGCTTGCAGCAACACGCTGGAGCGCATCACAGGCTCGCGTGTAAAGCTGTTCCGACCTCCCGAGGGCGTCTGCACACCGGATATCAAGACTCATTGCGAGGAAAACGATTTCACCATCGTGATGTGGAGCGTGGATACAAGAGATTGGGCGCATCCTTCGGTAACAGAGATCTGCCGCAACGTCAAGGAGCATGTCAAAAATGGCTCGATCATTCTGATGCATGATTTTATCGGAAAAAACAGTCCGACTCCCGAGGCATTACGGCGTATCATACCGATGCTTCAGGAGTCGGGATATGAATTTGTAACGGTCAGTCGCCTGCTTCAGGGGTAGGCAGCTGCTCTTCGGTCATCTCCTCGTCCTTCCCATCGTCATAAGGATCGATCATATAACGCTTGATGTTAGGCCAGACGCAATACATGGCAATGAAGCCGAGAAGCGTGATGAGGTAGAAGAAGGGCAGGATCAGCGGAACCGAAAAGCCGACCGAAAGACCGCCCACGATCATGGCGATGTTCGCCGCGATCAGGATCACAAAGCCAAGCAGCATGGCAAGGTTGCGTTTAATGCCGAGCATGGTGAAGAGAAGAGCATTTTTGAAAAGCTTTTTGATGGAAAGGTCAAAGGTGATGAGCATCGGATAGATGTAAAAGCGCATGACCAGGTAAAGAATACCGAGAAATACGGTGATGGCGTACATGACACCGTAGCCGAACTCATAGGAAAGAGGATAGAAATAAAGGATGTCAAAAACGATCAGAAAGATCAGAAATGCATCGATAAGTCCAAAGAAGAAGCCCTGCTTCAAATTTCGCTTGATGGCATAAAAGTAGTCCGAGAGCAGAAAGCAGGAGTCCCCCCGTACCAGACTGCGCAGATTATAGGTGCCGCCCACGTTCTGCCAGCCCCAGGTGAGCACCGTAAAGCCGACCAAAATGACGATCGCAACCAATCTTCCGGTCGTGAGGACGGGAACGTCCAGCTGCTCGCCGAAATGGTTGAGCAAAAGTCCTGCGACGGGCGAATTACCTGCAATTTGGGTTCCGATCAGGGGAGCGTAAAGGGGACTTTGTGCGGTAGGTGTGGTAGGACCCATGATATAGATCAATGCCGCCGCCACAAGGGGAATGACCTGAATGACCATCAAAAGATTCAGGGAAAGCAGCTTGCCAACCTTGCGCCAGAGAAGCTTGAAAAAATAGCGAAAGGTCGGAGTGGTGTCCTCCGCCTGCGCATCCGGGCGATCGGTATTTCTGAAAAACCACCGTTTATTGGTTTCGTTTGCCATTTGATGTCCTTTCATGGCGGCGATGCCGCCCATGTACTAACTACGCACTATTGTATCACAATTCTCTCCAAAAATCAACTTTGTTCAAAAAACTTTACGAAAAGTATCGACGTATCGTCAAAAAGAGCGCTTTTCTCTTCTTTTGATTTTGTCAAAACAGATATTTAAGGCAGGGGGCTGTAAACAGCCCCCTGCCTTACTTAAATAAAGCAGCGCCTGATTTATGCATCCTTTTCCTCGGCGGGAAGCAGGTCACGCAAGAGAACGTATTGGGGATTTTCCTTTCCCTTAACTGCGGCAGGTGTGACACGCACCTCGGCAACGTCCTTCCGTGCAGGAATCTCATACATCGTAGAAAGCATCAGATTCTCCATGATCGCACGAAGACCGCGCGCACCTGTGTTTCGTTCGAGCGCCAGCTCGGCGATCGCCTCCATCGCTCCCTTTGCAAAGGTCAGCTTCACACCGTCCATATCGAACATCTTGGTGTATTGCCGAACCAGTGAATTCTTCGGCTCGCTGATAATACGTACCAGCGCATCGCGGTCAAGCTCGGAAAGCGAAACGATAACCGGAACGCGACCTACCAGCTCCGGGATCAAGCCGTATTTGACGATATCCTGCGGCAGGGCATCACGGAACAGTCCTGCCTTTTTCTTTTCTTCCTTTTTTAGGATCTCGCCGCCAAAGCCGACCGTCTGGTTTCCCTTACGCTTCTCGATCAGCTTATCAAGCCCCTCAAATGCGCCTCCGCAGATGAAGAGAATGTTTTTGGTGTTGATGTGAATGAATTCCTGATTTGGATGCTTTCTGCCACCCTGAGGCGGCACATTGGCAACCGTGCCCTCAAGGATCTTCAAAAGCGCCTGCTGCACACCCTCGCCCGACACGTCACGGGTGATGGAGCGATTTTCACTCTTGCGGGCGATCTTATCGATCTCATCGATATAGATAATACCGCGCTCGGCAAGCGAAATATCAAAATCGGCAGCCTGGATCAGACGGAGAAGGATGTTTTCCACGTCCTCTCCGACGTAGCCTGCCTCGGTCAGCGTGGTGGCATCGGCAATGGCAAAGGGAACCTTCAGCGTTTTGGCAAGGGTTTGGGCGAGATAGGTCTTACCCACACCGGTGGGACCGAGCAAAAGCACATTGCTCTTTTGAAGCTCTACCTCATCAGTGCCCGTGCTTTCCCCGACATCCTTCTCGTTTTTGCCGCGTTTTTTGGTCTGCTTTGCCTGTTGCTCGGCGTAAAGCACACGCTTATAGTGATTGTAAACGGCAACCGAAAGCGCGATCTTGGCGTCGTCCTGCCCGATCACGTACTCGTCAAGAGCTGCCTTGATCTGCGTGGGGCGCGGAAGCGTATCCAGCGTAAAGGAACCAAAGGAAGCGTCCTCCTTTTCGGTTTCCTCGATCAGCTCGGAGCATGCACCGACGCAAAAATCGCAAATATAGATGCCCGTGGGCGAGGGAATGAGAAAGTTTGCCTGGTTTTCGTTTCTGCCGCAAAAGGAGCAATAACGGGAGGAGCGTCCTCCGCCCTTGTTGGGGGGTGTGTTTGCCATGTTAACCTCGCAAAATCAATTGTTTAGTTGCGCTTTTCAAGCACCTTGTCAACAAGACCGTAAGCAAGTGCCTCGTTTGCGGTCATGAAATAGTCACGGTCAGTATCACGCGCAACCTCTTCGACCGTTTTTCCGGTGTTCTTTGCAAGAATGCGGTTGAGAGTATCACGCGTGCGCAGGATCAGATCTGCCTGGATCTTGATATCGGATGCCTGACCCTTAGCGCCGCCGAGAGGCTGGTGGATCATGATCTCGCTGTTGGGAAGGGCAAAGCGCTTTCCCTTTGCACCCGAGGAGAGCAAGAACGCGCCCATCGAGGCAGCCATGCCGATACAAATAGTCGAAACATCACATTTGATGTAATTCATCGTATCGTAGATCGCCATGCCTGCGGTAACAGAGCCGCCGGGGCTGTTGATATAGAAGCAGATATCCTTATCGGGATCCTGTGCTTCAAGAAAGAGCATCTGTGCTACGACCAGAGAAGCAGTGGTATCGTTGACCTCATCCGAGAGGAATACGATACGGTCGTTCAAAAGACGGGAGAAAATGTCAAACGAGCGCTCTCCGTGTCCGGTTTGCTCAACCACCATGGGTACGAGCGCATTGTTACGAAGAAAATCCATCATCATTCTCAAAAAACCTCCGTTTTTAGATTTTTTATCATAAGAGTACCATAGCCGCGACGCTATATCTGTCGCGGCTATGCTGAATGTCAGTTATCCGAAGCATTACTCCTCAACCTTTTCGGCAGCGGGCTTCTTTGCAGTGGTCTTCTTTGCTGCGGGCTTTTTCTCGCCATCGGCTGCGGTGGTCTTCTTTGCGGTCGAGGTGGTCTTTTTGGCAGCGGGCTTCTTCTCGCCCTCAGCCGCAGTGGTCTTCTTCGCGGTCGAGGTGGTCTTCTTGGCAGCGGGCTTCTTCTCGCCGTCGGCTGCCGCGGTCTTCTTGGTGGTCGTCTTCTTGGCAGCAGGCTTTTTTGCGGCGGGAGCAACGTCGGTAACGACTGCCTTCTCGCGGACAAGATCCATTGCCTTCTTAACGATCAGATCCTCGGTGATCACGTCGACGGGCAGGCTCTCCTTGACCTGCTCAACAGGCATATTGTATGCAGAAGCGAAGCGCTCGTATTCCGCGTTGAGATCCTCCTCGGTCGCGGTAAGATTCTCAAGTGCGGCAATCTTCTCAAGAGCAAGGCGTGCCTTGACCTGGCGCTCCGCCTGGGGACGGAACTGCTCGCGCAGACCGTCAAGGGTCATGCCGGTATATTTGATATAGGTGTTGAGATCAAGTCCCGACATGCGCAGCCTGTTGTCGTAGTCACGCAGGAAGTTTTCCGCCTCGGTATCATACATGGGGGCAGGGATGTCGGCCTCCATCTTCTCGATCAGAGCATCGACCAGCTGCTCGCTGACGGCGTTGTCAGCAGTATCGGCATGTCTTTTCTCGATTTTTGCCTTAAGATCGGCCTTGTATTCAGCGAAGGTATCAAATTCAGAAACATCCTTCGCAAAGTCATCATCCAGCTCGGGAAGCTCAACGCGGGTCAGTGCGTGCAGCTTGCACTTAAACACTGCCTCCTTGCCGGCAAGCTCCTTGGAATGATACTCGGTGGGGAAGGTCACGTTGACGTCAAACTCATCGTCGATCTTGTGACCGACAACGCCTTCCTCAAAGCCGGGAATAAAGGTGCCGGAGCCAAGCTTGAGCGCGTAATCCTCGCCCTTGCCGCCCTCGAACGCTTTACCGTCGCAAAAGCCCTCGTAATCGATGACAGCGGTGTCGCCCATCTCGGCAGCGCGATCGGTCACCTCGACCTCACGGGAATTGCGCTCGCGCACGGTGTTGATCTCGCTCTCGACCTCTGCTTCCTCAACAGGCGCCACGGTGCGGGTAGCGGCAATGCCAAGATAATCGGCAATCTTGACCTCGGGCTTCACAAAGACCTTAGCGGAGAGCACAAGACCGTTCTCGTCAAGAGAAACCACGTCAAGATCGGGCTGTGCAACGGGGGTAATGCCCGCCTCGGCAACCGCTGCGCTGTATGCATCGGGAATGATATCGTTGATCGCGGTTTCGTAGAATACGCCCTTGCCATACATCTTCTCGATGATGGAGCGAGGAGCCTTTCCCTTACGGAAACCGGGCACGCTGATCTTTTTGGACTCCTTCTGGAAGGCCTTGTTGACTGCCTCGTCAAAGGTCGCCTTATCGACCGAGATGTGCAACTCGACCTTGCTGTTCTCGATCTTTTCGGTTTTTACCAATTTCATTTTTCTTCCTCCAAAGTTTGAAAAATTCACACAAGGTATATTTTACAGATTTTGCTGTAGTTTGTCAAGTCTTTTATTATAAAAATGGGATAAAAAGGGGATAAAAGATGATAAAAGCTCGGGATCCACCTGTCAGAAAATGCGATGGGGGATAAAATTCAAATAATCCGAGGAAATGAGGGTAAAACGCTTTCCTTGGTAGTCCTCGAAGGGGGGCGCGTTGTAAACGCCGTGAATGTGACCGTAATAGCAACGGCGCACGCCGTACTCATCAAGGAGTGAGAGGATCTTCTCGCAGACGAAATCACGCCAGAGGGGAGGGAAATGTAAAAAGACGAGAATTTCCTTTTCGGGATGTGATTTTTGCAGAGTTTTTGCGGCATCAAGGCTCAGGCAAAGGCGCAGGATCTCACGGTTCATGATCTTTTCGTAATCCACGTCGCCCACTGTGATCTGCTGGCTTTTTTCAAGGAACCAGCCGCGCGTGCCGCACACGATAAAGTCCTCCACGACGTAGGCGTTGTTGTAGAGCAAGGAGATCGTGGTGATGCCGTTTTCCTCAAAAAAACGACCGATCTTGGCGGCGGTATCCCACCAGAAATCGTGATTTCCCTTGCCGATCAGCTTTTTTCCCGGCAGAGAATCGATCAAAAGAAGGTCCTCGCGCGCTTCCCGAAGCGTCATCGCCCAAGAGATATCACCCGGCAAAATGACCGTATCGTTCTCACCGACCACGGCGCGCCAATTTTTTTTGATTTTTTGCATGTAATCCTGCCACCGCGAGCCGAACACATCCATCGAATGATCCGACGCCGCGCAAAAATGCAGATCTGCCATGGTAAAGAGCGCCATGATAACTCCTTTCGCTAAAATTGAGAATAGAGTTTGCAGAAAGGGGAAAACTGATAATATCCCTTTGAAAGGAGAACGATCAAAATGGATAAGAATGAAAAGATGATGGGCTGCTGCGATCATGTCAACAGCGGTATCACCTGCGACGTCAAGAACTGCTATTACCACGCAGGTGATTGCCATTGCACGGCTGACAAAATCGCCGTCGGTCCCAGCTTTGCCACCTCCAGCACCGACACTGTATGCGCTACGTTTAAGCCCAAAAAGGACTGATATTGCGTTTTTTGCAGATGCGGAGCAATTTGCTCCGCATCTTTTCTGTTTTTTTATTTTTTGAGATAAGCGAAGACGGAATCCTTCATGCCGCCTGCCTCGGTCACATCTGTGAAGCGAACGGCTCGCTCGCCAATGCCTCGCAGGGGGTAAGCGATCTCGGTACCCGACTTGTTGCTGAGCGCATCCAGTGCCTCAAGGGGAGATGCAGGGGATTCTCCGTAAAGCGCAGTATAGACGTCGGATGCAAATTTGTAGGGGCTTGCGGTGGAAGCCACGACCATCGGCTTGCGGTCACCCGTTTCGGCAATGTACTGCTCGGCGGCGGAAAGAGCTACGGCGGTGTGCGTATCGGCAAGGTAGCCGTAGCGCTCCATGACCGAACGAATGGTCTTGGCCGTCATTTCCTCGTCGGCATAGTAACCGCAGAAATGGCGGTCGATCTCTGCCTTGATCTCGGGAGAAACGGTATATGCGCCCTTTTCGTTCAGATCCTTCATATACGAAGCAGTTTTTGCAGGGCCTGCAACGAAGTAAAGCAGGCGCTCAAGATTGCTGGAGATGAGGATATCCATTGAGGGAGACATGGTGAGATAGAAGTCGCGGTTGCGGTCATAGGTGCCTGTTTTAAAGAAATCTGTCAGAATATTGTTCTTGTTGGAGGCACAGATCAGGCGATCGATCGGTAAGCCCATCAGCTTGGCAAGATAAGCGGCAAAGATATTGCCGAAATTGCCGGTAGGCACCGTGACGTTCATGGGTTGACCGTATTTAAGCTCGCCTTTACTGAGAAGATCACAGTACGCCGAAACATAATAGACGATCTGCGGTGCCAGACGTCCCCAGTTGATCGAGTTGGCAGAGGAAAGGAAATATCCCATGTCATTGAGCTGCTCTGCGACGTCAGAATCGGCAAAAATGCGTTTGACGCCGGTCTGTGCATCGTCAAAATTTCCCTTGATCGCCATGACGTTCACGTTAGCGCCCGTCTGGGTCTGCATTTGCAGCTTTTGTACCGTGCTCACGCCGTCAACCGGGTAAAAGACCATGATCTTGATGCGGTCAATATCCTTATACCCCTCAAGAGCCGCCTTGCCGGTATCGCCCGAGGTCGCCACCAGGATCAGCGCCGTACGCTCCTCACCCGTCTTGACAAGAGCACGGGAAAGCAAACGCGGCATGATCTGCAGCGCCATATCCTTAAAGGCGGCAGTGGGACCGTGCCAAAGCTCCAGCGAGTGGACGGTATCCCCCAGCTTGACCAGCGGTGCGGCACCGCCCACAAAGGAGCTCTCGGAATATGCCGCACGGCAGTCGGCAAGCAGCTCCTCCTTTGTGTAGTCGGTCAAAAAACGACCGAGCACAAAGGCAGCGCGCTCGGGGTAGCTCATACCGCACAGCGCCTCGATGTCCTCTTTTGTTAGCGAGGGGATGGATTCGGGCACAAACAGTCCGCCGTCAGCCGCCAAGCCCTGCTTGATGACGCAAGCTGCCGAAAGCTTTTTGGCAGAGGTATCACGGGTACTTTGAAAATTCATGTTACAGTTCCTTTCATTATATATCTCGTAATATTTTTAACGAAAATGTGTTTTCAGAAACGCCAGTCCGTTTTGGTAAAACAGTCGGTCGATCAGAGAGGCAGGGTAGCCACTCCTTTGCATATACGTGGCAAGCAGGGAAATATCCGCAAGCGAGGAAATACCACAGGGAAGAGAGGCGATTCCGTCAAAATCGGTGCCAAGCGCGATCACATTCTCTCCACCCACGTTTATGATGTGGCGAATATGCGCGATCAGTGCCTGTATATCTGCACTGCCTGAATCGTGCAGAAAGACGGGATAGATATTGATACCGATGATCCCACCCATATCGGCGATCATCCTGATCTGCTCGTTATCGAGATTGCGCCGATGGGCGCAAAGCGCGCGAGCCGCAGAATGGGTGGCAACAATGGGTCTTTCCGCCGCGCGCGACAGCGCCGCGATATCGTAAAAGGAGCGAACCGAGGCGTGGGAAACATCAAGAACAGTACCGTTTTCCAGCACGCGCGCAAGCGCCTCTTTTCCGAATTCCGAAAGCCCCGTGTCGGTATCGTGTGCGCCGCCGATCACGCTCTCGCCACGCCAAAGCGGCGTCATAAACCAGAGATGCAGCGCGGCAAGCGCTTCGATCCTCGAGAGATCTCCCCCAAGGATCCTGGCATCCTCCAGCGTAAGGCAAAACACACGCTCGCCTTTCTCAAATCCCTTCGCAAGGGATTTAAGATCGGTGGCGATCACAGCATTTTCGGTGCGCTCAACCTCTTGCCGAAAGTGACACGCCATTTCCTTTACGTAGACAAAGCCGCTGTCATCATCGAGGTGCGCAGGGCAAAAGAGCGCCGCCATCTGGCAGTAGGAGGAGAAGGAAGCGGTTTTCCTCATATCCACGTGGTGCTGATTACAAAGCAGTGAACCCTTGCTTTTAAAAAGCTCACCGGGAGTATCACAGTGAAGATCAATCAATTTCATCGTCTGATCACTCCGCCCCTCCCAAAGGCATTTTCAATATGGTTGATTTTAAAGGGCTTCATGCCTGAACAACGGTCAAGATAGACCTCAATGACGTCAAAGCGAGGCGCCCTTTCGTTGGGATGCTTTTGAAGATGTGCCAACGCAGCCGCAACCGTGCGCTTTCTTTTGGCTTCATCCACCGCCATGACGGGACGTGCCTGCTCGGCATCCGGCTTCTGTGAAAAGGTTCGTGTCTTAACCTCAACAAACAGGATGTACTTTTTGCTTTGCGCGATCAGATCCAGCTCGTTTTTGCCGTAGTGACGGTTTTTGGCAACAATGCGAAAGCCCGCACGCCTCAAAAAGCGTGCAGCAACCCGTTCGCCGTACCGACCGATCCGTTGAGTTGACCAATCACTCATTTGTCAAGGAAACGGATAAATTTGGTGCGATAGATCTCACAAGGACCGTATTTCCGCAACGCCTCCATGTGCGCTTTGGTACCGTACCCCTTGTGCTTGGCAATGCCATACTCGGGATGTGCGGCATCCAGCTCAAGGCAAATGCGGTCACGTGTGACCTTGGCAAGAATGGATGCGGCTGCAATGCTTGGCGAAATGGCGTCGCCGTGCACAACGGCGCGTGCGGGGAGAGGGAATCCTCTCGTAATATTTCCGTCCACCAGAGCGAAATCCGCCTTGATCTGTAAGCCCTCAACGGCACGGTGCATGGCGTGCAGCGTTGCCGAGAGAATATCTGTCCCGTTGATCTCCTCCACGCTGCCGAGTACTACACAGTAGGCAAGCGCCTTTTCACAGATCTCATCATAAAGTCTTTTGCGCTTTGCTTCGGAAAGCTTTTTGGAGTCATTCAAGCCCTCGATCACCAGCCCTGTCGGGAGAATACACGCAGCGGCGGCAACCGGTCCGCACAGAGGCCCGCGCCCCGCTTCATCCACACCGCAAACGGCGTTGTAGCCCTCCTGCTCAAGTGCAGCCTCAAGCTCATAGGTCAGCATGGCCATTCTCCTTTCGAAAGGGTATCCAGCGTGATGCGTCCGATCTTGGCGGCACGGAACTCATCCAACAGGGTATTGGCGGTTCGCTCGGTATTGACCTCGCCACCGCTGACAAGAAAGCCGCGCTTTTTTCCGATCAGTTCAAAAAGTTCGTAATCCGAGAGATCTGCCGCAAGGTCGCTCTCGCCGACCTTATAGCGCGCGCAAAGCAGCGCAGGGTAACGATCGCGCAGCTTACGACAAAGCGCCACGGCAAGCGTTTCGATTTCCACCACATCGTCCTTGATCGCACCGGTGACAGCAAGATTCTCACCCGTTTCGCGATCATCAAAGCGAGGCCAGAGAACTCCCGGCATATCCATCAGATCAAGCTCCTCCCTGGCACTGACCCACTGTGGGTTCAGCGTTACGCCGGGGCGGTTTTCCACCTTTGCCTTTTTACTGCCGCAAAGAAGATTGATCAGAGAGGATTTTCCCACGTTCGGAATACCCACGACCATCGCGCGCAGCCTTCTTCCGATCATGCCCTTTTGCGCATAGCGCTCCAGCTTATCGGCAAGAAGTGTGCGGATAGAGGGCATCAGCTTATCCAATCCCTTTTTGGTCACGCAGTCAAAGGCAATACAAACCGAGCCGTTTCCCGTATAATGACGGATCCATTTTTCGGTTTCTGCGGGATCGGCAAGCGAGCATTTGTTAAGAAGGGTGATCAGCGGCTTGTCGCCGATCAGCCTTTTGATCTCGGGGTTTCGTGAGCTTCTCGGAATACGCGCATCAAGCAGCTCGATCACAAGATCCACCTTTTTCAGATTTTCCTGAATCAAGCGACGCGTTTTCGCCATATGACCCGGAAACCACTGTATGATATCGGTTGGCATAACTCACCTCACTGAAAGCGTGTAAAAGGAGCAATACGCAGGATCGCGCGCCCCAGCACCGTGCGCTCGTCGATCATACCGATGGCACTGTTTCGACTGTCCGCAGAATTGTTTCGGTTATCTCCCAGTACAAACAGCTTGCCCTCGGGAACCTCAAACACATCAGACTCGTGCAAAAAGCCCGCCTCCTTCCAGCCGCCGTTATGAAAATAGGCATAGGAGCTCTCGTCAATGATCTCGTGCTCCTCGAATACCGCATCGTCCGAAACATAAACGCGGTTCTCGATATAGTCGATCCTGACGTGCTGACCGCCGACCGCGATCACGCGCTTCACAATGGGCTTGTTAAATTGATCAACCGTATCGCTGGTGTGGTGAAACACAATGATATCACCTTGCTTTGGCGTATAAAAAAGGTCGGAAACCAGAATTTTTTCACCGTGCTGCAGAGTATTGTTCATCGAAGGCCCGTCTACCACGCAAAGGCGTACACAAAAGGTCAAAAGGATCATCACGAGAGCAACGGCAAATACGAATATTTCAAAATAATCGATCAGCGATACCGCAAAGCTGCTCTTTTGATCCTTTTCTTTTAGGGTAGCGTTTTTGGGGGCTTTTTTTGCCATGTTAAAATCTCCTTAAGCCTGACCGTTCTCCGTGAGAAGCGACATCAGCCGATAGCCGCTGTCAAGATAATTCTGCTTGGCGGCAGCGGTGAACTCATCAAAGGTGTCCACGCCGTTCATGGTGGCATCCGAAGCGTAGATCATAAAGGGAACGGGAAGAATGGTATGAGTGCGAATGCGGATCGGCGTCGGATGATCGGGAAGGATCATGATCTTGAAATCCTCTCCCGTACCTCGCAGATAGTCAAGAACGGGGGAGAGGATCTCGCCGTCGATGCGCTCGATCGAGGTGACCTTGTTTTCGGTCTCGGCGCGATGACCGCACTCATCGGGTCCCTCTACGTGCACGTAGACCAGCTCATAGCCCTCGGAAAACGCCTTGATCGCCGCATCCGCTTTTCCTTTGTAATTGGTGTGGACATTGCCCGTCGCGCCCTCCACGTCGATCGAGTGCATGCCGGCACAAATACCGATGCCCTTGATGAGATCGACCGCGGAGATCACTGCACCGCGCAGTCCCCATTTTTCGGAAAACAGGGGCAGTTGAGGCTTCTTCCCGGGGCTCCAGAGCCATGCCGAGTTGGCAGGCTTGAGACCGCGACGGCGGCGCTCCTCGTTGACAGGGTGGTGATTGAGGATCTCAAAGCTTTCCCGCATCAGACGGTAGAATTCCTCTCCGCCGTTCTCCTTTTTGGGGAGATATTCGCCGATTTTTTTGCCGAGAATATCGTGCGGACGCATGAAAGGATAACGGTCATCTCCGTTTTTCCAGATCAGACAATGACGGTAGCTGATGCCGGTATGGAAGGTGCGCTCCTCGTTTCCGAGCTTTTCCTCCAGCGCTTTGATCAGTAAATCTGCCTCCGCAGTCGTGATCTCATCGGCGCTGTGGTCGAGGATCGTTTTATCATCATAATCCTCCCCCTCGTCACTGAGGGTCACCACGTTGCACCGGTATGCGGTTTCGTCGGGCTTCATGTCGATGCCGATGCTGACTGCCTCCAGGGGAGAGCGCCCCTTGGAGTAGACCTTGGGGTCGTAGGAAAGAATGGCGAGATTGGCAGTGTCACTCTCGGGGACCATGCCTTCGGGCACATTGGATACCGTGCCGACAAAGGATTCCTTTGCCAGTGCATCCATGCAGGGCTTGTGTGCCTTTTGCATGGGCGTCATGCCACCAAGCGCCTCAATGGGCTCGTCAGCCATACCGTCGGGAATCAAAATCAGATATTTCATTGCAAACACCTCGCGCGTGTAGATATTCTATATCACAATATTATAACATAAAAAAGTGCCGAGAGCAACAGGGAAGTGTGAATTTTTTCAAAAAAGCAAAAGCCGCTTTGCTTTCAGCAAAGCGGCTTTTCTTATTGCAGATTGTCAACAATGCGATGGGTGAAGGCAAGCAGAGCGGCCTTTTCCTCGTCACTGACTGCCTTGGAGAAGAGTCCGCACTTGACGAAAAGAACCTCATCTGCCACGTTGGTTCCCGCTGTCTTCAGGATCTCCTTCATACGGGTGGCTGCAGCCTCGGTTCCGTCAATGATCAGTGCCACATTCTGTGCGCGGACCTTAGTCAGCTCCTGGCAGAAGAGTCTGAGCTGATCGTCAGGCTCGCCCTTGAGAGAGAGCATCAGGATCACAATGCGCTCCTTGTCGCAGGAGTAAGCAGGGGGGATTTTATCTACGGCGTTGATCGCAAGGTCATATTCTGCCTTGATCATGCTTGCCATAGTTGCGATTTTGCCTTTCTTGGAAGCGTAAAGCACACGCATTTTGATTGCCATTTGAAAAACCTCCGTTTATGTATTTAGACATCGACACACAGTATATCATAAAAAGAGAGAAATCGCAAATTATTTTACGTGTCACTGAAAAAAATTGTGGATTTTCACAGGAACGAAAAACCTTTTTTGGTGATTTCAAACAACACACGCGTAATCGTTGATTTACCAATATTAATTTAAAGCTTATTTTTGTTGAGTTGTCAACTATATCGAAATTGATAACTCCTCTATTTTGTCTGTTTCGGCATATCGTTTTTTGTTGATCGATCAACTTTGTTTTTTGAAAAACGAAGCACGTCCGACTCTTAAATCGCGAGCTGAAGCCACGCCCCCGAATTCCATATCTCCTTGCGTCTTTTTTACACTCCTGCGCCTCGATCAGATCGCATACACCCGATCCGATTTGTTGAGCAGTCAAATTTCGTTTGCTCGTTCTCGCCGACGGGGCGATTTTTGAATTTCAAGAAAGGGCAAAAAAACGCATCCTGCGTGAGGGGTAAATCAAGGGTGCAGTACAAAATAAAATAACGCTTGAGGGATCGACTCAAAATAAAAATTTTTTTCTTTTCCTATTTACTTGCATAAGAAATTAAAACGCAGAATGAAAATTTTTTCTCGAAACAAAGGAGAGTCCGTAAAGAATCAAAATTTTCATTCGTTGATACATCAACAAATATAAAGAGACAGAAAAAGCGCAGGGAATGACAAGATTAACAAAAAAATCTTCAAAAGCTCTCCTTGGCATCATCGTTTTTTGCGGCATACACACGTGGCATGTAAAAAAACGCGTGAATTCCGCACCGAGAAATGTCTGTGAATATCAACAAGTCGTGTGGGAGCGAAAAGAGAGGCGTCAGTCAAGAGATCAAAATCGCGCGCAGGCAGAACAAAGGAAAAGCCATGCGAGCACCCTCGTGATACAACGACAGCCCATGACGGCGTAAAAATCCCGATTTCGAAGCCTTTTGCTTCCCTTTTTTATACAAAATTTGCATTTTGTATAATTGTGTCTATGTAAATTCAGAGCATGAGAAAGAGATGCCCTTTCCGCCAACAGAGCTGCCGTGCCCCTCCCGTAGACCGCGAAGTCGATGCAGGGGCATCAAAAAAGCGCGGTCCGCCCTTTCGGAGCGGTGCCGCGCGCTTCTTATTCGTCAAGCTCTCTTTTGATCGCCTTTAACGCGATCCGATAAGAAAGCGAAAGAGAGAAATAGGCAACAGCAAAGGTCAGGCAAAAGGTGATAAGATAGATGCCCACGATCAGCAATACTGCCACCATCCCCCGGATCTCACTGATGCTCCAATCAAACACGATCCAGCGCAGCGTCCACATCAGGATGCTGATTGCCGCACCAAGACAAGCCGAAATCCCGACATATTTCAGGCGAGGCGGCTTTTTCCCCTCCTCTTCTATGCCTGGGGCGATTCCTCGTTTGGCAAGCGAAAAAAAGGCGGTATAAAAGATGGCAAGAAGGACTGCTGCTTCGATCCACATAAAGAGTGCCAGCGTATCGGTAAGTGTAAACAAAATGCCAAAAAGATTGAATTTCAGCAAAATGTCAATCAAAAAAGCAGCGGACATGATGTAAAAGCATCTCTTGTAGATTCGATCGGCTTGCGCCCTTACTCTTTCGTCACAGATCATGCGGATCCTCCTCCCAAAAAATATCGTTGAGCGTTTTGTCAAGTGCCCTGCAAATGCGAAGGCACAGCGCGAGCGTGGGATTGTATCTCCCCGCCTCGATCAGACATATGGTTTGCCGCGTGACATCTACTCTCTTTGCAAGCTCGGTCTGCGAGATCCCCTTCTCCGCACGCGCCAAAATCAGCCTTAAATTTTTCATGTTGTTCCCTCCCACATGACAATTATAACATATATATTACTATTTGTCAAGTAAAAAATGGAACGCTTTTGAAAAATCACGTACGAAGGACATATCACGCACGAAGTGCATATCACTCGCCGCAGGCGAATAGAGTTGGCGCACCTGCTTCGAAGCAGGTGCGCCAAGTTCGTGCCTGTTTCCTCTCCCATCTCTCAAATGCTTTTTGATGGTTCTTCGCGCTTGCGCTCGGCCTGGTATTTTCGTCGCGTTGCCTCGCCGCCGCGCAGGTGACGCTCCATTTTGTTTTTTTGCAGGATCACATAGACCTCGTCAAACAAGCTTCGATTCTGCTCGCGCAGTGTGGTCGTGACATCCTTATGTACCGTGCTCTTGCTGATCCCGAATTTTTTTGCCGTATCCCTGACGGTGGCGTTATGCTCCTTGATATAGCTTCCGAACTGTTCACACCTTGTAAGCTCTCCAAAATAATTCATAGCCGTTTCTCTCTTTGTATGTTGAATTGTATGTTGAATTTTTCCGAGTTATCTGCTATACTGTTTTTGTATCTATCAAACATTATGCATTTTTTTCTCCGAAAAGAACAAAAGGAGCAAGGATATGATCAAAGAGGACATACGCTTTACCGATTCAACGGTCATGGAGGGCATGACCTCCATTTCGGCTCTGCTCTCGGCAAAGGCGGCAGGTATCAACGACCGCGAGATCAAGGAGATTCGATTTGATCGAGCCAAAACCGGCAAAAAAGCGCGAGAGCTGACCTTTTTGAACGCCAAATGCCGTGAGCTTGGAGTTCCCCTTACCCTGACCGATGCAAAGGAGCTGGAAGCACTCTGTATCGGTAACACACACGGAGGAGTCATTGCCATCTGCGGTGACCGAACACTGCCCGAGCCATCCTCCGAAAGCCTTTTAAAAAACGGCTTTTACTGTCTGCTGGAGGGGATCGAGGATCCTTACAACTTCGGCTACGCCGTGCGCTCGCTGTATGCTGCGGGATGTGACGGAATTTTTCTTGGCAAGCGAAACTGGATGAGCGCGGCAGGCGTGGTGGCTCGCTCATCGGCAGGTGCCTCCGAGGCACTTCCCGTTTACAGCGGAGATCCTGTGAGCATGATCGAGCATGCAAAAAAGGCAGGCTATACTGTTGTCTGTGCCGGTATCAAGAACGCCGTTTCGGTCTACGAAGCAAGCCTGAAGCGTCCTTTACTTCTGATCGTCGGAGGCGAAAAACGCGGCGTATCCGCCGCTGTTGCCGCGCAGGCACAGCAAACCGTTCGCATCGACTACGGAAGAGGCTTTCGCGGCTCTCTCTCGGCGGCATCGGCGGCAACCGTCCTTGGCTTTGAGGTTCTGCGACAAAATCGCGTATAAAACAGCTTTTGGACTTTTTTTGCTTCGCAATGCGCTTCTTTTTGATATTTTTGGCGTCTAAAATTTGCGATTGCAGTTGAAAGTACGTACTTTATTTGTTATAATAATATAGTCGAAAAAAATTTGGAGGTAGCATCATGCTTACATCTATTGTGGGAATCAACTGGGGAGATGAAGGCAAGGGCCGTATGGTCGACCTTCTTTCCGAGGAACAGGATATCGTTGTTCGTTACCAGGGCGGTAACAACGCAGGTCACACCGTTATCAACGAGCGCGGCAAATTCGTTTTGAATCTGCTTCCCTCCGGCATTCTTCGCCCTGAGGTTGTTTGCGTGATGGGCAACGGCATGGCAATTGATCTTGAGCACCTGGAAAAGGAATCTGCCAAGCTGATCGAGGCAGGCATTGAGATCTCGCCCCGAAATTTGAAGATCAGCGACCGCGCCATTCTTACTCTCCCTTATCACGTGCGCCTTGACTGCCTTGAGGAGGAGCGCCTTGCCGGCGAGAAGTACGGCTCCACCCGTCGCGGCATTGCCCCCGTTTACGGCGACAAATACATGAAAAAGGCGATTCGCGCAGGCGATCTGCTCGACCTTGACTACCTTGCAAAAAGACTGCGCGGCATCGTCGCCTACAAATCCCTGACCATTGAAAATGTTTACAAATCCGAGCCGGTTTCCTTTGATGAAATGTACGCTTGGCTGAAAAAGTACGCAGATCTTTACCGTGACTATATCGTGGATACCGGTCTTTATCTGACCGAGGCGGTCAAGCAGGGCAAGCGCATCATGTTTGAGGCACAGCTCGGCGCACTCCGCGACATCGATTTCGGCATCTACCCCTACACCTCCTCCTCCTCCACCATTGCGGCATATGCCCCCATCGGCGCAGGCATTCCCGGTGTGAAGCTGGATAACGTGATCGGTATTATGAAGGCTTATTCCACCTGCGTGGGTGAGGGTCCCTTTACCTGTGAGTGGTTTGGCGAGGAGGCAGAGGAGCTTCGCCGTGCCGGCGGCGAGTACGGCGCTGCCACGGGCCGTCCCCGTCGCGTCGGTCCCTTCGACGTCGTTGCATCCCGCTACGGCTGCCGTGTGCAGGGTGCTGACGAGATCGCGCTGACCAAGACCGATATTCTCTCCTATATGAAAAAGATTCCGATCTGCGTCGCCTATGAGATCAACGGTGAGCGCGTGACCGAGTTCCCCATGGGTCAGGCTCTTAATGATGCCAAGCCCATCATCGAATACGTTGACGGCTGGAACTGCGACATTACGGGCTGCCGCACCATCGAGGATATGCCCAAGGAGCTGATCGCTTACGTCAAAAAGCTCGAGGAGCTTGTCGACTGCAAGATCAAGTATGTTTCGGTCGGTGCAGAGCGCGAGGCTTACGTACAAATGTTCTGATAAAAAAGGCAACACCGAGTGTGTTGCCTTTTTTATCACGATTCTCGGTAATATGCCCATCATGACCGAGCCATCCGACTTCTGCGCATCGAGGTACTCCCATCATTCCCCTATTAGAACGACAATTTTTCAAAAATAGACCTTTTTTTAACAAAGTACTTGCATTTTTCTCGCTTCCATGCTAAAATAAAAGCAGAATTGTAGAGTTTTGCGGATTTACGTTAGCCCGTTATTTGATTTCCGAGCGTAGCTCCGCGGCTCATGCTCATCATAGGAGGGACAGTATGAAGCCCGAAATTTTAAGCAAGCTTGCCATCGTCAACGATGAGGAAAAAAGAATCATCGAGGGTGAGCATAAGGTCAACAAAAAGCTTTATTCGGCGTTTGCCAAGGAATTCATCGTCAACAGTCACCGCTTGATGCAGGATGGCGAGCAGATCTCTCTTCGGCGCCATACCCGCTTTGCGGATTTCCCGTCCCATGGACATAACTATGTGGAAATGACTTACGTATGCTCGGGCGAGGTCACACACGTGATCAAGCACCGCGAGGTCAGGATGCACAAAGGAGATGTGCTGCTTTTAAACCGCCATACCCAGCACAGTGTCCGTAAGACGGGCGAGGAGGACATTGCCATCAACATCATGCTCTCCACCGAGTGCTTCCATTCCTTTGCTGCCGCGCTGCCCGCCTCCTGTCCCCTTTCCTCCTTTATGGCAGAAAACATTCGCTCCAACGGTGAAGCGGAATACATGCTGTTTTCCACCGAGGGTGTTCCCCCTCTTGAAAATCTTTTTGAAAACCTATGCTACTCCATGGTAGGCAATGACATTTTGAGCGTGGACATTCTGAAGACCACCGTAGCGCTCATCCTCCGCCATTTTGCCGAGCTTCCCGAATGCATCATCACTGCGGCGCGTCATCGCTCGGATTCCGAGCTGCTGCAGGCAAGGATCGTCGAATATCTCCGTACCGACTTCAGAACCGCCACTCTCAGCGAGCTTGCCGACAAGCTGGGACTCAGCGTTCCCTATCTCTCCAAGCGCGTACGTGAGCTTTGCGGCATGACCTTCAGTCAGCTCCTGCAGGAGGCGCGCTTTGAGGAGGCGATCCGTCTGTTGGATTCCACCGATCTTCCTGTGGGCGACATCATCATTGCCGTAGGCTATGAAAACACCAGCTTTTTCCACAACCAGTTCAGGACGAGATACAATTGCTCTCCCTTCCGCTGGCGCAAGCTTCGCCGAGAAGCAAGCAGCGAAAAGGCATAAAAGCAATCCGTGTCATTCAGATAAAAACGGCAGGAGTACAAGAAGGCACTCCTGCCGTTAAAAAATATCTGTTTTTGAGAAAATCCAAGTCTAAACCTGTGAGTTTTCGCTTTTATTCTATCTCTGCTCGCGCTCCGAAGATGTGTCGGAGCGCGAGCAGAGATTTTTTGAATCAAGCTAACCTTTTTTTCTCATCAAGAGTTGCCGCAGCAACGGCTACCTCTGCCATTGTTTCCACTTACGGGCGCCACCTGATTGGGACAAAATTCCGCAGTGGGAAAGGGCATGCTCCGAAACGTACCGCAGGGGTCGTTTTCATCGGGAGCACAGCACTCCTTGTCGGGAATGCTATATTCACTCGCCTGCACCAGGAGCTGACCTGCACGGACCAGACGGATCACCGAGAAAAGGCCAAGCGAGATCGTCAGATAGCGCTCGTTCTCACCGTCGTTAAGCGCGCCGTTCAAGGAATCGGACACGACAGTGGGCACGTCGCAGCAGCAGCAACAGCAATGACATTCCTGCACGCTCTCGACGATTCTGGCACCGAGCACGATGGGCTGAACCACCTCAATGACCGCCTCCGGGGTATTCAAGGCGCAGCAGACAGGCTCTGGAATCGCACAATAGCTTTCACAGCCATGGCTTCTGAACACCGAAACGTTGCTTTCGCCGCCAAAGAGCACCACGCGCTTTTCAACCACGGCAATTCCCTCAAATTCCTGTGCCTGACCCAAGGGAACACAGACCTCGAATTTGCAACGCACGTAAAATTTGACCTGAACAGAATAGAAGCCGCAGCTGAACTGCACAGGATCCACAGCAATGTTAGAGCCGACGATCTCGGCGCATTTCACGCGAACGTTACCTGTCCTGTTGATCAAATTCTCACCTACACAGGTAAGGAACACCCGTGTATCTTCAAAACAGTCCCTGTCACGGCAGGCATCAAGGATACGGTTGGTTTCGATGCCAAAGCTTTCGCGGGCAGCGGAACCGATACCGCCGTTGCAGGAAAATCTGTTATCTCCCATAGAAAAGGTTCCTCCTCTTCCAAAATTAGAGCAACGATCGTCAAAGGCTTCGGGAAAAAAGCGCCATGCTTCGCCCAAGACTCTGCGAATAAAAGGCTCTTCCCTAATATCCTATGCGATCCGCCCCGATTTGACAATTTTCCATGGGCATCCCCTCGGCGGAGCAAGCCTTACTCCATGCGATAGGTCCAATCATCACCCGTATCGGTCACGGAAGCACCGTGCGGCAGCGTAACACGAGAAAGCATGTCCTCCCTTCCGACAAGCACGCGCGTGTCCCTCCTCCCCTCTGCGAGCACAATCTCCTCCTTCGGCAAGGGACCGTGCCGACCGAGCAACAAAAGATCGGCATCATAGTCGCGCAAAGGATCTCCTCGGTGTCGCAGATACTCGGAGGTCGACGCGCTCTCGTAAGCCAGGACTTCGCCGCCGTAGGAGAGCTTGAACGCGACGGCAGGCTGAGTCGAACGCTTTTCGTAAAGAGGTTCATAAAAGCAGATGCTGCCTCCGTCAAAAATCGAATAGCTCTGTCCGTATTCGATGATTCTGACTGCAACGTCAAACGAGGCGGCAATTGCCAGCAAGGAATCAAGGATGGCTTGCTCCTCCTCGCCGATCGGCATCGGCAAGAAGATCCGATCGACAGACACCGAGGCAAAAAAGCGAGAGAGGGCGGCGACGTGGGCATTGTGGTAATGGGTGAGCACCAGGGTGTCCACGCCGGTAGCGCCCTTTTCCTGCAAGATCTCAAAGCTTTCGCGAAGATCTCGGGAGTGTCCGCTTGAAATATCAATGATCACGTGATTGCCCGGTTGATAGCAAACGATGCTCTCGTCATTCCCCGAGGCGTGATAGAATAAGTCGACGCGATCGGACGCAACCGAAGTGTGTACGGCAAAACAGGTGAGAAAGCAGACCGCGAAGCACGCTACGGGCAAGAAGAGATAGCCCCGATCCTTTTTGAGCTTCACCAACAGCAGCACCACACAAGCAAAAAAACAAGGAAACAAAATATACGGAACAAAGTCAAAGCACAGCGACGCCATGGCATTGAGCGATGCAAGCTTGCTCAACAACAGCAGCATCAGCTCGGCAAGCTTGCCGCCGAGAAGGTACAGCAAGGAAACCGCGTGCGTGGGGATCGAGAAAACAGCCAACACAGGAAGTACCGTCACAAAGGGAAGAAGCAGCAGGTTGGAAAGAGGTGTCAGCAATGAGAATTCGCCGAAAAAGAACCATTGCACGGGCATGATCATAAAAGAAACGCCAACCGAAATCAGGATCGAACGGCAAAACATGCGAAGCGCACTAAGCAACATCCCCACGGCACCCTCTCCCTTCGGGATATACCGCACGAGAATACCGCTTGCTTTTCCGAATACCAGGACACCCAAGGTGGCAAGAAAGGTCAAGTCAAAGGAAAGGTCAAAGATAGCACGGGGCACAACAAGCAAGATCAGAGAACCTGAAAGCAGCAATGCAGTAAGGGCGTCCGAGCCGCGACGGAGATAAAATGCCAAATACACGCTTGCCAGCATGAAGACCGCACGCAGCATTGAATAACTGAAGCCGGTCAGAATAAGATAGAAAAGCATCAGGAGCGTGCAGGCAATCATACGCCACTTGCGGTCGCTCCGCAAAAACAGGAGAAGACGATCGAGCAATCCAACCACGATGGTAAGATGCAGACCGCTGAGCGCCAGCAGATGCGAAACACCTGCGCGACGAAAATGGCTGACCGTCGCGTTCGACAAAAGCTCGTCGGTACCGAGCAGCAGTGCGCCCATCAGTCTCCCCGCCTCTCCCCCGACATTGGCAAGGATACGCAGTGAGATCGAAAGCCGAAATTCGGAAAGCCGCGTCATGAAGGAGCTTCCCTTGCTTGAAAGCAGAAGGATTTCATCCTCCTTCGGTGATGTCAGAAGCACCGCACATCCCTCGGAACGGCGAGTGTATTCCATGTGCTCGTAATAAGCGTCCTCGGAAAGCTCATGGACCTGAAACTGCCCCGAAATCTGATCTCCCTCGATAAAGGGAGAGGGAGAGGAAAGCGAAAGTAATGCTTTACCGTCCAAGCTGTCCTCGTTCATCTTTGTAACTCTGACCAGAAGCTCCGCGCCAAGCCCGTTATGCGTCACACGCTCGACCTCGAGCTCAGCAAGCAACGTATCTCCGATGGCATTGGTCAGTTCGCGCTCATGAAAATAGCGCTCCCCGTTCATTCTTGCGCTTCCGAAAAGCATGCAAATCACAAGCACAAGCAAGTAAAAGCGCCGATAGCTCGTCCCACGAAGCGCAGATGTCACGATCAGCATCAGAAAGGCAAAAAGGATCAGGGCAAATATCAGGAGAGAAGCCGTCAGGGACAGCAGCGCAGAGATCATCACGGTCGCGATCAACAAAAGGCAGCCTGCCGCCAAGGGCCTTGCATAAAAAAGTCCCATTTTTCTCTCCTTTCCCAAAACACAATATCGAAATTATACTATGTTTGTCGCTATTTGTCAATCCCGCCCATTGCATAGTGCAAACACGCCCACGGGTTCGTTTACGGCGTCTTTTCCCTGCTATCTTTATCAAGCAACCGCGAGAAACATATCAGCCCTTGCGCGCGGAAATCCGCCCCGTCATCAAGATAAGCTCCTGCCATATCCGCATATGGCCGTGAGCCCTCCCCTTTTCGGAACAAATTAAGAAAAAGCGCTTGACAAAATTCGTTTTCATTTATATAATAAATGTATGAAACAATGATTTCGGAGGAAGAGACTATGTTTGATAAGGTAAAACAACTTCTCATCGACGAATTGCAAGTAGATGAGGGTGCCATCACTATGGAGGCAGAGCTCTCAAAGGATCTGAACATCAACTCCATTGAGCTTGCCGACCTCATCATGATGTGTGAGGAAAAATTCGGCATTGAGATCTCTGAGGATGATGCAAACGGCTTTGTCACCGTGGGTGACGTGGTCAACTACCTCGAGGCTCTTTAAAACGAAAATCGATAAAGGCGCGCGGCATTCAGTCATGCTGCGCGCCTTTATTTTTCATATTCTTTCACTGCTGCTGCTATATTATAGTAAAAAAGACGAGGTGAAGATATGAAGCGATCCGTTTCCTACTTATCCTTTACTGCGCTTTTTGTAGCGCTGGCGCTGACGCTGTCCTCTCTCTTCCACACTTTGGAAAAAGCAATTCTTCCGTCAAGCTCCGTAAAGGGAGAGGGACTTGAGCGTGTGATCATCATTGATGCAGGTCACGGAGGCATGGACGGCGGTGCCACGGGGACGACGGGCGTTCTTGAAAAACACATCAATCTGGAAATATCCCGTATGCTTGCCGATCTGCTGAGGGGGGCGGGCTATTGCGTGGTGGAAACACGTACCGATGACCGCCTGCTCGGCGAGGACCAAGCGATCAAGGGGCATAAAAAGCAAGCCGATCTCTCGGCACGGCTTGCCCTGTCCGATGCCTACCCTGACAGCATTTTTATCAGCATTCACATGAATTCCTATCAAGGGGTCAGCTGTCACGGCCTGCAGGTCTGGTATTCCCAAAACAACTCGGAATCAAAGGAATGGGCACAGGCGATCCAGCAGGGTGTCAAGGCACGGCTCCAGCCCGAAAACAATCGCAAGATCAAGGCGGCGACCTCCTCGATCTATCTTCTGCGCCATGCGAAAAATCCCGCTATTCTGATCGAATGCGGCTTTCTCTCGACCGAGGAGGAATGCGAAAGGCTGTCAACCCCCGATTATCAGCATCAGCTGGCGCTGACGCTTTTCGGGGCGATCGGCGAAAAAATGCAGGATGAGGCTTGCGCGAAAAAATAAGTAATGGTATAATAATAACATCAAGGTTGCCACGGAGGTTTCAAATGAAGGGCTTGAAAACGGTTTATGTCTGCTCCGAATGTCAAAGTCGTTCCCCAAAATGGATGGGAAAGTGCACCAACTGCGGTGCTTGGAACAGCTTTGTTGAGGATGTGGTGGAGCAGGAGCGAAAGTCCCCCGCCGCTACGCGTCACAGCTTGACCGAGCGCACGGGAGAGCAGCACGCCACCCCCTACCGCGAGCTCGAGATCCCCTCTTACATCCGCACGGCAACCGGGCTTTCCGAGCTTGACCGCGTGCTTGGAGGCGGTCTTGTGCTCGGCTCGGTCGTGCTTCTATCGGGTGAGCCGGGTATCGGTAAATCCACACTCTTGATGCAGATATCGGATATTCTCGGGGCGCGCCGTCGCGTGCTCTACGTTTCGGGGGAAGAATCGGGCGGGCAGCTAAAGCTTCGTGCCGAGCGACTCGGCGTCAAGGGGGACAATCTGTCCATCCTTACCGAAACCAATATTGAACGGATCTTAAAGGAGATCGACAATACCAAACCTGAGGTAGTGATCGTTGACTCGATCCAAACCATTTACAGTGAAAACATCGCCTCTACGGCGGGCGCGATCACGCAGGTGCGTGAATCGGCACTTGCCTTTATCAACAAAGCAAAAAGCGACAACATTTCGGTCATACTGGTGGGACATGTCAACAAGGAGGGCGGCATTGCAGGTCCCAAAACGCTCGAGCACATGGTAGATGCCGTGCTCTACTTCGAGGGTGAGCGTCAGCAGGCATACCGCATTATCCGTGCCATCAAAAATCGCTACGGCTCAACCAACGAGATCGGTGTGTTTGAAATGACCGACGAGGGTCTTGCCGAGGTCATGAATCCCTCCGCCATGCTGCTTGCGGGCAGACCGCAAAACACGCCCGGAAACTGTGCTGTCTGCACCATGGAGGGCACGCGCCCCATCATTGCCGAGATACAGGCGCTTGTTTCCGCAACCGCATTCCCCGCGCCACGTCGCACATCGAACGGTATCGATTATAATCGTCTTTGTCTGATTTTAGCCGTACTCGAAAAGCGTCTTGGGCTTCGTTTTTCGGCAAATGACGTTTATCTCAACGTCATCGGCGGTCTGCGCCTCGACGAGCCCGCATCGGACGTTGCAGTGGCGATGGCACTTATTTCCTCGCTGACCGATCGGGCAGTTCCCGACGATCTCATCGCCATCGGCGAGCTCGGGCTCTCGGGAGAATGCCGCGCCGTATCGGGACTGGAGCACCGCATCAAGGAAGCGGCAAGACTGGGTTTTTCACGCGCTGTTGTTCCCTATCGCAACCTTGAAAAGCGACAGATCAAGGCAGATATTGAGCTGTTCCCCATCAAAAGCATTTTTGAGATCTTGAAATTGCTTGTGCCGGAGAAATAAACACGGTTTCAAGGGGAAAATTGCAGATTTCAGATTCAAAACCGATTATTTTTAACGACAGGGGCACTGTGAGAACAGTGCCCCTGTCGTTTGTGTTTGATGATACAGCCTTTAGATCCGACCGTAAAGCTCATTAAAGCGACGGTACTTTTCGGTATTCAACCCACAAAGCTGCTCCTCGGTCATCCGATATCCCCAATTCCCCTCGGAGCTGCCGGGCGTGTTCATCCTTGTATCCGAGCCAAATCCGAGAAGATCCTGTATTGGGAAGATCACAATACCCGCATGGCTGCCCAGCATGGTGCGCAGAATGGCATCGTAACCCCGATCCCAATCGGCATCGGTATATCCGCAATATTCAAGCATGCGTTCTCTTCTGGCATCATCCAGCTCCCATACGTAGCCAAGCAACGTATTGTTGTCGTGCGTTCCCGTGTAGGCAACGCAATTGTTCTCGTATGTATGGGGCAAATGCGGCGTGGCAGGATCGCCGAGAAAGGCAAATTGAAACACGCGCATTCCGGGAAATCCGCTTTTCTGCACAAGCCTTGCCACCTCGGGCGTAATATCACCGAGATCCTCCGCAATGATCAGGCGGTCACCCGCAACCTCGCGCATGGCGCGCACAAACGCCATCCCGGGTCCCTTTTTCCAGCGGCCCTCCTTGGCGGTCCTTGCAGTGCTCGGAATGCTCCAATAGGATTCGATCCCTCTGAAATGATCAATGCGCACGCCGTCAAACATCTCAAGCGTATGCGCCATACGTGAACGCCACCAGGAAAAGTCATCCGCCTTCATCCGTTTCCAGTCATAAAGGGGATTCCCCCAAAGCTGCCCGTCCTTGGCAAAATAATCGGGGGGGACACCTGCAACTGCGGTAGGAAGCCCGTCACGGTCAAGCAAAAACTGATCTCTGTTTCCAAAGACATCAGCGCTGTCCTCTGCCACGTAAATGGGAAGATCGCCGATCAGCATGATGCCCTTTGCATTGGCATAAGACTTGACCGCCTTCCACTGACGCATGAAATGAAACTGCGTAAAGGCAAAGTAAAAATAGTCCTCCTCGCAAGGCTCACTGACGGTAAACTGCTGCCACGGAACACCGCCGTTGGCACGCTTGAGCGCAAGAAAACGACAGGCGTTGTCAAGCTGGGGGCGCTCCTTGATGAAGGCAAGGATCTCATCCCTGTTTGCAGCACGCGAGGCGGCAAGACGAAGCAGCGGCTCACGCTCGTTGCGAAGGCGTGCACTCTCGGTAACATATGGCGTTTTCTGCTTGGCGCTCGCCAGCTCCTCAACGGTCAAAAGCCCCTGTGCAGCCAGCATGGGCAGATCGATGAAATAAGGATTTCCCGCAAATGCCGACTCGGATTTATAGGGGGAATCACAATCGTCGGGTAAGCAAAACGGCAATACCTGCCAATAGGTAAAGCCGCTTGCGGCAAGAAAATCCACAAATTCAAAGGCAGGCTTCCCGAATGACCCGATCGAATATTCTCCGTGCAAGGAGGAAACATGCAGCAAAACGCCGCTTCTCCGCTTAATGACTGTCATACCAATTCTCTCCTTCCGCCACACCGACCTTCAGCGCAACACGTAATGTGACCGCCTGCTCCATTTCCTCTACAAGAATGGCTCTCGCTGCCACGGCATCCTCCTTATGACATTCCACGATCAGCTCGTCATGCACCTGTAGGATCAGACGTGCACGAAGTCCGGATGACTTGAACCTCCGGTCCGTGCGGATCATAGCGATCTTGATGATATCCGCCGCCGTCCCCTGGATGGGGCTGTTCATGGCAACGCGCTCACCGAAATGCTGCATATTTTTGTTTTGCATCTTCAGCTCGGGAATCATGCGTCTGCGACCGAGCAATGTTGTCACATATCCCTTTTCATACGCAGTGGCGATCACACTTTTGAGATAACCGTCAATGGCGGGATAGGCGGCAAAATAGCTTGCGATATACTCCTTCGCCTTTGCCATCGAAATGTGAAGATCCTCCGACAGGCTATGCGCACCCATGCCGTAAAGAATGCCGAAATTGACCGCCTTGGCGCGCTTGCGAAGGTCGGGCGTGACGGCGGAAAGCGGCACGCCAAAGACGTTTGCGGCAGTGGCGGCATGGATGTCCTCGCCGCTTTCAAATGCGCCGATCATTGCCTCATCCTCGGCAAGCGCCGCGAGCAAGCGAAGCTCGATTTGCGAGTAGTCTGCATCGATTAGCAAATATTCGTCGTTCTCCGGAACAAAATAGCGCCTTAATTCCTTGCCAAGATCGGTTCGGATCGGGATGTTCTGCAAATTCGGCTCTGCCGAAGAAAGACGCCCTGTGGCGGTTCCCGTTTGCTTAAACATGGTGTGGATTCTGCCATCCTCGCCGATCTGACGCACCAGCCCCTCGGCATAGGTACTGTTCAGCTTGGTGACCTGGCGGTAATCGAGGATATCATCGATCACCGAATGATAGGGACGCAGCTTTTCTAAAACCTCGGCATTGGTGGAATAGCCCGTTTTGGTTTTCTTTCCGTGCGGAAGCCCCAATCGGTCAAACAGCACCTCGCCCAGCTGCTTGGGCGAATTGATGTTAAATTCCCCTCCTGCCGCATAATAGATGCGCTCGGCAAGCTCTGCGGCAACGCGCGTCAGCTGCTCGCCATAGGCAATCAGCCCCTCACGGTCAACGCGAAAGCCTACCAGCTCCATGTCGGCAAGCACCGCAGCAAGCGGCATCTCGATCTCATAAAGGAGCTTCTCTTGCCCTTCCTGTCCGATGCGGCGCTCCAGCTCCTCTGCAAGCGCCCATACCGTCCTCAGATGTCCGGGCGCGCCTTCGGTCTGCTCACCGAGATAAGAAAGCGCAAGACGCGAAAGATCAAAGCCGTTTTCGGAGGAGTTTAGCACGTAGGCAGCAAGCATGGTATCAAAAGCGGCATCACGCCAACGGATTCCCATAGCGGCAAGCTCCTTGTAGATCCGCTTGGCATCGTGACATACGACCGTGACCTGCTGCTTCGCCAGGAATGCCTTGATCGCACCTTCATCCGAAAGACGTGCAAGCCGTTCTCCGTCAAAAACAAATGCCCCCTCATCGGTCAGGTCAAAGGCGAAGCGTGCGGAAAAGGTCAGTGCATCCGATGCCCTCAGCAAGGGGATCTCACCCTTTTCCACCGTACGGATCGGCTCTGCCTCGGCAAGCCCCATGCGCTTTATAAAAGCGTTGAATTCAAACCGAGTGAAAAGCTTTAAAAGCGCTTTTTTGTCGGGTCCGCGATAGGAAAAGGCGTCAAGCCCACGCTCCAGAGGAACCTGTCGGCAGATGGTTGCCAGCTGCTTGGAGAGATACGCGCTCTCTTTGCCCTCCTCGAGCTTTTTGCGAACCGAGGGTGTCAGCTGTGCACCGGGAAGCTGTCGGTAAATACCGTCGAGTGAGCCATATTCGGAGATCAGCTTCAGGGCGGTCTTTTCGCCGATACCGGGAACACCCGGAATATTGTCGGAGCTATCTCCCATCAGCGCCTTAACATCCACAAATTGCGTGGATTCCACCCCGTATTTTTCAAAAAAACGGGCACGGTCAAAGTCCACCGTTTCGGTATTGGTCGCAAGCAGCACGTGCACGCGGTCCGAGATCAGCTGAAGTGCATCACGGTCACCCGTGAGAATATAGACCTCACAGTCCTCGCCGTTTGCCATCGCGGCAAGCGTGCCGAGAATGTCGTCCGCCTCATAGCCCTCCGTTTCCAAGGTCACAAAGCCAAGCGCAGCAGCAGTTTCCTTGGCGGCAGGCATCTGTGCGGCAAGCTCCTCCGGCATCGGACGCCGCCCCGCCTTATAGGCACCGTACATCTGATGGCGGAAGGTGGGCGCCTTCAGGTCAAACGCCACTGCGCAGAAGTCAGGACTCACAGCCGCAAGGTTTTTCTCAAGAATGCTGACCATACCGAACAAAGCATTGGTAGGAAAGCCCTCCTTGTTGGAAAGAGGTCGCACGCCATAAAAGGCGCGATTGACGATACTGTTTCCGTCGACTGCGAGCAGCTTTTTCATAAAAAACCTCCGTGGTGCTTAATAGCTATATTATACTACTTTTCTTCTCACATGTCAACGAAATGGCAAGCGTCATTTTTCAAGAAAGCACTTGTCTTTTTTCTTTCAATGTGATAAAATAGACAGAGAAATCTAAAAAGGAGCTTCCCATGGCAAAGCAAGCACCTGCGGTGACCGCACCGCCCAAAAAGAACGCGGTAAGAACAATTGCACTTGCTGCCTGTGTCTATTACACCGCAGCTACATTTCTTCTTCTTTTCATCTATTGGATCATCAACCTTGATCTTTCAAGGGGCATGAATCCTCTCTCCCTGATCCTCATTCTACCCTTTTCTATCTTCTTTGCCGTAGCAAATTATATTTACGGAATTGAAAAGCTTGACACGTGGGTTCGCGTGATCTTGCACTACGTCATCACCATGACGGGTATCTGGTGCTTCTTGTTTTTGCCAAACCAGCGGGGTGGCACCGCTTCGGGCGCACTCATTCTTTTCGTGGTGCTGACTGTGATCTATGCCATGATCATGAGCGTGATCCTGATCGTGAAGGGACGTATCCGACGCATTACGCGAGATGAAACCGAGTACGTCAGCGTATACGGCAAAAAATAAAATCACATACTACGGTTGAAGTATGCACAAGGAGGTTTCCGATGCGCTTCAACCGTATTTTATTATCTGTTTTTCTGTTGTTCGCGCTTCTATTTCACGCAGGATGCAGCGTTTCCGCCAAGGAACGGGAAGGCGCGGATGGCTTTATGGATTCGGTGGTGTTTCTCGGTGATTCCACAACCGCACACATGCTCTCCCGTGCTCCCTTAAAGGACGGAAAACGATCGGTACAGATCTGGGCAACGAAGGAGCGGTATCTGAATCTTGACTCGCGCATCACCTATGCCAAGATCCTTCTTCCCGAAACAGGCGAGGAGATGACGATCGCCGAGGCGGCAAGAAGCAAAAAGCCGCCCTACCTCGTCATTACGCTCGGCGTGGATTACGGCGTTTATTATTATCGAAACGATCTTGAGAAATTCCGATTTTATTACGAAAAGCTGCTTGATGCCATCAAGGAAGCATCTCCCGATACCGTCATGCTCCTGCAATCGATCTTTCCCGTGGGAAAAGGTAGCCCTGTCATCACCAACGGTATGATCGACAATGCCAATCTTACGGTCAGAAAAATTGCCGAGACGCGCGGGCTTCATTTCGTTGATGTTGCCCCTCTTCTTCGGGACGAGGAGGGCTTTTTGAGGGAGGAATATGTTTTCAGTGAGGACGGTATCCATCTGACTCAGGAGGCATATCAGGTTATTATTTCTCATCTTGCAGCATTTGCCGAGGAGCATTTATGAAACGAATTTTACCCATGATTCTCTGTCTCACCCTGCTTTGCGCCGCCTGTCAGGGAAAGCCGACGCACCATTCGGACGCCGAGCAGCTCAGACAAGAGATCAGGTCCTTTTTGGAGGAGCGCGGATCTTTCACCGAAGCGGACCCCGATTTTATCGAAAGCAATTTTGAATTTGATCCACCCATCGTATCCGGAACGGTTTATTTTGAGGAGCAGAGCGACACGGAGATCGGTTTTTTCAAGGTGGCTGACCCAAAAGATCTCTCTGCCGCGGAACGGTCTGTGAAAAGCTATTTAAGCCGTGAGGCGGAATCCGCCGCCTCGATCTCGGAACTCTATCCGAGCGAGGCAGCGGACAAAAGAAGGCAGCGCTTTGAAAACGCAACGGTTCACACCATAGGGGAGGTCATCGTTTATTATGTGATGGAAAAGGAGGATGCCCTCCTATTGGAAGGACGGTTATCCTAAAACAGAGCATGGCGCCAAACCCTGAGGGTACGGCGCCATGTTCTGCTTATATTAAATATTTCTCGTGACCTTGGGGCAAGGAAAATCGATGCCTCGGCAATGAGGACCGTTCTTTTGCCTCTCGCGCCATTTGGCAAAGAAATTACCGAGACGGTCTTGGAAGCATACCGGTTCTCCTTTATAATTTTCCTGCCAAATGATTGACAAACTGCTGCGCCGTGCGACACGAAATGCCACCATGGTACATTTCCCAACGGGTCGCTGCCATGTTCAGCTCCTCCTCGGGCATACTGATGCCCTGCTTTGCCGCGAGCTGCCTCACAATGGAAAAATATTCCTCTCGCGTGGGCTTTGAGTAATTGATGGTCACACCAAAGCGGGAGGCAAGCGACAGTTTTTCCTCCATGGTGTCCGAATGATGCACGTCATTTTCGGTGGCAGACATGTCGTTGCGGTCACGCCACACCTCGCGGATCAAATGGCGTCGGTTGGAGGTTGCGTAGATCAGCACATTGTCGGGCTTGGTTTCCACTCCACCCTCGATCACCGCCTTGAGAAATTTATATTCGATTTCAAATTCCTCAAAAGAGAGATCGTCCATGTAAATGACAAACTTATAATTGCGGTTCTTGATCTGCGCGATCACCTGTGAGAGATCCTTGAACTGATGCTTGTAGATCTCGATCATACGAAGCCCCATGGGATAAAACTCGTTGACGATCGCTTTAATGCTGGTCGACTTGCCTGTGCCGCTGTCACCGTAAAGCAGCACATTATTCGCACGCTTTCCCTCCACGAACGCCTTGGTGTTTTCCACCAGCTGCTTTTTCTGGAGCTCATATCCCACCAGATCGTCCAGCATGACCTTTTCCATGTTATTGATCGGGCTGAATATCACGCGCTCATTTTCACCGTGGTGGATCCGAAATGCCTTGTTAAGTCCAAACTGTCCCACGCCGTACGCCTTATAAAAATCGGTCACGGCGACAAAAAACGCGTCGACTGATCTGGAGAAAGCAAGACGATCGCTCAGGTCGCGTACCTTTTCGCTCACGCTCTTGTTATACATCAGCTCGGGCTTTTGGATGGCACGGTAATCGGTCAGACACGTGAAGCAATCAACACCAAGCGCACTCTCCAGCCCGCTGAAGTCATAGGAGAACAACTGCTTGAATGCCGCAAAATCATTTTTGGCGAAATGATTGACGCTTCCCTCCTTGACCCCCATCTTTTCACAGGTGAGCGTGAAGGGATTCTCGTCGGTCATCAGCAAAAAGGTCAGATAATCCTGCCAGAGGTTGCGGTCAAAGCCATAATCGGTGGCGATCACAAGAATCCGCTTGATCTGGCGGTACACGCGCTCAATAAGCTGATCCTTATCATATGTAGCCTGCCGCAGATCACGACAAACCGAGGCAAGCTCCATCAACACCGAATCCTTTGGCATATCCCCGTATATCAACAGCTTTGAAACAATTCTATCCATAGTTTTTCCTTTCACGCCCCACGGCAACGTTGTCCGTCATTCCCATTCATTATAGCAAAGGTCAAAAACACTGTCAATAAAACCATAACAAAAAGTAGAAAAAGCGCCGTTACGGCGCTTTTTCCTTCAATATTTCTTTTTGGTATCGCAGTAAATGCAACGGCAGATACGGTTTTCGGGGCTGACAACACGGAAGGTCTGCTTCAGCTCCTGCTCGGTCGTGGTAATGCAACGGGGATTTGCACACTTGAAATCATAAAGGTACTCTCCGTGCGCCTCCTCTTTTTCGGGCGTGCTGTCTGCCTCGGCATCACTTAAAAGCTTGAGGATCAACGCCATGCGCATATACTTGCCGTTCCTTACCTGCTTGAAGTAGCAGGCTCGGGGGTCAGCGTCAACCGCCACGCTGATCTCGTTGACACGGGGCAGCGGATGAAGAATGATCATATCCTTTTTGGCGTTCTTCAGCTTTTCGGTATTGAGAATATAGGCATCACGCAGACGCAGATATTCGTCGATATCGGTAAAGCGCTCCTGCTGAACGCGGGTCATATAAAGAATATCCAGCGTCGGCATCACGGCCTCAAGATCGCCCGTTTCGGTATAGGTGAAGCCGCGGTCGTTGGGGATCTCATTCTTTACGTAGCCCGGGAGCTTCAGCTCATCGGGCGAGATCATCACAAAATGAATGTTCTCATAGCGGCAAAGTGCGGTGATCAGAGAATGTACGGTCCTGCCGAACTTAAGGTCGCCGCAAAATCCGATGGTCAGCCCGGAGAAGCCCCCCTTCTCTCTCTTGATGGTGAGAAGGTCGGCAAGCGTTTGCGTGGGGTGATGGTGTCCACCGTCACCCGCATTGATGACGGGGATCCCGGCATTCTTCGATGCTACCAGAGGCGCCCCCTCCTTGGGGTGTCGCATTGCAATGATATCGGCATAGCAGCTGATGACCTTTGCCGTGTCGGCAACGCTCTCACCCTTGCTGGCAGACGTGCTGCTGGCAGATGAAAAGCCGATCACGTTTCCGCCAAGCTCATACATCGCCGCCTCAAAGCTCAGGCGTGTTCTCGTAGAGGGCTCAAAAAACAGGGTTGCCAGCTTTTTGCCACGACAGGCATCGGCGTATTTTGCAGGATCGGCAATGATGTCATCGGCAACCGACAACAGCTCATCCACCTCTTCCACCGAAAGATTGAGAATATCAACCACGCTTTTCATGTTTACACATCCTTTCAAGATCAGATCTTTGCGCCGTTTACGGCAAGATAATTCTTGATGCGCGCCACGTTCTCTGCGTTGGCGGGATCCTCCTCCAGATATTCAATAATGTCGTAGACATCAACGACAGAATATACGGGGAAGCCGAACTCCTCGCCAACCTCCTCCATAGCGGATTTCTCAGTCTTGCCCTTCTCCTTGCGGTCAACCATCACGAAGGTAGCAGCGACCTTGACTCCCTCAAGCGAGGAGAGGCTTGCCATGCTCTCGCGGATCGCGGTGCCCGCAGTGATCACATCCTCCACGATCACGACCTCGTCGCCTGCCTTGGGAAGGTAGCCCACGAAGATACCGCCCTCACCGTGATCCTTTGCCTCCTTGCGGTTAAAGAAGAACGGAACATCAAGTCCGTTTTTGGAAAGCGCGATCGCAGAGGAAACGGCGATCGAAATGCCCTTATAAGCAGGACCAAACAGAACAGTCCTCTTCTTGCCGACCTTTTCAAGGTATGCCTTGGCATAGAATTCGCCGAGCTTGGCGATCTGGTCGCCCGTTTTAATATCACCTGCATTGATGAAGTAAGGAATACGGCGACCGCTTTTGGCAATGAAATCACCGAACTTCAAAACACCGGCTTCCTGCAAAAACTGAATAAACTCTCTCTTGTAGCCTTCCATTTCACTTCTCCTTAATCTACGAATTCAGCGACACAGCGCAGATAGGCTGCTACGGGATCGGGGGCGGCAGTGATGGGTCTGCCAACCACAATATAGTCAGAGCCGATGCGCTTTGCCTCGGCAGGAGTCATAACGCGCTTCTGGTCGCCCATATCGCCGTCCGCAAAGCGGACACCGGGGGTGACGGTCAAAAACTGCTTGCCGCAGGTATCGTGCACCGCACCCGCCTCAAGAGGCGAGCACACCACGCCGTCAAGACCTGCTTTTGCGGCATTGCCGGCATAATGCATGACCACGTCCTTGATGGGGCGTTCAATGAGAAGATCCTCACGCATGTGCGCCTCGTCGGTCGAGGTCAGCTGGGTCACCGCAATGAGCAAGGGGCGTGTTCCGTCCGCACGCGTCAGACCCTCCAGCGCCGCCTCCATCATGGGAACGGTACCGCCGGCATGCAGGTTGGTCATATCCACGTCAAGCCTTGAGAGGACCGCCATCGACTTTTTGACGGTGTTGGGGATATCGTGAAGCTTCAGATCAAGAAAGATCTTATGTCCGCGGCGCTTGATCTCCCGTACGATGGAGGGACCCTCTGCATAGTAAAGCTCCATGCCGATCTTCAAAAAGGGCTTTCGCTCCACGTCGGCAAATCGGTCAAGAAAAGCAAATGTTTTTTCCGCGCTGTCAAAATCACAGGCAATGATCACGTCTTTTCCCATTATTTTACACCTCCGATAATATCTGTTAAAGAACCGATCTTATATTTTTTCATGACCTCAGGCAGATCCTCCACGATCTTAAGCGAGGCGTAAGGATCCACCAGATTGGCGGCACCCACCTCAACGGCACTGGCGCCTGCGAGCATCATCTCGATCACATCCTCTGCCGAGGAAACACCGCCCATGCCCACCACGGGGATCTTAACGGCGTGTGCCACCTGATATACCATACGAACGGCAACGGGAAAAATGGCGCTGCCCGAAAATCCGCCCATGCGATTGGCAATAACGGGTCTTCTTGTGCGCAGATCGATGCGCATACCGAGCATAGTGTTGATCAGCGAAATACCGTCTGCCCCTGCAGCCTCGCACGCCTTGGCGATCGATACGATATCGGTCACGTTGGGAGAAAGCTTGATGATCACAGGCTTCGTGGTCACTCGCTTCACCGCCGCCGTCACCTCTGCCGCCGCCTCGGGAGAGGTCCCAAAGCTCATGCCGCCGCCGTGTACATTCGGACAGCTGACGTTGACCTCAAGCCAACCGATCTCCTCAATGGGATCAAGCTTTTGGCAGGTCGAGGCATACTCCTCCACCGAAAAGCCGCTGACGTTTGCCATTACCTTCTTGTGAAAGCACTGACGCAGCTTCGGAAGCTCCTCGGAAATCACCATATCCACGCCGGGATTCTGCAATCCCACGGCGTTGATCATACCTGCCGTGCACTCCGCAATACGGGGCGTGGGGTTGCCAAATCGAGGCTCTGCCGTCGTTCCCTTGAAGGAAAAGGTTCCAAGGCGATTGATGTCATAAAGCTCGGCAAATTCATAGCCGTAGCCGAAGGTGCCGCTTGCGGGGATCACGGGATTGTCAAGCTCGATCCCGCACAGCGTGACCTTGGTATTCACTTCTCCCATATGATATCCTCCTTCACAAGAACAGGCCCTTCCTTACAAATGCGCTTATTGCCCGTTACGGTTTTGCAGGAGCAGCCCATGCAAGCACCAAAGCCGCAGCCCATGCGCTCCTCAAAGCTGAACTGACCGCTTGTTCCGGTGGCGGAAAAGACCGCCTTCAGCATCGGCTCGGGACCGCAGGTATAGAAATACGTATAATCAAGCGCTCCGATAGCATTGGTCACAAAGCCCTTGACACCATACGAGCCGTCTACCGTCGTGACAGTCACATCGGCACCGAGCGCGCGGAACTCATTTTCGTAAAAGATCTCGTCCTTCGTGTTAAAGCCGAGAATCACACGGACCTGCTTACCTGCGGCGATCAGATCCTTGGCAAGCTGGTAAAGAGGCGGAACACCCACGCCGCCGCCGATCAGGAGAGGGCGTTCCCCCGACAGCAAGAGGTCATAGCCGTTGCCAAGTCCGGTCAGAAGGTCAAGACGCTCTCCCTTTTGCATGGTCTGCATGGCGGCAGTTCCCTTGCCGACCACCTTATAAAGAATGGTCAGTTTGCCGCACTCATACGCACAGACCGAGATCGGTCGGCGCAGAAAAAGTCCGTCAAGCTTGATGTTGACAAACTGCCCGGGTCCCGTGATGGCGGAGGTATCTCCCGAAAGGACCATGCGCATGACCCCCGCGGTGACGGGGGTGTTTTCCAAAATTTCAAAAATTCCCTGCTTCATACAAGACCTCAGGCATCGATGGTAGAGATGCAGAGCGTGGTTTCCTCCAGAACGTCAAGCAGCACGCGTACGGTGTCCAGCGAGGTAAAGATGCTCACATTGTTCTCAGTTGCACACTTGCGGATCTCATGACCGTCATTCTGCCCCTTCTTGGAGCCGATGCTGCTGGTGTTGATCACGTAGGCGATATAGCCCTGTCTGATCTCCTCCTTGATCTCCTCACTGCCGTCGCTGATCTTCTTGACGACGTGCGTACGGATACCGTTGCTCTTCAAGAAGCGTGCGGTGCCTGCCGTTGCCTCAATATTGAAGCCGAGGTTGTAAAAGCGACGGATCAGTGGCAGAGCCTCTTCCTTGTCGCAATCGGCAATGGTCACGAGAACCGAGCCATAGTTTTGCAGCTTCATGCCCGACGCCTGCAACGCCTTATAAAGCGCACGGTTGAGCTTATTGTCATAGCCGATCGCCTCACCCGTCGACTTCATCTCGGGCGAGAGATAAGCATCAAGACCTCTGATCTTGTTGAAGGAGAACACGGGAACCTTGACGTACCAGCGTGTTTTTTCGGCAGGATAGAGATCGAAAATGCCCTGCTCCTTGAGACTCTCGCCAAGAATGACCTTGGTGGCAATATCGGCAAGGCTGTAGCCCGTTGCCTTGGAGAGGAACGGTACGGTGCGGGAGGAACGGGGATTGACCTCAATGATATAGACCTTTTCGTTCTGATCCACGATAAACTGGATGTTGTAAAGACCAACAATGCCGATGCCAAGACCCAGCTTCTTGGCGTATTGCAGGATCGTGCCCTTGACCTTGTTGGATATGCTGAAGGAGGGGTAAACACTGATCGAGTCACCCGAGTGGATTCCCGTGCGCTCCACCAGCTCCATGATACCGGGTACAAAGACATCGCGCCCGTCACAAATGGCGTCGACCTCGACCTCCTTGCCAATGACGTATTTATCAACAAGAACAGGCTTGTCCTCGTCGATCTCAACGGCGGTCTTCAGGTAATGACGAAGCTGCTGCTCGTCGGCAACGATCTGCATGGCTCTGCCGCCCAGCACGAAGCTGGGACGCACCAGAACGGGATAACCGATACGCGCCGCAGCGGCAACGCCATCCTCGATCTTGGTCACGGCACAGCCCTCGGGCTGCGGAATATCCAGTGCCTGCAAAAGCTTTTCAAAGGAATCGCGATTCTCTGCCTTCTCGATCGCCTCGCAGTCTGTACCGATGATACGCACATCCTTATCCTTCAGAGGCTGCGCGAGATTGATCGCCGTCTGGCCGCCGAGCGATGCGACCACGCCTTCGGGATTTTCAAACTCAATGATGCTCATCACATCCTCGGGCGTGAGGGGCTCAAAATAGAGCTTATCGCTGGTGGTATAGTCGGTCGAAACGGTTTCGGGGTTGTTGTTGATGATGATCGCCTCGTAGCCGGACTCCTTGATGGTGGTTACGGCGTGCACGGTGGAATAGTCAAATTCCACGCCTTGTCCGATACGGATCGGACCTGCACCGAGCACAACGATCTTCTTTTTCTCGGTGATCACCGATGCATTCTCTCCCGTGTAGGAGGAATAGAAATAAGGAATATAGGCGTTGGTGTGGAAGGTGTCCGCCATCCTGAAAACGGGTCTGATACCGTTTTCCTTTCTCATATAGTAGATATCGTCCTCCTTCACCTGCCAGAGCTTTGCGATGAACTTATCCGAGAAGCCCATCTTCTTTGCGGCAAGCAGGAGAGAGAGATCACCCTTCTTTGCGGCAAGCGTATTTTCCATCTCCACGATGCGCTTGAAGGATTCAAGGAAGTAAGGCGTGATCTTGGTGACGTCATAAAGCTCCTCGATGCTTGCACCGATGCGGAGCGCCTCGGCAACCGCAAAAATACCGTCTGCATGAAACTCGGCAAGGTAGGAGAAGAGCGCCTTTTTGCTCATGCCGTCAAACTTGCTGCTATAAAGATGACATACACCCGTTTCAAGCGAGCGCACCGATTTCAGCATGCACTCCTCAAGATTGGAGCCGATGCCCATGACCTCACCCGTTGCCTTCATCTGCGTGCCGAGCACGTTGGAGGCAGAGGTGAACTTATCAAACGGGAAGCGCGGGAATTTGGCAACCACGTAATCAAGCACGGGCTCGCGTGCCGCTGTGGTGTTTGCCAGCACGATCTCCTCCAGCGCCATACCGACCGCAATCTTTGCGGTCACGCGCGCAATGGGATAACCGCTTGCCTTGGAGGCAAGTGCCGAGGAACGGGAAACGCGGGGGTTGACCTCAATGAGATAATACTCACTGGTGGTGGGGTTGAGCGCAAACTGCACGTTACAGCCGCCCTCGATCTTCAGCTCGCGGATGATCTTGAGTGCACTGTCGTTGAGCATCTTCAGATCATGATCGTTCAGCGTCATGATGGGTGCAACCACCACGGAGTCACCCGTGTGCACGCCGACGGGATCCACATTCTCCATACCGCAAATGGTGATGGCATGATCCTTGCCGTCGCGCATGACCTCAAATTCGATCTCCTTGTAGCCACGCACGCTCTTCTCGATCAGCACCTGGTGCACGGGAGAAAGCTTGAAGGCGTTGATGCCGATCTCGACAAGCTCCTCCTCGGTGTTCGCAAAGCCGCCTCCCGTGCCGCCCAGCGTAAATGCAGGGCGAAGCACGACAGGGTAACCGATCTCCTTTGCCGCCTTCTTTGCCTCCTCAAGATCATACGTGATCTCGGAGGGAATGGTCGGCTCTCCGATCGACTGGCAGAGCTCCTTGAACAGCTCTCTGTCCTCGGCACGCTCGATGCTCTCACTGCTCGTACCGAGCAGCTCGACACGGCACTCCCTGAGGACACCCTTCTTTTCCAGCTGCATGGCAAGGTTCAGACCCGTCTGACCGCCGATGCCCGGCAAAATCGCATCGGGACGCTCATAGCGGAGGATCTTTGCGACATATTCGAGCGTCAAGGGCTCCATATAGACCTTGTCGGCAATGGTGGTATCGGTCATGATGGTGGCGGGGTTGGAGTTCACAAGCACGACCTCATAGCCCTCTTCCTTCAATGCAAGACATGCCTGCGTGCCCGCGTAGTCAAACTCAGCCGCCTGACCGATAATGATCGGACCCGAGCCGATGATCAGAATTTTTTTGATGTCTGTTCTTTTTGCCATAAAAGAATCCTCCTTTAGCTTTGCGTCTTCTATTAATAATTTTGATAAACGATCTGATCGGCGTATACGGTCAACAGATTTTTGCCGTATACCGTCTCACCCGCAAAGGGTGTTGCCCTGCCCATCGAAAGAAATTCGTCGGGATCGATCCTGACCTCGGCATCAAGATCCCAGACCGAAAACTCGTTTCCAAGCGGGATACCGAAGCGGCGACGGGGTGCAAGCGCCATCAGATCCACCAGCTTGTCAAGCGTGATCACTCCCGCCTTGACCAGCCGTGTATATAGAATCGGGAACGCGGTTTCAAGACCCACGATGCCAAAGGCGCTGCCAGAAAGCCCTCTTCCCTTTTCCTCTGCCGAGTGAGGGGCATGATCGGTCGCGATCATATCGACCGTGCCGTCTGCAACTCCTTCCAGCAATGCCTCGCGATCGGCAGGACTGCGCAGAGGCGGATTCATCTTGAAACGCCCGTCCTCTTGAAGATGCGTGTCATCAAGCACAAGATAGTGCGGTCCGGTTTCACAGGTGATATCCACACCCTCACGCTTTGCCTCGCGAATAAGCGCCACGCTCTCCTTGGTCGATATATGACAAACGTGGTAGGCACAGCCCGTTTCACGCGCAAGTCCGATATCGCGCTTGACCTGAAGCCATTCACTCTCCGAGGAGATGCCGCGATGACCGTGTTCACGGGCGTAGGCACCGTTATGGATATAACCGTGATCCTGATCCTTGATCTCGCAGTGTGCCGCAATGATCTTGCCAAGCGCCCTTGCTTTTTCCATGGCAGAACGCATCAGCGAATCACTTCTCACGTCCACGCCGTCATCGGTAAACGCCGCCACAAGGGGGGCAAGCGCTTCCATATCCGAAAGTGCCTGACCCTTCTCCCCCACGGTGATCGAGCCGTATGGAATGACACGGATCGATGCGTCACGCGTGATCGCCTCAAGCTGAGGGCGAAGATTGTCAAGAGAGTCGGGTACCGGCGAAAGGTTTGGCATGGTGCAAACAGCGGTATAGCCGCCGCGAGCCGCCGCCATAGAACCGGTCCTCACGGTTTCCTTATAAGAAAAGCCCGGTTCTCTGAAATGCACATGCACATCACAAAAACCGGGAAAGGCAATATATTTTTGAAGGTCAATTGCCGAAAGAACACTTTCGCCAACGGAAACAGAGGGGGTTACGCCTGCCGAAGAAAGATACTGAACATTCATCTTCTTCAACTCCGTCATAGCCTGCTCCTTTCTTTCATATACGCGCTCGCACGCCAGACAGAGTCTGGCGTGGTGCGCAAATCGTTTTTATGCTATCCTTGTTATTATACCCGAAACCCATCGGTTTGTCAAGATGTTTTTGCGAGTATTTCAGAGTATTATGTCGAACTGGCGCCCTATTTGCCTGCTTTACTCTCATTTCTTTTCTTTTTGATCATCGAGAACTTAATGTCCCACAGCTTCTTCGACAGGTCGACGTAGTAGTTGTGCGGATTGTCAAAGCGCTTGACCTCCTCCCAGATCCCATCGAGAGATTTCTTGCAATGTGCGCGGATCTCGTCGATCGAGGGAGAGGTGTAGACCTGCTTACCGTCCTTGAAGATGGGAACCAGCAGCTCCTCTGCCGTAAAATTTTCAAGGACCTTGGTCTTCCACGTATTTTCGGGATCAAAGATCTCCAGCGGCTTGGTGTCATCCACCACCTCGTCATGCACGCAGATCAGATCCGCCTCCGCCTTGCCGGTATCCCTCCCGCGCAGACGGTAGACCTTTTTAAAATGCGGCGTGGTGATCTTGCCCACGTTCTCACTCAGCTTGATCTTGGGAACGATGTTACCCTGCTCGTCCTCGACGGCACAAAGCTTGTATACGCCGCCGAATACGGGATTACTCTTGGAGGTGATCAGACGCTCGCCGACGCCGAAGGCATCCACCTGTGCACCCTGCTGGAGCAGGCCGCGGATAATATATTCGTCAAGCGAGTTGGAGGCAACGATCTTGCAGTCGGTAAAGCCCGCCTCATCCAGCATTTTGCGGATCTTGCAGGAAAGGTAAGTAATATCGCCGGAGTCGATACGGACGGCGCATTTTTTAACCCCTGTTTCACGGAAGGCGCGGATCGCGTTGGGCACACCGGACTCGAGAACGTTGTAGGTGTCGATCAGCAGCGTGACGCTGTCGGGATAGATCTCACAATAGGTTCGAAATGCCTCATACTCTGTATCAAACATCTGCACCCATGAATGTGCCATCGTGCCTGAGGCGGGAACACCGTACACCTGATCGGCGATGGCACACGCAGTACCCGAAACACCGCCGATGTAGGCGGCACGCGCGCCGAGAATGGCAGCATCGGCACCCTGCGCACGGCGAGAGCCGAATTCGCTGACGGGTCTTCCCTTTGCGGCGCGCGTGATACGCGCCGCCTTAGTGGCGATCATCGACTCATGGTTGAGCATCATCAGAAGATAGGTTTCGATGAATTGTGCCTCCATGGTGGGAGCGCGAACCGTCATCAAGGGCTCGCCGGGAAACACGACCGTTCCCTCCGGAACTGCCCAGATATCACCCGAGAAATGAAAGTCACGCAGATAACTAAGAAATTCCTCTCCAAAGCAGCCCTTGGAGCGCAGATAGGCGATATCGTCCTCGTCAAAGCGAAGGTCATTGATATATTCGATCACCTGCTCCAGACCCGCGGCAATGGCATAGCCGCCGTTGTCGGGATTGCTGCGATAAAACACGTCAAAATAAGCGATCTTATCGCCCATCCCCTTTTTAAAGTAGCCGTTTGCCATCGTCATTTCGTAATAGTCGAACAGCATAGTCAGATTTCGAGAAATCTTTTTCATAGTCGCATCCTTTCCTCCAAAACGAATCAAAAAGCTATATTAAATTTATTATAACACGCTTCGGGAGATTTGAAAAGTCCTTTTTGACAGATTTTTGCACGATACTCGGTGGTTATATCCTGTATCTTTCCTTTCGATACCCCGACTCAACGACAAAAAAGCGCCTTTTGAAAAGTTTTCCTTATATTTTTCTTGTTTTCTTCACAGATCCGTGATACAATATGAGAAACGAAAGGCTTGGAGGCATCATGAAGGAAACAACCAAGCGCCGCTTGATCTGCGGCATTTCACTCGGCATTTTTTTCGCCGCCCTGATTCTCGCCACCGTTCTTTTATGGGACACCCTGACCGAGGCGGTCAGTGATCCCACCGCCTTCCGCATCCGCATGGACGCGCTCGGCTCGGTCGGCAAGCTGGTCTTCGTCGGTATGATGGCAGCGCAGGTCGTTCTTGCCATTATCCCCGGACATCCCTTTGAGGTTGCGGCGGGCTATTGCTTCGGCATCGCAAGTGGCACGCTCCTTACGGTCGTCGGCGCACTGATTGGCTCGGCGATCGCATTTTGGCTGGCACGGTTTTTAGGCGCAAAAACCGTGAAAGCCTTTTATTCCGAGGAAAAACTGCAAAAAGTGTCCTTTTTGAAAGAAAGCAACCATCAGATTTTGCTGTCTTTTATTGCCTTTCTGATCCCGGGAGTTCCAAAGGACATGCTGGCATATTTTCTCGGACTCACGCAAATGAAGTTCCGTACCTTTCTGCTTATCTGTGTCATCGGCAGGCTTCCCGGCATTCTCGTCGCTGTGCTCGGCGGCGCTGCGGCGCAATCGAGAAACACGACCGTCATCATCCTCTTTGCAGCACTGCTGCTCTTGACTCTGCTCGTTTCACTTCTGCTTTACAAAAAAAGATCGAAGCCGAAAAAGGAAGACACCGAGCGCTCCGAATAATAAAAAAGGAGCTGCTTCATTTAGGCGCAATCTAACAACAAACGGTAGAGGCACAACCAAAGTGCCTCTACCGTTTGTTTTCGAGAAAACGCGGTGACCGAATCTGCGCTTTTCTTCTTATTATTTTAAAATTTTTGTTTTATCTGCTTTTTAAATACTAAGCCCTTTTACACCTGAAATATTCTTTGATACTGCTTTCCCGCCAATGCAGCCTCCAGTGTTTCGGGCAGCAGTGAAAAATCCGCCACCAGCGAATGCGGCTTCCGATCGGGATCATCCTGCTTCATCGGCACGAAATAAACGTGCTTCCTCGTCAGCATTTCTCCGATGTTTTTCAGATTGGCGGAAAGTGCGTCATTGGAGGCGAGCGCGATCACAAGGGGGCGGTTTCCCCTCAGATGCGCCTTTGCCGCCATCGTCACCGCTGAGTCCGTGATGCCGTTTGCCATTTTCGCCAGCGTGTTCCCCGTGCAAGGGCATATAATCAGCGCCTCCAGGGGCGAGGTGGGACCAAGCGGCTCTGCCTCCACGATACTGTGGATGACGCTTTTCCCCGTCAGCTCTCCGATCTCGTCCACGATGTCTGCAGCACGCGCAAAGCGTGTATCGGTGCTGTAAACGTTTTCACTGACAATTCCCTGCACGTCAAACGTTGCGGTCAGTCGCTCCATCTCGACAAGCGCCCTCCGCAGCGTGCAAAAGGAGCCACACATTGCAAAGCCGATCATAAAAGCTCCTCCTTTTCAAGGTGGGAAAGGATCGTCTGCGCAATGATCTCGCCTGCTGTAACGGGAGCGTACCTTCCAGGCAAGGAAAGTGCCCATATCACACGGATCCCTGCCGCGGATGCCGCCGCTGCGTCCACACCGCCCGGTGCTGACGCAAGGTCGATCAACAAGGTGTGCGGATCGGTTGCGGAGAGGATCTCCTCATCAAACAACCAATACGGGACCGTGTTGAACACCGCATCATAGCCGCTTGTCAGGGGCAACAGCGAGCTCTTTCCCACAAGATGCAGGGTTCTTGCACCGCAGGATGCCGCCGCATCAAGGTCGCTCTGCTTTCGCGCAACGACCGTAACGCTTGCCTCCATGGCGAGCAGAAGCTTTACCAGCGCCTTTGCCACTCTTCCGTACCCCGTGACGGCAACCGACAGCCCTGAAACCGTTCTCGGGATCTCGCGCATCAGAATCGCAACCGCGCCCTCTGCCGTCGGCAGAGCATTTTTTTGTTGGAGCTCCTCACAGTCAAAATAATCAAAAAGACGGCAGCCTCGCCGTTCTGCCAGCTCCTTTACGGTAGGACTGAACCTTCCGCCCGCAAGAAGGGCGTCATCGGGAAGCACCTCCAGCAGATCGAATAGGCGCACCGACTCCCCCTCCTGTGCAAAGGGCAGATTCAGATGGATGCTGTCAGGGGAGGCAGGCAACGGCAATACTGCCACCGCGCAATCCCGCACGGCGGCCCTCCAATCCGAAAAAAAGTCGACACCCTCGGACAAAAGCTGCTGCGGCAATCCGAATGCACGGACCGAAACCCCTGCGCGCAGGAGGACGTCTGCCATTGCCGCTTGGCGTCTGTCGCCTCCCAATATGGTTATTTTCAATCGATCACACATGACACATTCATCCCCGTTTCGATAACGAGGCACCGCCTGTGCAATAGCCTTTGCGTGCTATCGATCCATCCGCTTTACAGGGGATACAGACGGTTCCTCTTAGGCAAGAAGGGGTCATCCGAGTTTTGAGAGAGCAAATATTTGCAGACGCAAGGGAAATTCTTGCAGTCATATGCGGATATCTGCCTCTCAAAACCGAGTTCGGATCACTCCCTCTTTCCTACTACAGATTATGTCGGAACGTGTCTGCTTGTGCCCCTCGCAACGAGATTTCTCCCCCTTGCAGCTCTGCCCTCTCGTCATCCTCAAAGCATACTGAAAGCGCCCCCGTTTCGGTGATATCAAGGGCGATCCCGAAGCGGCGCCTGTGTTTTTCGATCACCTCGACGCGTTTGCCGAGAAAGGCACATGCACTTCTGTATTCATCAAGCCAATGCATGCTCTGCATCTGACGCCTGTAATCACAAAGATAGAACAGCACGCGCCTGATGAGCGCATCCCGATCGTGATAGGGCAAACAGCCCGCGGTTTCGGAAAGTGCCGCGGGCAAATTTTGATTTCCGATATTAATGCCGAAACCAAGGATCAAAAAGCCCCCGCCCTTTTTGTCAAGAGAGCTCTCTGCAAGAATCCCGCAGATCTTTTTTCCTTCCACCAACAGGTCGTTGACCCATTTGATGTCAGGGGCAACACCCGTGAGATCAAGCAAGGCGCGTCTGACCGCATAAGCGGCAAAGGGGGTAAAAAGTCCCCATCTGTCAAACGGCTGCGTGGGACGAAGCAGCGTGCTGAAATACGCGCCGCCGATCGGCGAGACGAATTCTCTGCCCATTCTTCCCCTGCCTTTTGTTTGCTCATCTGCCACGACCGTTAAAAATTCCTTTGCCCCCGACACGGCAAGCTCCTTTGCCGTGTCGTTTGTCGAGGCAAGCGTTTTAAAATAACGGATATCCATCAAAGCCCTCTCAGAAAAAGGTTAATTGATCGGTTTCCTGCACGCCGTCCAGCACGCCTGCGTTGCGCAGGGTTTCCATGACGCTCTTATTGAGTCCCGCGCGAATGCGAAGATCCTCCACCGAGAAGAAGGGCTCCTCCTCCCTCGCCTTTACGATGCTTTCCGCGGCGTTTTCGCCGACGCCCGAAAGCGAGGAAAATGGCAAACGAATGGCGCCATTTTCGGGCTTAAAGATCCTTGCCTCGGATTTTTCAAGACTGACGGGCAGATAGCGGATGCCGCGAGCCATGCTCTCCTGCACCAGCTGGAACATGGGGATCGAGGCGATGTCAATGGGAGCCGCCGCCTTCCCCTGCTTATTGATCTCCGAAATATGGTTGTCAACAAAGCGCTTGCCGCGCGTGATCACGTTGGCATCAAGTCCGTCGCCTGCCACCGTGAACATGGCACAGTAAAAGGCGATCGGAATATTGATCTTGTACCATCCAAGGCGGATCGCCGACATCACGTACGCAGCGGCGTGCGCCTTCGGAAACATGTACTTGATTTTTTTGCAGGAATCAAGATACCACTCGGGCACGCCGTGCGAGCGCATCTCCTCTTCCCATTCGGGTGTCAGGCCCTTACCCTTTCGCACCGACTCCATGATCTTAAAGGAAATGCCGCGGTCAAGCCCGTAACGGATGAGATCAAGCATGATACTGTCGCGGCATCCGATGACCTGCGAGATATCGCAGATCCCGTTTTTGATCAGCTCATCGGCGTTGCCGAGCCAAACAGCAGTGCCGTGCGTCAGTCCCGAGATCTGCAAAAGATCGGCAAAGTTTTTGGGCTTTGCATCGGCAAGCACCTGTTGGATAAAGCGCGTGCCGAACTCGGGCAACCCCCATGTGCCGAGCTGACAGCCATCGATGTCCTCGGGAGAAATGCCGAGAGGTCTTGTGTTCTTGAAAAGCTCGTAGATCGCGGGATCGTTCATGGGGACGTCCATCACCGAGGTATCGGAAAAGCGCTCCAGCCACTTATATTTGGTCGGAATATCGTGTCCGAGCTCGTCCAGCTTGAGCAGCGTGTCGTGCAGGTACTCAAAGGTAAAGTGGGTGGTAACGATGTCGGAGTTTGGATCCTCCGCAGGATGCTGCACGGGGCAAAAATCGAAGATCTCGTATTCCTTCGGCACGACCACAATGCCGCCCGGGTGCTGACCCGTCGAGCGCTTGACGCCAACACAGTGAAGTGCTAAGCGATTCATCTCTGCCTTCGGGAGAGAGATCCCCTTCTCCTCGGCATATTTCAGCACAAAGCCGTATGCGGTCTTATCGGCGATCGTACCGACCGTTCCCGCGCGGAACACGTTCTCCGCACCGAACAGATCCTCGGTATATTTGTGCACACGTCCCTGCACCTCACCCGAGAAGTTCAGGTCAATATCAGGCGATTTGTCGCCGTGGAATCCAAGGAAGGTTTCAAAGGGAATGTCATGACCGTCGTTGCAAAGCTTTGCACCGCAGCGCGGACACTGCTTATCGGGAAGGTCAAAGCCCGAGCCGACGCTATGATCGGTAAAAAACTCGGAATGCTGACAGGATTTGCAATAATAGTGCGGAGGCAGCGGGTTGACCTCGGAAATGCCCGCCATCGATGCCACGAAGGAAGAGCCGACCGAGCCGCGCGAGCCAACAAGATATCCCTCGCTCTCACTGTACCAGACCAGCTTTTGCGCGATCATGTAAAGCACCGCAAAGCCGTGCTTGATGATCGAGGTCAGCTCCTTATCAAGGCGGCTTGCCACAATTTCCGGCAACGGATCGCCGTACATGGATTTTGCCTTTTCATAGCAGATGCGCTGGAGATCCTCCTCAGCACCCTCCATATGAGGCGTAAAGGTCCCTTTCGGGAAAGGTCTGATGCCATCCTCGATCATATCGGCGATGAGGTTGGTGTTGGTCACGACCACCTCAAACGCCTTTTCCTTTCCAAGATAGGAGAACTCCTCCAGCATTTCCTCGGTGGTACGGTAATAAAGGTGCGCGTCGCGGTCCTCGTTTTTGAACTTCACGCTGACCATCACCTTGCGGAAGATCTCATCCTCGTCGTCCATATAGTGCGCATCGCAGGTTGCAACCACGGGAATACCGAGCTTCTCTCCCAGCGCCACCACGCGACGATTGAGATCACGAAGCCCCTCGTCATCCGCGATCCTTCCTTCGTCCACCATGAAACGATTGTTACTGATGGGCTGGATCTCCAGATAGTCGTAAAATTTGGCGATCTCCTCGATCTCACCCTCGGGGCGATTGTTGAGGATCGCCTGCATCAGCTCACCCGCCTCGCAGGCAGAACCGACGATCAATCCTTCACGGTGCTTTTCAAGGACCGTGCGCGGAATACGCGGAAAGCGTCTGAAATAGTTGAGATAGCCATAGGAAACCATGCGATAAAGATTTTTGAGTCCCACCGCATTCTTGACCAGAAGGATCTGGTGATAGGTCGGCAGGCGCAAGGGATCGGCAGAGGTGCTCATCTCGTTTCGCAGCTCCGAAAAATTGCGAATGCCCATCTCGCGGAGCTTCTCCTGCATTCTGAAATAGATGAGTGCGAGCATCTCGGCATCGTCCGAGGCACGGTGATGATTGAAATCACCCAGCCCGTAATGCTGTGCAAGTGTATCCAGCTTATGGTTTTTCAGCGTGGCATTGAGAAATCTTGAAAGCGCGACCGTATCAAGATACGGATTTTCAAAGCGTACGTTACAGCGTTTTGCCGCCTCGCGGATAAAGCCGACGTCAAAGCCCGCATTGTGAGCGATCAGCAAGCGATCCCCCGCAAAATCAAGAAACCGCGGCAGCGCTTCTGCAATCATGGGCGCCCCCGTCACCATATCCTCGGTAATAGAGGTCAGCTCGGTGATCTCCTTCGGGATCGTGACACCGGGGTCAACAAAGGTGTTGAAGCGATCGAGCACCTTTCCGTTTTTCACCAGAACCGCACCGATCTCAATGATCTCACAGGTGCGGCTTGACAGACCCGTGGTTTCGATATCAAACACCACGAACTCATCCTCAAATTCGCCCTTGTATTCCCCATTGATCGCACCCGCACGGTCGTTGACGAAATACGCCTCAAGACCCCAGATCACCTTTTGACCGATCTTTTCGGCAACCAGCATTGCCTCCTGATACGCCTGTACGTTTCCATGGTCGGTGATGGCGACGGCGGGATGCCCCCATGCGTTGGCGGTCTTGACCGCATCAGCCGGGGAAATCAGCGCATCCATGGCTGACATGGTGGTATGAAGGTGAAGCTCCACGCGCTTTTGCTCGGCGTTGTCCTTGCGCTTGATGCGCCTGATCACGGCGATATCGCTGTAATAAAAGGTGACATCAACGTCAGCGATCTCCTTGCGTACGTCATGCTTGGTATAGCCGCGCATGGCGATCGCCATGCCGTTTTTGACGGTGGAGGAAAGAACCTTGGCATCCTCCTCGGCAAGCGAAAACTTTTTCACGGTGATCGAGCTGTTACCGTCGGTCACGTAAAAGGTGACGTTGAATTTATCGCCCGAACGCGTGACATCCTCGGTATAGCCGAAGACCTCGCCCACCACGACAAGATTGCGAACGGGGCGGTCGATACGCATAATGGGAGTGGGACGGATATCAAAGGGCGCGCCGATCAAAAACTCGGGTGTCGAAATATCAAAGCGGTACTTGCCGATATGACAGATCCCCTCCTCGATCACGGGGTCATCCGCCTCGCCGAGCAGGGACATCACGCGCTCTCCCTGCGGCTGCTCGGGTGCAGCGGTGGCACGTGCCTCGGGGCGCTCATGCTGCGCACGCTCGTACTCACGGCTGCTCTCCTTCAGCTTTGCATCCCATGCGGCAAGCTCCTCGGTGCCGCCGTAGCGGTAGCCTGCGGCAAGCTCGGGAGAATGACGGATGGTGACACGGTACGAAAGCCCAAACTCGCTGCGGATGATCCCCTCGATCACCTCGGGGGTCTTTCCAAGCTCCATCAGCAGAAGGCTTTCATCCACATAGGGCATCTCGATGATCAGCTCACTTCCCTCAAGAATTGCCTTGTAGGAATGAAAAAAGCCGCGCGCCACGATGCCGATGCGCTGCGTTTCCTCCAAAAGCTCCTTGATATAGGTTTCCCCAAAGAGCTCGCCCGCATAATGCGGCAAAATGCGCACGTGCGAAAGCTCATACGCCTTGGCGATCTCCTCCTCAACGCGGTAAAGCGCAGCCTTTGGGATGATCTTGGGAAAGCGAGCGCTCACCTCGATCATACGCTTTTCCTTATCGGCGCGAAGACCGATATCGGTGGCTGTGCAGAGCCACGATGCCGTATGCTCATCGGGACGATATTTATAAAAAATTTCAAGCAGATTCTTCCCCGCCATATCATTTCCTCAAAAAGGCGGGAGAGCCCGCCTTTATCTTTCGTTTTCTTGCTTTATTTTCTTGATCTCGACGATCAGTCTGTCTATAACCTCATCCTCGGGGATCTTTTCGATGATCTTGCCCTTCCTGATCAGAAGCGCCTCGCCATTGCCGCCGCAAATGCCGACATCAGCCTCCCTCGCCTCGCCGGGTCCGTTGACGGGACAGCCCATCAGTGCCACACGGATCGGGAGATCGGTCAGCCCCTCCCTCCTTGCCGCGTCCAGAAAACGCTCGGAAAGCTCGATCAGATCGATCCTGGTTCTGCCGCACGTCGGACAGCTGACGACGTTCATGCCGCACTGCCCCTCGATATTCAGCGCACCGAGAATAGCACGTGCAGCGCCGATCTCCTCTACGGGATCGGCAGTCAGCGACACCCGAACGGTATCGCCAATGCCCGAGAGAAGCAGCGAGCCGATGCCGATCGCACTCTTGATGCTTCCCGAAAGTCTGCCTCCTGCCTCGGTGACGCCAAGATGTATGGGATAATCGCACCGCTCGGCAAGCAGACGGTTGGCGGCAACCATGGTAGGAACATCCGATGCCTTGATCGAAATGACCGTATCGGTAAAATCATATTTTTCAAGCAGCGCGATATGGTAAAAGGCACTTTCCGCCAGCGCCTCGGCGCTCGCTCTTCCGTGTGCCGCAAGGATGTGCTTTTCAAGGGAGCCTCCGTTGACACCGATGCGGATCGGAATGCCCCTTGCGCGACAGGCGGCACACACGGCGCGCACACGCTCCTCATCACCGATGTTACCGGGGTTGATGCGGATCTTGTCCACACCGACCTCGGCACAGCGAAGTGCCACACGGTAATCGTAATGGATATCTGCCACGATCGGAAAATCGGGGAGCGCGGTCTTCAGACGGTAAAGAGCCTGTGCCGCCTCCATATCGGGCACGGTCACGCGCACGATATCACAACCCGCCTCGCGAAGCGCAAGGATCTGCGAAAGAGTTGCTGCCACATCTCTGGTATCGGTATTGGTCATTGACTGAATGGCAATGGGAGCGCTGCCACCGACGGTTACACCTCCGACGCGAACGCTCCTCGCCCTTCTTCTTAAGGAATTGTAATTCATTTCACAAACAGTCCTGTAATATCCTTGCAGAAAATAAACGCCGTCAGCAAGAGCAGAAGCATGAGTCCCGCAAAATGGATATATCCTTCAATGTTTTTATTGACAGGCTTGCGCGTCACCGCCTCGACCAGCAAAAACAGCAGTCTGCCCCCGTCGAGCGCGGGGATCGGCAACAGATTGAACACACCGAGATTCACAGTGATCACGATCACAAGATAAAGGAAATTCTGGGCGCCGCTTTTTGCCGCGTTCACCATCTCCTCTGTGACACCTACGGGTCCCGAAACGGCATTCATGCCGTAGCGACCGCCGATCATATCTCCCAGCTGATCAAAAATCATTTTCACCGTGGATACCGAACGGAAAAAGCCATGCTTGATGACATTCCCAAAGCTTTTTTCCTCGGCAAAGACACGGAAATCGGCAGATCCGAAGTGGATGCCCTCGGCGGTGATGCCGGGAAAGATCACGTCGTTGATCTCGGTTTTCTCTCCCCCACGGATCACGGTCAGGTCGATCGGCTTGTAGCCGTCGTTTAAGATCTCGTAAACCAGCTCGTTGCCTGTGTGCACACGCACGCCGTTAACGTGCGTTACGGTATCCCCTACCTGCAAGCCGTAGGAGGGGCTGGTGGCGTCTTCATTGAAGGCGCCGATGGTCGTAGAGGCAAGCTGCGGCGTCGAAATGACGAGAATGCTCATCAGCAAAAAGCCGAGGAGCACGTTCATAAACGGTCCTGCCAGCACGATGAGGATCCGCTGCCAGACCGGCTTATTACCAAACGCCTCGGGCGAATCGCTTTCCTCATCCTCCCCCACCATGCTGACATAGCCGCCGATGGGCAGAGCGCGAAGCGAATACTCGGTGCCCGTCTTCTCACTCTTCTTGGAAATCAGCTTGGGACCCATGCCGATCGAATATTCGTGAATTCCGACGCCACAGGCGCGCGCCACCAGAAAGTGACCGAGCTCGTGGATCATGATCAGCAATCCGAACACCAGGATCGCCAAAAGAACGTACAAAAGGGTCATTGTGGATTCTCCTTACATTCAAAGAAGCGCTTTTGCGCGCTCTCGTGCTTCCCTGTCGATGTCAAGGATCTCGGAAAGGGTGTGCGCCGATGCGGCATGCGGCATATCTCCCGTTACGCGCATGACCGTTTCGGCAATGGCAAGCAGCGGAATACGGCGCTCCAGAAATGCTGCCACCGCGATCTCATTTGCGGCATTGAGTGCCGCAGGACATGCTCCCCCCGCAGCCAGCATACGCTTGGCATGCGCAAGCAGAGGAAAGGTTTCGGTATCGGGCTCGGCAAACGTGAGCCTGCCGACCTTTACCAGATCAAGCGGCGGGATCACCGCCTCGGTTCGCACAGGCGCGGTCAACGCATACTGCACGCAAAGGCGCATATCGGGAACCGACATCTGGGCGATGACGCTGTTATCAATATATTCCACCATAGAATGAATTATACTCTCACGGTGCACCACGACGTCGATCCGATCAGCAGACACACCGAAAAGATGTGCCGCCTCAATGACCTCAAAGCCCTTGTTCATCAGCGTGGCGGAATCCACCGTGATTTTGGCTCCCATCTGCCAAGTGGGGTGTGCTAATGTTTCGTCTACCGAAATATTGGTAAGTTCTGTTCTCTTTTTGCCAAAAAAAGGTCCTCCTGAAGCTGTAAGGATCAGGCGTTTGATCTCACTCTGTTGACCGGAACGAAGGGCTTGAAAGATAGCGCAGTGCTCGCTGTCAACCGGCGTAATACGCAGATCCGCGCGGCGCGCCGCTGCCATCACCAGCTCGCCCGCCACGACGAGCGACTCTTTGTTGGCAAGCGCGAGATGCTTACCCGATTCAAGCACCGCAAGCGTGGGGCGAAGCCCTGCTTCACCGAGAATGGAATTCACAGCAAATTCCGCCTCGGTCATACGGATCATATCAAGCAAGCCCTCTTCGCCGCCAAACACGCGAACACAGGTGTCGGCAAGCGCCGTGCGAAGCTCACTTGCCGCCGCCTCGTCCGTCATGGCAACCGCACGAACACCAAGCTCTCTTGCCTGCTGCTCCGTGCGACGCCAATTGCGGTGCGCCGAAAGTGCCGCAACCTTGATATGGTGCTGCTTTGCGACGTCGACCGCCTGCTCACCGACCGAGCCTGTCGATCCGAGGATCAGCGTTGTGGGAAAGGATCGAGCACTCATGTCAGCTGAAGATCGGGAAATAGGAGGAGATCACGAGCACCAGAACCGTCACTGCCATGCTCGAATCAAACCGGTCAAGCAAACCGCCGTGCCCCGGGAGCATCCAGCCATAGTCCTTCAATCCCACTTCTCTTTTGATTGCCGACATGACAAGATCTCCGATCTGCGAAACAACACCGATCACGATGCCGCCGATGCCGAGAACAAGATAGTTGGGGGTGACGTCAAAGCACTTGCCTACGATCAAGCCGTAAAGCACCGCCGTGATCGCACAGAACACAAAGCCGCCGATGGCACCCTCCACCGTTTTCTTGGGACTGACGGTGGGGATCAGCTTGTGCTTGCCGAACAGTCTGCCACAGAAATACGCAAAGCTGTCGGTGACCCAGGAGAAAATAAACGGGATCAAAAACAGGAATCTGCCAACACCCTCGGTATCACGAAGCACAATGACCGCAGAATTGGCAGCCACGATATAAAAGCAGGTCATAAATGCCAGTGCGACCTTGCCCATATCCTGCTTTCCGAAGCGGAATACGATAAAGGCAAACATGTAGATGGCAAGAACCATTGCCGTCAGCACCGCGATACGTGTATACTCCCGCATATTCTCGCGCATGACGCGTGCCAGCATGGGAAATGCAAGACCTGCAAGATACAACGGAATGCTGACAAAATAGCTTTTATCAAGCTGCAAGCAATGCAGCATCTCCCATACCGACACAAACGCGATCAGGGAGATCAGCAGCGGAAACAGATAGTTCAGCGGGTTGGACGCTTCAACAGGATCGGAAAACCAGAAAAACGGGAAAATACCCGCAATGGCAACCACTGCTGTTAGAATACGGGTCTTCATGATCAAACCTCCGAAAAAAGTGATCGCTCAAACGCCGCCAAAGCGACGCTTGCGCGTATAAAACTCGGCAATGGCGGCATCAAGCTGCTCCTTGCCAAAATCAGGCCAAAGGACATCGGTAAAATACAGCTCGGCGTATGCTGCCTGCCACAGGAGAAAATTGGAAATGCGCAGATCGCCCCCCGTACGGATGATCAGATCGAGCTCGGGGCTTGCGGCGGTATAAAGAGCCCCCGCAATATCCGACTCGGTGATCTGCTTCAGGCCCGCCTCGGAAAGCTGCCGAAATGCGTGCACAAGCTCATCCCGTCCTCCATAATTCAATGCGATGTTCAAGATCCGCTGACGGTCAAGAGTATGCTGCTCCAGCCTCTCCATGCGGGAACGGCGCTTTTCGTCAAAGGCTGCCTTATCCCCCAGAAAGCAAATGCGAAAACGATATTCGTCGATCTTTTTTTCGCACTCCGCAAGATACCGGTCCATTAGCTTCATGATGGCATCCACCTCTTTTTTGGGGCGCTTCCAATTTTCGGTCGAAAAGGCATAGAAGGTGACTGCCTCCAAGCCGAGACGGTCACAGTGAGAAAGAATATCCTGAAACGCCTTGACACCGAAGCGATGCCCGTATTCGCGCGGCATGCCCCGCTTTTTTGCCCATCTGCCATTGCCGTCCATAATAAAAGCGACGTGACGCAAAGGTGCTTGTTCTGCCGTTACCATATGAACCTCCCATGCGGACTTGAAAAAATCGGGGGCGAAGGTCGCCTTGTCGGTTTCCTTGCGCCCCGCATCCTCAAATTGCCATAACTGCCTTCTGTTTCTCTGCAACAGCAGTATCGATCTGCTTGATGAACTTGTCGGTCAGATCCTGCACCGACTTATCGGATGCCTTCTTTTCATCCTCGGTCATGTCGCCATCCTTTTCCATCTTCTTGGAAAGATCGTTGGCGTCGCGGCGAATATTGCGAACGGCAACCTTTGCCTCCTCGCCCATCTTGGTGACCTGCTTGCAAAGGTCACGGCGACGCTCCTCGGTCAGCTGAGGGAAAACAAGACGGATCACCTGACCGTCGCTGTTGGGGGTAATGCCAACGTCGGAGGCAAGGATCGCCTTCTCCATCGCCTTCAGGGTGGAGCCGTCATAAGGCTTGATGACCAGTGTGCGCGCATCATCCACGCTGACGCTTGCCATGCTGTTAAGGGGAGTGGGCGAGCCGTAATACTCAAAGGTGACGCGATTGAGGACGGCGGCGTTTGCCTGGCCCGCACGAATGGTATCAAAATTGCTCTGCAAAACCGAGAGCGCCTTAACCATTTTTTCTTCAAACTCTTTGGTGTTCAGTTTCATCGTTTCTTCTCACTTTCTATGTTGAATTTAGCGGTGAAGCTCGGTTCCGATATGCTCACCCATGACCACACGGTAAATATTATCGGGATCATTCAGCGCAAACGCATAGCAACGGATGTCGTTTTCCATACAGAAGGTGGTCGCGGACAGGTCAAGTGCCTTCAGCTCCTTCTCGAGGACCTCCTTGTAGGTGACCTCATCGTAACGCGTAGCACGGGAATCCAGCCTGGGATCGGCAGTATAGATGCCGTCAATATTTTTCGCCATCAGCACGGCATCGGCATCGATCTCGGCAGCGCGCAGCACAGCTGCGGTATCGGTGGAAAAGAAGGGCTGCCCGAGTCCGCATGCGAATATCACCACCTTGCCTGCGGCAAGTGCGGCATTGGCGTCATTGACGGTGAAGGTGTCGGCAAAGGCGCGCATTTCAACGGCACTCATGACCACCGTGTCAAGACCCGCGTGGCGGAAGGAATCCTGCAAGGCAAGTGCATTGATCGCCGTGGCAAGCATACCCATGTGGTCTGCCTGCTTGCGGTCCATGCCGCCGCCCTGTCTGCCGCGCCAGATGTTACCCGCACCCACGATCACACCGATCTCAACGCCCGATTCACGGCAGCGCCTCAACACCCCTGCCACGCGCGCGATGAAATCAAAATCGAGAATGCCCTTGCCCTTAGAGGTCAACGCCTCACCCGAAAGCTTCAGCAAAATACGTTTGTACTTCGGAGTTGCCATAAAACACCTCTCACACTATTTTCATTCCTATATATTTTACTCTATTTTCTTCATTTTGTAAAGAGCAATTTGACAAAAATATTAATGTGTCGGAAGAAAAGTTGAATCGAAAATCCTCCCATCGGTGGGATCGCAATAAAAACGGGAGGTCCTGTGGGACCTCCCGTTTCATAAGCATTAAGCCTTTCCGGTCAGCTTTGCGATCTCCTCAGCAAAGTTGTCCTCTTTCTTCTCAATGCCCTCGCCCTTCTCGAAGAGCACGAATGCAGCGATCTTGATGTCGCCACCGAGCTCCTTGGCGGTGTTCTTGGTGTACTGACCGACCGTCATGCTGTCCTCCTTGACGTAAGCCTGCTCAACAAGGCAAACGCGCTCGTAGAACTTGCCAAGACGACCGGAAACGATCTTCTCAAGGATCTGGTCGGGCTTGTTGGCGTTCTTGGGATCGTTCTTCATCTGTGCGATCAGAACTGCCTTCTCCTCGGCAACAGCGGCAGCGGGAACATCCTCGATGTTCACGTACTGGGGAGGATTGCCTGCGGCGATCTGGAGAGCGATGTTCTTTGCATAAACGGCAAAGTCAGCCTTCTCGGTCACAGCGGCATCTGCCTCAAACTTCACGATAACACCGGTAGAGCCGAAGCCGTGAATGTAGGAGGAGGTCACACCCTCAACCAGCACAAAGCGGCGGATGGAGATGTTCTCCTTGATGATGGCGATCTTCTCGATCAGGGTCTTCTGAACGGTCTCTGCGGTATCGCAGTAGTTGATGGAAAGAAGCTCCTCAACGTTTGCGGGCTTCTTGGCAATGATGGTTTCAAGCAGACCGGTCACGAATTCCTTGAACGCATCGCTCTTTGCGGCGAAGTCGGTCTCAGAGTTGACCTCGATCATTGCGGTGAAGCCGTCCTTGGAAAGAACGTCAACGCGACCCTCGGCTGCAATGCGGCCTGCCTTCTTCTCAGCGGTGGCAAGGCCCTTCTCGCGAAGGATCTTAACTGCTTTATCCATATCGCCCTCAGCCTCGACAAGGGCCTTCTTGCAGTCCATCATGCCAAGACCGGTCTTGGCGCGAAGCTCTGCAACGTCTTTTGCGGTAATGTTAGCCATGTTCGTTTTCTCCTTAAAAATTACTCAGCGTCCTGCTCTTTTTCCTCAGCAGCCTCAACGGGCTCTGCCTCGGTGGTCTGCTCGCCCTGCTTGCCCTCGATGACAGCATCAGCCATGACAGAGGAGATCAGCTTGATGGCGCGGATCGCGTCATCGTTACCGGGAATGATATAGTCGGCGTCATCGGGATCGCAGTTGGTGTCAACGATGGCGACGACCGGGATGCCCAGCTTCTTAGCCTCAAGAACGGCGTTGCGCTCCTTGTGGGGGTCAACGATGAACACGGCAGAGGGCAGTGCCTCCATGGTCTTGATACCGCCGTAGCTCTTCTCAAGATCGAAGATCTCCTTCTGCTTGCCTGCAACCTCTTTCTTAGGGAGCAGATCAAAGGTGCCGTCCTCCTGCATCTTGGTCAGACTGTTCAGGCGTGCGATCGACTTCTTGATGGTCTTAAAGTTCGTCATCATGCCGCCGGGCCAACGCACGTTCACGTAGTACATGCCGCAGCGCTGTGCCTCTTCCTTGATGGCATCGGCAGCCTGCTTCTTGGTGCCGACAAAGAGAATGGTACCGTTGTTGGCAGCAAGATCGCGGACGAAGGCATATGCCTCCTCAAACTTCTTCACCGTCTTCTGCAAGTCGATAATGTAAATACCGTTGCGCTCGGTGAAGATGTACTCCTGCATTTTGGGGTTCCATCTTCTGGTGTGATGTCCGAAATGGACGCCTGCTTCAAGCAGCTGCTTAATGGTGATAACCGACATTTTAAATGTCCTCCTTCGGTTTTTCCACCACGGCCCGATGCCCTACCGTTTCCGGCACCGAATGCATCGAATGAGTCCGTGTGTGAATTTATTTTTGCCGCGTATGCACGCAAGCGAGGGAAATTATAACACAATATATTCCGTGATGCAACCCTGCGCGCCCGAATTTACATTTAATTTACAAATCCGGCGAGATTTGCAGACTTGCCCGTCCTGCAAGGAGCTCACATCACCTCGACAAAGAGCTCCTCGTTTCTCGCACCCACCAGCGCCTGCGTGATGGAACGGCGGTAATCGGCAATGATCCTCTCTGCCAGTACGTCCTCCACGTGGGTCTGGATATAGCGACGCATATTGCGCGCACCGAACTTGTGAGAATAAGAGCGCTCGGCAATGAGAGAAAGTGCCTCTTCGGTCACATTGAGCGTAATGCCCTTTTCGGCAAGCGCATCCCGCAGCTCTCCTGCCATAATGGCGGCAATGCGCACGAAGTCCTCGCGATCAAGCGCGCGGAAGGTGATGACCTCGTCCACACGGTTGAGGAACTCGGGGCGCAGGAAGGTGGAAAGTGCCTTCTCGGTCCTTGCGTCCTCTGCACTTGTATCACCCGTCAGGAAGCCCGCCAGCGCGCCTGCTCTGTCAGAGCCCGCATTGGTGGTCATGACAAGCACGGTGTTTTCAAAATTGACGGTCTTACCGTGCGCATCGGTAATACGTCCGTCGTCAAGGATCTGCAGAAGCACGTTGAGCACATCGGGGTGTGCCTTTTCGATCTCGTCAAAGAGCACCACGGAATACGGGCGGCGACGGATCTTTTCGGTCAGCTGACCCGCCTCGTCATAGCCGACGTATCCGGGAGGTGCACCGATGATACGCGAAACCGAATGCTTTTCCATGAACTCGGACATGTCAAGCCGAATGAGATTCTCGGGAGAATCAAACAGATCTGCCGCCAGGGTCTTGACAAGCTCGGTCTTGCCGACGCCAGTGGGTCCCGCGAAAATGAAGGAGACGGGCTTGCGCTTGTAGGATACGCCCGCGCGGTTGCGTTTGATGGCGCGGGACACCGCCTCCACCGCCCTATCCTGACCGACGATGCGCTTCTTAAGACGCGCCTCCAATCCGTCAATGCGCTCAAACTCATTCTCGCTGATGCTGGCGGCAGGAATGCCCGTCCAGACCTCGATCACGGCGGCAAGCTCCTCCTCAGTCATAACGACCTTGCCGCATTCGGGCTCGATCACAGCCAGCCTCTCGGAAAGCTGAAGCTCTCTCGCCTTGATCTTGGCAAGCTCCTCAAAGCGGCGCTTCTCGGACTGCTCATCGTTGACATCCTCGGACTCAATCCGCTCTCGTTTGTCCTTTTCCGCCAACATTTGTTCTTTTATTTCGTAACTTTCGTTCAGAACAGAACTGTTTAAGGAGAGGTCGGCAGCCGCTTCATCGAGAAGGTCAATTGCCTTATCGGGCAGGTATCTGTCAGTAATATAGCGCTCAGAGAGCACAACCGCACGACGCAGGATCTCATCCGGAATGATCACCGAGTGAAACGCCTCATAGTAGTGCTTGATGCCGCGCAGCATCTCCACCGTATCGTCAAGTGAGGGCTCGTTGACGGTCACGGGCTGGAAGCGACGCTCGAGTGCCGAATCCTTTTCGATATATTTGCGGTACTCCTTAAGCGTGGTAGCACCGATGATCTGTACCTCACCGCGCGAGAGTGCGGGCTTGAGAATATTGGCGGCATTCACGCTTCCCTCCGAGTCGCCCGTTCCCACGATGTTATGCACCTCGTCGATCACGAGAATGATATTCCCCGCATCGGTGACCTCCTTGAGAAGCCCCAGAATGCGCGACTCAAACTGTCCGCGGAACTGCGTTCCTGCCACAAGCGCGGTCAGGTCCACCAGGTAAACCTCTTTGCCCTTCAATTTATAAGGAACATTGTTCTCCGCGATGCGCTGTGCAAGCGCCTCGGCGATCGCAGTTTTTCCAACGCCGGGCTCGCCGATCAGGCAAGGGTTATTCTTCTGTCTGCGGCAAAGGATCTGGATCACGCGCGCCAGCTCGCGCTCTCGCCCGACGATACGGTCAAGCTTGCCGTCTGCCGCACGGCGCGTGAGATTGCGACAGTAGGTATCAAGGAATTTGCGCTTCCTTTCCTTCTGCTCCTTCCCCTTTTCCTTTCCCTTGGCGCCATCTCCCTTTTCCTTCTGCTCGGAGCCACCCATCGCCCCGAAAAGACCACTCTCACGAAAGATCTTCGGAAAATCAATAGCAGGCGCACCGCCGTCCTCGTTATCATCGGTGTCACTCGGCAATCCGCCGTTTTCCTGCAAAAGTCCGTTCAGCTCCTCCTCCATGCCTGCAAGCTGCTCGGGCGAAATTCCCAGCTTGCCCATGACGTTGCCCATCATCTGCTCGGTGGGAAGTCCAAGCTCATTGGCGCATTTGATGCAGAGCCCCTCGGTTTTTCTCTCTCCGTTTTCCACCTTTGTAACGAAAACGGTTGCCACACGCTTGTGGCATTTTGAACACATGACCATAGAATCAACCGTCCTCTCGGACATTTCCTTTCCATTCTTTTTTGAGGCGCGCTGCCATTTTGGCATAAGCGACAACATAAGAGGTAAATGCAAAAAGCATAAAGATCAGCGTCAGGATCCAAAGCAGCAAAAGCGAAAGCTCGATCGGCCCCGTGAAGCGATCCAAAAGACGTGCCAGAATGGTGGCACTGACGGCGAAATAGAAAATGCTGACCGCCGCCTTTCCGTACCAGCGGCTGACCGTGTGCACGTTTCTTCTTTGGAACATGGCAATGCTGAGAATCCCCTGTGCCACCTCCTTGAGGATGAAAGGGAGAGCAAGCCAGACCGAAAGATAACCGTTAACAGCAAAGCAAATGAGCACCGCACACTGCATCAGCTTATCGGCAATGGGATCAAGAACCTTGCCAAAGGTGGACGTCCACCCGTTTTTGCGGGCAAGATAGCCGTCCAAAACATCGGTCAAGCCCGCGAGCAAAAATACGGGCAACGCCGCGACCGGTGCAACCAGAAAAAAGAGGCAGATGAACGAGGGCACGCAGAAAAGCCGCAGCACCGTTAAAATATTGGGTATGTTTTTCAAAAGCTTCCCTCCTTATTTTGACAGTGAAAACGCCTCTGCACGCGCGCCGTAAAATACACGCGCATCGGTTTCGGAGAGTGCATCCATGGAAAGGGCACCGTTTTCAAGAGCAAAGCTGCCGCGAAGCGTTCCGTCAAGTGAAAGACATTCGAGCGTACGATCACGGAGTATCCAAACCGATTGCTCGGTCAGCGAGATCGCAGAGATCCTTCCCTCAAGCGTGCCGTTATCCAAAAGGATCCTTCCCTTTTTATCGGTTACGATCAAACGGCAGATCCCGTTCTCACGATCGGCTTCAAGCACAGCGGCAACCGTGGAATCACCCACGCTGTACGCCGCAAGCGAAGCCCCCTCAAAGTCAACCGAGGAGAAGCTCTTTCCGTCAATATTCAGCGTATGGATAGAAGAATCGGTCAGCACAGCCAGCGTATTGAAGGAGGTGAAGCTGACCGCATACGGAAAGGCATCAAAGCGCTCACTGAGGGTCGGTTCGGCATTTCCGACCATAAACAGATCAAGCACGGCGCCGTCAGAGGCAGCACCGAGAATGGCGATATAGCGCCCATTGTCCGATATGACCGCCGAAACCGTAGCACTTGCCCTTCCAAAGCGCTGCACAAGATGGAAATTCCCGTCGTAAAGCAGGACCTCGGAGAGGGTTTCATCCGAGCCTGTGATCAACGCGAAATAGCCTGCATCCGAAACATATGCCCCCATGATGGGAAACTCGGTGGTATCTGCAAAAAGCTCGGAATAGGTGTTGCACACGCAAAAAGCATTGTCGCCGAAGCTGTACGCAATCAGGTAGTCACGCGACACGGCGATGCGAGGTGCCGAAAAGCTGCCATCCAGATGCATCAGACGTTCGCCGTCGGCACCGTAGGTTTCAACGCCGTTTTCAAAAACGATCGCGACACCGCCACGGTAGGTTGCCTTGGCGCTCTCCACCTCACCGTAGGTGTAATAGACCGTTTCGCTCCGATCATCGGCAAGCGCGGTCAGCGCCGCAACATCCCTGCCGAAATAGAAGATGCCGTTATAGGAAAAAGCATCGATCGAGAGGGACACAAACACGACCACAAACAGTATCAGCAGCAGAGTGAGCATACGCGCCGCCCTGCGGTATTGCCTTGACACACGCTGCCAATAACCAGCCGTTTGCTCAGGCAGAGCCGTGCTCTCGGCAGGCGACGCACCCACGGGCTTACCGTTTTCCTCTTTCATAGCCATCCTCCTTTTCACTTTCGGTTTCATATGGAATGTCACTCAATAATATACACGGTCAAGATAAAGACCGCACGCGGGGGCAGTCACGCCGAATCCACCTCGCGCTCCAGCCGCAAGACGCCCTCCGATCTCCTCGGGCAAAATGCTGCCGCAGGCAACCGCATACAGAGTGCCCGCCATGATCCGAACCATGTGGTAAAGAAAGCCGTTTGCACGAACGCGGAAGCAAATGAGCTCTCCTTTTTTCTCCACGGACGTCGAAAAGACGCGGCGCGTGGCATCCTTTTCATCGGTGTCAAAGCCTCCGTCGCGAAGTGCGGAAAAATCATGCTCACCCACAAAGGCGGCTGCGGCGCGGCGCATGGCGTCGATCGCCTGATCGGCAAGGGGCTTTTTCAGTTGCCATGCGCGGTCAAGCAAAAAGGGATCGCGCGCACTTCCGTTGTAAAACAGGTATTCGTACTCCTTGGATATCACGTCGTAACGCGCATGAAAATCCGCATTCCGCCATTCGGCACAAAGCACCGAGATATCGGGGGGAAGGACCGCATTCATCGCGCGCGGGATGTTTTCGATCGGAATGGCGGTGGTCAGCTCATCGGTGCCCCTTCGGGTCACCGTGGCACAAAAGCCGCGTGCGTGCACACCGCTGTCGGTGCGACTGCATCCGACGATATCACAGTCAAAGCCGAAGATCGACCTTGCCGCCTCATTCAATTTCTCTTGCACGGTCACACCGTTGGGCTGCACCTGATAGCCGCAGTATGCTGTGCCGAGATAAGCGATTTTCAACAGGATCTTCATAGCGTCTTACAACGTGTATCCGATGCCGAGGCGGTTCAGATACAGGATCCCGGCACCGAAGCATACCATCAGCAGCAGCGCCACCATATCGCGCATGCGAAGATGTGTAACCGTCATTTTTGTTCTTCCCTTTCCACCACGGTAGCAACGGCATTCCATCGCCATTGCAAGCTCATCCGCGCGGCGGAAGGAGGAAACAAACAGTGGGATCAGGATCGGGATCAGCGCCCTCGCACGGCTGATAAGTCCACCGCTTGTAAAGTCCACGCCGCGCGCCTTTTGTGCATTCATGATCTTATCGGTTTCCTCGGTCAGAGTGGGGATAAAGCGCAGTGCAATGGTCATCATCATCGCAAACTCATGCACGGGCAGCCGAACGATGCGCAAGGGAGAAAGCAGGCGCTCGATCGCATCGGTCAGCTCGATCGGTGTGGTGGTATAGGTCAAAAACAGACTTGTGGCAAGAATGAGAACCACAATGCGCACCAGGATAAAGGCGGCACTGTAAATGCCCTCCAAATAGATATGAAATCTCCAGAACGACCAAAGCTCGGTCTGTCCCTTGACAAAAAACATATTTAAGATCGCCGTAAAGATCATGATAAACAGGATCGGGCGCATGGAGCGCAGAACGATCCTCACGGGGATCCTGCTCATAAGCAGCAACAAAATTGCCGACAGCAGCAACGCGCCGAAGGAGAGCAGGTTTTTGCACAGAAAGGTCGCCACGATATAAAGCACTGCCAAAATGAGCTTCATTTTGGCATCCAGACTGTGCAGGGGTGAACGGGCAGGATAATACTGCCCAAACGCAATATTTTTCATTCAGAGCGTAAGATCCTTTACTGTAATAATCCGCGAAGAGCAGAGGCTGCCGTCTCCACGGTATACACACCGTCGGGCACGGGAAAGCCGCGTTGCTTCAGCATCAGCATCAGATGGGTGATCTGAGGGACGTCAAGCCCGACAGAAAGCAGCTCGTCGGCATGAGAAAACACCTCGTCGCGCGTACCCTCCAAGAAGACACGGGCGTTTGCCATTACGATGACATCATCGCAATATGCTGCCATATCCTCCATGCTGTGACTGACAATGATCACAGTTGCCCCCGTTTCCTTGCCATAAGCACAGACTCCCTCGAGGATGGCATCTCTTCCGCGCGGATCAAGCCCTGCGGCAGGCTCATCCAGCACCAAGACCTCGGGGCGCATTGCCATCACGCCCGCAATGGCGGCGCGACGCTTCTGCCCCCCCGAGAGATCAAAGGGCGATTTGTCAAGAAGTGCGGGGTCAAGCCCGACAAACTTGATGGCATCGCGCACGCGTTGCGCGATCTCCTCCTCGCCAAGTCCCATGTTACGGGGACCGAAGGCAATATCCGCACGGATCGTTTCCTCAAACAGCTGGTACTCGGGATACTGCATGACGAGTCCGACTCGAAAACGGATCTCTCTCATCCTTTTCGGATCTTCCCAGATGTCCTTACCGTCCAGAAGCACTCTGCCCTCGGCAGGCTTCTCCAATCCGTTCAGCAGCTGGACCATCGTGGATTTTCCCGAGCCGGTGTGACCGATGATCCCCGTGATGCTGCCGCTTCTGACCGTCAGGCTGACATCGTCAAGCGCGCGGATCCCAAAGGGTGTTCCTACGCCGTAGGTGTAGGAAACGTGCTCAAGCGTGACGGTTGCCATGACCTTTTTCCTCCAATAGCTTACTGATGATATCGGCGCATTCCTCGGTCGTGACGGGATCTCCCTTTACGGCAATGCCCTCCTTTCGGAGTGCATGGATCAGCGCCGTGCACTGGGGCACATCAAGCCCTGCGGCAAGCAGACGCTCGGGCTCTCCGAAGACCTCCACCGGCGTTCCGTCCATCAGAACCCTGCCGTCATCCAGCACGATCACACGATCGGCACGCGCCGCCTCATTCATATAGTGCGTAATGGTGATCACCGTCATCCCCTCCTCGCGGTTCAGCCGTTCAAAGGTATCGATGACCTCGCGTCTGCCGTGCGGATCCAGCATAGCCGTCGATTCATCCAGAATGATACAGGAGGGCTTCATGGCGAGAATGCCCGCGATGGCAACGCGCTGCTTTTGCCCGCCCGAAAGACGGTGCGGCTCGTGTCTTGCATATTCGGTCATACCCACCGTTGACAGCGCACGGTCGACCCGTTCCCGGATCTCCTTTGGAGGGACGCCGAGATTCTCGGGTCCGAACGCCACGTCCTCCTCGACGATGGTGGCGACCAGCTGGTTATCGGGGTTCTGAAAAACCATACCGACCTCGCGGCGGAGCGCATAAAGATCGTCCTCGGTCAGATCCTCGGACATCAGGTCCTTACCTGCCACCACAAGCTCACCCGAATCGTGCTCCAGAATGAGATTAAAGAGCTTGGCAAGCGTGGATTTTCCCGAGCCGTTATGACCGAGAATGGCAACGTACTCTCCTTTCCGGATATCAATGGACACGTGATCGAGCACCGGAACGCGTCTGCCGTCATCCTCAACGTAGGAAAAGCAGAGGTCCTTGGCGTGAATAAAAGGCTGGTTCATAGCTCCTCCTTACATCTCCCAGCGAGCACTTGCGCCGCAAGGAAGATATGCACCTGTCTGCGTTACACGCAAGCCAAGCTCCTCGGCAGAGGTGGTTCCGCCGTATCTTTCTCCCACACGAAGCCGAAGAATGTAACTCATCGAAAGGGGTGAAAGCCCCGTGGTGTACGAGTTGATCAAGAAGAACAGGGGCTCCTTTGAAAGAAGCCTTGCGGCAAGCGTGACCAGCTCATCCACCGAATCCTCGATCTTCCAGATCTCGCCCGAGGGTCCTCTGCCATAGGAGGGCGGATCCATGATCACGGCATCGTAAAAATGACCGCGCTTGATCTCGCGCTCTACAAACTTTTTGCAATCATCGACGATATAGCGGATCGGCGCATCGGCAAGTCCCGACAGACGGGCGTTTTCCTTTGCCTGCGCCACCATCCCCTTCGCCGCATCCACGTGCACGACCGATGCCCCCGCCTTTGCCGCCGCAACCGTTGCACCGCCCGTATAGGCAAACAGATTCAGGACCTTGATCGGGCGTCCCGCCTTCTTGATCTTTTCGGAAAACCAATCCCAGTTTGCCGCCTGCTCGGGAAAAAGCCCCGTGTGCTTAAAGCCCATCGGACGAATGACAAACTTCAGCTCGCCATAGCCGATCTGCCACTGCTCGGGCAGACGGTTCTGCTTCCATGCGCCGCCCCCCGCCGCGGAACGGCGGTAAACGGCATCTGCCTTCTTCCAAAGCGGATGCTTTGCCGCACCCTGCCAGATGATCTGCGGATCGGGTCTGACCAAAATGTATTTACCCCAGCGCTCCAGACGCTCTCCGTCGGAGGTATCGAGCAATTCATAGTCCTTCCAGTTTTCGGTATAAAACATAGTGTCCTCGCTTCTTTGATCTCAGTTGTTGAAGTAGCGCGCAATGCGAGATACGCCGCTGTGCCCGTGGCACACGGCGATGGCAAGCGCATCGGCGGTATCGTCCGGCTTTGGTGGCTCACGCAGACCGAGAATGGAGGTCACCATGGAGATCACCTGCCGCTTTTCCGCCTTGCCGTATCCCACCACTGCCTGCTTGACCTGCGGCGGCGTATATTCGGCGATCCGAAGTCCGTGCTGTGCGCCGCAAAGCAGGATGATACCCCTTGCCTCGGCAACGCGGATACCCGTTGTGATGTTATTGGTGAAGAAAAGCTCCTCCACTGCCATCTCCTCGGGTCGGTACTCCTCGATCAGACTCGTCAAATCGCGATAGATGGAGGCAAGCCGATCCTCGGTCTTGATGCCCGCCGGGGTTCGAATGGCACCGTAGGCAACGGTTTTGAATCTGTTGCCGCTGTAATCGACAACGCCCCAGCCCACAATGGCAAGTCCGGGGTCGATACCAAGTATCCTCACGCTCTCACATCCTTTTTCAAGCATTTCGGTCTTCAACAGCCAATAGTTACCGATAATACTGTATATTATATCACAAAGACGCGCGTGCGTCAAAGGGTTTTTAGGATTTTTAAAAAAATATTATTTTATATTTACTTATGGCAAAAAGTATGATATACTGATAGGTGACATTCAAGAGAGAGAGGAAGCGCTATGCAGATCTTAAAGCTCTTCGTCAACACCAAGCTCGAGCTAAAGAAGCCACATCCCTGCGGCTCCTGCCAATTTACGGTCCTGCGTGTGGGCAGCATTTGCCGCATCGTCTGCGACGGGTGCGGTCGTGACATGGATATCGATCGCATCAAGCTGGAGCGCGCCGTCAAGCGAGTGCTCTCGACGCCCACAGGTCAAAGCTGATAAACAACTTTATTTCATGCCAAGAAGAACATTTTTTGTTTAATTTTTGATTTTTAAAGCTCTTAACAACACGGAGGTCCTCATGTTTTACTATATCAGCGGTTCGCTTACCCTGCTGACACCCACCTTTGCCGTGGTAGAGGCGGGCGGCGTGGGCTTCAAGCTCACGGTCAGCGGCAACACCTTTCAGACCCTTTCTCCCGCTGCTTCAAAAAAGGAAATCGTCAAGCTCTACACCGAGCTTGCGGTACGCGAGGACGGCATGGAGCTTTTCGGCTTTGCGGATGAGGAGGAGATGAACACCTTTAAGCTGCTCATTACGGTTTCGGGCGTCGGTCCCAAGGCGGCAATGGCGGTCCTGACCGCATTTACCCCTGCAAAATTCGCACTTGCCGTGTGCACCGAGGACAGAAAGGCAATTGCCAAAGCAAACGGCATCGGTCCCAAGACCGCCGCGCGCATCATTCTTGAGCTGCGCGACAAGATGATGTCGGAAAGCTTGCTTCCCTCTGTCGAAGGGGGGACCGCTTCCCCTATTGCACCTGCCGTCCCCGCTGCTGCGGGAGGAAAGCTTTCCGAGGCACAGGAGGCACTTCTGGTACTCGGCTACAGCAAGCCGCAGGTCCTTCAGGTGCTTCATGCTCTTGACACCTCCGCGATGGAGGTAGAGGACATCATCCGCGCCGCGTTAAAAAAATTGATCTGATAAGGAGAGCGCATGAACTTCATCGACGATCAGGATTTTGATTTCGAAAATCGCATACTCTCAACCTCGGAAACGGTACACGACACCGAACCCGATATAACCCTGCGCCCCCAGACCCTTGAGGACTACGTGGGTCAGGAAAAGGTCAAGGAGAATCTGAAGATCTATATCGATGCCGCAAAAAAGCGCGGTGATTCCCTGGATCACGTGCTTCTTTATGGTCCTCCCGGTCTTGGCAAGACCACTCTTTCCAACATCATCGCCAACGAAATGGGGGTCAATATCCGCGTTACATCGGGGCCTGCCATTGAGAAGCAGGGCGATCTGGCAGCACTGCTTACCAATCTCTCCGAGGGCGACGTGCTCTTCATCGATGAGATCCACCGCCTCTCCCGTGCGGTCGAGGAGATCCTTTATCCCGCGATGGAGGACTATGCGCTGGATATCATCATCGGTAAAGGGCCTGCCGCCAGAAGCATCCGCATCGATCTGCCCCGCTTTACCCTGATCGGTGCAACCACGCGTGCCGGACAGCTGAGCACTCCCCTTCGTGACCGCTTTGGTGTGATGCTCAAGTTAGAGCTTTACACACCCGAGGAGCTTGCCGACATCGTCAAGCGCAGCGCGGGCATTCTGGGACTCCCCATTTCGGACGACGGAGCAATCGAGATCGCATCTCGCTCTCGCGGAACGCCCCGTATCGCCAACCGACTCCTTAAGCGCGTGCGCGATTTTGCCGAGGTCAAGGGAAACGGAGAGATCTCATCGGAAATCGCCAATTACGCCCTGCAACGTCTTGAGATCGATGCACTGGGGCTTGACAACATCGACCGACGCATGCTCTCCACCATTATTAAATTTTACGACGGCGGTCCTGTGGGGCTTGAAACGCTTTCTGCAACCATCGGCGAGGAGGCGATCACGCTTGAGGACGTCTACGAGCCGTATTTGATGCAGATCGGCTTCCTGTCGCGCACGCCGCGCGGACGCTGTGTGACCCGTCTTGCCTACGAGCATCTCGGTATTCCCTATCGCAACGTCACGCCGCACGGTGAGCAGATGAGCTTCTTCGACCCACCAAGCGCCCCCGAATCATAAAGCATTGAACGAAAAGCCGACACGATCAAACAACCGCCCGTGGTGCACCACGGGCGGTTGTTTTTAAAGCATCATCGGAAAGCTGAAAAGCGCACGTCGAAGGCGCTCGTAGATCAAGGGACGTGCCGCCAAAGGCAACGGATTTTCTCCCCTCCCACACTCAAGCGTATAGGAGGGACGCCCAAGCTCGGCAATGCACCAATCGGTCAGCCCGCCGAAGGCGGAAAGCCCTTCCGGGCGCGCAAGACGATATCCCGTCACTCTTTGCAGGATCCGCCCGACCGCCATTGATTTTGCCGAAAGATGATCTTTGCAGCTGCAATAGATCTCCTCCCCTTGGGTATGCAGGGTGAGAACACCGCACAGCTCCTCACGGTAATAACGAAGCAATCGGCAGATCGCCGCGCTTTCGGGCTCAGATTCCGGATATTCCCCACTGTAACGCGTGGGGCCTCCGCCTACGATGCCCGCCTCCTGCTCCTTAATTTTGTATTCCGCAAAGCCCGCATTGTAATTGTGGTTCAGATCCACACCGCGCGCGTTCGCCTGCCACCTTGAGAGATCCTCGCTGCCGTTCATGGCAAGGACACGCTCCCTAATCGGATTTTCCGCGGCAACCCCATGCAATACGTATTCCACCCCGTCAGGATTCAGCATCGGGATCACGATGATACGGTATTCCGAAAAAAGATAGGACATCCGCATGTCATAAAGCGTTGCGTTCTGCTGATACTGTCGGATGTAATCTGCCACAAAGTCAAGGAGCACACCCGAAGTGATCCATTCCATGCCGTGATGTGCACCCACATAAACCACGGTTCGTTCTCCTCTTCCGAGGGTCAGCATGGGGATCTCTCGCCCGAGGATGGATCTCGCCAGCGCATCACACCGAACCACGTCCCCATATTCCTGCATCGCCGCCACCGCGCACATGACGTAACGGTGATCGCAGGGCGTGTTTGCAAGCATCTTATCACCTCCGTTTTCTATTATCCTATGTGCGCTTTTGAAAAAACATACCCCTCTGAAAGAAAAATTTGCTTTTTTTCTTTATTTGTGTTATGATATATTTAAAGTAATTTCCCGAAAGGATCTCTTATGCCAAAACCGTTTCTGAAGCTTGCTTCCCTCCTTATTTTCGGCATCTACGGCATCTACACCGTTCTGCTCGTGCCCGCCTATCAGGTCATATCTTCCGATTTTGTCTTGATGAACACGCTTTGGTTTGACCTTGTAGACATGCTCATGCAGTGGGGAGAGGTGCTTGGCATCTGCACGGTGCTTACCTTCCTCATTGCGGCAGCACATCAGTGCCCCCCCAAGGAGTCAAAGCCCCTTTATTATTTGATCGGCGGTGCATTGCTTTTGAAGTACGCGGGTTCGATTATCGCGCTGTCTGCCGTATACGGCTCCTTTGACCTCACTCTTAATTACAGTGGCTATATCATCTCACTGCTGCTTGAAACCGCAATCTTCTGCTTCACCGTATGGAAGGCAAGAACCTGCACGGTTTCCTACTACCGCACGCATCGCGATCAGCAAAATGCGGCAGCCACGCTCGGCAAGGAGGTTGAAGAGTGCACGCCGCTTCTTCCCTTCGCCCGCTTCTTTGACCGCACCGCGCCCTTGCAAAGAGCTGCAATGCTCTCGGTTGGCGTGACCGCCGCCGCAAGACTGCTTGCCTTTATCATCGATGATATCGCCTACTCGATGGCAGGTGCGATCTATACCGCCGCCGACATCCCCGTGACCCTTCTTTACTGGCTTCTCCACATCCTGATCCCCTGCTTTTTGGGATATTTGCTTGTGGTGGTGCTCACCAAAAAAGCATTTCGCCTTTACACGGCTGCATAAAAAAGAAAAGCGCGGAACCGCGCTTTTCTTTTTGAATATTCCTGACTCAGAGATATTTCTTCATGACTTCGGTCGCCTCTTCCGCAGGGATCGAAGCGGTCATAAACACGTTGATATTATGTGCCTGCAGCAACGCACCGACGTTATCCAGCATGGCATCAAAGCTTGCTACGTCGCCGCCGCAGATCTTCAATGTATTATCCACAAACAGATCGGTCACGTCATAGTTGCTGGCAAGAATACCTGCAACAAAGCCGTAAAGCGCCTCTGCATCACGAATCAGATATTCCTCGGTATTGATCAGACGTACACTGGACTTGATGTCAAAACGAAGCTTGGTGCCCTTTTCGATACAGACAACATCACCGTGCGATGCGGCGGCAGCACTGTTTACGTTCTCGATCAAAGTCTTCGTCTTACCCGTTCCTTTTACGCCAATCATCAATTTGAGCATAGCATATACCTCCAAATATCGTAACATGGACGGAGCTTTTTCCGTCTACAGATTCATTATACACGATGATATTGATTTTTTCAAGAGGTTTTTGAAAAAAGATGGAAAAAGAGCGTCGCAAAATTCGCGACGCTCTTTTCGACAAAACAGATCATTTCCCTGCAAGGCGCGCCTCAAGAGCCGCCTTTTTCTCCTCATAGCCGGGCTTGCCGAGAAGTGCAAACATATTCTTCTTGTACGCCTCCACACCGGGCTGGTCAAAGGGATTGACACCGAGAATGTAACCGGAGATGGCACATGCCTTTTCAAAGAAGTAGATCATATAGCCAAGCGCCTTGGCAGAGCGCTCCTCAAGCTCGAGCACGATATTGGGCACACCGCCGTCAACGTGTGCAAAAAGGGTACCCTGCTGTGCCATGCTGTTGACGAAGTTTAGATCCTTGCCCGCAAGGAAATTCAGACCGTCGATATTGTCGGGATCGTGAGGGATCACACGGGTAGTGCCCGTATTCTTGACCGAAACCACAGTCTCAAACAAATTGCGCATGCCATCCTGAATATACTGACCAAGCGAATGGAGGTCGGTGGAGAAAATGACCGATGCGGGGAAAAGTCCCTTCTGATCCTTGCCCTCACTCTCACCGTAAAGCTGCTTCCACCACTCGGCAAACATCTGCATGAAGGGCTCGTAGCCGACCAGGATCTCGGTCACCTTTCCCTTGGCAAGCAAAATATTGCGCAGTGCGGCGTACTTGTAGCAATCGTTCTTTTTGAGATCAGGTTCTGCAAATGCCACGCGTGCGGCATCGGCACCTGCCATCAGCTCATCAAGCTCGACACCCGAAACAGCGATCGGAAGAAGACCCACGGCACTCAGAACCGAGAAGCGTCCACCCACGTCATCCGGAACCACAAAGGTTTCGTAGCCGCTTTGATCGGCAAAGGACTTCAGCGTGCCGCGTGCGCGGTCGGTGGTCACAAAAATGCGCTCCTTGGCACCATCCTTGCCATACTTCTTCTCCAGCAGCTCGCGGAAAATGCGGAAGGCGACGGCAGGCTCCGTTGTGGTGCCCGACTTGGAGATCACGTTGATGCAAACATCCTTGCCCTCGCAGATCTCAAGCAGCTCTTGCATATTGGTTGCGCTGATATTGCAGCCTGAGAAATAGATATCGGGAGTATCCTTTTTTAGGTTGTTATAAAGAGGCGATTTCAGAAACTCGATCACAGCGCGCGCACCGAGATAGGAGCCGCCAATGCCGATCACGACAAACACGTCGCAGCTCTTCTTGATCTTATCGGCTGCCTTTTTAATGCGCGCATATTCCGCCTTGTCATAGTCGCGAGGAAGATCGAGCCAGCCGAGGAAGGCATTGCCCTGTCCGCTTTTGTCATGCAGCATTTGGTGTGCGGCGGTCACAACGGGCTGCATGTAGTCATATTCGGCAGCACCGACAAAGGGAGCAACATAAGAATCAATCAGACGAAGAGACATTTGTACCTGCTTTCTGCATCAAAATGCGTTTGGAATTATATACTATTTATTTTACTTTAACAGTCAAAAAAAATCAATCCCCTTTTTCCATTTTTTATATTAAAAATATATTAAGAATTTAAATGAGTAAAAATCGCTTCAAAATTCTCACAAACAACGTGGAAAAATTCATCTTTGGCACCGCCGCCTCGGCAATCAGCGGCACACTGCCGATCTCCTCGCCGTCGACCAGATAATGCACTCTGCCAAGCTCCTCGCCCGCTTCGATCGGTGCTGCCGCCGATTCGGGCATTTCGACAACCGCTTCCACGCGCGAAGTGCTTCCCTTCTTGACAACGGCAAAAAAGGGATCGTAACGCAAAAGAAGGCTTGCTTCCGTACCGCCCGTTACAGCGAGTCTGCGTTCGCCCGCCTCGGCGCGATAGGCGCTATAATTGGCAAAGCCGTAATCAAGCAGCTTTGTCGCGGTGGCGTTTCTGACATCTCGGCTTTCCGCCGCCATGATGACACAGATCAACGAGAGTCCGTCACGCTCGGCGGTGGCGCTGATACAGAATTTCGCCTTTGCCGTTGACCCTGTCTTAAGCCCCGTGCATCCTTGGTAAAAGCGCACCAGTCGGTTGGTATTTGTCAGGCCAAAGGTTCCGTCGCGAATGGTATCCATCCAGATACCGCTATATTCCAATATCTTCGGATGCGAGATCAGCTCACGCGACATAATGGCAATATCTCTTGCCGAGATCAGATGGTGCTCCACGGTGTCATCCAGCCCGTTGGTATTTTCAAAGTGCGTGTTGTTCATCGAAAGCTCTGCCGCACGCGCGTTCATACGCGCCACGAACTCCTCCTCGCTGCCCGCAACGTGCTCGGCAAGCGCCACGGCACAGTCGTTGGCGGATGCAATGACCACGCACTTGATCATCTCCTCCACACTCATGGTTTCCCCTTCCTTCAGGTAGACCTGCGAGCCCCCCATCGATGCGGCATGCGCACTGACCGTTACCTCATCCGAAAGCGAGATGACTCCCGAATCCACTGCCTCCATCACGAGAAGCAGCGTCATCACCTTAGTCACCGATGCAGGCGGAAGCGCTTCGTCTGCGTTTTGCTCGAACAATACCCTTCCCGTTGCCGCATCCATCAGAATTGCCGCGCGACAGGGCAGCTCACTGCTCTCCCCATCGTTCACCGCAGGAAGCCCCTCAGCGATCGGCACGGTATCATACGATGCACCGACGGCGAGCGTTCCCGTAAAAAGTAAAAAAGCCGCAAGGAAAAGGCATACACAGCGCTTTAAAAAACACGTTTTCATCAGATCACCTCCGCTTGACTATATGCAAGACGAGAGAAAAAAACAACTCCTCGCGGAGCTGTTTTTTATAGATTGCAGCTGACACAAGCACATCACAAAAACCAAAAGGACCATTGGCTTTTGCCCGTACGGGTAAAAGCCAATGGTCATTTTCGGATCAGCGAACCGAGAAAACGTATTCGGTGGTATAGTCGTACACCTCGCCGGGATGAAGCACCGTATTGGTAAAGCCCTTCTGATTGATGCTGTCGGGCATATGCTGCGTTTCAAGGCAAAGCGCGTTCTGAAGTCCCTGCGGATAGCCGCCCTTGAAGGGATGATCAGCATTGTTGAGGAAGTTGCCACTGTAAAACTGCACGGCGGGCTGATTGGTATAGACCTTCATTTCCCTGCCGCTTTCTTTATGGTAAAGCGTTGCACGGCAGGTAGGCTCCGCGGTGGCGCCCCCCGTGAAATTGAAGCAGTGGTCATAACCGCCCGCGATCTTCAGGTCGACATTGTCGGCACAAAAATCCTTGCCCACCTCCTTGGGTGCTCTGAAATCAAAGGGCGTGCCCGCGACCGAGCGAAGCTCACCCGTGGGGATCAGCGTTTCGTCGGTGGGCAGATAGGTATCGGCATCCATCATAAGCACATGATCAAGGATCTTTCCCGAGGCAAAGCCGCCGAGGTTAAAATAGCAATGATTGGTCAGATTCAGCACCGTGGTCTTATCGGTGGTCGCCACATAACGGATCGAAAGCCCTCCGCGCGCCGTGAGTGTATAGGTCACAGTGACCGTCAGTGTGCCGGGATAACCCTCCTCACCGTCGGGAGAAACATAGGAAAGCTCCAGCGCGGGCTCGCTGCCGTCCTTTGCGGTCACAGACCAGATCTTATGCGAAAAGCCCTCCTTGCCACCGTGCAGATGGTTGACGCCATTGTTGATGTAAAGCGAATATTCCTTGCCCCCAAGGGTAAATTTGCCGCGTGCGATACGGTTGCCCACACGCCCGATCAACGCACCCTGATAGCCGTCGCCATAAAAATAATCAAAGGCGTTATCGTAGCCGCCCACCACGTCGGTATATCTTCCGCGTCGATCGGGCACAAGAATCTGCTGGATCGCACCGCCAAGATCAAGGATCGCCACGCTCATGCCGCTTTCGTTGCGCATCAGATAACGGTAAACCTCTCGCCCGTCGGGCAAGGTATCAAAGTGCTGTTTTTGAATACTCATGGTATTTACCTCTCTTTTTCATTTCAAAATAAATACGGTTCTTCTCCATTATAGACGAGGCGCGCGCGACACCGCAAGTAGCAAGCTCCGCTTTTAACAATTTGTTCACAACGTCAAGCTGCGGATCGAAGCTGACAAGAGGGCGGATGCGCAAGCGTCCGAAGGCTCTCTGATGCAGGACTTGACAACAGAGTCCTTTTCGGCTATACTGTTTTTGTCCCATTTGGGACAAGGAGGAATATATGGTCGACAAGCATCTTCTGAAAAGCATTCTTGCAAGGGTTCCCCTGTTGAGCCCTCTTTGCGAAGAAGAGCTCTCTCTGCTCTCCGACTCCGAGGATTGCCTCCTCGTGACCGCCGAGAGAGGCGAGCTGCACGTCGGTCGAGCACTCTGTATTCTCACTGACGGCAGCGCTCAGATCCTTTCAAGCGATCCCGATCGCAACGTGGTTCTGCGCACGCTGACGCCGCCCGACATGTTCGGTGCCGCCTCACTGTTTTCGGATAAAGGAGAGCTTTCACGCATCATCACCGACACGGGAGCAACGCTTTTGGTGCTTTCCGAGGGCATTATGCGCACCCTGCTGGAGAGGGATCGCGCGCTGATGTATCGCTATCTCTCGTTCCTCGCGGGGCGTGTGGAGTTTTTAAACCGAAAGATCCGCTGCTTCACCGCAGGCAGTGCCGAGCGCAGGCTGGCACTCTGGCTCGCGGGCGAGCAAAAGGAGCATTTTTGCTTGCCCGGCTCACTTACCACACTTGCCGATATGCTAAACGTGGGAAGAGCCTCTCTTTACCGCGCGTTTGACCGCCTTTCGGCAGAAGGACTGATCGAAAAGAACGGGCGCGAAATCATAGTGACCGACCGTGACGCCCTTCTGAAGCAATATGAATAACCCAATACAAACAAAAGGAGCCCACATGAAAAAAACACTCTCACTGCTACTTGTCTTTCTTCTTGCGCTTTCTCTGCTCTCCTCCTGCGCAAAGGAGGAGCCGAAGCCCGAGATCTACACCCTCAACGGGACGACAGGCTTTGGCATGGCGTCGCTGATCTGTGATGCGGCAAGCGCAGAAGCATACAATTTTCATATTGAAAAGGACCCCACTCTCGTGCGGGATGCCCTCATCAACGGCACTGCCGATATCGCAGCCCTTCCGACCAACGTTGCCGCCGCACTCTACAATGCGACAAACGGCGGCGTACGCGTGCTGGCACTGAATACGGGGGGTGTGCTTTATGCCGTCACCACCGAAATGGCAGATACTCCCCTTCACTCTCTTGCCGACCTTTCCGGCAAGACGCTTTATTGCCCTGCACAAAATCCCACCTTCATCACAAGGGCATTGCTTGACGAGGCGGGCGTTGAGAACGTCAGCATTGACAGTACCACCTATGCCTCACCCGAGCAGCTGCAGCAGGCAGTGGCAAGCGGTCTTGTTGCTTACGCCATTTTGCCAGAGCCCATGGTGACCATTGCCGCGAATGCCGCGAAATCCCACGGGGGGCAGGTTACCGTGTCACTCGACCTGTCTGCCGTGTGGAACACCTATTTTGAAAACGGATCGCTCGTTCAGGGCTGTCTGGTCGTGCGCACCGCATATCTTGAGGAAAATGGCGAGGCGGTGAAGGCTTTTCTGGAGGCATACCGCGCCTCGGTCGATTTTGTAAGCGAGGATCCAAGTGCCGCCGCAGACCTGATCGTGAGAGCAGGCATCTTCAAAGACGCTGATGTGGCAAGGCTTGCCATTCCAAAATGCAACATCCGCTATACCGAGGGAGAGGCCATGAAGCAGGCTCTTTCCGCCTTCCTTGCCGAAATGCCTCTTGCGGCGATCGGTGGAGCTATCCCCGCCGACGATTTCTATCAGGTCACGCTATGAAAGCACTCAAAAAAACGCTTTCCCTGCTCGCGCCTGCGTACGGCGTGCTGCTCTGGATCGCCGTATGGTGGATACTGGCTGCATACCTTGGCAAGCCCTTGCTGCTGCCCACACCGCTTGCCACGGTCAAAAAGCTTTTTTCGCTTATCCTTACCAAGGAATTTTTGAAGAATATTCTCTTCTCGATCGCAAGGATCACGCTGGGACTTGTTCTTGCCACGCTGATCAGCATCCCGATCGCCCTGTTGACGGTGCGCTTTCCTCTCTTTCGTCAATTGCTCACCCCACTCCTATCCACGATCAAGGCGACCCCAGTCGTATCGGTGATCTTTTTACTGATGCTTTGGCTTGGAAGAAACAGTATCCCCTTCTGGATCTCCTTCATGATGGCATTTCCCATCGTCTGGAGCAACCTGCACGAGGGCTTCTGCACAACCGACACCGACTTGCTTGAGATGGCTTCTGTATTTTCGGTGAATAAAAAAGATCTTTTTCTTAAGATCAAGCTTCCTGCCGCCATGCCTTATCTTTTTGCAGCACTTCACTCCGCCATTGCTCTTTCCTGGAAGGCGGGCGTTGCGGCAGAGGTGCTGGCTCTTCCCGCACACGCCATCGGGCGTGCCATCTTTGAGGGAAGACTGTATCTGCAGACCGAGGAGCTTTTTGCCTATACGCTGACCGTGATTTTGTTCAGTTTTTTAATTGAACGACTTGCGCTCGCGCTGCTTCCGCGGCAAAAAAAACAGGAGGAGCACTGATATGATCACTCTGCAAAATCTGACACGTTGCTTCGGCGAGCACTGTGTGATCAAGGGGCTTGATTTCCGCTTTCCCGAGCGAGGCGTTGTCACGCTGATGGGCGAATCTGGATGCGGCAAAACCACGCTGCTTCGCCTGCTGTGCAGGCTTGACAGACCCGATGGCGGTGAAATCATGGGATTGCCGAAAAGGATCGCTGTATGTTTTCAGGAACCGCGATTGATCAACCACTTGAATTGCATAGATAACATAAAATTCGTCCTTCCAAAGGAAAACAACTGTCTTGATTTCGCAAGCAACTTGTTTGATCAGCTCGGACTTTCCGATGTCAAGGAATCCCTTCCCGGCGCCCTTTCCGGGGGGATGAAGCAGCGTCTTTCCCTCATTCGGGCTCTGTCCTTCCGCGGCGACCTGCTCCTTCTTGACGAGCCCTTCAACGGCCTTGACGAAGTCAATACGTCAAAGGTCGCCAAGCTGATCCGCGACGCAGCCAAGCAAGCGCCGGTGATCGTTGTCACGCACCACATAGAGGAGGCAAAGCTTCTCGGCAAAGACATCTACCGTCTTGAAGGCTCTCCCGTGAGAGCTTTGACGCCTCTTTTTTAATTCAGCAGAATTGTGCTATTATATAGCATTTCACCCCACAGAAAGATTTCAAAAATACACGCCCAAAACGAAAAACGGGGCACTTGCCATTTTGGCAAGTGCCCCGTTTTATTGGAATTAATTATTCGATCGAGCCGGAAGCAACCAGGTTGGCGCCGGTTCCCATGAAGTTCTCAACGATCACATCGCCGGGGGCAATCTTCCCCGAAACGGTGATCTTCTTGACCTCTTCCATTGCCTCCATCTGCATTTCCTTTGGAATGGGAGCAGAGGTTCTGACAGCAACCAGCGGCACAGCTGCGCCACAGGTCTTGACAGAGGAGGTGAGGATGCGAACGGGGTGAACAAACTCGTTCTCGGCATAAACCTTACCGCGCTTGCACTTATATCCCTCGCAGCTTGCGATCTCACCCTTTGCAGGATCGCCGCTCACCTTGATGATGCAACCCTGAGGGCAGGTGATACAAATAATATCCTTCGTTACCATAACACCGTTCTCCTTTCTTAAACCACTTCGATCTTGATGGCAGAAACACCCTTCATATCTTCGGGCTTCACTTCAACGTGCTCCATCTCACCGGGGTTGATCTTAATGAGCTTCTTGGAGAAGATCTCTTTGTCATCGGCATAAACCTTCATCGTAACGCCGAGCTTGGGAGCAGCAGCGCGGAAGAAGAGCTTAGCAGGTGCATCGGGGCAAATTCTCTGGGGGCAGATGTAACGGACGTTGTTGCCGGTCACAGAGGGGATCTCCTCTGCCTTGGGCAACGTGCCGAGCGCATACTGTGCAGCATACTGACCTGCACGAAGCGACTCATCGGTAACGTTATCAACAAGGTCGTTGACGTGCACAACGTTACCGCATGCAAAGACGTACTCGCGGTCAGTCTGCATGAACTGGTTGACCTCGGGACCGTTGGTGATGGGGTTGATCTTGATGCCGCTTTCCTTGGTCAGCTCGTTCTCAGGAATCAGACCGCAGGAAAGGAGCAGCGTGTCGCACTCATAAAGCACCTCGGTGCCCTTGATGGGCTGCTTGGTTGCGGGGTCGACCTCTGCGATCACAACACCCTCAACGCGCTTGTTACCCTTGATCTCAACGATGGTGTGAGAAAGGAGAAGCGGAATCCCGAAGTCGTCAAGGCACTGCACGCGGTTACGGGTCAGACCTGCGGTGTAATCCATGAGCTCTGCAACGGCAAGGACCTTTGCACCCTCAAGGGTCATACGGCGAGCCATGATCATACCGATATCGCCCGAGCCGAGGATCACGACCTTCTTACCGACCATCATGTTCTGACGGTTGACAAGGCGCTGTGCGGCGCCTGCGGTATAAACGCCTGCGGGACGGGTACCGGGGGTCATGATGGCACCGCGGGTACGCTCGCGGCAACCCATGGCAAGCACGATGCTCTTGCCCTTTGCCACGAAAAGACCATCCTTGGGGTTGATGCCGACCACTGCGTGATCGCCGACCTCAAGCACCATAGTATCAAGCTTTACCTCGATATCGGTAGCCTTGACCTTCTGAATGAAGCGGTAGGCGTACTCGGGACCGGAAAGCTCCTCGTTAAAATACTTCAAGCCGAAGCCGGGGTGAATGCACTGCTGCAGGATGCCGCCAAGGCTTACGTCACGCTCAACAATAAGAACATCCTTTGCGCCGGCTTCCTTTGCGCCGACTGCGGCAGCAAGACCAGCAGGGCCGCCGCCGACAACGATTACGTCATAAATCTTTTCAGCCATTTTCGCGCTCTCCTTTCTTATCTTACAAAGCCTTTGAGCATTTCAGAGCCCTTGTCGTTCTTGCAAACTTCATCGGGAGAAATGCCAAGCTCACGGGCAATGATCTCGATCACGCGAGGACCGCAGAAGCCGCCCTGGCAACGACCCATGCCTGCACGGACACGGCGCTTGACACCGTCAACGGTGCGTGCACCGAGCGTACGGTGGATCGCGTCACAGATCTGACCCTCGGTAATGGTCTCGCAACGGCAGATCACATTGCCGTAGCGAGGGTCCTTTGCGATCAGCTCTGCCTTTTCCTCGGCGGAGAGGTCAACAAAGTGAGGAGTGCCCTTGCGGGTCTTGATGAAGTCGGTCTTGGGCTCAGCCTTCATACCCGACTCGATGAGCAGGTCAACCACGTAGCTTGCAACTGCCACGGAGTTGGTAAGACCCGTGGAGCGAACACCCGAAATATTGACATAACCCTTAAGATCATCGTACATATCGATGTTCAGACCCTCAGGATTACGCTGTGCGCGCAGACCGCTGTACTGGGTGATGGAGTCGCGAAGGTTGACGCGAGGGATCATCTTGCGCACCTCGGCAGCAATGCTGTCAAGGCCTTCCTTATTGGTGCTCTTATCGGTCTTGTCGAGCATATCCTCGGCGGTGGGACCGACAAGCATATTGCCGTGCATGGTGGGGCACATCAGCTTACCCTTGGTCACCTTGGTAGGAATGGGGAGAACGATCATGCCGACGCGGCAGGAGGTCTTCTTATCAAGGATGTAGAACTGACCCTTACGGGGCGTGACATAGTAGTCGTTCTTGCCGACGTAGGAAGCGATCTCATCGCAGTAAAGGCCTGCAGCGTTGATGATGTACTTGCACTCGATATCGCCCTTATCGGTCTTAACGGTGGTCACAGCGCCATCCTTCTGCTCAATGCCGATCACCTTGGTAGCAAGCTCAAAGTGCACGCCGTTGTCGGCTGCGTTCTCGGCAAGCGCGATGCAGAAAAGGAAAGGATCGATGATGCTCTCGCGAGGAATGTACAGACCGCCCTTGACCTCAGGGTTCAGCTCGGGCTCCATCTCGAGAAGCTCTGCGCCGGTCTTATAGTACACGTCGTACACGCGGTTCATCATCGCCTTGTGCTTGATGCCGGGCAGCTGCTCCATCTGCTCATCGGTAAATGCGGGAAGGATCGCACCGATGCGCTTGAAGGGGATATCGAGATCCTTGCAGATCTCATCGTACATGGGGTTTGCAGCAACAACCAACTGGCTCTCAAGAGTGCCGGGCTTGGCATCGTAGCCGGTGTGGATGATTGCGCTGTTCGACTTGGAGCTGTCACCGCCGATGTCCGAGTTCTTTTCAACGACGGTTACATCCAGCTTATACTTGGACAGTTCGCGGGCAAGTGCACTGCCTACGGCACCTGCGCCAATAATGACAATATCTGTCTTTTTCATACGTTCTCTCCTTATATTTTAAGCATTTTGCTTTTCAAAAATTGGTTTTTCCCCAAGCGTCCACCTGCGGCACGAAATCATCGTTGTCGCTGAAGGGATAAAAGCTCTTGGGGATCTTCTCGAAGGGCAAGGACAGCAGATTGGAGGTCGCGGAGCCCTTGGTGGAAGCGGGATAGATGAGGTCGGTGAGAGGGCCGTAGAATGCACGGAAGGAGGTGCACGCCTTGACCACGACCATTTCGAAATCAAGCGGCTCGTAGCCGAATGCACGGTAAAGACAAGGATCACCGTTATAGCGGTGCTGCGTCGTGACCACCACCGAGGTGTTGCGGATCTTGACTACGGCACAGCGACCGAAATCCACCCAAAGACCGTGGAAGGGCACGACACCGTCGTAAAGCGCCTTGACCTCTGCCTTGACCTTAACGGGCTGATACAGCTTTTTGCTGTACTCCGCACCAAGGCTTGCCTCTACGGTATTTCCAACGCCCGCCTTCATGCAAGCGGCGACAAACGTACTGTCGTTGATGTACATCAAGCCGCGAACGTCAGACTCCAGCGCCAGAATACGCTCGATGACCTCGGGGCTGTCCCCCGCCGAGCCGGCATTGGAGGAATCGGCGAAATCGTTGAGGATCACGGGCTTGCCGCTTTTGTTGCTCTCGGCAATCGCAATAATTTCATCCACGTCCTTGAGGTCGGTGGTGAACTGATGGCGCATGGCATAAAGCTCGCCTGCCAGCTCCTTGGCAATACGCTCTGCCTCCGCCTTATCCTCTCCGATGGCAACCACGGAGCTGTAGCCATCCTTCACATCGAGCCAGGGCTGCATCTGCGAAACCGAGAAATCGAGCAGCTTGCCTGCCTTCACGTAGGCATGCCCCTTTTGCATCAGCGAGTGGAAGGGCTCAGTTTCGGTGGTATAGGCACTGGCGGGCACGATCATGGGAATCGTGACATACGCCATATAGGGCTTGATCTCACCCTTCAGGATGCCGAGACAAAGCCTTGCCGCGCGCTCACCCGTTTCAAGGATATCAACGTGGGGGTATTTCTGATAAAGCGAAATGGCGTTGGAATTTTTGACCATCTCCGACGTCACGTTGGCGTGGAGATCGAGTCCCACCGTGATCGGCACGCTCTCCCCTACGACGGCACGGACAGCCTTGATGATGTCACCCTCGGGATCGTCGCTCTCCTCGCTCTGTGCCGCACCGTGCATATAAAGGACAACGCCGTCAAGCGGCATGCTGGCACGGGCCACACCGACGATATGGGTAATGAAATCATCCAGCACCTTCTGCTCGATGATCGAACCTGGCTGTGCACTCATGAAGCCGCCTGACACGACATCAACGCCTGCCGCAGTCAGCACACGGTAGCAGCCCTCCAGGCCGTCAGCACCCTCGTTGCAGCGCACGTGATCGCGCGCAAAGGTCAGCATATCCTCGCCAAACAGCGCCTGCTTTCTCCGATACTGCTCATAACCGGTTTTTCCGGGGGCAAAGGTGTTGATCTCCTGGTGTAATCCGCCGAGTAAGATTTTCAAAAAATCATCCCCTTTTCCTTCATATATAGCGTGACGTGAAACATCTCCGAATTTGATTATGGCATATTTCCTATCGTTTGTCAATAGTTTCACGTAAAATTCCTCGTTTTTTTCTTCATTTTCAAAAAAATACCAATGCATTTTCTTTTGAGTTTTGGGGTTTGATATTTTGTTTTTGCGAAAAACCAAAGAAATTCCACAAATTCCAGATTTTTGTGTTGACTTCTGTTGAGTTTCGGTGTATGATAAGGATAATGCAAACAAAAGTATGCTTTTCGAAAGGAAAAACGATATGCTGACATCCGAAAGACAACGTTTGATCAAGGAACAGGCGCTCAACGAAGGCGAGGTCTCTATTTCGGAGCTTGCAACAAAGTTCAGCGTTTCGATCGAAACCATCCGTCGCGACATCAACATCCTCTCCGCAAAGCATCTTCTGAAGAAGGTGCGAGGCGGCGCGGTGCCCATCCAATTCGCCGTTCGCGAGGATGCCTACGACATCCGTTATCGGAAAAACCAGGCGGGAAAAAGTGCCATCGGCGCCTTCATTGCCGCACGCCTTATCGAAGACAACGACACCATCGCCCTGTCGAGTGGCAGCACCATGGAGCTGCTTGCCAACTGCATCACCAACCGCAATCTTGTCATCGTCACCAACTCCATCAACATTGCCTCCATCCTCCAGAACCGCATCCGACAAAATCTCATGTCGGGCGAGGTGGTCATTCTCGGCGGCGTCATCCGCGCCGACGAGCATTACACGGGCGGCACCCTCGCCATCGAAATGCTGAAAAAATTCACCTTCAACAAGGTCTTTCTCGGCGTTTCTGCCATCAGTGGCAGGGACATCATGGCATCCAATATCGAGGAGGGCGTGATCATGTCCACCATGATCGACCACGCACGCTTTTGCTGCGTCGCAGCGGATTCCAGCAAATTTGACATTCGCTCCACCTACACCTTTGCCGACCTCGCCGAGATCGACGCCATCGTGACCGAGGAGAACACCGAGATCACCGAGGAGACCGCCACGCTGTTTGCCGAAAACAACGTCAGGCACTACAGAGCCGTGGAATCCGAATAATCCCCCTTGCATTTGATTAAAAATTATAAAAAAATCGCCTTTTGCTCTTGATTTTATCTTTTTTTATGTTATAATAATGAACAGAAACGCGAGGAAAAAGGTTGCCTCGCCCCATCATGCGTACCGAGAGAGCGCCGCCTTGGCTGTAAGCGGTGTTGCGCAGGGGCGGCGGCGTTTCCCTTTGGAGTGGATGCGGTGAACCCCCAGTAGCCGCATACGGCTGACCCCGTTAACGGTCGGTAGAGTGTTGGCGTTTTGCCTTCAATTCGGGTGGTACCGCGAGCGAACTTCGCCTCGTCCTGATTTATTCGGGATGGGGTCTTTTTCTTTCCACCCGCACTACCGCCGATTATTCTGAAAGGAACAGGATCATGAAAGAAACACTGAAGAAGATCAAAGAAACAGCTCTTCTCGAGCTTCAAAGCCCCGAGTGCGATACCGAGCAGCTGCGCGTGCGCTTTCTCGGCAAAAAGGGTGAGCTGACCGCCGTTCTGCGCGGCATGGGTGCCCTCTCCCCCGAGGAGCGACCCATCTTCGGTCAGCTTGCCAACGAGGTACGCGCCGAGATCGAGGCGGCGCTGAATGCCAAAATGAAGGAGAAAAAGGAGCGCGCCCTTAGCGAGCAGCTGAACCGTGAAAAGCTGGACGTGACCATGCCCGGCATGCCCATCCGTATGGGTCATCAGCACCCCCTCACCCGCGTACAGAGGGAGATGGAAAACATCTTTATCGGTATGGGCTTTCAGATCGCCGAGGGTCCCGAGGTCGAATACGACTACTACAACTTCAAGGCACTGAACATCCCGGAAAACCACCCAGCACGCGATACGCAGGACACCTTCTATATCACCGATAATATTCTGCTGCGCTCCCAGACCTCGCCCGTGCAGGTCCGCGTGATGGAAAAGCAAAATCCCCCCATTCGCGTCATCTCGCCCGGTCGCGTCTACCGTTCGGATGCGCTGGATGCCACACACTCTCCCCTCTTCCAGCAGATGGAGGGTCTGGTGGTGGACAAGGGCATTACCATGAGTGACCTGAAGGGCACACTTGAAACCTTTGCCAAGAAGCTGTTCGGCGAATCCACCAGCATCCGCTTCCGCCCTCATCACTTTCCCTTTACCGAGCCCTCTGCCGAGGTCGACGTTTCCTGCTTCGCCTGCGGAGGAAAGGGCTGCCGTGTCTGCAAGGGCGAGGGCTGGATCGAGATCCTCGGTGCCGGCATGGTACACCCCTTCGTTCTGGAAAACTGCGGCATCGACCCCGAGGTATACAGCGGCTTCGCCTTCGGCATGGGTATTGAGCGCGTTGCCATGAAGCATTACGGAATCGACGATATCCGTCTTTTCTACGAAAACGACGAGCGCTTCCTCAAACAGTTCTGACAAAGGAGTATCACAATGAATCTTTCTATGAAATGGCTCGCCGATTTTGTTGACGTCGGCGATATCGATATCAAGACCTATGCCGACCGCATGACACTGACCGGCTCAAAGGTCGAGGGATATGAAGAAATGGGTGCTGAGATCGAAAACGTGGTGGTCGCCAGGATCAAAAGGATCGTTCCCCACCCGGACAGCGATCATTTGCAGATCTGCACCATGGACGTGGGCAGTGGCACCGACGTACAGATCGTGACCGGTGCGCAGAACGTGTTTGAGGGAGCCATCGTCCCGGCCGCACTGCCCGTCGCAAAGCTACCCGGCGGTGTCGTGATCAAATCCGGCAAGCTGCGCGGCGTTCCCTCCGACGGCATGCTCTGCTCGATGGGCGAGTTGAAGCTGACGGTTCACGAGTGTCCCGGCAAGGAGGAAAACGGCATCCTCATCCTTGACGATTCCTTTGCCTCCATGATCGGCACCGACATCCGCAAGGCACTGATGCTGGATGACACCACCGTGGAGTTTGAGATCACCTCCAACCGCCCCGACTGCCTTTCGGTGATCGGTCTTGCCCGCGAAACCGCGGCATCCTTTGACCGCCCTCTCACGTTGCACACTCCGACCGTCAAGGGCTGCAACGACGGCGACAATATCAAGAATTATCTCACCGTTGGCATCGAAGCCCCCGATCTTTGCTACCGCTACGCAGCAAAGGTCGTCAAGAACGTTCGTATCGCGCCCTCCCCCATGTGGCTCCGCATGCGTCTTGCCGCCGCCGGCGTGCGCTCCATCAATAATATTGTAGACATCACCAATTATGTGATGCTCGAATACGGTCAGCCCATGCACGCCTTTGACTACACCTCGCTTGACGGCTCTGCCATCCGCGTTCGCCGCGCACAGAAGGGTGAATGCTTCAAATCGCTTGATCTGATCGATCATGTGCTGGATGACACCATGCTCGTGATCGCCGACGAGAAAAAAGCATGCGCACTGGCGGGTGTGATGGGCGGTGCCAACAGTGAGATCCTTGACAGCACCAAAACCGTGGTCTTTGAGTCCGCCTGCTTCAATGGCGGCTCGGTTCGCGTGACCGCCAAAAAGAACGGCATGCGTACCGAATCCTCCGCGCGCTTTGAAAAGGGTCTTGATCCCGAGAACTGCTATGCGGGACTGATGCGCGCCTGCGAGCTGGTGGAGCTGCTGGATGCGGGCGACGTCGTGGACGGCATGATCGACGTTTATCCCGGTAAAAGGGAGCCTGTTGTTCTTCCCTTCCGCCCCGAGCGCTACAACGAGTTTCTCGGAACCGATATCCCGACCGAGCAGATGATCAAAATTCTTGACAGCATCGACTGCAAGGTGGCAGACGGAAATATCTCTGTTCCCTCCTTCCGCGCCGACCTCGGTTGCATGAACGACATCGCAGAGGAGGTGCTGCGCTTCTTCGGCTACGACAAGATCGCCTCGACCAAGATCGTGGCAGAAACCACCGAGGGCGGTCGCACACCCAAGCAGCAATTCCGCATCGACGTGGAAAACGCGCTCTTCGGCATGGGCGTGGACGAGATCCAGACCTTCTCCTTCATCTCCCCCAAATACTACGACAAGATCCGTATGCCCGAAAACTGCCCTCTGCGTCGCTCGGTCGTGATCTCCAACCCACTTGGCGAGGACACGAGCATCATGCGCACCACCACGCTTCCCTCCATGCTGGAGACCGTCGCACGAAACCTCAATTTCAGCAACGAGAACGTGCGTCTGTTTGAGATCGGCTCGGTCTATCTGCCGAGCGATGAGGAAGGAAAGCTTCCGCACGAGGGGCGTGTGCTGACCATCGGCATGTACGGCGACGTCGATTTCTACACCGTGAAGGGCACGATCGAAAATATCCTCGGGCTTGCTTCGATCAAGGATATCTCCTTTGTTTCGGTTTCGGACGAGCCCGCCTACCATCCCGGCAGAACCGCCGCGCTGATGACTGCCGACGGCAAAAGACTCGGCGTGTTCGGTCAGATCCATCCCCTGACTGCCGCCAACTACGGAACCGATACCGCAATTTACGCCGCCGAGATCGATTTTGACGCCCTCTTTGCGCTGCGCGACGGTGCCAAGCTTTATCACCCTCTGCCCAAGTTCCCCGCCATCACCCGTGACTTCTCCTTTGTCTGTGACGAGGTATTGGAGGTCGGTAGCATCATTGCTGTGATGAAGAAGGCGGGCGGCAAGCAGGTGGAGGACGTGCGTCTGTTTGACATCTACCGCGGCAAGCAGGTCGGCGAGAACAAAAAGTCGGTTTCGCTGCGCATGACGCTTCGTGCCGAGGATCATACCATGACCATGGAGGACGCAGAAAAGATCTCCAAGAAGGTCCTGTTCCTCCTTGAGCGTGAGCTGGGTCTGACCCTCAGAGGCTGATCGCAATGGAAAAGGATAAAATCGCCCGTATCAACGAGCTTGCGCACCTTGCCAAGGAACGCGATCTCACCGATGACGAAAAAAACGAGCGCGCCGCCCTGCGCGCCGAGTATATCAAAGAGATCCGCGCTTCCTTCGGCTCGATGCTCGACAACACGGTGATCGAGCGCCCCGACGGGTCGCGCGAGCGACTGCAAAAAAACAAAAAATAACCGCCAAAGAGGAGGTACATGATGAAGACCGATATTCAAATTGCAAAGGAAGCCACCATGCTCCCCATCAGCAGCATTGCCGCCGAGCTCGGCGTCACCGATGACGAGCTGGAGCTTTACGGCAAGTACAAGGCAAAGATCAACGATGCGTTTCTTGAGCGCACCAAGGACAAAAAGGCAGGCAAGCTGGTGCTTGTGACCGCCATCAATCCCACCCCTGCGGGTGAGGGCAAGACCACCACCTCGGTCGGTCTTGGCATGGCGATGAAAAAGATCGGCAAAAAGGCGGTGATCGCTCTGCGCGAGCCCTCGCTCGGTCCTGTGTTCGGTATCAAGGGCGGCGCTGCCGGCGGCGGCTATGCCCAGGTCGTACCGATGGAGGATATCAACCTGCACTTCACAGGCGACTTCCACGCCATCACCTCGGCAAACAACCTGCTCTGCGCCATTCTTGACAACCATATCCAGCAGGGCAACGCCCTTGGCATCGACCCCCGTCGCGTGCTCTTTACCCGCGTGGTGGATATGAATGACCGCGCGCTCCGCAACGTGCTGATCGGCCTTGGCGGCAAGGTCAACGGAGTGCCCCGAGAGGATCACTTTATGATCACCGTGGCAAGTGAGGTCATGGCAATTCTCTGCCTTGCCGAGGATCTTGCCGATCTCAAGGAGCGCCTTGGCAGCATTCTCGTCGCCTATACCTACGACAACAAGCCCGTATTCTGCCGTGACCTCGCGGTCAACGGCGCGATGGCAGCACTCCTGAAGGATGCCATCAAGCCCAATCTGGTACAGACCCTTGAAAACACCCCCGCCCTCATTCACGGCGGTCCCTTTGCCAACATTGCGCACGGCTGCAACTCCATCCGTGCCACCAAGCTTGCCATGAAGCTGGGTGACTATGCCATTACCGAGGCGGGCTTCGGTGCCGATCTCGGTGCAGAAAAATTCCTTGACATCAAGTGCCGCAAGGCAGGCATTTCTCCCGATGCGGTGGTGCTGGTCGCCACGGTTCGCGCCCTGAAGTATAACGGCGGTGTCAAGAAGGAAAGCCTGAAGGAGGAGAACCTTGAGGCACTCTCTCGCGGCGCCGTCAACCTTGAGGCTCATATCGACAATCTGCAAAAATTCGGCATTCCCGTGGTCGTTGCCATCAACCGCTTTGACAGCGACACCGATGCCGAGCTTGATGCCATTCGCGCCATCTGCGAGAAAAAGGGCGCCGATTTTGCACTTTCCGAGGTCTTCGCCAAGGGCGGAGAGGGTGGCATGGAGCTTGCACGCAAGGTGGTTGCCGCGTGCGAAAAGCCAAAGAGTTTCAAATTCCTCTACCCCGAGGATATGCCCATCAAGGAAAAGATCGAAACCATTGCAAAATCGCTTTACGGCGCTTCCGACGTCCAGCTTGAGGCAGGTGCAAAAAAGGCTCTTGCCGACATTCTTGCCATTGATGAGTCCTATGCCAAGCTGCCCGTCTGCATGGCAAAGACCCAATACTCTCTCTCCGATGATCCCACCAAGCTCGGCCGCCCCACCGACTTCACACTGACCATCCGTGACATCCGCCTGTCGGCAGGCGCAGGCTTTATCGTTGTCATGACGGGTGCGATCATGACCATGCCCGGTCTTGGCAAGCAGCCCGCGGCATACAGCATCGACATCGATAACGACGGCAACATCTCGGGGCTTTTCTGAGATGCTTTCCCGTTTGATTCACACCTCCTGCACGGAACAGACCGAGCAGGCGGGCGCCGCACTCGCCCAGCGCATGCTCGGCGAGTCCCTCCCTCCCTTTGTCGCCCTTTACGGCGATCTCGGTGTGGGAAAGACCGCCTTTGTGCGTGGCTTTGCCTCGGTGCTCTGCCCCGGCTCTCCCGTGCGCTCGCCTACCTTTTCGCTCGTCTACGAGCACCGAGGAAGAGTGAAGGATCTGTTTCACTTCGACATGTACCGCATCACCGACGAGGACGATCTTTACTCGATCGGCTTTGACGACTATCTCGCACGCGATGGCATCTGTCTTGTTGAGTGGAGCGAAAACATCCCCTACGCCATCCCTCCCCACCACATTGCCGTCACCATCGAAAAGAACGATCCCTGCGATCCGCAAAGTCGGCTGATCCGCATTGAGGAAAGAAAGGAGCCGCCATGCTGATTCTCGCACTTGACAGTACCGCCGTGGCGGCAAGCGTTGCGCTCTTGCGTGACGGTGCTCCCCTTGCCTCCTTTCACGTCAACAACGGCAACACGCACAGTGAGACGCTGCTCCCCATGACAAAAGCACTGCTGGAAGCAACGGGATATACCGTTGACGACGTTGACGTCTTTGCATGCAGTGTGGGACCCGGCTCCTTCACAGGGGTGCGCATCGGCGCGGCAACCGTAAAGGGACTCGCCTTCGGAAAGGATAAGCCCGTGATCGGCGTTTCCACGCTTGAGGCGTTGGCACGCAATCTTTTGCCCGCAACGGGGCTGATCTGCCCCGTTATGAACGCGCGGCGCTCTCAGGTCTATAACGCCCTATTCCGTGCCGACGGCGAGCAACTGACCCGACTTTGTGCGGATCGCGCCCTTTCGATCGGGGAGCTGGACGCAGAGCTTTCAGAAATAAACGAGCCCTTTTACCTTGTTGGTGACGGTGCCGCACTGACCGTGGCTTCACTAAAGCGCGTGCATCCTCTCCCGACGTCCGAGATCGCCGTGGAGCAAAATGCGATCTCGGTAGCAAAGGCGGCACATCTTTTGTATCTCGCGGGCGCTCGCACCGACGACGCCGAGCTAAAGCCTGTTTATCTTCGTCTGCCTCAGGCAGAACGTGAACGGCTCGAGCGACAGGCAAAAAATGCAACCACAAAAGGAGAAGCATGATGAGAAAACTGATTATCGGCTGCGATCACGCAGCCGTTGAACTGAAGGGACAGGTACGCGATCATCTGATCGCACGCGGTTTTGACGTTGAGGACGTGGGAACCTTTACCTCGGACAGCTGTAACTATCCCGTGATCGCCCACAAGGTCTGCGAAAAGGTGGCAAGCGGAGAAAAGGAGCTTGGCATTCTGGTCTGCGGCACAGGCATCGGCATGTCGATGGCGGCAAACAAGCATAGGGGCATCCGCGCTGCCTGCTGCTCTGATACCTTCAGCGCAAGACTGACCCGTTTGCACAACGATGCCAACGTGCTTTGCTTCGGCGCGCGCGTGGTAGGCATGGGACTTGCACTGGATCTGGCAGACGCCTTTGTGGATGCCGACTTTGAGGGCGGCAAGCACCAAAAGCGCGTGGATATGATCACTGCCATTGAAAAAGGTGCATTCGAGGAGCTTGCCTGATGGGCACTGCCGCCAAGCTTGCCGACACGGTGCGCCGTGCCGCAGGCAGAAATCCGACTCCTCGCGTTTCGGCAATTCTGGTCGCCGCAGGAAGCTCGACCCGTATGGGCACAGCTGTTTCAAAGCAGTTTCTTGAGGTGGGGGGCATCCCCGTGCTTGCGCGTACCATGATGACCTTTGAGTCCTCGCCCCTGATCGGCGAGATCATCGTGGTGGCGAGAAAGGAGGATATGATCGAGGTCGGCGCACTTGCCACCAAGCATCATATCACCAAGCTTGCCGCTGTGATCGAAGGCGGTGATACCCGTGCACTTTCTGTACGGAAAGGATTTTCAAGGGTAGGAGCGCGCTTCCCCTTCGTTGCCATTCACGACGGCGCACGCTGTCTTGTTACCCCCGAGATCATTGAGGGAGTGTGCCGCGCCGCCTACCGCCATAAGGCAGCCACTGCCGCTTGCCGCGTGAGCGATACAGTCAAGCTTGCCAACAGTAAGGGGTTCATTGAATCCACCGTCAACCGCGACAAGGTCTTTCTCGCTACCACTCCGCAGGTCTTTGACGTTAACCTGTATCGCGGAGCACTCGAAACCGTAAAAGACTTTGAGCATCTGACCGATGACAATCAGCTGATCGAGAGTCTGCCCTTTGCCGTCAAGCTGGTAGAGTGTGACAGGACCAATATCAAGATCACCGAGCCGTCGGATATCCGCTATGCCGAGTTCATTCTCGGAGAAAGAGAGCGTAAGGTATGAGGATCGGTCATGGATATGACGTACACCGATTGACGGTCGGACGCCCCCTCATCCTCGGCGGCGTAACGATCGAGCACGAAAAGGGACTGCTCGGGCACTCGGATGCCGACGTGCTTGTCCATGCGATCATGGATGCGCTGCTCGGCGCAGCTGCACTCGGCGATATCGGAAAGCTCTTCCCCGACAAGGATCCCACTTATCGCGGCGCTGACAGTCTGCTTCTTGCCACCGAGGTGTCAAGACGCATTCGCGAGGTCGGCTATGAGATCTCCAACATCGATGCAACCGTGATCGCCCAGGCGCCGAAGCTTGCCCCTCATATTCCGCTGATGCGGGAGAGGATCTCCGAGGCACTTGCCATTCCCGTTGATGCCGTGAGCGTCAAGGCAACCACCGAGGAGGGACTTGGCTTTTCGGGCAAAAAGGAGGGCATTGCCGCACACGCGGTATGTCTGCTTGAAAAGGCGCTCCGCATCCGCCCGCTTTAAAGGGCAGCAAAAGCCGCCCGAAGCCGACATTCGGGCGGCAAAGCACGCCATCGCAGGCGCTCTTCTCACACTTCCCGCGCAACTGAACGTCCACCTGCCCTGACGTGCGAAAAGGAATCCCTTTCCTTGTCATATTATGTCGAATCTCCCTTTCATGTGAGGTCATTATGAAAATTTCACCTTCCCTGCTCGCCGCCGACTTTTCCCGATTGGCGCAAGAGGTCTCCCGCGTAGAAAAGGCGGGAGCAGACATGCTGCATCTGGACGTCATGGACGGCAATTTCGTTCCCAACATCTCGTTCGGAGCGCCTGTGATCGGAGCGCTCCGTCCCCACTCGAAGCTTTTTTTTGACGTACATCTGATGATCGACCGTCCCGAGCGCTATCTTGCCGGTTTTGTCAAGGCGGGCGCAGACGGGATCACCATTCATTTTGAAAGCACCAAGGACCCTGCCGCGGTACTAAGGACCATTCGCGAAATGGGCATCAGCCCTGCCATTTCGGTGTCCCCCGATACCCCTGTGGAGGTGCTGTATCCCCTGCTTCCGCTGGTGGACATGGTGCTGATCATGACGGTATACCCCGGCTTCGGCGGTCAAAAGCTGATCCCCGATACGCTGAAAAAGATAAGTGCTCTTCGCGCGGAGATCGACCGTCTTGGGCTTCCCGTTTCGATCCAGGCTGACGGCGGCATCGGACTCGGCAATCTTCGCGACGTGCTGGATTCCGGTGTGGATGTGGTGGTAGCAGGCTCCGCCGTATTCGGCGCGCCCGACCCCACAGAGGCAATCAATCGTATGAGAGCTATCGAGCATTCATAAAACAACGCCGCAGCGGCATTGCCGCTGCGGCGTTGTTCGTCATTCCGTCAGTCGTTTTCAAAGCGGTACATCTCGCCGGTCCTTGCTGACTCATAAATACCTTCGAGAATCCTTGTGACACAGTATGCCTGCTCGGGAAGCACCACAGGAGCTTTATCCTCGCGCACCGCCTCGATCCAAAGACGCTCCTCCCGTTCGGCAGCACTTTCGGACGTTTTCCCTTCGTTGAACGCCACGCCGCCTGCGGTAAGATTGGGCTTGAGCACATACTGTCTGTTATTGCGTACACCGTTGATGCGGAGTCCATCGTTCATATCAGCTCCCGCCTTGGTACCGCAAAGAGTGGTCACTGCCTCACGCACATCCAGTGTGTTCAATGCCCAGGAGGATTCCAGCACGATGGTTGCGCCGTTCTCCATCACCACAAAGCCAAAGGCGGAATCCTCTACCTTGAAGGCATCGGGATCCCAATTGCCCCACATGTTGCCCTGATTCCGATCCCCATTCAGCTTATGGTAGGTCGTACCCACACAGTATTTCGGGCGGTAATTATCCATCATATACAGCGTAAGATCCAGTGCATGCGTGCCGATATCGATGAGAGGGCCGCCGCCCTGCTCATACTCGTTGAGGAATACGCCCCATGTGGGAACGGCACGGCGGCGAAGTGCAGTCGCCTTGGCGTAATAGATCTCACCAAAGGTACCTGCCTGTGCCTCATCCTTCATGTAGAGCGCATCATCGCGGAATCTGCTCTGATAACCGATCGTCAGCTTTTTCCCCGTACGCTTTGCGGCATCCAGCATCTTTTTCGCCTCCGCAGAATTGATCGCCATAGGCTTTTCGCACATGACGTGCTTCCCTGCCTCAAGGGCGTCAACCGTGATAAAGCTATGCGAGCGGTTCGGGGTGCAGACATGCACCACCTCGATCTCGGGATCCGCAAGAAGCTCCCTATAATCGGTATAGACCTTGGCATCGGGCGTACCAAATTCCTTCGCCGACGCGATCGCGCGCTCCTCTATGATATCGCAAAATGCGACCATCTCACAATCTGCCACCTTTTCAAGCGCGGGCATATGCTTTTTTGTTCCGATGCCTCCGCATCCGATGATCCCAACCTTGATCAGCCTTGCCATTTTTTTATTTCCCTATGTTTTTTATTTACTGTCGCCATCATAGCATTATCCCAAACGAAAGAACATGCATTTTCGGACAATTAAACTCTAAGTTCGATCATTTTTTGATCACATATCCCTCAGGATCCCCGAAATGGCGCACGTGCGGACAGCGGATCTCCTCGCGGTAGGTAGGGGCAAGAAAGCGCACCGCATTGCGGATCACAGTCTGCACCTCGGGGATATGGTACGTGGGAAATTCTTCATGCCCGGGCTGGAAATAGAAGATATTGCCGTTTCCGCGCGAGAACAGGCAGCCTGCGCGGAACGCCTCTCCTCCCGAGTAGCTGCCGAGAAGCAGCACCCTGTCGGGATTGGGGATCGAAAAGGGCTCGCCGTAGGTTTCCTCATGAGGCAGGAAAATCGCGCGGTCGATACCTCTGACGATCGGATGGGCGGGCTCTGTGACCCACACGAGCTCGGAGTCGCCGCTTTCGCGCCACGTCAGGCTACAGGGAGTACCCATCAGCAGCTTGAAGGGCTTGGAATGATGCGCCGAATGAAGGAAAATAGCACCCATACCTGAATGCACGGCATCTCTGACCATCTCAGCCACATCGTCGGGCACGTCACCGTGACGCATATGTCCCCACCAAATCAGAACATCGGTTTCGGCAAGCAGCTCCTTCGTGATGCCGCAATGTTCTTCATCAAGCGTTGCCGTACGTACCTCGATATCGTCACAGGCGAGGAAATCGGCAATGGCGCGGTGAATACCGTTAGGATAAATTGCCCTTACGGTATCGCTCTTTTTTTCATGACAAAATTCATTCCAGACTAATACGCGGATCATAACATCCTCCTCTTTATTTTAACATTTTTTAATATTGTTGGTTGCTTCCGCACAAGCCCCTCACCGAAAAAACGAGAAGAGAGGCTTAGACATCGCAGCTTACTCCTCGTCAATATAGGTGAAGCGCGAAAGGGTCACACCGTCGCGCGTGACGGCTTCATTCCACATGGACAGGGGGCGGACCCAGATCTCCCCCGCGCCGTAAAGTGCACGGTAGATCACCATCGCCTCATTCGTTTCGGAATGCTTCCCCACAAAAAGGACCTCATACTCCATCCCCTTAAAATGGCGGTAGCGTCCCACCTTGATCGGCTCTTCCCTCATCATTTGACTCTCGCACCCTGCTTGCCTGCGGCAGTGAAGGTGTTTTTCATGAGCATGGTGATGGTCATGGGTCCCACGCCGCCCGGCACGGGAGTGATCATTGATGCCACAGGCTCGACCGAGGCGAAATCCACGTCACCGCAAAGCTTACCGTCCGAGGGACGGCGGTTCATGCCGACATCGATCACAACCGCCCCCTCCTTGACGTAGGAGGCATCAAAAAACTCGGGCTTGCCGATCGCGGCGACCAGAATGTCGGCACGGCGGCAAACATCGCGCAGATCCTTGGTGCGGCTATGACAGACCGTGACCGTGCCGTTTGCCTCAAGCAGCAGCAGTGCTTGCGGCTTTCCCACGATATTGGAACGACCGACGACCACACATTCCTTCCCCTCGATCTCCACGCCGCTTCTCTTCAGGAGCTGCATGACGCCCGCGGGCGTACAGGGCAAAAAGTCATAATTGCCGATCATGATGCGTCCGACGTTGTAGGGATGAAACGCATCCACGTCCTTGGCAGGATCGATGGCAAGCAGGATCTTCTCCTCGTCAAGATGCTTCGGCAAGGGCAGCTGTACCAGAATACCGTGAATACGGTCATCGCGATTCAGACGCTCAATGAGCGCAAGCAGCGTCGCCTCGTCGGTATCGGCAGGCAGCTCGTACCCCTCGGAATAAAAGCCGACCTCCTCACAGGCGCGGTGCTTATTGCGCACGTACACCTTGGAGGCGGGATCCTCACCCACGATCACGACGGCAAGCCCCGGGGCATAGCCGTTCTCCCCCTTGAACACTGCGGTTTCTTCCGCGATCTCCTTACGGATCTCTGCGGCAATCGCCCTTCCGTCAATCAGCTTTGCCATCCTCTTCCTCCTTTGGAGGGACCTTTTCCCCCGATTTCTCCTGTTGTCCTGTCGCCGCACGGGCAATGATCGCATCAATACCGCCCTGCGCCTCCTCGGCGCTTTTTTGGTCATCCGCGTTTTTTCTGCGGCGAAGTCCGATGCCGCGCAGCTTTTCGTAAACCGGCACATAGCTTTCCGTGTCCATATGGCGGCGCTTCTCACGCACCCAAAAATAAACCAACAGTGACGTGCAGATCACAAAGCAAAGGAAGCCCACGACCTGCGAGATTCGGAAAACGCCGATATAAAGGCTGTCGGTACGCAGCCCCTCGATGAACATGCGGCCAAAGCCATACCATGCCAGGTACATCAGCATGATCTGCCCATCGAATTTTTTCTTTTTGTAAAACAGATTGATCAGCACAAAGCCGACAAGATTCCAAAGAGATTCGTAAAGGAAGGTGGGGTGATAATAAACCATGCTGCTCCCTTCCTTGAGCCCCATCCGCAGAAAGAAGCTCTCGGAGGTGCGAATACCGTGAGCCTCGCCGTTCACGAAATTGCCCCATCTTCCGATGATCTGACCAAGCATGACACCGGGAGAGACCATATCAAACACCTTGAGAATCTTGTCCTTGCCGAATTTTTTGAAGTAGCTGACTAAGATCAGTCCGAGCGCGCCGCCGATGATCGAGCCGTACATGGCGATGCCGCCCTCCCAGATGGCGATCACATCATAAAAGCTGTGATAGATGCCCTCCTTGAAGGTCGTAAGCACATAATAGGTGCGTGCGCCGATGATGGCAAGCAGGACCGTCCAGATGGCGTAGTCCAGCACATCATCGGTGGATATCCCCTCAAATTTAGCTCGGTAGGCAGCATAAGAGAAGCCTGCAACAATGCCGAGCGTCAGAAGGATCCCGTACCATCGAACCTCAACGCCGCCAAAGATCGGCAGCGTGAATGCCACCTTGTTGATCACGGTTTCGGCAATGCCGAGTCCGGGAAAGGAAAAAACCGTCGTACTTCTCATCGTTCATCTCCCATTTGTTCTTCTTGCGGTTCTATGATCGAAAGGGTATACGCCTCATCCCTGAAAACACTGTGAAGGAGCGCTTCTACGTCGGCAAGCGTGATGCTCTGCACGATATCCGCGTAGGAAAACAGCTCGGAATCCTCAAAGACGAAGGAAAGAAGGGTGTTGGCGATTTCCTCGGTCGAATCAAAGCTCTTAATATACTCGGCATATTCGATGCGGCGGCATCGCTCAAAATCCGACTCGGAAAGATGGCCTTGCTGCTTTTCCCCGATATATGCCTTGATCGCATCAAGCACCGCCTCGGGCTCCCACGATTCTCCCGAGATCTGATTAAAGGCAAAGTCGCGTGTCAGCGCGTAATCCGCCGAAAGCTCGGGCGAGATCATGCCGCTGTCATAAAGCTTGTTATAAAGCTCCCCTGCCTGCGAAAAGAGCATCTCATTGAGGATCGCCATACCGACGTCCTTTTTCAGACGTGCCCTCGGATCGGCAGGAAGATCGGTATCCTTCACGCCGATCGAAAATACAGGCTTTGCCACCTGCCCCTTCTCACGCACGGTGCTTTGCCACGCATGCGGCGCCTCGCTCACGGTACGGCGCACAACGGGAGTCTGCTTGCCGTAGACCGGTAGATTCGCATCGACCGCAGAGAGCACCTCGTTTGGATCTACGTCACCGCATATGATCAGCGCCATGTTTTCGGGCTTATAAAATGCCTCGTAGGCACGGTAGAGCACACGGTCTGTGATCTGTGCGATAGAGGCATGAGAGCCGCAGATATCCAAGCGCACGGGATGGCTTTGATAAAGCCCTGCCATCATGTTATAGTAGCAGCGATCATAGGGATTATCCCGGCACATTCTGATCTCCTCACCGATGATCCCCTGCTCCTTCTCTACGGTTTCCTTGGTAAAATAGGGATGCGTCACGAAGCGAACCAGCTCGGCAAGCGAATCAAAAAAGCGCTCGGTGGTAGAAAACAGATAAACGGTGCGCGTGTGCGAGGTATAGGCATTGGCATCGGCACCGAATGCCGAAAATCGCTCAAAGGAATCGCTTCCGTCCTCGTTTGAAAACAGCTTATGCTCCAGAAAATGTGCCACGCCGTCGGGCAGGAGCTCTCTGCCCTCCGCATCAAGCGCATTGTCCACCGAGCCGAAATCTACGGCAAACAACGCATAGGTCGTGGTCATTTTTTTGGGAAACACATAAACGGGCAATCCACTCGGATGCTGAAAAAAGGTATAGCTCTCGCCGAGAAGAGAGCTTTGATAAATACGGCTGCTCGTACTCATTCCTCCCCCTCATCCTCTCCGTCCCGCGTGCCCTTCAAAAAGAACACGGCGCGGCGAGCCAGATGCTCCGCCGCCTCTACGACCTCGTCAAGAGTTACGTGCACCAGCTTCTCGCGCCACGAGGTGACCGTTTCATCGTCCCCGATCATGGCGCGACCGGTATAAAATCTTGACAGAACACCGGGATTGTCAAACGCCTGCCGATAGGTGTTGGCAAGCGAGTGACGCGCGGCGTCAAATTCAACATCCGTGATGTTTCCCTTGCCGATCTCGGCAAGCTGCGCCAGCATCGCCTCCTCGGCAACCGCGCGGTTCTCCACCTTCATGCCGCAATTGGCAAACACGGTTCCCTTGAAAAGGTCAAGCGCAGAGCTGCAATGATAGCAAAGGCTCATGCGCTCACGCACGTTCATGAAAAGCTTGGAGGCGGGCGATGCTCCAAAAATCTCATTGAGCATCATCAGCGCAGGGGCAAGGCGGTGTCCGAGCGAAATATCCGATCGGAAGCCAATTGACAGCTTTCCCTGAAACAGCGGCATTTCTGCCGTTTCCTCTCGCATTCCCTTGCCGAGGTGCACCGACGAGCTGTAGGGCACGCCGACTCCGCCGAAATCACCGAAGGCGTCGCGCAGCAGCGCCGCGAGCTCACAGGCATCGGTGTTGCCAACATAACAGAAAACGGGTGAGAGCGTCTCGGTCAGCGCGCGATAGCGATCTGCCAGATCTTCGGCAGAAAGCGCGTCGATGCTCTCCTCCGAGCCAAGCAGAGAAAGTGCATACCCCTCCCCCTCGCAAAGCAGGCGACGGCAACGGGAAATCGCATAGCTGCGCGGATTGTTGATCTCAGCGCGAATGGCATCGCGAAGATTCTGCTTCTCGCTTTCCACAAAGGCAGCCGTATAGTGTCCGTGCTCATCCAGAAGCGGCGCCCTTAAAAGCTCGCGATACATCCGAACGACATCGGGCAGCAGCCCTCCCTTTTCCGCAACGTAGCGCGCACCGAGAAAATCGGCGGAAAAGCCGAGAGCGTGCATGTCGCCAAGGCGACGGGCAGAAGCGGAGATCGAGGTGGAATACATCAGATCCAGCTTCTCGTTGATCAGCGCCTGGGTCGGAAAGGAAGCCGTTCCCCGACGGGAAAGTGCCATGACCATGGCGTTTTTTTGTGCAGTATTTTCAAAAAGAGGCACCGCAAAGGAAACCGAAAGCAGCTCGCTTTTGAAGCGGTCGCTCTTGATATAAATCAGACTTGCATGCTGCCCGATGGGATATATGATCGGCTTCATGTGCACCTCCTGTTCGTGATATAACGGTGAATAGATATATTTTACACTAAAAAAGATGATATTGCAACCCCTCTTGAAAATTTTGCGTATCGCCTCACACAAAAATCAAGCCGTCATCCGAGGAATGGCACGGCAAGCCCAAGGTGTTTTTTTGATGCTTCTGTTTCAAAAAGACCGATTTCTCATCAAAATCGGTCTTTTTGAAATAATCTGTTGTTTTCCGCATTAAGAAAGAGCTTTTACAATGGCGGCTGCAGCGTCGGTCAGCGGATCCTTTTCTACACACTCGATCCGTCCTTCATCCACCAAGGCAGAGAGCGCGGGGTCGATGGGCAGACGTGCCAGCACGGGATAACCGAACTCGGCAGCGACCTCGTCGATATGGCTCTCCCCGAAAATACGGATCTCCTTACCGCAATCAGGGCAACGGACGAAGCTCATATTTTCCACCAAGCCGAGCACCGGAACGTTCATCATGTTTGCCATATTCGCCGCCTTTGCCACGATCATGGAAACCAGCTCCTGCGGACTGCTGACGATCACGGCACCGTCAAGCTTGAAGGACTGGAAAACCGTAAGGGGCACGTCACCCGTGCCGGGAGGGCAATCGATCAGCAGATAATCGATATGATCCCAGATCACATCGGTATAAAACTGCTTCACTGTCCCCGCAATGATGGGACCGCGCCAGATAACGGGGCTTTTTTCATCGGGAAGTAAAAGATTGAGCGAAATGACGTCGATACCGCCCGGAGTGCGCGCAGGATAAAGTCCTGCCTCATCACCCTCGATTCCCTGCTTCAGACCGAACGCCTTCGGGATGGAGGGACCCGTGATATCGGCATCCAGAATACCGACGCGGTACCCTTGGCGGTTCAGCGCTACGGCGAGCAAGGAGGTGACCAGCGATTTTCCCACGCCGCCCTTGCCACTCACAACACCGATCACGTGTCCGACAGAGCTTTTTTCGTTAAATTTGTCCTTTTGGGGTGCCTTTCTCGATTCGCAGTTGCTGCTGCAGGAGGCACAGTCATGCGTACATTCTTCAGCCATGTTTGACTCCTTTCCGAGCGTAATACACGCTCCGGGGCACCTTGCCCCGTTTCGGCTCATTCCTCTTTATTATACACCTTTTTGCGGAAAGTTCAAGTTTTTTTCAAAAAAACCTCTTTTTTCTCGGAAACAGGACCACTTCACCTTGCATCATATCCGATGATATGGTAAAATATGTCTTGTGTGACCAAGCTCAAAGAAAGGAGCTGCTATGCGAAAATTGCTACGCTACCTTAAGCGTTACCGAAAAGAAGCCATTCTCGGTCCTCTTTTCAAAATGCTTGAGGCACTTTTTGAACTTTTTATCCCTCTGGTCGTCGCCGACATTGTGGATCACGGCATTCGCGAGGGCGATACCCATTATATCCTCTCTCGCTGCGGCATTATGGTTCTGCTCGGGATCGTGGGGCTTGCCGCATCGATCACGGCGCAGTATTTTTCGGCAAAGGCATCGGTGGGTATGGCAACCGACCTGAGATACGGGCTCTTTTCTCACATCGGAAGGCTCTCCTACCAAAGCACCGACCGCTTCGGCACGGCAACTCTGCTGTCCCGTTCCACGGCGGATGTCAACCAGATCCAAACTGCCGTCAATATGGTGCTGCGTCTGTTCCTGCGCTCCCCCTTCATCGTATTTGGCGCCATGATCATGGCATTTACAGTATCCCCCTTTGCCGCACTCACCTTTGTCGTCACCATTCCCGCCCTTTCGGTGGTGGTATTCGGCGTCATGCTCATCAGCATCCCCATGTTTCGCCGCGTACAGGCAAGGCTAGACCGTGTGCTGGGGCTGACGCGCGAGAATCTGACGGGCGCGCGCGTAGTGCGTGCCTTTTCCGGCGAGGAGGAAGCCGTTGCCGAGTTCGGCGCAACGAATGCCGAGCTGACCCGTCTTCAGCGCTTTACGGGTCGCTTTTCAGCCCTCCTTAACCCCGTCACGTACGTGATCATTAACCTCTCGATCCTCGTGATCGTTTGGCGAGGCGGCATCAGGGTCAACGTCGGGGATCTGCAAACGGGCGAGGTCATTGCCCTTTATAATTACATGTCCCAGATCCTGGTAGAGCTGATCAAGCTCGCCAATTTTATCATTCTGATCACCAAGGCAAGTGCTTCGGCAGGACGCATCAATCTCATTTTCGACACCCCCACCGACATGCCTGTGCGTGACACTGCAGGTGCTGTAAAGGATCAGGGCGAGGGCTCGGTCACCTTCCGTCACGTATCGGTTTCCTATCTTGAAGATACAGAGCCTGAGCTGGAGGACATCTCCTTTCACGCAAAGGGGGGCGAAACTGTGGGCATCATCGGTGGAACAGGTGCCGGAAAAACGACACTTGTGAACCTGATCCCACGCTTTTATGACGTCTGCAAGGGCGAGGTGCTGGTGGACGGCATTGACGTCCGAGATTATCCCTCCCCCGCGCTTCTTCGCAAAAAAATCGGCGTCGTCCCCCAAAAGGCGGAGCTGTTTGCCGGTACGATCCGCGACAATCTGAAATTCGGCAAGGAGGATGCCACCGACGAGGAGCTTCTCGAAGCGCTTGACACCGCGCAGGCAAGCGATTTTGTCCTACAAAAGGAGGGAGGTCTTGACTTTCCCCTTGAGCAAGGGGGCAGAAATCTCTCAGGCGGTCAGAAGCAGCGCCTTTGCATTGCACGCGCGCTGGTGCGCAAGCCCCGTATCCTGATCCTTGATGACAGTGCCTGTGCACTCGATTATGCCACCGATGCGGCATTGCGTGCCGCCATCAGAGCACTCCCCTACCATCCGACCGTCTTTATCGTGTCACAGCGCACTGCCTCGCTTCGGCACGCAGACCGTATCGTCGTGCTTGAGGACGGCAGGGCGGTTGGGATCGGAACACATGACGAGCTGCTCTCCCGATGTGATATTTACCGCGAGATCCATCTCTCGCAATTCGGAGGAGAGGAGGTGGGCGAGCATGCCTAAGCAAAGCAAAAAGCGCGCTCCCCGCGGGACTCTGCGCCGCGTTCTTTCTTATTTAAAGGGCTATCGCTTCTTTCTCGTCGCATCTCTGCTTCTCTCAGTCGGCACCGTGCTTTTCACCCTCCTGCTGCCCGTACTGATCGGCAATGCCATCGATCTGATCATTGCCCCCGGCAACGTCGACTTCGACGCGATCCTATCGATCTTCAAAAAGGCCGCGCTCATCATCGGCGCGACTGCCCTGTTCCAGTGGCTGATGAACGTATCCAACAACAAGATGACCTTCGGTATCGTTCGCAACATCCGCAACGATGCCTTCGCTCATCTGCAAAAGGTCCCCTTCTCCTACCTGGACAGTCAAAAGACGGGAGATATCGTCAGCCGCGTGATCGCCGACGTTGACCAGTTCTCCGATGGACTTTTGCTCGGCTTTACGCAGCTTTTCACGGGTGTGATGACCATTCTCGGAACGCTGCTCTTCATGCTTCTGATCCACCCCGGTATTACACTGGTTGTCGTTTTGGTCACTCCCATCTCTCTCCTTGTCGCCGCATTCATCGCGCGCCGCACCTATCACATGTTCAAAAAGCAAAGCGAGATCCGCGGCATGCAAACTGCGCTGATGGAGGAGGCGATCGGCTCACACAAGGTGGTTGCCGCCTTTTCGGCAGAGCAAGCAATGTCAGCTCGCTTTTACGATTTGAACGAGCGACTGCGCGACGCATCGCTGAAGGCAACCTTTTTCTCCTCGATCACCAACCCCTCCACCCGCTTTGTCAACAGTCTGGTCTATACGGGGGTCGCACTCTTCGGTGCACTTGCCGCCATCGGAGCAGGCGCCACCCTCACCGTGGGCGAGCTCAGCTGTTTCCTTTCTTATGCCAATCAATACACCAAGCCCTTTAATGAAATTTCGGGCGTGGTCACCGAGCTTCAAAATGCTCTTGCCTGCGCCGCGCGCATTTTTGAGGTGCTGGATTCCCCGACCGAGGACCCCGACCGCGAGGACGCGACAGCCCTTGTCGCCCCCAAGGGGCACGTGGAGTTCAGGGACGTTTGCTTCTCCTACTCCTTTGAAAAGCCCCTCATCGAGCATATGAATCTCACGGTTCTGCCCGGTCAGCGCATTGCCATCGTCGGTCCCACAGGATGCGGAAAGACCACGGTGATCAATCTTCTGATGCGCTTTTACGACGTGAACGAGGGCGCCATCCTCATCGACGGAAGGGATATCCGCAGCATCAAGCGCAGTAGCCTGCGCGAATCGCTCGGCATGGTTCTGCAGGACACCTGGCTCCACAGCGGAACCATTCGTGAAAACATTGCGTTTGGAAATGCGAATGCCACCGATGAGGAGATCGTTGCCGCCGCCAAGGCAGCCCACGCACACAGCTTCATCAAGCGCCTTGAAAAGGGCTATGACACCTACCTCGGGGAGGATGGCGGTGCACTCTCGCAGGGGCAAAAGCAGCTGCTCTGCATCAGCCGTCTGATGCTCTCTCCCCCTCCCCTGCTGATCCTGGACGAAGCGACCTCATCGATCGATACCAGAACCGAGCAGCGTATTCAAAAGGCGTTTGCCACGCTGATGAGGGGCAGAACCACCTTTGTTGTGGCACACCGCCTTTCCACCATCAAGGAATCCGACATGATCCTGGTCATGAAGGATGGCAACGTCATTGAGCAGGGCAACCATGAAGCGCTCCTTGCAAGGAACGGCTTCTACGCCACCCTTTATCACAGCCAGTTTGCCAAATGATGCTACAAACAAAAAACGGCTTGCGCTGTCAGCGCAAGCCGTTTTTGATGCAGATCAATCGCAATTTTCCCAGTTGTGATAGACATTCATGACGTCATCATCCTCTTCCAGCTTCTCGATCAACAGTCCCATGAACTTGATGTCATCCTCGCTCGTGAGCGTGACCGTATTGGTCGGGATCTTATCGGGCTCGGCAGAAAGGATCTGATAGCCCGCCTTCTCCAGCGCTTCCTTGACGGCATATACGTCGTCAACCACGGTATAGACCTCGAAAACACCCTCGTCGGAGGCAAAATCCTCAGCACCTGCCTCAAGCGCAGTTTCCATCAGCTGATCCTCGTCAATGTCGCCATCCTCATTGTTCACAACGACCACGCCCTTTTCCTCAAAAAGGAAGGAGACGCAGCCTGAGGTGCCCATATTTCCGTGATATTTGGTGAAATAGGAGCGCACGTTGCCTGCGGTGCGGTTGCGGTTATCGGTCGTGGTTTCCACGATCACAGCAACACCGCCGGGACCGTAGCCCTCATAGGTGACCTCCTCATAGTTCTCGCCCGTATTGCCCATCGCCTTCTTGATAATGCGTTCAATATTGTCATTGGGCACATTGTTCGACTTTGCCTTCTGGATCAGATCACGAAGCTTGGAGTTGGAGTTTGGATCTCCGCCGCCCGCCTTGACGGCAACGGCGATCTCCTTGCCGATCTTGGTAAACACCTTTGCCTTTTGTGCATCAGTTTTTTCTTTTTTATGCTTAATATTCGCCCATTTGCTATGTCCGGACATCTTCTTTATCTCCTTAAATTTTTTCCATCGTCTTAAGACAGATCAACGGGAAGGCATTGCCGAGCACCACGTTGACCGCCCCGGTGATCGCCACGCGCGTTGCGCGCACGGCGGGGTCCTCTGCTCCGAGGATCTGGCAGTTATGATAGAAGCGATTGAACGCCGCCGCCACATCAAGAATATAGCGGGTGATGATCGAGGGCTCATAATCCGCAATCGCGCTCTTGACCTTCTCGGGGAAGCGGGCAAGCACCTTCAGAAGCGCCGCCTCGTCGGGCGCAGTGATCTGCCACGTGCCCCCCCCGATCTCTTCGCCGTTCTTTCTCAAAATGGCACAGGTGCGCGCGTAGGTATACTGCGCATAAGGTCCGGTATTTCCGTCAAAATTGAGGGCATCCTCCATGACGAAATTGATATCCTTGTTGCGGTTGTTGGAAAGGTAATAAAAGACGATGGCACCGACGCCGACCGCCTCTGCGATCTCGTCCTTGTTCTCGGCATTCGGATTCTTTTCGGTCATAATGCCCCGCACCTCATCGATGGCGGCACGGAAAAGATCCTTCAGCAGCACCACGTTACCGGTTCTGGTCGCAAGCTTTGCACCGTTGATGCTCACGGTGCCGTAAGGAACATGCACCAGGCGATCGTGCCAATCGTAGCCCATCAGCTCCACCACCTTGAACCACTGTGCAAAGTGCAGGCTCTGACCTGCCGAGGTCACATAGATCGCCTTATCAAAATCATAGGTGCTCTTGCGGTATACGGCAGCCGCAATATCTCTGGTGGGATAAAGCGTAGAGCCGTCGCGCTTGAGAATCAGGCAGGGGGGCATGCCGTATGGCTCAAGATCCACGATGGAAGCACCGTCATCGATCTTCAAAAGCCCCGATTCACGAAGCTTTTGCACCTCTGCGGGCATCTTATCGGTATAAAAGCTCTCGCCCTTATAGCTGTCAAACTCAATGCCGAGCTGGGAATAGGTCTTTTGGTACTCTGCAAGGCTGATCTCAATAAACCAGCGCCAGAGGGCAAGGTTCTCCTCATCCCCCAGCTCCAGCTTGTGGAACTCGGCGCGAGCCTCATCCTCCAGTGCCTTATTCTGCTCTGCCTCGGTATGGAAGCGCACGTAAAGCTCGACCAGCTTGTCGATGCCGCCCTCCTCGACCGCCTGCTTACTGCCGTAACGGCGGTAAGCCACGATCAGCTTGCCAAACTGCGTTCCCCAATCGCCGAGATAGTTGATGCCGACACATTTGTAGCCCACAAACTCGTGCAGCTTCTTCAGGGCATGACCGATCACCGTTGTACCGAGGTGACCGATGTGAAAGGGCTTTGCCACGTTGGGCGAGGAATAGTCAAGAACAACGGTCTTGCCCTTGCCCGAATCATCGGCACCGTACCTCTCACCCTCGCGAAGAATACCGCCGAGAACCTCCCTGGCAAGATATTCACCCGAAACGGTGATGTTCAGATATCCGCTTACCGCCTCTGCGCGCTCTACGACCGAAAGGTCGCCGAGCGAATCAACCAGTGCCGCCGCGATCTGCACGGGTGCACGGCGCAGGACGCGGCTGAGCTTAAAGCAAGGAAGGGCGAGATCGCCCATATTCTCGTCAGGCGGATACTCCAGCATGGCCGCGATCTCATCTGCACTCGGCACGGTGGGAACGCCCAGCAGCGCAATGCCCGCAACCAATTTTTCAGCAATCAGTTTTTTGATGGTCAGCATAGTTTTCCTCTTTTTATAGCATTGACAGTTTATTATATAACAAAATTCCCCAACAATCAAGCCCCAAAAGGGCTTTTTTTAAGATTCACCGGCACAGGAAAGCCCTCTTACCAGCATATCGGGTGCGGCGATCATGGAAAAGCCGGGCAAGCCTGTTTCCACGCGGTCAGAAAGCGCATCCACCGCCTTTAGCAGGTCAAAGAAATTGCCCGCAACGGTAAAGCTGTGCACGGGGGCGGCAAGCTGTCCGTTCTTCACAAGGAAGCCCGCGCTCTCGATAGAGAAATCACCCGTCACGGCATCGGCACCCGAATGAAGCCCCTTCATCTCGGTGATATAGATGCCGTCGCCAAGCCGCTTTAACAGATCGTGAAAGGAAAGCTCGCCCGCCGCAAGCGAAAGGCAAAAATGCGAAATGGAAACAGGATCTGCATAGCCGCGCGCGGCGTTACCCGTGCTGACCACGCCCGCCTTTTTCGCGTAGGTGAGATCGTAAAGCAGTGTTTTGAGAACGCCCCCCTCGATCAGCGCCTTTTTATAGGTGGCAACCCCCTCCGCGTCAAAGGGCATCTGCATAGGGTTATCCTTGTAAAAGGGATCATCGTAAAGCGTGACGGCGGGAGAGGCAACCACCTCGCCCTCCTTCCCCTTCAGAAGCGAAAGCCCCTGCAAAGCCCTCTTTCCGCTAAAGATACGCGCATAAGCCGAAAGTAACGAGCGCACCTGCTTCGCGGAGAAAATGACATCGTATTTTCCCGTTTGCAGATTCACCGCACCAAGGCGCGCCTTTGCCTCATCGACCGCTTTTTTGGCGATTCCCGAGAGGGCGGGATCAAGCTCGGTGGAGTTTGCCGTGCCGTACGAGGGCTCCTCGCCGTCACGAATGATCGCCTTGGCATAGGCATAGTGCATCGATGCGGTATGGGAAAGAGAAAGTCCCTTCGCATTGGCGATCGAAACCGTGACCTTGGAGGCGCCTGTCTCGGAGGTGGTGCCGTCAGTGACCAGCTCGCTCTCGCCGTACATCTCCTCCTGGAGCGCCAGCGCCGTATGGCGCAGCTCCGCTGCCGTGGGGATCGACATCGGCTCTACCGTCGGCTTGCTGTATTCGGTGTTGGTAAAATCGCCGTAAAAGATGGGCTCCTCGTCGGCATCCGTGACCCTCGCATTGGCAAGAGCACGCGACACCAGCGCGGCAAGCTCCTCCTCCTCAAAGCACTCGGTGGCTGCCGCGCCGAGGCGTCCGTCCACCGAAACGCGCAAGGAGACGCCACCGCTCTTGCTGGAGGAAAAGGCGCTCGGCTCGCGATTCAACGCCTCCGCAGAATGGCTTTCCTCCATACGGAGGTAAACGTCAAATTCGGAAAGCCCCGCTTTTTTTGCCTCGCAAAACAGGATCTCTCTGATCTTCTCGAAATTCATGAGCGACCTCCTACCGTGATATTGTTCACACGAATGAGGGGCTGACCCACATCGGTGGGTACGCTGCCGCTGCTGGAGCCGCAAACGCCCTGCCCCGTGGCAAGGTTCTGCCCCACCATATCGATATTCTTGAGAATATCGGCACCCGTACCGATCAGCGAGGCACCGCGCACCGCCTCACAGATCTTGCCGTTGCGGACAAGATACCCCTCCTTGACGGAAAAATTGAACTCGCCCGTCAAGGGATTGACCGAGCCGCCGCCCATGGCACGCGCATAAAGCCCGTATTCGATGGAAGCAATGATGTCCTCGTTGCGGTCGGGACCGTTGTCAATAAAGGTGTTGGTCATGCGTGAGGTCGGCTCGTAGCGGTAGTTCTCACGACGGCTGCTGCCCGTCATGGGCATGCTCATACGGCGGGAGCCGAGACGGTCGACCATATAATTCTTCAGTACGCCGTTTTCGATCAGCACGATACGGGATGCGGGATTGCCCTCGTCATCCATGTGGTAAGAGCCCCATCCTCCCGCAATGGTACCGTCGTCGATGGCAGTCACCTTGGGGTTTGCGATCATTTCGCCAAGCTTGCCTGCCATCTGCGAGGCACCGATACCCACCGAGCTCGCCTCCAGTGAGTGACCGCACGCCTCGTGGAAAATGACGCCACCGAAGCCGTTCTCGATCGCCACCGTCATTTTACCCGCAGGGCAATAGGAGGCACCAAGGTTGGTCAGCGCCTGCTTGGCGGCTCGCTCTCCCACCTCACGGGGGGAAACTCTTTCAAAGAACTCGATGCCGACACCGCCGCCCGGACCGTAGAAGCCGGATTGATTCTCCACACCGTCGCTGGCAATGGCAGAAACGGCAAGGCGTGTTCTCACCTTGTCATCCTCGCGGCAGAGCCCCTCGGTATTGGCAACCAGGAAATGGCGACTCACGTCCATATAACTGCCGTCGACCTGCGAAATGCGGGAGTCGGTCTGCCGTGCGGCAATGCACGCCTCACGCAAGAGCTCGGTCTTTTCAAGCGCAGGCACGCTGTCGGGGGCGCGACGGACATGCGTATGGCGTGCCACGGCGTCAGGGGTCAGCGTGATGGCACGGCGGTAAGAGGCATCTCCCACGGCACCCGCCACAGAGGCTGCACAGGCAAGCAGACCCTCACGGGAGGTATCCGAGGTGGAGGCGTAATAGGTTTTGGTTCCGCAAAACACACGGATACCGACACCTGCGATCACCAGATCGCGCACCGACTCCACCTTACCCGAAACAAAGTGGATACGGCTCGAACGCTCGCGCTCGGCAAACACCTCGGCAAAATCGCCGCCCGTGGAAACGGCGATCGAAAGCAATTCTTCAAGCAACGCTTTTGCTATCATGTTAACTCCTTTGTATCTGTCATCAATCGGGGTGACGCTCACCCAAGATATTGCGGTATTTCTGATAAAAGCTCTCGAAATAACCGCCGTCCAGTGCATCGCGGATCTTTTGCGTCAGATCATTGTAGAAATAAAGATTATGCGTCACCGCAAGCCGCATACCGAGCGACTCCTTTGCCTTCAAGAGATGGCGGATGTAGGAGCGCGAATAGCTGCGGCAGGCGGGACAGTTGCAGCCTTCTGCGATAGGGCGGGGATCGCGTGCGTATTTTTCGTTCAACAGGTTGATCTTGCCGTACCACGTAAAGAGGTTACCGTGCCTCGCATTACGGCTGGGCATGACGCAGTCAAAGAAATCCACGCCGCGGTGTACTGCCTCCAGAATATTACAGGGCGTACCGACGCCCATCAGGTAACGGGGCTTATCCTCGGGCATATGCGGCTCGACCGCATCGATGATGCGGTACATCTCCTCGGTTTCCTCGCCGACAGCAAGACCGCCGATGGCATAGCCGTCAAGATCCAGCTCTCTGATCTGCTGCATATGGCGCACGCGGAGATCCTCATACGTGCCGCCCTGATTGATGCCGAACAGCATCTGATGCCGATTGATGGTGTCGGGAAGGCTGTTGAGCCTTTCCATCTCCTGCTTACAGCGCACCAGCCAACGGTAGGTGCGTGCGATCGATTCCTCCACATATTTGTAGGGTGCGGGGTTTTCAATGCATTCGTCAAACGCCATGGCGATGGTGGAGGCGAGATTGGATTGGATCTGCATGCTCTCCTCGGGGCCCATAAAAATGCGCTTTCCGTCAACGTGAGAGGCAAAGCGCACGCCCTCCTCGGTTATTTTGCGCAGCTGCGCCAACGAGAATACCTGAAATCCGCCGCTGTCGGTGAGAATGGGCCTCTTCCAATTCATAAACTTGTGAAGTCCCCCCATCTCCTTGATCAGTCCGTCACCCGGGCGAAGATGCAGATGATAGGTATTGGAGAGCTCGACCTGACAGTTGATCTCCTCCAGCTCAACGGTGGACACACCGCCCTTGATGGCGGCACAAGTGCCCACGTTCATGAAAACGGGCGTCTGGATATCGCCGTGCACTGTGTGGAGCACGCCGCGACGGGCACGACCGTCCTTTGCTTTCAATGTAAAATTCGACATAGTATATTCCTTTCGGAGTCGGGAATACAGCCCGACCCATGATATGCGTAAAAGAGCCGAACGGGGACAGGTCTTTGTATGCAAAAATCCGCCCCGTCATCGGAAAAAGCGATACCGTCAGGTACGGTTGAACTGACGGTCAAGCTCTGCCCTGGTTAACACCATGGCAACGGGTCTGCCATGCGGACAGACCGTGATGTCGGGCAGCTCCATCAGCTTTTTGCAGAGCCACTCGATCTGGGCGGGGGGATAATTTCTGCCCCCCTTGATCGCTGCCTTGCAGGCGCCCTGATAAAGTGCCTTTTCAAACATGATATCCCTTGCCGTGCGAGCATCACCCGTTCCCTCGGCAAGCGTGGCAGGAAGCGCCATCAGAAGATCTGCCGCTGCCGCATGCGTGAGTCCGTCCGGGATCTCACTGACCTCAATGGCAAACTCACGTGCGGTAAAGGCAAAGCCCAGCGCCTCGATCTCGGCGCGGTAATTTTCATAAAGTGCGACCTCCTCGCGCGTTGCCTCGACGCGAAGCGGCAAAAGAAGGATCTGCGAGGATTCCACGCCCTTTTTCATTCGTGCGCGAAGCTCCTCAAAAAGCACGCGCTCGTGCGCGGCATGCTGATCGATGAGCAACAGCCGATCGTCACACTCGACGATCACATATGTATGGAACGCCTCTCCCACAATGCGCCAAACGGGCGCAGGGGTCTCGCTGACAGTCGGAACAGACGGTGAGGACGGTACGTCGGTCGCTGTCGCGGGCAGTATCGCCGAAGGGACGGGGATCGCATGCTCACGCGCCGTTTCCTTCCGACGGAGATCAAGGCGCTCCTCGTTCCCTGCGGTCGGGAGGACAGAAGGCTTACTCATCAGGCACGACGCATCGGCTGCGGGAGCGATCTTGTCGGCAAGCGGTCTATCCCCTGCGTTCCCGTGCTTCGGTTGATAGACCGACGGAGCACGAAGCGTCCCACCCGCATAGCGGTTGGCATAATCCGCGGCACTCATACGGGAAAAAGCGGCCGGTGTCTCCCTTTTGATATGATCGATGGTGATCTGCGTTGCCGTGCTCTTGCCCTCCTCGATGGGAACAAATGCCCTCGTGGGATCCTCCGACTGCTTCAAGCGAATGTCGGGACGGCCTTGGTTTTCCTCCAGCGCGGTGCGCACGGCGGAATAAACTGCCTCGAACACAGGGCGCTCATTCGAAAACTTGACCTCCAGCTTGGCGGGGTGCACGTTGACATCCACCGCAGCAGGGTTGATATCGATGCGAAGCACGCAGCAAGGAAACTTTTCGGGGGGGATATAGGAGGTATACGCCTGCTCGAGCGCCGCCGAGGCGGTACGGCAATTGACGTATCTGCCATTGATGAAAAAGTTTTCATAATTGCGCTTGGGACGCACGTTGTCCGAGCGACCGATATAGCCGCTGACCGCAACGCCCTCTCCCGTGCCCTTGACCTCCAGCATGCGCCCCGTGAATTCCCTGCCGAATACGGCATACATCGCCGAACGCAGCTCTCCATCCCCCGCGGTATCCAGCTTCATGTTACCGTCGATGATCAGACGGATGGCAATGTCGGGACGGGAAAGCGCGATCTTCTCCACGTAGGTGGTAACGGCAATTGCCTCCGACACGTCCTTTTTAAGAAATTTGCGACGTGCGGGGACGTTGGCAAACAGATTTTCAACGATCACCGTGGTGCCCACAGGGCAGCCCTGCTCACTCACGCTGACCACCTCGCCCGCCTTTGCCTCCAGCCTTGCGCCAAAGGGCGCATCTGCCGTGCGGGTGATGATGCGCAGATCCGACACCGAGGCAATGGCGGCAAGCGCCTCACCGCGAAAGCCGAGCGTCATGATCCCGTCAAGATCACCCGCCTCCCTGATCTTGCTGGTGGCGTGACGGCGGATGGCAACGGGCAGATCCTCGGGCGACATGCCGCACCCGTTGTCCGCGACGCGCATAAAGGTGACGCCGCCGTGCCGGATCTCAACCGTGACACGGGTTGCCCCTGCGTCAATGGCATTTTCCAGCAGCTCCTTGATGACCGAAGCGGGTCTGTCGACAACCTCGCCTGCAGCGATCAGATTGGCAACGGCAAAGGAAAGGACATTGATCTTCCCCATTCGGACACCTCCTTATCTTTTTGTTCTCACTGTAATTCCAAGCGCTTTTTGAGATCGAAGAGAAACGCCATTGCCTCATAGGGCGAAAGCGTATTCAGGTCCACGCGCTTCAATTCCTCGATGACCTGCTCATTGGCACAGTCCTCGATGGTGATGACTGCGTCATCCACCGTCCTCTCGATATCCGCAGAGGGGGCACGCAGCAGCCTTGCGGTATCCTCGACCTCGGCAAGCACCTCCTTGGCACGGCGGATGACCTCGCTCGGAACACCCGCCAGCTTTGCCACCTCAATGCCGTAGCTGTCATCGGTGGAGCCGCGTACGATCTTGCGAAGAAAGGTGATGGTATCCCCCTTCTTCTTGGCGGCAATGTTATAGTTCACTACGCCGCGAAGCTCTGCCTCCAGAGAGGTCAGCTCATGATAATGAGTGGCAAACAGTGTTTTTGCGCCGATCCTTCGGCTGTTCGTATACTCAATGATGGCGCGTGCGATGCTCATACCGTCAAAGGTGCTGGTGCCTCTGCCCACCTCATCATAAATAATGAGGCTGCGGCGCGTAGCATTTTTGAGAATGTACGCCACCTCGTTCATTTCAAGCATGAAGGTCGACTGCCCCGAGGCAAGATCGTCCGATGCACCGACGCGGGTAAAGAGCTTATCAACAATACCGATGCGCGCCTGCGCGGCAGGCACAAAGGATCCGATCTGCGCCATCAGCACAATCAGCGCGACCTGACGCATATAGGTGGATTTGCCCGCCATATTGGGGCCTGTGATCAGCATGATGCGGTTATCCTCGGTGTCAAGCAGTGCATCGTTTGGCACGAAATAGGTATCCTTGACAAACTGCTCAACCACGGGGTGTCTGCCATCCTTGATGCGGATCTCGCTGCCGTGATCCACCGTGGGACAAACATATTTGTTTTTTGCCGCCACGTCGGCAAAGGACAGATAGACATCAAGCTCGGCAAGGCGGTTGGCAACGCGCTGAATGCGCTCCCCTGCCGCTGCCACACGGGCTCTGATATCCTGGAAGATCTCGTACTCAAGCGTGCAGACCTTGTCTGCCGCGCCGAGAATGGTCGCCTCCATATCCTTTAATTCCTCTGTGATATAACGCTCCCCATTCGTCAGGGTCTGCTTTCTGATGTAAGTATCGGGCACCTGATCCACAAAGGATCTGGACACCTCGATGTAATAGCCAAAGACCTTGTTGTAGCCGATCTTGAGTGTGCGGATGCCCGTTCGCTCGCGCTCCTCGTTGGCAACGCGCTCGATCCATGCCTTTCCGTCCTTCATCACCTCGCGAAGGTAATCCACGTCGGCATGATAGCCCCCCTTGATCAGTCCGCCCTCGCGAAGCACGAAGGGAGGCTCATCAGCAATGGCAGCATCGATCAGCGAGTGGATATCGGCAAGATCGTCAAGCTCCTCTCTGATGCGACAAAGCTCCTCGTCGCGGCACTCGGAAAGCAGGCGCTTCACCTCGGGCAGGACCGCCACGGTATTTGCCACCGCACGCAGGTCCTTCGCATTTGCCGTTCCGTAAACGATACGGGTAATAAGGCGCTCCAGATCAAGCACTCCCGAAAGGGCGGCGCCAAGCTCCTCGCGCAGGATAAAGCTCTCAAGGAGCTCGCCCACCGCGCGCTGTCTTGTTGCGATCGCGCGCGAGGAAAGTAAGGGATGCTCCACGTAGGAGCGAAGCAGGCGTGCACCGGGCGCCGTATGCGTACGGTCAAGCACCCAAAGAAGCGTGCCGCGCTTTTCCTTGCTGCGCATGGTTTCGGTCAGCTCCAGATTGCGACGGGTGTTGATATCCATATCCATATACTGCCCGTCGGTATAGATGTGCAGACGGTTGATATAGGAAATATCGCTTCTCTGCATATCGGCAATATAATCAAGCAGGGCGCCGATGGCACTCACCGTGGCGACCGAATCGGCGATTCCCTTCGCACTCTCCTCACCGAACTGACCCGCAACACGCGCATAAGCCGCACTGTACTCAAAGCGTGCACCTTCGCCGTCCGAAAGCATGGCACCAACGCGATTGAGCAGAAAATCCGAAAGCTCACCCGCATCCTCACGGCGCACGTCAAGAATCACCTCGCTCGGGGCATAGGTTCCAAGCTCGGAAAAGAGTCTTGCCGACATGTTTCCCCCCGTGATCTCGGTGGCATAGACCTCTGCTGTGGACACGTCGGCAAAGCAAAGCCCGATGGCAGCATCTCCAAGGGCAAGTGCCGCAACGTAGTTGTTGCGCTTTTCGGTCAGCATTTCGGGCTCAAGCAAAGTCCCCGGGGTGATGATGCGCACGATATCGCGCTTGACAAGCCCCTTTGCCTTGGAGGGATCCTCCATCTGCTCGCAGATCGCAACCTTATAACCCCGATCGATCAGCGTGGAAATGTATTTTTCCGCACTGTGAAAGGGGACACCGCACATGGGCGCGCGCTCCGCCTCACCGCAATCTCTGCCCGTCAGGGTCAGCTCCAGCTCCCTTGACGCCTTGATCGCGTCATCGAAAAACATCTCGTAAAAGTCACCCAACCGATAAAAAAGCAGGTAGTCCTTATACTGGTTTTTGATTTCAAAATACTGTTCCATCATGGGTGTCATGGCACAGCTCTCCTTTTCAGATCAAATCAGTGGCAGCCGCCGCAGGTCGCACAGTTGTGCGTGCAGGAGGAGGGCTCCTCTCCCGTGATATGGAAGGTGATGGTATTATTGACCTGTGTCATCAGATCATTGACCTCGTTTTGTGCCGCCTCCAGCTCGGTATAGACGGGCGTGGCTACGATCTGCTCGTAAAGCGCATCAAGACGCTCCTTGATACGATCGATGATCGCCTGATCTCTTTCTTCCTTCATTGCCTCCTCTTGGATGGCTCTTTGCTGGAGCTCATACTCCATCGTAAGCTTTGCTACGTCGGCATCCGCCTCATAGGCAACGCGCGCCGCCTCAAGGCGCACAAGACGCGCATCGTTCTTCAGCGTTTTACCAAGCTCTGCGGCAAGCTCAAAAATTCCCATTTTCTTTTTCCTCGTTTCTTCAGCTTATTTTGTGATCACCGTGCCGTGGAGTGCAAACGCCTCGGCGCGGTCAATATGGACGCTTACCCATTCGCCCGCAGGGCACGGTTCTTTGAAAAAGACGATCTTGTTCTGTGCCGTGCGCCCCGTATAGGTTTCGGCATCGTTTTTGCTTTTCCCCTCCGAGAGCACGCGCTGCACGCTGCCCACCAGAAGCGCATTCGCCTCACCCGAGATCTCGTTTTGCAGGGCAAGCAGGCGGTCAAAGCGCGCATTCTGCACCTCGCGTGGGATCTGATCCTCCATCGCGGCAGCAGGCGTACCCTTTCGCGGCGAATAGATAAAAGAATAGATCATATCAAAGCGTGCGCGGCGGAGCATCGACAGCGTATCCTCGAAATCCGCCTCACTCTCACCGGGAAAGCCCACGATGACATCCGAGGTAACGGCAATGCCGGGGATCTGCTCACGCATATAATCAAGAATGTCAAGATATTTTGCCCTGTCATAGTGGCGGTTCATGCGCGAAAGAATGCGGTCGCTTCCCGATTGCAGCGGAAGATGGAAGCTGTGCGCCACGTGGCGGCTCTGTGCCATCACGTCGATGAGCTCTCTTGTCGCATCCTTCGGATGGCTGGTCATGAAGTGGAGGATATAGTCGCCCTCGATGCCATCCAAACGGCGGAGCAGCGAGGCGAAGCTGCAAGGCTCTTCAAGATCCTTGCCGTAGGAATTGACGTTTTGCCCGAGCAATGTGATGTCCGAATAGCCCGCCTGCACCAGCGTCTTGACCTCTCTTATCACATCCTCGGGGGCTCGGCTTCGCTCGCGCCCACGCACATAGGGCACAATGCAGTAAGAGCAAAAATTATTACATCCGTACATGATGCTGACAAAGGCACGGTAGCTGCTCTCGCGTCGAATGGGCAAGCCCTCTGCCACCGTGTGCTCCTCCTCGGCTCGGAAAACGCGCTTGCCCTTTGTGACGGTCTCGGCGAGATACTGCGGAAACCGATAGATCACCGAGGTGGGGATGACAAAGGAAACATAGGGATAGCTCCTTTTCAATTGCTCGCAACGGTGCTCCTGCGCGACCATACAGCCACAGACGCCGATCACAAGAGAGGGATTTTTTTCCTTCAGATGCTTATATTGCCCCACGATGGATAACGCACGCTTTTCTGCATGCTCGCGGATGGCACAGGTATTCACAAGAATGAGATCGGCTTGCTCGGGTGCATCGGTGATCTCATAGCCTATATCAACAGCCATCCCCGCAAGCTTTTCGCTGTCCGCCACGTTTTGCTGGCAGCCGAACGTGAGAACAAAGCATTGCGGCGCGGCACCGCGTGCCGCGCGAAGGCTTTCGGTATGCGCGCGGCAGACAGAGATATAGGGCGTCATATCCACTGCACCGGTCGGTCCATCCGACGACCGAAGATGTTTGTCAACCATAAGGGCTCCTTAGATATATTTTGCAGTATAATATTATATAATATATCTTCGAAAAAGTCAATACCGCAAAGTGAGAAAAAGAAAGCAAGAGCCGCCGATCCCGCAGGATCGACGGCTCCGATCGGATCTATTTTCGCCATACTCTGCCACCCGTGAGAAGAATCATCTTCACGGCAAGCAAGGAAAATTCATCCGCCTCGACACGAAGCGGCTTTGTCAGCACACCGCGTCCAAGCACCTTGACCTTCAAAACACCCTTGGGAACCAGTCCCTTTGCCTTCATTTCCTCCACCGTAATCAGAGAATCGGCAGAAAAATGTGCAGCCAGCGTATCGATGTTGACGACCGCCTTTCCCTTCAGCGCAGGTCCTTTTTCCTTTTTTCGAAGACCTCTTGTGCTCGCGATCGGTGCTTTGCGAAGCGCCTTACGCGCCTCCTTTTTAGAGGTCAAGGGCACATGTGGCGCTGCGGCATCCGACGTGGGTTCGCCGTCGCTATCGAGCTCTCTTGCACTGCCGATCAGACTTTGTGCAAGCTCATCTGACATTTCGGATGCCTGCTCGGCACTGATCGCATCGTGGATCTCAAAGGGCAGCGCTTCGACCTCGGCAACGGGCGTTTGCTCGTCCTCCTCGGCGTCGACGCGCACAAAGCGTGCACTGTTCTGCTTCAGGAACGCCTCGCCCTGCAGCTTCTCCGCGGCGTGCGCACCCGTGGCGAATACCTTGATCTCCCCTGCTCGGATCAGCTCCTCGGTGGTGCGGTATGCCACCGTGAAGTCCTCGGGCTCTCTGCCGATGCGCTCAAGCCCTGCCCTTTCCATCAGAATGTCGATCAGCTCCACGCCCCATTTCATGGCGCGGTCCGAGCGCAGCTTCAGGCGGAAGGGCACCTCGGCATAACGCTTTTTGTCGCCCACGTTCTGGAAGATGTATTTGGTATCGGCAAACTCCTCGGGATCAAGCGCCAGATACAGCGAGAGTGTTTTTCCTTGGATCGAGAACTGCGCGTAGGTGTTCTTGCGCAGACGGAAGGTCTCGCTCTTGAAGCTGACGCGCGATCTCACGCCGAAATCAAGCAGCTCGTTCTTCAGCTCGGAATAACGGCGCTGCACCGCTTGCTCTGCTTGGCAAAGCCTTGCCGTAAAGCTGCGGCTGTAACGCACGTAGATCTCCTTGCCGTCCACGATCACTCTGCCGCTATCGCTCGCATCGTCCTGAACCACCGCAATGGCATCGATATCAATCTCAGTCCCTGCAGCGGGCTGCTCATCGGGAATGGCAACGGGTTCTTCGACGATGGGTTCTTCAACGATGGGTTCTTCGACGATGGGTTCTTCGATAACGGATTCTTCGACGATGGGTTCTTCAACAACGGAATCCTCGGCAACGGGCGTTTGCTCGTCCTCCTCGGCGTCGACGCGCACAAAGCGTGCACTGTTCTGCTTCAGGAACGCCTCGCCCTGCAGCTTCTCCGCGGCGTGCGCACCCGTGGCGAATACCTTGATCTCCCCTGCTCGGATCAGCTCCTCGGTGGTGCGGTATGCCACCGTGAAGTCCTCGGGCTCTCTGCCGATGCGCTCAAGCCCTGCCCTTTCCATCAGAATGTCGATCAGCTCCACGCCCCATTTCATGGCGCGGTCCGAGCGCAGCTTCAGGCGGAAGGGCACCTCGGCATAACGCTTTTTGTCGCCCACGTTCTGGAAGATGTATTTGGTATCGGCAAACTCCTCGGGATCAAGCGCCAGATACAGCGAGAGTGTTTTTCCTTGGATCGAGAACTGCGCGTAGGTGTTCTTGCGCAGACGGAAGGTCTCGCTCTTGAAGCTGACGCGCGATCTCACGCCGAAATCAAGCAGCTCGTTCTTCAGCTCGGAATAACGGCGCTGCACCGCTTGCTCTGCTTGGCAAAGCCTTGCCGTAAAGCTGCGGCTGTAACGCACGTAGATCTCCTTGCCGTCCACGATCACTCTGCCGCTATCGCTTGCATCGTCCTGAACCACCGCAATGGCATCGATATCAATCTCGGTCCCTGCAGCGGGCTGCTCAAAAACAGCATTTTCCGGTACCGTTATGGGGGATATGGCCATATTCTCTTGTTCTTCGGCGACTTCTTCAAGGACAGGCTCCGCCTCCTCCTCGGTGGCAGGCTCAGCGACTTCTTCAAGGACAGGCTCTGCCTCCTCCTCGGTGGCAGGCTCAGCGACTTCTTCAAGGACAGGCTCTGCCTCCTCCTCGGTGGCAGGCTCGGCGATCGCTTCAAGAACGGGCTCGCTCACGATCACCGATTCGTTGGTCACGCGCGGAGCCTCCTCAACGCACGGAAACACAGGGCGGTCATCCTCCCATTCTCTTTTTCCGCGATTGACCTCACGCCGCAGTGCACAGAGCGAAAGCACCAGCAAAATTGCCGTACAAGCGATCAAAACGATCTTGACGGGCCACGTCCATGGAATGATGCCAAATATATCCGGTAATGCCATGAAATAATTCCGCATTCACGTGCCCCTCCTTACGGTATTATATAGGTAGCCAGTACAATACCCGCAGCGGGGCTTTGCACATTGGTGGTTTCGATCAAGCTGACGGTATAACCCGAGAGTCCGTTTGCAATCAGACCGTTCGTGCCGTCCGCATGATAGTAAACCGCGTCAAAAGTACGGCAAACGGGATTTACAGCAAAGAAGGCTACATCTCCGATCGCGCCCTTGTCGGTTTTGGTGATACGCCATACGTACTGTACGTTCTCGTGTCTGCGATCCTTTACTCCCTCAAGCTCGTCGCCGCGCACAAAGGCAAAGGCACCACTATCGCTCACGGCGTAGGAAAGCGTGACCGAGGGACAGACGGTATACACCGTTTCACTGTGCTCTGCCCCGGACAAGGTCGCGTCCAAATCAAGAAGCTCTTGCGACCACTCGCCGTAGGTCAAAGTGTTTAGATCTTTGTGGTACTCTGCATGGACTGAAAGCGTGACCTCGGTCTCTCGGTCAAGCTCGGCAATATGATTGGGCAGTGTGACGACCAGAGAATACCCCTCGGCATAAAGCGAGGAATACCCCGTGGGCAGAGATAGCTTTTGTCCTGTTCTCATATCGGTAAAGTCCGCGCTATAGACCGAGTTGGCGGCGCTTTCCAATATCAGAACGGCTGCATCGTGGGCAACACCGTTGAAGGAGCGGTAAAGGCGAAGCGAGGTGCCCGCAGGCAGGGAGTATCCACCAAAGCGGAATTCGACGCCCTTGCCTTGATGCCCCGACACGGCACATTGCGCCAGCTCCTGCCCTGCCGCGCCGTAATTGACGAAATACTGTGCGGTGAAGACACCATCCTCATAGATGATGGGCGCATCGGCAGAATAGCCGTCCCCACCGACGTAGAAGGCGACGTTGTCGGAATAGACCTTCAGATAGAGGAAGCCTGTGATCTCCTCCTGCGCCAGATAGAAGCCGCCGTCATAGGTCAGCTTATCGGTGACGTTCGTAAAGGAGTAGCCGCCCTCCCCGTCCCGATTGCAGATGAACAGATCAAAGCTCGGCACACCGCCCCACGCGGCATCAGGCTCGGGGATAAAGGAAAAGCCTTGGAAGGTATCAATAGGAATCAGATCGGGCGCATCGGTCCCGTCGGGCTGCAAAAAGCCCGATGCAAAGCAGGATCTGACCGTGATGCCGTCAGGCGCCTCTACCAATACGTCATAGATCCATCTTGCATAGAAGGAGATGGAGCCGTTGACCGAAAGCGATCCACTCTCACAATAGTCATAAAAGGACGTGCCGTAAGCACTCAGCGTGGATGCCTCGCTCGTCATATAGTAGCCTGTAAGCGTGAGTCCAAAGCGCTCAACACCCTCGATCCGATCTCTGACGCGCTCATAATAAGCGCTGTCCAAGACCGTGTCTGTTTTCACCGCATCCACGAAATAGCGATCATTCTCGATACCGCGGTCAAACACCATATAGTAAACGATGGGAAACTCAGCCGTGATCTTGATGCTGCCGACATCGGCGGTGAGCAGCTCTGCGGGAACAGTTACGGTATAGGAGCCTTCATCGGCGATAAAGGTGTAGGCAAAGGGATAGTCGGAATAGGGTGTGCCGTTTACCGTAACAACGGCATTCGCAGAAGCATCGGAGGTGGCAAAGGTCATGCCGCTGAGCGAATAGACCTTATCACCGATCATGATCTCCAAGCGCTCCGGCATCTCGCCATAGCCGATCAAGGGAGAGACGGTAAAGTCGAACGGCAGATCGACGGCTGCCTTTCTGTCTGAGCTCAACGAGGTGCCGGAAAGCTCACTGCTGAAGTCGATCGAGTGGCTCACCACGATCTTGACGGTGACGTTGATCGAGGAGTCACTGAACAAGGTGCAGGTGACGTCAACGGTATCGCCGTTGTCGGCATTCGCAGGGATCAGAACCGTACCGTTTGGCGAAACACCCGTGCCCGAATAGGTGACCTGCGACATATAGATCGAATAGGGGAAGCGATGGGTCTCCACCATTTCAAAACGCACGGTATCACCGGGGACATATACGTATTCTCCCTCGCTGCTTATGCCAAGCGGCGGCGTATCCTCAGAGGGTGCGATCTCGATATGGTCGATATAGTTGGGCACGACCTCGACGATCACGCCGTTGTTGCCGCATTCAAGCAACAGTACAGTGCGACGGTCAATGTATTGCAGAGGTGTGACGGTGATCGCCGCGCCGACGTTATCACTTCCCACCTTGAGTCTTCCGTTAAATCTGGAATAATTGATGGCGCTTCCCTTTGCTCCCACCAGCGTCTCAATATGAGCCTGATAGGTAGCGCCGTCTGCCTTCGAGATCCAGGAGGAGCTCTGATCGCCAAGCTCGGCAAGTGAATCCGGAACCGTCACATCATACATTCTTGCAAGAGAGAGCGCGACAGGATTATCAAACGTGACCGTCAGATTCTGCAAGAGCGACACCTGACCCACATTGACGAGCAGATGGTGATACGTCATGCCGTTCACGGTATGAACATAGTAGCCCGCCGTATTGTCAGCAGTCACGGGCGCACCGCTGTCGCTATCGGTCAAGTGAATGCCGGAGGTCGCAGTCGAGCCGCTGTTGGCAACAACGGGATAGGTGCAGGCAGGATACCACCCTGCGGCGGCAGGATCTGCCGAATCGATGCCAGAGGCATCGGTGCTGCCGAAAATGTTGACCCAAAGCGTGGCAAACATATTGCCGTTTTGATTGTTATTCGCGCGCACCGTGGTGCCGTTGACGGAAAACGCCGCCGTATCACCGCTGAAACGCACCGCCATCGCACTGCTCTTTTGCGGGAAGACACTTGCCGACTGACCGTTTGTCAGCGCCACGGCATTGGAAAGCGTATTCGAATTCCTGCTGACACTTCCTGTCAAGGTCAGATATCCGGAGCAGGAGTTGTTGAGCACCGTTCCCTCGCGACTGATGCTCTCGGGAATGGGCTTGAGCGAGGCGTAATTAAGAAAGGCGTAGGAGGGCACATAGTAGTTCCCCGTCACATTATTGACAGAGCCCTCACGGTGCACCGAAAGGGCGGCAATGCGCGTTCTGTCATCCACGCCCAGTGTTGAGGCAATCACGTTGCCCTTCAGCGAGGCATTGTTACGCAGACAAGCCGTGACGCCCGCGGCATAGGCATATCTGCTGTTATTTTCCACTCGCGCCTCGACGACGGTGTTCAGCACATAGCAGGATTCAACGTCAGCATGCTGGACAAGCCCCGCAATACCTGCGGCATACGCCTCATAAGCGACCGAGGAGGCAAGCACGTTGCCGTTCACCATCGAGGAGCTGACCAGCTTGGAGTGCGACATCCACCAGATGCCGCCCACGATGCCGCCCGCATAGGTGAGCATATCCTCCTCGCCGACCGCCTCAACAGAGGTATTGTAAACGTGAATGTTCTTCGCCAGCACGTTCACATCCCGATCTCCGCAGCCAAGCACGCCGATGGCGCCACCCGCATAGAGGTCACACTTGTTTTCGGCATTATCGCCGTCATAATAGCCCATCGCCACAACCAGCATCTTTCTCGCGACAACGCCGTCCACGGCATAGGGTGCATCCTTTGCGCGTGTCGCGCCGATCACACCGCCCGCCATCGAGGTATCGGGGCTATTGGTACAGTGAATGTGGACCATGGCTCGCGTACCGATGCTTTCGGCATGCAAATTCTTAACATAGGAATCCTTGACCATACCGAACACACCACCGGCATAGCCCTCGGTAGCATAATCGCTTCCGCCCGAAACGGCGTTCTGCATGGTTCTCACCGCGTGCTCCTGCGTATGCTCCTCAAAATAAACCGTGATACCGTCAACACCTGCGATTCCGCTGATGGAATTGGTACTCTGATTAACAGTGGCACTTCCGTATGTATCAAGCAGCCCGACAAAACCGCCCGCATAGGCGTTATTGCCTCGGTAATTCGCACCCTGCCCGTAATTTGAGTCGTAGGAAAGCGAGAGCGCATGGACAGACGAATCGTAGAGCCTGAGCACGACGTTATGGAAGGAAGCCGTGCCGCCTGCAGTTCCCTCGGCAAGACCCGCAAAGCCGCCTGCGTAAAGGTCGCCGATCGCGGTAGAGCCTACCTCTCGCTTGGCGGTCGCGGTTCCCTTTTGTACTACAAAGGTGAAATCAGAGATCGAAAAATCCTTTTCAAGCACCGAGGTGAGGAAGCCTGCCGCCACAGGATAAAGGTTATCACCCTCCTTGACAGCGGTTGACGCCTGCATTGCCTGCACATCGATCCTGTGTCCCGGGCTGTTCAGATTCATGGTATAGTGATAGTCCCCGCTAAGCACGGGTGTATCGTGCCCGAAAAGCCCGCCCGCATAGGCAGGACCGTATCCGTTCTGTACCGAGGAGATCGAAACGTCGATATCAAAGAAGGTGACCGAGTCAGAGCCGGGGATATAGGTAACATCCTCATGGTGATTGGCATATCCGATCAGACCCGCGGCATAGGTAATACCCTTGGAGCTCGCCGTCTGCGTGCCCGCCCAGACGATCAGCTCTCCGTCCTCCTCGGAGGTAACGGTCACATGTCCGAGCGTGACCTTGTGGTCATTGCTTGAATAGATCATGCCATAGACACCCGCAGCGACTGCGCGGTCATCATCAACACCGCCGACACTGTCATGGATCAGGGCGGAAAGCGAGATATCGTCCTTCGTATCCATCCGAACGTGATGGATCGATACGTCCCGATTGATCGCCTCGATACGACCGATCACGCCCGCAGCATTTGCATTGCCCGCATCATCGCCGCTGACCGTTGCCGACACCACGGCACCGTTGGAGGTATTGGCAAGCCCATTGCAATAGTTGTCGGCAAATACGCCCAATACGCCGCCGAGATAAAGATATTTGTTATAGCCCGACGAGGTGGCACTGAGATTACTGAAGTCACCGGAATAGGTGATATCCGACCACACCTCGATCGGCGATTCACAACGGCCGATCACGCCGCCAAGGTCAATGGCAACGGGTGCATTTGCGGAAAGCGAGAGGGAGGAGGTGGCGCCGTCAATCAGAACGCTGCCCGTCACCATACCCGCCATGCCTCCGAAATGGAGCACAGAGGGCCAATCATCAAAATCACTCTCCTCGCGGAAGGACATGGAGCCGCGCACATCCACACCGCGCAGCAGACAAGGGGTGACGCCATCGCCCTCCACCCTGCCGAAGAAGCCCACGGATACCGTGCCGCCGGGTGCCTCGAAGGGTGCAAAGGAATTTTGCACGTACAGCGTCACGTGGTTGCCGTCAAAATCAAAGCAACCGCTGAAGGGCACGCCCGCGCCGCCCAGGCGGTCAGAGCCGATGCCGATGCCGTAAAAGTCATCCTCGGTGATCAGTACGCTTGTAGCGAGGCGGAAATATGCACTCTTGAGCCCCTGCTGCGCCGCGTCAAGTGTGTCGAAGCCGAAGTGCTGATACTGCTCGGCAGTCGCAACGCCCTCCAGCACGCGCGCAAGGGCGACCACATCCTCTGCAGTTTCAAGAAGATAGGGGTTCGCAAAATATTTACCGCGGTTGTCTGCCAATGCCGCCGAGCTGGTGGAAAGCTGAATATTCAATATTCCGTCACTTGGGACGGTCAGCGTATGGATCGGCGAGGACACCACCGTTTCCTCCATGCCCGTACCCGTGAGAGTATAAGAGACAAACATTCTGCGCTCATTGACCGCAGTCAGCGTGACCGTTGCACCCGCGGGGGCGGCATAGTTGCCGCTTTCGTCAAGATACACGTCCTTACCACTCACATAGACCGACACGCCGTCAGCGCCCGAGATGTTGATCGCAGGGGCAGAGCGCGTGGGAGCCGAAAGCACGAGGATCGCCACGGCAGCAATGACACAAAGCAGAAAAAATGAGGTCACAAGGATCACTTTTCTGTTCCGCTTAAAAAAACTCATGGCGATTCTCCTTTCCTGATCGTTCGATCCGTCGGATCATGGCAACATTGCCATTCATGATGATGCCGCGACCTCGTGCGCCGTGCCGTCGCCCTGCAGTCCCATGATCTGCGTGACACCGTCATTCTCGTACTTGTATTCGGTGTCTGCGATCTTAAAGTAGGCTGCCAGCTTGATGCTGACCGCACCGCCGCCGTGATAAAAATAAGTGTTGATCTCTCCACCCGACGGCATGAAGATCACGATCTGCGTGATCTCCCCCTCCCCGTTTCGGGCTACGTAATAACCGCGGGTGTATTCTCCGTCGCTCGAAAGCTCCTCAAGGTTGCCCTCCACCGACAGGCGGAAGCGCTCCTCGTCAAACACAAAGTCCCCCACAGGAGTAATGACCAGCTTGACAGGCAGGAAGGATTCTCCGATCTCGACGACCTGTCCGTCCTCATATGCGATCGGCACATTGAAATGCGAGGAGGTCTTGAGGTTGATGCCCATGACCGAAAAGCCGAAGGGATCCTCCTCAACAAAGGGACGTGCGACCACAAGATTGTTGGAAACGCGCACCTCAAAGACCTGCACGTCCTGGTAGGGCACCGAGGTCTCGATCACGACCGTCAGGCGCTCAATATTTTCCATTGCGGGAACCGCACTGCCATCCACGATCGAGGTGGTGCGGCGTGTGATCCTCAGATACAGGTCGGTGCTCTGCGGCGTACCGCCCGTAAGCGAGGTGGCACTTTGCAGCGCATCACCCGTCAGCTCCTTGCCCGTGACGTCGGTGAGCACCACGTCGTAATAAGCACTTTCGGGGGTCACGGTAAGGGGGTCGCCCCATGCGTTGACCACCTCGCCAGCCGCGATCTCCGCCGTGCCGGGGGTGCGCACCTGAAAGCGGATCTCGCGCTTGGAGATCTCGCCGTCCTTTTCGTTGCTGACGCGGAAGCCGACCGAGCCACTCATATCGTCGCCCGTCAGCACGACACTTTCCCTACCGCCCGTATGCGACAAGCAAAAGCCCACATATTCTCCCATCAATCGGTCATGCTGCCGATCCTCGTATTTCGAAAACGAGGTGCCTGCAAAAAGAAAGAGCAGAACGAGCGAGAGGAGGACGGTCACAAGGACGATCCATCGATGGTTTCTTAATTGCCTTTTCATTGTTGCACCTGCTCCATATCTATGCGGATGTCCACACAAAGTCTGCCACTGCCCTCCTCATCCGAGCTGCCGATCTGTCTCGGCAATCGGATCTCAAGCATAAAGCCCTTTTGTCTTTGGGGGTCATTCATCGAAAAATAAAATCCCGTGCTGTGCAGGACGGCGCCGCCCTCCTCCTTGACACAGAGCAGATTGCCCGTATAATCGGTTTCGGAGAGTCGGTCACCGACCGGAATACGGACGTCCAAAAAATCGCTTTCATCAAACAGGGTCATCTCCGCAAGGTCGTGTCTGATGACCAGCTCCGCGCCCTGCATGCCCTCTACCTGATCGTGATCGACATCTGCGGCGTAATAATCCACACGGACCTCGGTGGTACCGCCATCACTGACCACCAGTCTCTCAAGATGCACGGCAACGGTGACGGTGACCCTGACGGGAATCTCATTTTTCTTGCCGTCGGCATCAAAGTTGTCCACCGAGAAAAAGTATTTCAGCATATCGTTGGGCTGCAGATCGGTGAGGACGATGGTATCGCCCTCCTTCGAGAGCGCGTAGGATGTATAATCGTTGGACAAGACGTCACTTCGAAGCAGCTTGCCGCGGTTGTAATGACATCCGATGGTTGCCAGACTTGCCTCTGCTGCCGCCCTTCGCTCGGTATAATAGCTCGAATACGTCAAAGAAGCGCATAACGACCAAGCACCGACCAAAATGATGACCAGTGCGACGGCTGCTATGCGCTTTCTTTTTCTCTGTAACATATCCTCAACCTCGTCAGGGCCGAGCAACGGAGCAGGAGATCGGCTACGATGGCAAAGCGCTCGCTTTACCCCTCCCCCGTTTCACGGTCGGATGCTTGTTGCGTTTCTTCGGTATCGTTTTTTGGATCGCCCGTCTGCGGTGCTTTGACCTCGGGATTCTCATCGCTCTCCTCCTCGTCGGTGACAAAGGTGCAGCGAAGAACGTAGATCGAAACACCCACGATGACAAAGGCGAGGATCAAATACATCAGTCCCTCGGGGGTCTTGAGCCACTCGGCAAAAATTCCGACGCGGGGCAGGACCTTGACCACCTCACCGAGAATCTCGTCCTCGGCGACGGGTACGGTATCGAAGGAAAGATTGGCATCGCCCTTGGTGTAATACAGATCCCCCGTGATGCGGAGAATGCGGTGGGTGGTGGGAACGGTTTCTCCCTCCTTCAGGAAGGTGATGATATCCCCCGTTTTGTATTCGCCCGTTCTCTTGATGATGACCATGTCCCCCTCCTCGATCGTTCCGGACATGCTTCCCGTTACCACGATCAGCTGCGAATAGCCGGCAAAGGAGGGTACAGGCTTCTTCAGAATAAATTTCTGCACCGCAAGGGTCGCCACAACGACCGTCAAGAGTGCAAGAACGCAGGCGCCCACGCAGGTGAGCGCGCGCGCGACAATTTTTTTCGCCCTTGCTCGGGCGAAGGCTTTTTCGGCTTTTTTCACACCGTTTACAGGGTCATCTCCCTCGGCAGACGGCTTTTTAGGTGCCGCCTCCTCCGCATCCGCGACAGGCAGCGCCCCCTCATCATATGTATCATCGGTTCGATCCGCGCGAGGGGCTTCAGGCTCCTCCTGCGGCGTTGCTTTCAAATCTTGGTTTGAGGAGGTTACAGCTGCCTCCTCGCGCTCGGCGATGTGAGCTTTTTCAAAAGCTTCTTCTTTTTTCATACTGCTCCTCCAACGGGCTCTGCGTCGATCTGCACGATCAGCGAATATGACCCACCCTCAATACCGAGCGCGGTATCAAGGCCGTCATTCCCGTTTTCAAATTTCCATTCCCATTCCAGTGTGAAGTTTTGCTGAGATTCTGCGGGAAAGATCATTTCCGCGCACTCCAAAACAACACCCGTTTGGGTGCTTTTCTCAATTTGCAGGGGGACATTGTTCATGCGTAGCCCATATTCGATGGGAAACACCTCTACGGGCTCACCGTTAAACAGCTGCGTAACAGTCAGCTTATATTTGAGCTTCAGTCTGTGGGGATTGCGAATGTGGAAGGGATATTCCCCGCTGCTACCCGGCTTGACGCTTGCATCAAGCACGGCAATGGTTTCCACAGCATCCCAGCTCGATTCTCCGTCCATGATATCGATCACGGGGATCTCCTTGTCGGGATCAGGCGGGATATCCAGCAGTGCAAGGGTCACAAGGATCAGCGCAAGGGTGGCGGAAAGCAGGGAGAGCAGCGTGACGGTCTTTCTGTCCACTGTACCCGCCTTCACTGTGCCGATCAGCTCCTCACCGCGATAAAGTCTGCTTCCGACCAGACGGAAATCATATTCATCGCCGTGATAAACGCAGGTGAGAACGACTTCTCCCCTTTCGTCCTTTTGCTTACTGCGAGCGTTGAGAACGGCAAGCCGATTGCCCTTCAGATCCACGATGGCTTTTTTTCCGACGCCGCAGACGATCCGCCCTTCTCTATCCTTGACGGCACGGCATGAGCGACCCATTGTGGGCTTACCGTCAAAGGCTTTGGTAAAACGGGTATTGTACATGCCCTGCCTCCTTCCTTAAAAATCAAGGCTCTCCGCCCCCCGAGTTGCCTCGGGGGGATAGGAGAAGACCTTCTTGCATCGTTGCCAAGGGATCGGTCAAAGAGGCCGATCAGTCGTTGACGACGGGAGCTTGCTGGATCTGCTCGATCGAGATCGTAAGACCAAACTGCGCGGTCAGTACCGAACCGTTGTCCACATAGGAGTACGTGTCCGTACTGTGCTGAATGTACTTCGCTGTAGCATTGCCTGCACCGTCCGAGATCCAACCGAGAATGGTATCGCAATCATCACCGGTAAGGCCTGTCACGGCAGTCGTTACAGCGGAATTGTCAAAAGCCCACGCCCAGGAAAGGGTGTAGGTGCCTGCGCCCGCAAAAGTCGCATGGCGTCTGCGACCTGTCCGTTCAGCGCATTGATGGCAGCCACGCAAGCGGTAAGTGTACCGGCATCCACCAGCGTTTGGTTATTACCACCCGCTGCGGGGGCAAACACCAGCGTCCACTTGACGGGACTATAAGTAACCGCAGCAGCCTGCTCGGTGTTCTTGGTGACGTTTGCCTTCAGCTCAATATCGGTGCCGGTAGCGGTCACATTCAGCTTCGAAAGCACCTCGGCGGTACCGGCGATGGTAAAGGTCATCGAGCCGGTGGTGCCGGGAGCAACCACGTTACTCGTCGCGCTCGCATTGACGGCAACACCCGTATCGGCTTCAACGATCTCGGCGTAAGTACCCTGCTGGCCCTTGGTGTAGTCGGTGCCAAAGAGGTCCTCGGCATTGATGGTGATGACGTGGCCCCATTTTGCAACGGTTGCCTGCTTTGTGGGCATCACCTTAGTGGTAATGTACTTCGCAAAGGTGCTGCCGCCCAGGGTAAAGACGACCAGCAGAAGCAGGGCGATCGCCACGATGAACAGGCGCTTGCCGTTCATTTTGTTCTTGTTTTGCATAGTCTTTCTCCTTTTCTTGTTTTTATCGCAAAATGCTTTTGCACTTTGTTTTTGAAAAATTGCGCAAGTGCGTCCCCGAAAACAGCAATCAAAGCGGCTGTGCATCGGGGGCTTCCGTGGCAGGCGCGCTCGCGCACACATATCCGCCATTCCTTCCAACACCGCGCATGGGGGCTACAAAAGCGGCATTTTTCAGATGCCTTGCACAAGGAACCGCGAAAAAAACTGTTCAAATGTTACAAGCGAATAGCTTGTGTCACATCCGATGTTATAATTATAACACGGATACATTTTTTTGTAAAGAGCTTTTGGCGAAATAAGAGCCTGTGAAATCAGGGACAAGAGAGTGGGTCAAGCACGCCCTAAAGCCTCGATCAATCACCAAGCACTCTCTTTATCATATCAACACGGCGGGGGCAGGCGCCCCGACATCCATCCATGGATGCAATCCGCTTGTGACGGGCTGTCGTGGGCGCCAACTCCTGCCATATGTGGTATATGTGATAAAATTTGAGCAGGATTCACGCAAGCCGTGGGGTCTTTTATACAAGGTCTTCCCTTTTCCCACTCTTTTCCCAAAAGACAGCCGAGAGCTACCGCTTGTTAACGAATGTCATTTATTGATTCACTTTTTTGGATGTTCCTGCAAGGCGGGGACGGAAACACTGGTAAAGATCGCACGGGATCATGCCGTTATAAAGGCGTCTTTTTTTGTCGGCACGCCTGCCGAACAGACGCTCAAACTGCGGATGGGAGGTCAGCACGTAGATCTGCCACGGGTCAAATTCGGCAAAGCACACACCGATCGCACGGTAAAGCGCCTCCACCTCCTTCATCTCCATCATTCTCTCCCCGTACGGTGGGTTACAGATGAGCGTGCCGCGTCGGTCAGGCTTTTTGATGTATCTCGCATCGGCGCGAAAAAAGCGGATCGAATCCTCCACACCTGCTCGCTTGGCATTTTCCCTCGCATAGGCAAGCACTCTTTCATCGATGTCCGAGCCGTACAGCTCAATTCCCTCTCCGTCCCTTATCAGGCTCGTCGCCTCCTCGGTGGCATCCCTGAAGATGCGTTGGTCAAGAAAATCGAAATCCATGGCAGCAAAGCTACGCCCGAGCCCTGGGGCGATATTTCGCTCGATCATTGCCGCCTCGATCACGATAGTGCCCGAGCCGCAGAAGGGATCCCAGATGAGGGTATCGGGACGGGGTCTTGCCGTCAGTGCCATGGCGGCGGCAAGCGTTTCGCGCAAGGGGGCAGCACCCGCAGCGGGGCGGTATCCGCGCTTATGCAGCGCCCTGCCGCTGGTGTCGATCATCAGCGTGGCAACATCCTTAAAAATGAAAAATTCAATCTGATACCGACTCCCCTCCTCGGAAAACCACTTGATGCCGTATGCCTGCCCGAGTCGCTCGACCACCGCCTTCTTGACGATGCTCTGACAGTCCGGCACCGAAAACAGCGTGCTCCTGATGGCATGCCCCTTGACGGGAAAGGCGTCATCCTTGCCAATATAGTCCTCAAAGGGCAACGCGCGGCATCCGTCAAACAGCTCGGTAAAGCTGCGTGCGGGAAAGGAGCCGACGCGGATATAGACACGCTCGGCACAGCGAAGGCGCAGATTGGCGCGGGCAAGGTCTTCCTCCTTCCCCTCAAAGGTCACGCGTCCGTCCATGGTATCAAGACGGCGGCAGCCGAGCGCATCGATCTCCTCACCAAGCTGCTTTTCCAGTCCGAACAGGCAAGTGGCTACAAACTCCATATCACTTTCTCTCCAGCCATTTCTTCAAATACTGCCCCGTATAGGAATACGGGATCTGTGCAAGCTCCTCGGGCGTGCCCGTGGCAAGCACCGTGCCGCCGCCGTCTCCTCCCTCGGGTCCAAGGTCAATGATATGGTCGGCGGTCTTAATCACATCCAGATTATGCTCGATCACCAGCACGGTATTCCCCGCCTCGACAAGACGCTCCAGCATCCCGATCAGCTTCTCCACATCGGCGGTATGAAGTCCCGTGGTCGGCTCGTCCAGAATATAGATGGTCTTTCCCGTGCTGCGCTTTGAAAGCTCGGTGGCAAGTCGGATGCGCTGCGCCTCGCCGCCCGAAAGCGTGGTGGAGGACTGACCGATCTCGATATAGCCGAGTCCCACGTCAAACAGCGTTTGCAGCTTGCGCCTGATGGACGGGATCCCATCAAAAAAGGCAAGCCCCTCCTCCACCGTCATGCCGAGAACGTCGGCAATGTTTTTGCCCTTGTAAAGGACGTCGAGCGTATCGCGATTGTAGCGCTTGCCCTTGCAGACGTCACATTTGACATAGACGTCGGGCAAGAAATGCATCTCGATCTTTTTTACACCGTCACCCTCGCACGCCTCGCATCTCCCTCCCTTCACGTTAAAGGAGAATCTGCCCCCCGTATAGCCGCGCGCCTTGGCGTCCGGCGTTTTGGCAAAGAGATCACGGATCTCGTTGAACAGTCCCGTATACGTGGCAGGGTTGGAGCGCGGTGTGCGTCCGATGGGGTTCTGGTCGATATCGATCACCTTGTCAAGATACTGCGCTCCATCGATGCTACGGTATTTGCCGGGATAGGTCATAGCGCGGTTCAGCCTTTTGGCAAGATACGGATAAAGAATACCGTTGACGAGCGAGGATTTACCCGAGCCCGAAACGCCCGTTACGCACACAAGACAGCCAAGCGGAATGTCAACGTCGATCTCCTTGAGGTTGTTTTGTGCGGCACCCCGCACCGAGAGGAAATGACCGTTGCCCGCTCTGCGCCCGGAGGGAATGGGAATCCGCCTTCTCCCGGCAAGATAATCACCCGTCAGAGAATTGCGGCACGCCATCAACTCGGCAGGTGTGCCTGCGGCAACCACCTCGCCGCCGTGGATACCGGCGCCGGGTCCGATATCGACGATATAATCCGCCGCCTCCATCGTTTCCTCGTCGTGCTCCACCACGATCACGCTGTTGCCGAGATCGCGCAGACGCTGAAGCGTTCTGATCAGCTTGATATTATCGCGCTGGTGCAGACCGATGCTCGGCTCATCCAGCACGTACAGCACGCCCGTCAGTGCCGAGCCGATCTGCGTGGCAAGGCGGATGCGCTGTGCCTCGCCGCCCGAAAGCGTGCCCGCACGGCGTGCCAGCGTCAGGTAATCCAGCCCCACGCTGATCAGGAAGCCGAGGCGTGCACGGACCTCCTTCAGGATCTCCTTGGCAATAAGAGATTCGGTTTCGGTCAGCGCGAGCGCATGGAAAAAGTCTGCCGCCTCACGGACCGACAGGTTGCAAAGCTCATCGATATTCTTACCGCCGACCGTGACCGAAAGCACCGTCCTTGAAAGACGCTTGCCGCCGCATTCGGGACAGGGGGCATCCTCAATAAACTCATCGTAATACTCATTTCCGCCCATGTTCATGCGGTTTTCGATCATTTTGACAATACCGTCAAACTTGACGATCTGCTCGTGGCGCTCCTTCGCAAAGTAGCGCACGACATGAAATTTTTCCTCGCCTGCGCCGTAATAAAGAACGTGCTTTTGCTCCTCGGTAAGCTGCTCGATCGGAGTAGCGAGTGTAAATCCGAAGCGCTCGCCGACCGCTGCAAACAGCGGTCCGTTCCAGCTCATCGGCTCCAGCGTTTTAAAGCCGTTGACGGCGATCGCGCCCTCGGAAAGCGAAAGACTCTCGTCGGGGATCAGCTTATACACGGCAAGGCGACGCATTTGCCCCAGACCCGCACAGGTCGGGCACGCCCCTTGCGGATTGTTGAAGGAAAACATGCGGGGCTCAAGCTCACCAAAAGAGATACCGTGCTCCTCACAGGCATAGTTCTCAGAAAAGGAAAGCTCCTCCTCTGCTGCCTCCCCTTCCCTTGCCACAGGTGCGATCAACAGATTGCCCCCCGCAAGCGACAGCGCCGTTTCCACCGAATCGCCGAGGCGCGCACGGATGTCGCCGCGCAGGATCAGGCGGTCAACCACGATCTCGATGTCGTGCTTTTTGTTTTTATCAAGTGAGATCTCCTCCGAGAGCTCATACATGCTGCCATCGACACGGACGCGCACGTAGCCTCCCCTTCTCGCATCGGCAAGAACCTTTTCGTGCATGCCCTTCTTGGCGCGCACCACGGGTGCAAGCACCAGAAAGCGTGTGCCATCGGGCATTGCCAGAATGCGGTCCACGATCTGATCCTTGCTCTGCTGGCGGATCTCCTTTCCGCAGATCGGGCAGTGCGGCACACCGATGCGCGCATAGAGCAGACGCAGGTAGTCATAGATCTCAGTCACCGTGCCCACCGTGGAGCGCGGATTCTTGGAGGTAGTCTTCTGATCGATGGAGATGGCGGGTGACAGCCCCTCGATCGAATCAAGATCGGGCTTGTCCAGCTGACCGAGGAACATACGCGCATAGGAGGAAAGCGATTCCACAAAGCGGCGGTGACCCTCGGCATAGATGGTGTCAAAGGCAAGTGAGGACTTGCCCGAGCCCGAAAGCCCCGTAAATACCACCAGCCTGTCACGCGGCACGGTGACGTCGATATTCTTCAGATTATGGACACGGACGCCCTTTAAAACCAGCTTGTCTGCCATATCATTCTCCCTTATTTTCACGAAGCTCTCTGATCTGATCGCGCAGGAATGCCGCCTGCTCGAATTCAAGACGCTTGGCGGCTTCCTTCATCTCTGCGGTCAGGGTGTCGATCAGCTTGTCGCGTTCCTTTTTCGACATCTTGCCGCCCTTTGTCTTGGCATCCTCGCTCGCCTTTCCGATATCGATGATATCGTGCACGCCCTTCACGATCGTAGTAGGCGTGATGCCGTTTGCCTGATTGTAGGCGTGCTGAATGGTGCGGCGGCGGTTGGTCTCTCCGATCGCCCTTTGCATGGCGGCGGTCACACTGTCGGCGTACATGATGACCTTTCCCGACGCATTGCGCGCCGCACGGCCGATGGTCTGGATGAGAGAGGTCTCCGTACGCAGGAAGCCCTCCTTGTCGGCATCCAGGATCGCCACCAGCGATACCTCGGGCAGATCCAATCCCTCGCGAAGCAGGTTGATGCCCACCAGCACGTCAAACCTTCCAAGGCGCAGATCGCGGATGATCTCCATGCGCTCAATGGTTTCGACATTGAAGTGGATATAACGCACACGAATGCCGTTTTCCTCAAAATACGTCGTAAGATCCTCTGCCATCTGCTTGGTCAGCGTGGTAACCAGCACACGCTCGCCCTTGGCGGCACGCAGCCTGATCTCCCCCATCAGGTCGTCGACCTGCCCATCGATGGGGCGCACGTCGATCTCGGGATCGAGAAGCCCCGTGGGGCGGATGATCTGCTCCACCACCTGGGAGGAATGCTGCTTTTCAAACTCGGCTGGCGTGGCGCTGACCAGAATCGCCTGCCCCACGCGCTCCTCAAACTCATGAAAATAAAGCGGACGGTTGTCGTATGCCGAGGGCAGACGGAAGCCGAAGTCCACCAGATTCTTCTTTCGCGCCGTATCACCGCCACTCATGCCCCGCACCTGCGGCAGCATCACGTGCGACTCGTCGACGATGAGAAGATAGTCCTTTGGAAAATAGTCAAGCAGCGTATAGGGCGTTGACCCTGCAGGACGCCCCGACAGCACACGCGAATAGTTCTCAACGCCCGAGCAATAGCCCACCTCACGCAGCATTTCGATATCGTACTTGGTGCGCTCCTCAATGCGCTGCGCCTCAAGAAGCTTATCCTGACTTTTGAAGAATGCCACGCGCTCCAGCATCTCAGCGCCGATCTCGGCAAGCGCCGCCTCGCGCTTGTCCTCCGACACGGCATAATGCGTGGCGGGAAATACACCGAAGTAGCGCAGCTCACGCACGGTATCGCCCGTTACTGCACGGAACTCGGTCACACGGTCGATCTCATCTCCGAAGAACTCCACGCGCACGCCTGTTTCACCGAAGCCTGCGGGAAAAATATCCACCGTATCGCCGCGAACGCGGAACTTGTTGCGAGTAAAGTTGAGATCGCTGCGCTCGTAGCCGATGGCGACCAAGCGGCGCAGCAGCGCCTCTCTTGACAACGCCGCACCCGGGCGCAGCGAGATCACAAGGCTTTCGTACTCGGCGGGGTCACCCAGCGAATAGATACAGGAAACGCTTGCCACGATGATGACATCACGCCGCTCCAGCAGCGCCGAGGTGGCGCTGTGGCGCAGGCGGTCGATCTCATCATTGATGGAGGCATCCTTCTCGATATACATATCGCGCCCCGGAATATATGCCTCCGGCTGGTAGTAATCGTAGTAGGATACGAAAAATTCAACGGCGGCATCGGGAAAAAACTCCCGCATCTCGGAGCAAAGCTGCGCCGCCAGTGTTTTGTTCGGCTCGAGAATGAGCGTGGGGCGGTTGACGTTTGCAATCACGTTTGCCATGGTAAAGGTCTTTCCCGAGCCTGTCACACCAAGCAGCGTCTGATAGCGCATTCCCGCATCAAGTCCCGCTGTCAGCGCCTTGATCGCCTCGGGCTGATCTCCCGTTGGCAAAAAGGCACTTTTCAGATGAAACCGACCGTCACTCATGCTCTCTCCCCCTTGCTGATATTTTAATAGGATATTAGTATACCACAGTTTCCTTCGAAAGTAAAGTGCAAGGAGAAAAAAGTCGCGTTTTCAATCAAAATCCAAGCAAGGTGGCAGCCCCCCGCACCGCCATGCACACAAGGATACCGAGCAGTGTGGGAAGAACGACCGACACCGCGGTATAGAACATGCTCCCCGTTTCCTTTTTGACGGTCCATACCGTTGTGGAGCAGGGCCAGTGCATCAGCGAAAAGAGGACGAAGCAAACGGCGGTCACCGCAGTCCATCCGTTCGCCGTCAGCAGTCTGCCAATATCTGCCACCGATTCGATTTCGGGCATGACACCCGTGGCAAGGTACAGCATCAGCACGATGGGAAGCACGATCTCATTGGCAGGAAAGCCAAGCAAAAAGCCTGTGAAGATCACTCCGTCCAAACCCATAAGACGGGCAAATGGGTCGAAAAACGCCGCCATATGCCCTGCCAGTGAGAGCTCACCCACCGTGATATTGGAAAGCAGCCATATGATGCCCCCAAGAGGAGCTGCAACTGCCGCTGCGCGCCCCAGCACGAAAAGCGTACGGTCAAACACCGAGCGCACCAGCACCCTGCCGATCTGCGGACGCCTGTATGGCGGAAGCTCCAGCGTGAAGGAGGAGGCAGTACCCTTTAGCAGAGTCCGCGAAAGCAGACCCGTTGCCAGAAAGGTCACGGCAATTCCAAGCAGCACCACTGCAGTCAGCATCAGCGAGGGTAGAATCCCCCCTCCCACGCTCCCCGCAAAAAACACGGCAAGCACCATGATCATCGCAGGGAATCTGCCGTTGCAGGGCACAAGGCTATTGGTCAGTACCGCAAGCAGTCGCTCTCGCGGCGAATCGATGATCCGACACCCCACCACGCCTGCGGCATTACAGCCAAACCCCATGCACATGGTGAGCGCCTGCTTGCCGCACGCCTGACAGCGGCAAAAGGGACGGTCCAGATTATAGGCAATGCGGGGCAGATACCCAACGTCCTCGAGCAGCGTGAAAAGCGGAAAGAAGATCGCCATCGGAGGCAGCATGACCGACACCACCGTGGAAAGCACGCGATAGACACCGTCAAGCAGGAATTCGCGCACGGAAACCGAGACGCGGAGAAAGCAAAGCATCCGTTCAAGCTGTACGCCGAGTGCTGAAAAGCCGGTGGAAAGCCAGCCCGATGGATAATTCGCCCCGACAATGGTGATCCAGAAAACAAGTGCCAGCAACAGCAGCATGGCGGGATACGCGAGGGGACCACCGGTCAGTATACGGTCAATACGCCGATCGCGCCCTTCCCCCACATCGGTGCTCGTACAAACCGCACGGGATGCGATCTCCACCGCCTCCCCCGTCATGCTCTCCACCAGAGCGTCCTGGAGCATGGCGGGCGTCATTCCCCTTTCGCGCAGTAGCTCGCGCGCCCTTTCTCTTGCCGCCGTCAGTGCGGCATCATGCCAAAGCTCCTCGCCGAGATGCTCGCGAAGCCGCACCGTGAGCGACGACTCCTCCTCAATCATTCTGAGCGCCAGCCAACGTGGGTCAAGACCCTTGATTTCTAACACCGTTATGGCACTTTCGACAATTTTTACAGCATCCTCGACCACGGAAGGATAGGTGATTTTTTTCTTGGTTTCCACTTCCCTGTCAAGGGCTTTGGCAAGTGCTGCTCCAAGCGCGGAGAGGGTTCGCTTTCTTCTTGCCACCACTCCCACCACCGGCAAGCCAAGCCGACTTGAAAGCTCGCGCAGATCGACCGTGATCCCCTTCCTTTTTGCTTCGTCCAGCAGATTGACACAGACCACGGTGCGCGCCGCCGCCTCTCTGACCTGCAAAACAAGATTCAGGTTTCGCTCAAGACAAGTGGCGTCGCAGACCACGACGACCGCATCGGGCAAGCCGAAGCAAACGAAATCGCGCGCGATCTCCTCCTCTCTTGAATGTGCCATCAGAGAATACGTGCCGGGGATATCCACCAGCGCGATCTCCTTGCCGTCACAGACTGTATAGCCGATGGCGTTCCCCACCGTTTTGCCTGCCCAGTTTCCTGTGTGCTGGTGCATGCCCGTCAGCGCATTAAACACCGTGCTCTTTCCGACGTTGGGATTGCCGGCGAGGGCAACCGTATAGTCCGCGTGTCCGACAGAAGCCCTTTCCGCACCGAGCGAGTGTCCGACCGAGCTTCTCGTCAATCCCATTGCTCCTCCCGTGCTGCCACCAGCACCTGTGCGGCATCCCGCTTCCGTATGGCAATCACCGCGCCGCCGATCAGATAGGCGGAGGGATCGCGGCACGGGCTTCTTCCCACGCATCTGACGCATGCATTTTTGACCAATCCGATATCAAGAAGCCGACGGCGCAGTGCCCCCTCGACATGCAATTCCCTCACGTGCGAGCACTCACCCGGCAACAGATCACAGAGCCGTTTCGTTTGTTGCATATCCATTCCATCTTCCCTTCGACAAAATTCGTCCGAAACAGACTTCCCTAACATACTATTCAAAGGAAAGAAAAAAAGTGCGCGCCGCCATCAAACGGCAGCGCGCTCACGGCAAGCCTTGCCGCAGGCATACGCTTTTGGGTAGGGACAAGAGAAAGTCATCGACGCTCCGATGACATCATACATGGTAGGGGGCGGCGCCCACGGTAGCCCGTTACAAACGAACGGTGCCCGTGGACGGGTCGTCGAGGCTGTACAGTGCAGTATGATTATATACAGGTAGTGCAAGATGATTGTATACAGTTTTGTGATATAATAAAGGCAGAAAAATGACCACAAAGGAGGTTGTTCAAATGCCTTGGAAGGACAAAACTGTGGA
>SVTT01000016.1 GCA_015063625.1 Oscillospiraceae bacterium
CTCTTGCCTAGCCGCACGGGAGTCGAACCCATAAGCCCTGCGGCGATAAATTTTCGCGTCTTTTATCGTGTCAAGTCTTGAAAAGTCCACACTTATCTTCACCTTGCCACGGCAAAATCCATCAAAAATTTATTTGCCACAGGGTGCATTGCAGTCTCGAGGGGATAGATTTTTTGCAAGACAAGTCGAATTTTTTGAGAAATATGCGGATATTTAAGAAAAATTCGGCAAAGTATTGCGGAAAAGATGCCCCCCGAGACCTTATGTGTTCGACTCCCGTGCGGCTAAGAGAGATGTCGGTATCTTTTCGGTATCTTTTTCAGGGAAGCCCTTGACTTTTGCACATTTATTTTGTAAAATAAATGTGTATGTCAAAATTCCGAGAATTTTTGCTCGGAGGAAGGAGGATGTATGGCACAATCCAAGGAGAATGTCAGAAAGGTGACCGAGAAGGATAACGAAGCAGAAATGCCGTCCGCTTCGGTCAGTAAGTCTGCACCGCGCAAGAAAAGCACCGCCTCCGCCACCAAGCGCACGACGGTGAAGCCCGCTGCCGATCCCGTTGTCGCCGAGGGTGAAGCGTCGCCTGCCGGCGCGCCGACATCCACCGCAAGGAAGCGAACAGCAACGTCCCGTAAAAAGCCGTCATCCGCTGCCTCGCGCGAGTCGCAAAGCGACGTGACAAAGCCGCATGCCGAGGCGGCACAGGCAGAAAATGTTGCCGAAGCCGTGACGGTGCAGCCACCTGTCGGCGAGCAGCCATTTGCCGATGGGGGAGATCAAGCGCCCGCGAGCGAGCCCGTGTCGGATGGCACAAAGACCTTCGACGGGACGTCCGATCCCGCGCAGCCCAAGAAGGCAATGAATGATACACAGGAAGGGGAGTATGTGCCCCGAAAGGAAGAGGAGCAGGAGAGGGGAAGCCAAGCGACGGAAGAGCCGCCTGCCATTAATACAGAGCTTTTCCCCGTTCCCACCGAGAACGGCGAGCGTGACGTAAGCCCCGTGCCCCCCGGTGTCCGCTTTCCCGCAGATGCCAAGCAGCGCTTTTTCTCGCGCCTGCTCTTTCTCCTTGCCGTCGTTGCGGTCTTTGCCGCATCCTTTCTCATTTTTCTTTACCGTCCCGCCACCTATACCGAGCGCGTCAATGCCGTCAATTTCCTTTACCGTCAGCAGGACGGTGTCACCGTGGTGGTGGTAAACGGCGCCGTGCGCGGCGAGGTAACGGGTGAGGTCGGCGCTCATTCCTACAGCGCCAAGGGAGATGTCTGTGTCGCCACCGTCGGAGGAGTGCTGTATCTGATCGATGGCAGTGATGTGATCAAGCTGGCAGACGGCGTCACCGACTTCGTGCTGGCAAGCAAGGGCAATGCGGTTGCCTATCGCACCGCACCGGGCAATCTCTATTATCGCACCTTTGATAAGGATGCCGTGGCATCCCTGATCTCTCAGACCACCTATGATGCGCGCTATTGCATCTCGCCAAACGGCAAGGAGCTTGCCTATACGTGGCAGCACGAGGATGGCAGCATACGACTGGATATTGAATCCCGTTCGGGCAGTAAGCCCTATATTGCCGCTGTCACGGGGCTCTATCCCGTGGCGATCGGCGACAAATGCCGTCACATCTACTATACCGATGAGGCGGGGGTGCTGTACCATCTGGATGCAAAGACCGACGTGCGTACCGAATGCTCTGCGACTCCCGATATGAGCACCCTGCTGTTCAATGACGATTTTTCACAGCTTCTCTTTCGGGATGAGGGAGGGACGGTGCTGATGGCAAACGGTTCGCGCCGTACGCTGAACGGCATTGACGTGGGGGATGCGCTTCACTTCCTTCCCAATCACCGTATTACGGCGCGCGAGCTGCCCCGTGCCGCACAGTGCATGGTCGGCACCTTCTACAAGAATTATTTTCTGCGTGAAAGGGAAGGGCACACCGAGCTGGTGTTCCTTGATAAGGAGGGAAGCGTCAAGACCGTGTCGTCGGTGGATGGTGCCTCCAAGGTCACCGTGACCGATAAGGGTGTGTTTTTTCTGCTGACCGAGACAGAAAGCGGAGAGGATCACACCAAGCTGTATTATGCAAAATACGGAAAGACCGAGCTCTCGGTCATCGCGTGGGATATCCAGTCCTTCTGCCCCAACGTGGACGGAAGCCGCGTGCTTTACACCAATCAGCACGGAGCGCTCTTTTCCTACCGTCACGGCGGCGTTCCCGTTCGCCTTTGCGATAGCATCAAGGTTGATTCGCTGGTCGTCAGTGCTGATGACGTGTTCTATTTCTATACCACCGACGGTGCTCTTTGCCTGAGTGATAACGGTGAAGAGATGCGAACGGTCTTTGAGGAGCCTGCCGAGCTTTTGGTGGATAGCCATACAGTCTATTTTATCACCGAAAAGCAGAGTGACGGCACAGCTACCGTTTTTGTCAATTATCGCAACCGCCGTCTGAACACCCTGCTATCATCGGGGATCGCGAGAGTAGAATAACTCTGCACGGCCCGACACTCTTCGAATATTGCATAAAGCACAGGAGGGCACCCTCCTGTGCTTTATGCGCGGAATCAAGCAAAAACAAGGAGAATACCAATGATCTATGCAATGATCCTCTTTGCTGTTACTTACGTTCTGATGCTTGTGTTCAGCAAGTACCGCCCGTATATTGCGCTTGCCTCGGCGCTGGTGTTTATTGCTTGCGGCATGCTGCCTCTCGATCAGATCCTCGGTGCCATCGATTTTAACGTGCTTTTGATGATCGCAGGCACGATGGGACTGGTCAAGCTGTTCATCGATAGCAGGATGCCCGCGCGACTTGCCGATCTCGTGATGGCAAGGGTGCCGAACGTGCAGATGGCAGTGGTCGCGCTCTCGCTGTTTGCGGGTGTGATCTCGGCGTTTGTGGATAACGTAGCGACCGTGCTGATGGTGGCGCCCGTTGCACTTGCCATTTGCAAGAAGCTGAATACCAACCCCGTTCCCCTCATCATTTCGGTTGCCGTTTCCTCCAATCTGCAGGGCGCGGCAACGCTTGTTGGCGATACCACGGCGATCATGCTCGGCTCCTATGCCGACATGACCTTCCTTGATTTCTTCTGGTATCTGGGAAAGCCCGGCATCTTCTTTGCCGTTGAGTTGGGCGCGCTTGCCTCTCTGCTGATCGTTGCCTGGGTGTTCCGCCGCGAGAAGGGTGCGATCACGCAGGAGGGCGAGAAGACCGTCGTGACTGACTATGTGCCCACGGCACTGTTGGTTTTGAGCATCCTGCTCCTGATCGCGGTTTCCTTTGTGCCCAATAAGCCCGCGATCACCAACGGACTGATCTGCACGGCACTGTTCGTGGTGGGGCTCGTCTATACCTGTATCAAAGAAAAGACCGTCAAGTCGGCAGTAGAGCCTCTCAAGTCGATCGATTTTCAAACGATCGGGCTTTTGCTCGGTCTGTTTCTGATGATCGGCGGCATCACGCATATGGGCGTGATCGACAAGGTCGCAGAGCTGCTTTCCAAGATGGGGGGCGGAAACGTATTTGTGCTTTACACTGTGATCGTTTGGGCATCGGTTCTGATCTCTGCCTTCATTGATAATATTCCTTACGTCGCCACCATGCTGCCCGTGGTCACGGGATTGGCGGCGGCACTTGGCATTGATCCCACGCTGCTCTATTTCGGACTTCTGTCGGGAGCCACGCTCGGCGGAAACTGCACGCCGATCGGTGCGTCGGCAAATATCACGGGTATCGGCATCCTGCGCAAGGAGGGCTATACCGTCACGAACAAGGACTTCTTCCGCATCGGTATTCCCTTTACGCTTGCAGCGATCATTCCCGCATATCTCTATTTCTGGTTCCTTTATGCGTAATGTAAAGGACATGCGGCTGGGAGAATGCAAAACTCGATTTGATTTTTGATGATTTTAAAAAGCTCTTTTTTCGGCATAAAAATTGCCAATCATAACTTGACCGTAGCGGCACACAATATATTTCGGAGCGCGAAAGTGCATGCAACCGTGTGCGCGGTGTGCTCTTGAAAATAGATTGAAAAGTCCCCGATTCGCCGCGTGTTCACAGTTGATGTTGACCGATGGCGAACACGCGGACGAAGGAGAAACAAAATGGCAAACAAGCAGGCAAAGAAGGCGCTTGAGCAATTCAAGATGGAGGCCGCAAACGAAGTCGGCGTCAACCTTCAGCAGGGCTACAACGGTGATCTCACCGCACGCCAGGCAGGTTCTATCGGTGGCCAGATGGTCAAGAAGATGATCGAGAGCTACGAGCAGAATATGCAAAAGTAAGACGGCTTGAGTCTTGACACAAGGGGTCGCGCTTTCATGGCGCGACCCCGTTTTTGCGCTCTGCCCGACCTGCGGTGTTGCCGTACATTACCAAGCGATGCAAGGAGAGATCGACACATACTATAAACAACAGATCAAAGCAGGCAGGAAGGGAATCGTATGGCGCAGGTATTGGGATTTATCGGCGGACTCGCCTTTTTTCTTTACGGCATCACCTTGATGGGAAGGGGGCTTTCCGAGCTTGCGGGAGGGCGTTTTTCGTCGCTCCTGGCAAGAATGTGCCGAACACCCTTGCGGGGGATGATCTTCGGCGCGCTGCTCACGGCTGCCATTCAATCCTCCTCCGCGACCACGGTCATGGTGGTGGGCTTCGTCAACGGAGAGATGATGACGCTTTCGCATGCCGTGGGAGTCATTATCGGGGCAAATCTTGGCACCACGGTGACCTCTTGGCTGTTATCGCTGACGGGGGTGTCGGGGGATAACCTCTTGCTTTATTTGCTTTCTCCCGAGGCGCTCTCACCCATTCTCGCCGCGCTCGGAACTGCCATGCTGCTTTTCTCAAGGCGAGAAAAGCTTCACCGCATCGGCGCGGCAATTGCGGGCTTCGGCATTCTGCTTTCGGGCATGGAGGGGATGAGCAACGCGGTTGCGCCCTTGGCGGGAGATCCGCGCTTTGTGCGCATACTGACCGTGTTTGAGCATCCGCTTGCGGGGCTGCTGGCAGGCGTGCTCCTCACGGCGATCATCCAATCCTCGTCGGCGTCGGTGGGGATCCTGCAGGCGCTTTGCGTTACAGGCTCGGTCACGCTCGGCATGGCGGTGCCCATCGTTATGGGACAAAATATCGGCACCTGTGTGACGGCATTGCTTTCCTCCGTGGGCGCAGGCGTCAATGCCAGACGCGCGGCGTTTTTGCACCTGTATTTTAACGTGACGGGAACCGCCCTGCTGCTGACGCTTTTTTATCTGCTGCGCTTGCTTGGCCTTCGGACAGATACGGTGACCGATGCGGCAGGGGTCGCGCTGATCCATACGGCATTCAACGTGGCGGCAACCGTGCTGCTGCTCCCTTGCTCCTCGCTGCTGTTAAGACTTGTGGTTCGCACTGTGCCTGACCGTGAAGAAGAAAAGAGGGGTGCCGATCGCGCCGCTTAACCTGAGAGAAGGCTTCTCAAGGTGATTTCGGATCTTGCTTGAATTGAATTTTCAAAATGTAGAAAATCAGATGTCGAAATTTGGAAAAATGTGTTGACAAATTAGAAAGGCAGCGGTATACTATAGGCAGATCATGTTCTGCTGCGCGGAGGAATGCCCATGAAGAAGAGTGAACGCCTGCTTGCCGAAAGATTTTTGCTGCAATGCATTTTTGAGGAGGACCCCGATTTTGTCGATAAGACTATGGCGGCATTTTCGGTTTCCCGTTCCACCGTTTACAATTATATCAATCGTCTTCAGGAGAACGGCGAGCTGGAGCGCGTGGGTGGCTCGATGCCTTATCGCATCGTTTACCGCACCTCCCGCTTTACCATCGATACCTCGAAGGAGCATTCTGAGGATCGCACCTATAACCGTGATATCGCCCCCCTGCTTGCCGAGCTGCCCCTTAATGTGCAGAAGATCTGGCGCTATGCCATCACGGCAATGCTGAACAATGCCATGGAGCACGCGCGTGCCTCTGCCATCGTCTGCGTGGTCAGCCGCAGCCGCCTTTGCACCATTGTGGGCATTCTCGATAACGGCGTTGGCATCTTCCGCCGCATCATGCAGGAGCACAAGGAGAGGACGGGAGAGCTGCTGACCTCGGAGGAGGCGGCGTCACTGCTTTATGCGGGTGGCTACACCGTCGATCCCGATTCGCATGCGGGGCAGGGTATTTTCTTCACATCTCGCCTGATGGATCATTTTGCGATCCGATCGGATCTTCAGCTATTTACGCCGCATGAGGATGATGCCGACGATGAGGGTGCAGAGCGTTTTCGCGGCACGGCAGTGCAGATGGCGCTTGCCAACGATTCGACAAGAGAGCTTGGCGAGGTCATGGCACGCTATTACGATCCCGAGTACGGCTTCGTGCGCACCGAGATCCCCGTGGCACGCTTTTTCGGCGGCTCCTTCCCGGTTTCACGCTCCGAGGCGCGCCGCCTTGGCGAGGTGCTGAAGGAGTTTCACGAGGCGCGGCTGGATTTTGCGGGCGTGGAGGAGATCGGACCCGATTTTGCGCATGAGCTGTTCGGCGTGATCGCGCGCCGTCGCCCCGACCTTTATCTTGTTCCCGAAAACGCCTTACCCGCCGTGGCGGCTGCCATTCGCCGTGCCGAGCAAAAGGCTTAACAAGGCTCGGCGACGGATGGGGAAGAATCTGTCTTTTTGAGATCTCATTGATCCTCATCGGATGCGCTTTGCCACACGAAGACGGTGAGATCCTGCGTGAAGAAGCGAAAAAAGGGTGGAGAAACCTCGGTTTCTCCACCCTTTTTTACGGTCCTCTCGCTGCAGCGTCACGCCAGCTCCCGCATTGCCTGCTTGATGCGTGCGGCGGATTGCTCCAACAGGCTGCGCTCCTCCTTTGAAAGCGGTATCTCCAGAACCTTCAGAATGCCCCCTCTGCCAACGATAGAGGGCAGGCTCAGCGAGATCCCGTCAATGCCGTATTTCCCCGCAGTCGCCACCGAAACGGGCAGAACCGTTTCCTCGTCGCGCACGATCGCTGTCACGATGCGGCGCACCGCCTCCGCAATGGCGTAGTAGGTGGCGCCCTTGGCGCGGATAATGCTGTATGCCGCATCCCGCACCTCGCAGAACAGGCGCTCGCGCTCAGCCCCGTCAAGGAACTTACCGTTGCTGTCGCTGAAGTGGTCAAGATCGATGCCCGAAATGTTGGCGCTGCTGAACACGGCAAGCTCGGAGTCACCGTGCTCTCCGATGATAAAGGCGTGTACGTTGCGACTGTCCACCGCAAGCCGCTTTCCGATCAGATGCTTCAGGCGCGCTGTGTCAAGCACCGTGCCCGAGCCGATCACGCGCTCGGGAGGAAAGCCGGAACGACGGCGGGTCAGCTCGGTGAGTACGTCAACGGGATTGGTGACGGGCAAAAGGATCGCCTCTTGGTTGTGTTTACAGATTTCACCCACAATGGTGTCGAACACGCGCGCGTTTGCACGCAGCAGATCAAGCCTGGTCTCCCCTTGCTTTTGTGCTGCTCCGGCGGTGATGATCACAATGCCCGCATCGGCAAGATCGGAGTAATCCCCCGCATAGATCTCCATGGGAGCAAGGAAGGGCAGCCCGTGTCGGAGGTCCTCTGCCTCGCCCTCGGCACGCTCCTTGTTGATGTCGATGAGCACCATGTCCGAAAAAAGACCGCTTTTCATTAAGGAGAATGCGGTGGTGGCACCCACGTGACCGCATCCGATGATCGCGCATTTGCGAATATCCGTCATTTGATCGCTCCTTTTTTCTTTTTAGTATGAACCGAAACGTGGGAATGATGCGCACGTTTGCCGAATCATCACGCGGAGCCTCGGGCTTTTGACAGCGCCTTTCCCTTGTCGGCACGATTCTGTCGGTGCTTTTTATGTGTGACGGAAATTCTTACGATCTCTTGAGGCGATCGAGAAAGGATCTTTGCGTGGCGGCATGTGCGCGCTCCTCCTCCGAGAGCGCAAAAAGCAGATCCTTTGCCCCTGGCTCGCTTGCAAGATCGGCAAGTGCGGCGTATTCGCCCATGCAGCGCTCCTTTTCGATCATGTCAGCACGCAGCAGCGCTTCCAGGCGTTCCCGATCACGCCCGAGACGGATGGGGGGAGCAGTGCGCAGTCTAACGCCGGGCGTGGGCAGGATTCCTCGCTTTTGCAAAAAGAGCGCGAGCCTGCGGCACTGACGCATGTCTGCAAGGGCGATCTCCTCAAGAAGCCTTTCCGCGGCGGGTGAGCAGGAAGCCGCTGCTACCGATTGGTGCAGATAGGTGATCATGGAGGCAAGCTCCTTCTGATACATGCGGTAAAGCTCTCCCGTGAAGCGGGAAGCCCGTTCGCCTGTGCGAATCCCTTCGTTTCTTTCCATCGTACCTCCTTGTGTAACGCGGTGATATCATGAAAGAGAGTCAGCTCTCCATAGCAGTATATGTGTAAACCGAGCGCCGCTATTGACATTTCGGGAAAACGGGGCTATAATGTACATATATTTTGATGGGAAAGGAGATGACGGCGTGTCGATCGCTTCGATCAAGAAAAAAAGAATGAATTTTGCGGCGAAGATCGCCCTCGGCTTTTTGGTCATCATCCTGCTCGGCACACTGCTGCTCATGCTGCCCATCTCCTCAAAGGGGCGTACCGCAACGTCTTTTCTTGACGCCTCCTTCACTGCGACCAGTGCCGTGTGTGTCACAGGGCTTGTGCGTGTGGATACTGCGCTTCACTGGAGCATGTTCGGGCAGACCGTGATCCTCTTGCTCATTCAAACGGGCGGTCTTGGCTTCATGTCACTGGCGCTTGCCCTGATGCTGCTTTTTCACCGTACCGTCACCGCACATGAGCGAAAGATGGTGTTGCTTTCCTATAATGTCGATCGCTTTGATTCCGCACGCATCATGATCCGCCGCGTTTTTATGGGAACCTTCGTAGCCGAAGGGATCGGTGCGGTCCTGCTCTGCTTTCGGTTTGTTCCGATGCTCGGTGCGAGGGGCGTTTTCAAAAGCATTTTTACCTCTGTTTCTGCATTTTGCAATGCAGGCTTTGATCTGATGGGAGATGTCAGCGGAGAGGGTACCTCGATGATGTATTTTGCGGATGATCCGCTGGTCACGCTGACTCTCGCGTTTCTGATCATTCTTGGGGGCGTCGGCTTTCTTGTGTTTCACGATGTTGCGAATCTGGTGCGTCACCGTCGCCGTCCTTCGGTTTATACCAAGCTGGTTTTGATGATGACCGTGATCGCGATCGGTGTGGGAATGATCTCCTTTGCCGCAGTCGAGTGGAACAACCCCTTGACCATCGGAGGGATGACGGTGGGACAAAAGCTGCTTGCCTCCTTCTTTTATTCGGTCACGCTGCGCACCGCCGGCTTTTCTACCATCAATAATGGGGGGATATTGCCCGTCACGCGTACCGTTGCCGAGATCTTGATGTTTGTCGGTGCGGCGTCCGGATCTACGGCGGGCGGTGTCAAGCTTGTCACGGTGTTTGTACTATTCTTTTTTGTCGCGAACGTGGTGCTTGGCAGACACCATGCGGTGATCTTCCATCGTCGCATTTCCGAAAGTGCCTTTGTGCGAGCAGTGTCGGTGATCGTGGTGCAGCTGGTGGCTGTTCTGCTCGGTGCGGCGCTGGCAGCGGCGTGGTCGCCGACGCTCTCTGAGGGTGCTGTGTTCTATGAAGCGGTTTCGGCGATCAGCACCGTCGGGCTTTCACTGGGCATTACGGCAGAGCTCAGTGCGGCGTCCTCGGTGGTGATGATGATCTTAATGTACTTTGGCAGAGTCGGCATTCTGACCGTCTCTTGTGCGATCCTGCGACGTCAGGATCATGCCGTCAGCACACTTGAATATCCGGAAGCGAAGATGCTGATCGGCTGAAAGGAGCAACGATGAAAAACTTTTGTGTGATCGGACTTGGAAAATTCGGCTATGCGCTGGCAACCTCTCTTGCAAGGAGTGGGTGTCGCGTGCTCGCGATCGACGAAAGCCCCGAACGGATCGAGGCGATCGCAGATCTCGTGGACGAGGCGGTGGTCGGTGACGCGACCAATGAGCAGCTTTTGCGTGCTGCGGGTGTGGGGGATTACGATTGTGCCATGATCTGTATCACCTCGGTGAACGAGAATCTGTTGCTCGCGATCATGCTGCGAGAGCTTGGTGTCAAATGGGTCGCGGCGCGCGCGATCAACGCAGGGCACAAAAAGGTGCTTGAACGTATCGGCGTGGATGAAATTGTGTTTCCCGAGCAGGATACGGGAGAGCGCCTCGGATTTTTGCTGGCGCGTGACCGTGTAACCGATTTTATTGAATTTGCAGGTCACCAGATCGCAGAGATCCATGTGCCGCAAAAGTGGATCGGCAGGACACTGGTCGATCTCCAGATCCGTACCCGTTACGGCGCGAATGTAGTTGCGGTACGCAATGCTGCCGAGGAGGTGGGAGATGTCACACCGGATCCCATGCGCCCCTTTGCGGAAGGCGATCTGGTCACGCTTTTCGGTACAGCCGCCAGCATCAGTAAGCTGATCTGAAAAGAATTCGCCGAGAACGATTTCGTTCTCGGCGGATTCTTTTGTTATTGTGATTTTTGCATCGCGCGGCGAATGCGCATCATTTCCTTCATGCGCAGCTCGGTGTTCAGGATCTTTTTGCGCAGACGGATGGATTTGGGGGTGACCTCGATGAGCTCGTCATCGGTGATAAATTCGATCGCCTCCTCCAGAGAGAAGATCACGGGAGGGGTCAGGAGCAGCTTTTCGTCCGCGCCCTTGGAGCGAATGGCAGTCAGCTGCTTTTCCTGGCAGGGGTTGACGGCGATGTCATCGTTTTTGGGATTCTCACCCACGATCATGCCCTCGTAGACCTCGGTCTGGGGACCGACAAACAGGTTGCCGCGCTCCTGGGTGTGGAAAAGACCGTAACGGGTGGTCACACCTGCCTTGGTGGCGACCAGTGCTCCCGTAAAGCGCATCGGGATCTCGCCGCGGTAGGGCTGATAGCTGTCAAACACGGTGTTGATCACGCCCTCGCCGTGCGTAGCGGTGAGAAACTCGGAGCGATATCCGATAAGACAGCGGGAGGGGATGAGGTATTCGATACGGGTGCGGTCGCCTACGGGGTTCATTTCAAGAAGATCGCCCTTGCGCTGACCCAGCTTCTCCACCACGGGACCTACATATTCCTGTGGCACGTCGAGCACCACACGCTCCATCGGCTCGCACTTGACGCCGTCAATGTCGCGAAAGAGCACGCGGGGGTTGGAGCAGCAGAGCTCATAGCCCTCGCGGCGCATGTTTTCAATGAGAATGGAGAGGTGCATCTCGCCTCTGCCCGCCACCTTGAACTCATCGGTGGTGTCGCCGTCTGCCACGCGCAGAGAAACATCGCGCATGACCTCGCGGTAAAGGCGCTCGCGCAGCTGTCGCGAGGTGACGAATTTGCCCTCTTTTCCCGCAAGGGGACTGCTGTTGACAGCAAAGGTCATTTCCATGGTGGGCTCGCTGACCTTTACGAATTCAAGCGGCTCGGCTGCGGTGGTGGCAGTGATGGTATCGCCGATGGTAATGGCACTCGCGCCCGAGAAGCACACAATGTCGCCCATGCGCGCGCTCTCCACGGGTACGCGCGTCAAGCCGTCGATCTGGTAGATCGAAACGATCTTGGTGCGCTTGGGTGTCTCACCCGAGTGATAGTTGCAGATGAGTGCGTCCTGATTCTGGCGGATCACGCCGCGCTCGATGCGCCCGATACCGATGCGGCCGACGTAGTCGTTGTAGTCAATGGAGGATACCAACAGCTGGAGGGGACCCTCCTCGTCCCCCTCGGGGGCGGGGATATAATCGAGAATGGTATCAAAAAGAGGGGTCAGATCCTCGCCCTGCTCGTCGGCACTGCGCGCGGCGGTTCCCGCGCGGCCCGAGCAGTAAAGGATGGGGCTGTCAAGCTGCTCGTCCGAGGCGTTGAGGTCGATGAGGAGCTCAAGGATCTCGTCCTCCACCTCGCCAAGGCGTGCGTCGGGCTTGTCGATCTTGTTGATCACCACGATCACGCGGTGATTCAGCTCCAGTGCGCGCTGCAGCACAAATCTTGTCTGGGGCATGGGTCCCTCGGCGGCGTCAACCAGAAGAATGACACCGTTGACCATTTTGAGAATGCGCTCGACCTCGCCGCCGAAATCGGCGTGTCCGGGCGTGTCGACAATGTTGATCTTAACGTCCTTGTAGTGCACGGCGGTGTTTTTGGCAAGAATGGTGATGCCGCGTTCCTTCTCGATGTCACCCGAGTCCATGACGCGGGTCACGGTTTCCTGATTTTCACGGTAAATACCGCCTTGCTTGAGCATCTGGTCGACCAGCGTGGTCTTGCCGTGGTCAACGTGGGCGATAATGGCAACGTTGCGCAGATCTGTTCTCAACATAAAATCACCTCATAGCAAAAGATAAAAACACAAACAACACCTCATTATATCATAAGGCGCCGTAGTTGCCAAGGGGCGCGAATGCGTTTTTTGTAACTTTTTTGTGATATTGCCCGATAGGAGAGGGAAAGAGGGGAAAGGAGATTTTCGGTGATGCGAGAAAAGAAAAAAGATTTTTCAAAAAAGGGGTTGACAAGGTGGATAAAACGTGGTATAATCTATCTCGTTCCGAAATCGCTGGTGTGGCTCAATGGCAGAGCAGCTGATTTGTAATCAGCAGGTTGATGGTTCGACTCCGTTCACCAGCTCCAGTGATATCGGCGGCAGCCGCCGCCGTTATCAGAACGAAATAGGGGAGCGTTCCCGAGTGGCCAAAGGGGACAGACTGTAAATCTGCTGGCAATGCCTTCGGTGGTCCGAATCCACCCGCTCCCACCAAACCAAAAGCCCGCGCCGAATGGCGCGGGCTTTTGGTTTGGCGCGAGTGCGATGCCGTGAGGAACACCGCGTGGTCGAAAGAATTTGCTCGCAAATTCTTTCAGGCGCCCGAGAGGGCGCCGAGCGAATCGGCGCGCCATTGCGCGCCGCCACCCGCGAGGATCGCACTCACCCGCGCCGAATGGCGCGGGCTTTTGGTTTGGCGCGAGTGCGATGCCGCGAGGAACACTGCGTGGTCGAAAGAATTTGCTTGCAAATTCTTTCAGGCGCCCGAGAGGGCGCCGAGCGAATCGGCGCGCCATTGCGCGCCGCCACCCGCGGGGATCGCACTCACCCGCGCCGAATGGCGCGGGCTTTTGGTTTGGCGCGAGTGCGATGCCGTGAGGAACACCGCGTGGTCGAAAGAATTTGCTCGCAAATTCTTTCAGGCGCCCGAGAGGGCGCCGAGCGAATCGGCGCGCCTGTGATCACTTCAAGCAAAATTTTTTTGAAGGAAACTATGTGCAAAACCGTTATTACTCTTGACATTGACGCACATTGGGGATATAATAATGGAGATTTTTGTTTGCTTGTGAGGTAGTATGCGTCAGTTTCTACATAAATTTCGTGCATTTTACAGTGCGCTGATCTCGGGACTTGCCATCGGGATCGGCGTTACGCTTTATCTCTCGTCTGCCAATCAGGTGGTCGGCGCTCTGTTTTTCTCTATGGGGCTCTTTGCGATCTGCACCTTTGACTGGAATCTTTACACGGGTAAGATCGGCTACATCGCGGATATGCGGCATCCCGTGGAGTGCCTTCTGGTATGGCTTGGCAATCTGGTGGGTTGCACAGTCACGGGCATCCTCGTCAGACTGGCGCGTCCGGGGCTTGTTTCGGTGGCGCATTCGCTGGTCGCGGCAAAGCTGGAGCTCCCATGGTGGCGTGCCTCGATCCTTGCCGTTTTTTGCGGTGTGCTGATGTATCTTGCCGTGCAAAATTACCGTGAGAATCCACACTATCTTGGCAAATGCCTCGGCATCTTCTTGTTTGTGCCTGCCTTTATTCTTTGCGGCTTTGAGCACAGCATTGCCGATATCGGCTATTTTGCCGTGGGACTTACCTCGGTAGACGGGCTCTTGTCGGCGCTGCTCTTTTTGCTGAATATATCGGTCTTTAACGGCGTCGGTGCGATCGGCTTCCGTGCCATGACCAAGGTGATCGGATGGCTGAAGGCGCGTGAGGATGCGCTCGCGGCATCGGATGAACCCCAAAGGGACTGAGGTTGGGGTACCTACCGTAAAGCAGTTTAATAAGAAGTCAAAAAGGACGAGATTTTTCTCGTCTTTTTTGCACACTATCTTGCCTGCAAGGTATAGTGTGTTATACCGTATTTTGTTTTCGGGTGGTAAAGAAGTGATGTTTTTGCTTACGCAAAAGTGATGTTATTCGCTTCGCTCATAATGATGTTGCGCCCGTAGGTCGCGAGTGATGTGATGTTTGCCCACTACGCCGTCAGGCGTAACATCACTTACGCAGTAAACATCATTGCCGAAGGCAACATCACTTGCCCGTAAGGGCAAACATCGCTCGGCGACCTGCGATAAAGCAGGTCGCCGTTCAGTCCCTTTTTACTTGTCGGCAGGCAGTGTGAGCACGGTGTGCACCGTCGGTCAAAAAGGAAATGCCGATACTTTTTCTTTTTTTGTTGTGTTTTTTCATGATTTGTGGTAGAATAGAAAGCAGAGATCGATGGAAACGAGGTTGTTTCATGAAAACCCGCTGTCTTTTGCAATATCAGCCCTTAACGAATAAGGATCTCCCCCTGCTCGCTCCTTACGTGGCGGCAAAAAAGAGTCGCCTTGCGGATCACACCCTGCTTTATTGGCACATGTGGGGTGAGTATCTTGGGATGGAATACGCGATCGATGACGGACTCTTGTTTCTCCGCCGCAATTCAAGGTGGGGAATGTCTTATTATCTGCCCTGCTCGGCAACCGAGGTGCTTTCCACCGTGGATGCCGCGCGGCGTCTTTGTGAGGCGGTCGGCAATGGCGAGCTTCGTATTTGCGCATTGGAAAAGGAGGAGGCAGAGGCACTGGAGGGAGAATTTTCAGTTCAGGAGCAGGGCACCTCTCGCACCTGGGCGGATTATTTGTATCTCGCCGAGGATCTTGCCACGCTTTCGGGGCGCAGGTACCACAAAAAGCGTAACCTCGTGCACCAGTTTGAAAAGCTTTATCCCGATTGCCGTTATGAGCCGCTTGATGAGAGCAACCACGGCGCGGCAATGGAATTCCTTCGCCGTCGGCTGGAGAGTGGAGAGATCGACGAGGGAGAGGCGGTCGAATGTCGCCGTGCCCTTGCTGCGCTTGCCGATTTTGCCCGTCTGCCTCTTTCGGGCGGCGCGCTTGTCATCGGCTCGGAGATGGTAGCGCTCACGGTTGGTGAGCGCGTGGGCGACGTGCTGTTCGTGCACATTGAAAAAGGGGATCGCGCCTTCAAGGGCGCTTATCAGTATATCAATTATTGCTATGCGCGCGATATGTACGAAAGGGGCGAGATCCGCTATATCAATCGCGAGGATGATGCTGGGGATGAGGGACTGCGCAAGGCAAAGCTCTCCTATTTTCCCGTAGAGCTGCTTCATAAATATCATGTCGTGCTGAAGCAAGGATGCTGAAAGGAGCGAGATTTCTTTGAAGATCGTTATTCTGGATGCCGCCACCTGGGGGGCAGATATCGATGTAACACCACTGACCTCGCTCGGCGAGGCGACGGTTTATCCCTCCACTACGCCCATCGAGGCGCGTGAGCGCCTGATCGATGCCGAGGTGGTGGTGGTCAATAAGATCAGAATGAGTGCCGAAACGCTATCCTTCGCCAAGCAGCTGAGGCTGATCTGCGTGTCGGCAACGGGATATGATAACATTGACCTCACCTATTGCCGTCTGCACGGCATTGCCATCTGCAACGTGCCTGCCTACTGCACCGACAGTGTGGCGCAGGTCACACTGTCCATGGCGTTGGCGCTTGCCACGCATCTGTTTGCTTATCGCGGCTTTGTCCACAGCGGCGCCTATACGCGCTCGGGTGTTGCAAACCGTCTGGTGCCGGTTTTTCATGAGCTGGCAGGCAAGACGTGGGGCGTCGTGGGGGGCGGATCGATCGGCACGCGCGTGGCAGAGCTTGCCACGGCACTCGGGTGTCGCGTGCTGCTTTGTCGGCGTCAGCGTGAGGAGCGATACGAGCAGGCAGAGCTGGAGCCGTTGCTCGCCGCGTCGGATATCGTGTCGCTTCATGTGCCACTCAGTCCCAGCACGCGCGGCATGCTGGATTCCCGTCGAATCGGGATGATGAAGGACGGTGCCATCCTCATCAACGTGGCTCGCGGTGCCGTTACCGACGAGGCAGCGGTGGCTGCCGCGGTGCTCTCGGGCAAGCTGGGCGGTCTTGGTGTGGATGTATATGACGGAGAGCCCTTCCGTGCCGAGCACCCCTTCTCGCGTATCGTACATCTTGAAAACGTGTGCCTGACTCCCCATATGGCGTGGGGAGCTGCAGAGGCGCGTGCGCGTTGCATTGATACCATTGCGCGAAACATTCGCGCCTTCTATGAAGGGAATGGGCAAAATCGCATTATTTGATGTTTTTTTGCTTTTTTCAAAAAACGCTTGACAAGACCTCGGTGCTGTTATATAATGTAGTCACTGTGGAGTATTGGAGATGCAGGAGCACACCGGGATAGGTGTGCCTTTGCATCTTTTTTTGTGCAATTTTCTGTTTGGAGGAAGAACATGACCCCGCAAGAAATGTTTGAATGTCTTGAGCGAAATCCCGTAATTGCCGCTGTGCATGAAGCGGCGTTTGATGCGGCACTTGCCTCGCCCGCAGAGGTGATCTTTTATCTGAAGGCAAACCTTCTCACCGTTGCAGAGCGCGTCCGTGCAGCGCACGGTGCGGGAAAATGCATTTTCGTGCACATCGATCTTGCCGAGGGGATCGGTAAGGATCGGATCGGCATTGAATATCTGGCAAGCGTGGGCGTGGACGGTGTGATCAGTACGCGCACCCAGCTGCTGCGACAGGCAAAAGAGCACGGGCTTGTGGCGATCCAACGCTTTTTTGCATTGGATTCGCAGGGGATGGAAAGCATCAGCGAAACGCTGGAGAGTGCTGCTCCCGATCTCATCGAGATCATGCCGGGCGTGATTGGCAAGGCGATCTCGCGCTTCGCGGGCGGCAGGATCCCCGTGATCGCGGGCGGACTCATCGAAACCAAAAAAGAGGTGATGGCAGCGCTTGACTGCGGTGCGATCGCCGTTTCCACGGGTAAAAAGGAATTGTTTGATATCTGACGGAGGCGTTGAAGCAGATGAAGTATGACGTATTGATTGTTGGTGCGGGTGTGATCGGCGGCATGCTGGCGAGGCAGCTTTCTCGCTATGAGCTTTCGGTCTGCTTGCTTGAAAAGGAAGGCGATGTGGCAATGGGCGCCTCTAAGGCAAACAGCGGCATCGTGCACGGCGGCTATGACCCGGTGCCCGATACGCTCAAGGCAAGGCTGAATGCCGAGGGCGTGGAGAAGCTGTTTGAGGTGGCGGGCATGCTGCATGCCCCCATTCGCCGCAACGGCTCGTTTGTCTGTGCATTTGGCAAGGAGGAGGAGCCTGCGCTCCAAGAGCTTTATAAGCGCGGCTTGGCAAACGGCATCAAGGGGCTTTCGCTCATTTCGGGTGACGAGGCAAGAAGTCGTGAGCCGATGCTTTCCGAGAGCGTCACGCTGGTGTTGGACGTGCCGAATGCGGGCATTGTCTGCCCTTATGAGCTGACCGTTGCCGCCATCGGAAACGCCATGGATAACGGCGTGGCACTCAGGACAGATTTTGAGGTGGCTGCCATTCTTCGCGAGAACGACGGCTTTTGCGTGACCTCCGCCGCAGGCGAAGCGGTGAGAGGCAGATATCTTGTCAACTGCGCGGGCTGCTATGCCGACAGAGTGGCAGAGCTGGCGGGAGATCGGTGCTTTGAGATCGTTCCCCGTGCGGGCGAGTATATGCTGCTGGATAAAACAGAGGGCATGCGCGTTTCGCACACCATCTTCCAGGTGCCGACCAAGGCGGGCAAGGGCATTCTTGTTTCTCCCACGGTTGACGGTAATCTGCTGACAGGTCCCACGGCGACGAAGGTGGATTCTCCCGATCTGACCGTAACCACGCCCGAGGGGCTGGAAACGGTGGCGCGTCTTGCAGCCAAGAGTGTGCCGAGCGTCAATTTCAGGCAGGTCATCACCTCCTTTACGGGCGTGCGCTCTTCCGAAAAGAGAGGAGATTTTATCATTGAGCCTTCCGGGGTGGTAAAGGGGCTTTTGCATGTGGCAGCCATCGATTCTCCGGGTCTTTCCTCCTGCGTCGCGATCGCCGATTATGCCATTGAGCAGCTGCGCGGCATGGGTCTTTCCACCGTAGAAAAGAAGGATTGGTGTCCCACGCGTGAAAATCCGCACCGCTTCCGCGAGATGAGTGATGAGGAAAAGGATGCCTTTATTAAGGCAAACCCTGCCTACGGCAAGATCGTTTGCCGCTGTGAGACCGTGAGCGAGGGAGAGATCCGCGATGCCATTCGCCGCAATCCTCCCGCAAGAGATATCGATGGCGTGAAGCGGCGTACCCGTTCGGGCATGGGCAGATGCCAGGGTGGCTTCTGTATGCCCTATGTGATGAAGCTGATTTCCGAAGAAAACGGTCAGCCGATGGAGAGCGTTACCAAAAAGGGCAAGGGCTCTTATCAGCTGATGGGTAAGCTGTAAGGAGGTATCGAAATGATCACACACGATATTGTCATCGTCGGCGGCGGCCCTGCGGGCATGGCGGCGGCGATCGCCGCATATGACAGCGGCGCCGAGGACGTGGTCATCCTCGACCGCGAGGACAGTCTTGGCGGTATTCTCCGTCAGTGCATTCATAACGGCTTTGGCTTGCACAAGCTTGGCAGAGAGCTGACGGGTCCCGAGTATGCCGATGTCTATTATGAGGAGGTTGTCAAGCGTGGCATTCGCGTCCTTTGCGAAACCACGGTGACTGCCGTCTCTCCCGACCGTGTGGTGACCGCGCGCAATCGCGAGGGCATTTTGAAGATCAAGGCGGGAGCTGTGGTGCTGGCGATGGGCTGCCGTGAGCGCAGCCGCGGCGCACTCAATATCAGCGGCACACGTCCCGCAGGCGTTTACAGCGCGGGTACGGCGCAAAAGCTGATCAACTGCGAGGGCTACATGGTGGGTAAGCGCGTGGTCATCCTCGGCTCGGGCGACATTGGTCTGATCATGGCGCGCCGTATGTCCTTTGAGGGCGCCAAGGTCGAGGCGGTCTGCGAGATCATGCCCTATTCGGGCGGCCTTACGCGCAACATCGTGCAGTGCCTGGAGGATTACGGTATACCGCTTTACCTTTCCACCACCGTGGCGCAGATCCACGGTGAGTACCGCGTTGAGGGCGTAACCATCGCCGAGGTTGACGAAAGCCGCCGCATTAAGGAGGAAACGCGCCGTTATATCCCCTGTGACACCTTGCTGCTTTCCTGCGGTCTGATTCCCGAAAACGAGCTGACACGTTCCGCAGGCATCCCGATCGACCCGATCACGGGTGGTGCGCTGGTGGATGAAAACAGAGAAACCGCTGCCCCCGGTATTTTTGCCTGCGGCAATGTCCTGCAGGTGCACGATTTGGTCGACTACGTCTCGGATGAAGCCGAAATTGCAGGAAAGGGTGCCGCCGCCTTTGTGAAGGACGGCAAGCAGGAGGGGGAGAGCGTCAAGACAGCTCCCGGCAGTGGGGTGCGTTACGTGTTGCCTCAACGCGTGCATACCGACAAGGGCAGGGACGTGTCGCTTTTCATGCGTGTCACTAAGCCCTTTTCAAAAGTGCGCTTTACCGTTCGGTCGGGTGATACGGTGCTTGCCACCGCCGTGCGGCTGAAGGCGGCACCGGGAGAAATGGAAAAAATCACGGTGAAGAGCGAGAAGCTTGCACTCGCAAAGGATCCCATCACCGTTTCGCTGGAGGAGCTGGCATGAAAAGAAATCTGATCTGTATTATCTGCCCCCGTGGCTGCTCTCTTTGCGTGGAGGGAGAGGGAGCTGCACTGACCGTTGTCGGAAATGCCTGCCCGAAGGGTGAGCAGTACGCCATTGATGAGTGCACGCATCCCACCCGTACCGTAACCTCGATCGTGCGCGTTTCCAACCGCGAGGATACCATGGTCAGCGTCAAGACCGCTGCGCCCATCCCCAAGGAAAATATTTTTGACGTGATGAAGCTGATCCGCGCCGCCAAGGTCGAGGCGCCCGTTCGATCGGGTACCGTGATCCTCTCAAACGTTTTTGGCACCGACGTGATCGCCACCAAAACCATTCGCTGATCAAAAGGGGCTGCTTGCCCATCCGAACAAAAAACGGCAGGGGTGCCGTAAGGTGCCCCTGCCGTAAATATTTTTTGGGGAGGATCGAAGGTCATGGCGCGTGCCCGAAAGGGCGGCTTTGAAAAGCAAAAAGCGTTACCTGCCGACGTTAGCGAAAACTTCACCCATTACCACCCAAAAAACGCAAGTGTAACACACCATACTTGCAGGGCAAGAAGTGTGAAAAGGAGTACGAACAAAAATGTCCGTACTCCTTTTGTTATATTTGCGGTTGGCGGAAACTGCTTTATGGTAGGTGTCCCTTTCCGTCCTCTTTTCTTGACGGCGCTGCATTTGCGGACGCATATGCGAATCCGTTAAAGCTTTCGCTGATGCGTGGGCTTTTCTCCTTTTGCGTCTGCTCGTGCCCTCTCGGCGTATATGATAGCCGGAGAAAGTCGGACGAGGGCTTCCGCTTCGGGCAAGCCGCCTCTTTGTGTGTATTAAACGCCGATCTCCTCGTATATCTCGAGCAGGCGTTCCTCCGCCTCGCTTTTCCTCGCATCAAGCTCGGCGGCGCGAGCATAGTCGCTGGCGGCAGAGCCAAAGAGCTCGGCATCGATCTCCACAAGCTCCTGCTCAAGCGCCGCCGCCTCCTTTTTCAGACGCTCAAGCCTCGCTTTTTCGCGGCGCTCCTCGGCGGCACTTTGCTTTCTTGCCAGATACTGTGCCTTTCCGTCGCTGATGGGCGGCGCAAGGGGCAGTGAGCTGCCTGCCGACATCGCACGCGCGGCGCGCTCGTTTTTGAATTCAAGAAATTCACTGTACCCCTTGCCCACTCTCGTGACGGTGTAATCAAGCAGATCACCGTCCCCCGTTTCGGGGCGGATGGCAAGCACACGGGTGGCGAGCTTGTCCATAAAATAGCGGTCGTGCGAAACGGCAAGCACCGTGCCGTCAAAGGCGGCAAGTGCGGTTTCCAGTGCCTCGCGCGAATCGATGTCAAGGTGGTTTGTGGGCTCGTCCAGCACCAGAAGGTTCATGTGGGACAGGATCAGCTTTGCCAGTGTCAGACGGGCGCGCTCGCCGCCCGAAAGCACCGCAACGGTGCGAAATACGTCCTCGCCGATAAATCGGAAGAGGGCAAGCGTGCCTCTGATCTCGGTTTCGGGCAGCTCGGGATAGGCGTTCCATAGCTCGTCGAGTACCGTGTTCTCGGGAGTCAGGTTCTGGTTTTCCTGATCGTAATAGCCGACCTCCACGTTGTAGCCTGCCTCAATGCGCCCCGCGGTGGGGGAAAGCTTGCCGAGGATCAGCTTGAGGAGGGTGGATTTTCCGCATCCGTTCGGACCTGTGACGAACATGCGCTCGTTTTTCTTGAGCAAGAAGGAGATGTCGCGAAAGAGGGTCTTGCTGCCAAAGCCCATCGAAAGACCGCGCACCGAAAGCACCTCGTTGCCGCTTTCTCTTGCCTCTCGGAAGGACATCCGAATGGCACGGGGCGCCTCCTTCGGCTTCTCGAGGCGATCCATTTTGGCAAGCAGCTTCAGACGGGATTCTGCCGCCACGATGTTGCGCTCGCGATTCCAGGCGCGCTGTTGGGCGATATAGGCCTCCTGCCGTGCGATCTCCTTTTGCTGATTGCGATAATGCTTTTCGGCGATCTCACGGTCAATTCTGCGTTGCTCGGCACAGGCGGTGTAGCCCCCCTTGTAGAGTGTGGCGTGTGCATATTCAAGCACCAGTGTTTTGGTGGTGACACGGTCAAGGAAGTAGCGGTCGTGCGAGATCACCAGAACGCACTTTTTGTACTGGCAAAGAAAGCCCTCAAGGAAGGAGAGCGTTTCGATGTCAAGGTGGTTGGTGGGCTCGTCAAGCAGAAGAATGTCGGGCTCCCTTGCAAGCTGCCGTGCCAGTGCAAGGCGAGTGCGCTGTCCTCCCGAAAGTGCAGACAGAGGCAGGTGCATCATGCCCTCGTCAAAGCCCATACGCAGCAGCACCGAGGCGGCGCGGCTTCTGAATTCAAGCCCCCCGTCACGGATGAAGGCGGCGTTTTTCTCGGTGTATTCGTGAGAAAGAGAAGCAAGCCTTGCCTCGTCCTCGGTGGCTTGCAGTGTTGCCTCCAATGCGGCAAGCTCCGCCTCGGCGGTAAGCAGCTCGGGAAAGGCGGCGATCATCTGGGAAAGCGCGTTGTCGCCCGCCGTCTCGTCGATCTGGAAGGCGCCGTCCTGCGTTAGGATCCCCACGCTTTTGTCATTTGAGATAAAGACCTGCCCCTCGTCCGGCTCAAGCTCGCCCGTGATGACTTTAAAGAGCGTGGATTTTCCGCACCCGTTCACGCCGATAATGCCGAGTCGGTCGGTTTCGGAAAGCGAAAAGGAAACGCGATCAAGTACTTTTTTGGTGCCAAAGGATAGGGAAATATCCGATAAGCCGATCGCCGTCATATGCGCGCCTCCTTTGCATTGAATACCGTGCTATTATACACCAAAAGCCCTCGCTTGTCAAGTGGCGACAGGATGAGGAAAGGAGGGGCGAGTACCGCCCCTCCTCGGGTCAGATGTCGTATTTTGCCAGGATCTCGCTGGGGGTCTTTCGCAGCAGTGAGAGGATGGGCAGAATGCCGCATACCGTACCGAGCAGGAAGAGCAGCAGGAGGTCGGCAAGCGCCAGCCAAAGGGGATAGTAGAAGATGTTTTCCACCAGGGGAGAGATGCCGTGAACGGCAAAAAGGAAGGCACTGGCAAGCAGATAGCCGGGCAAAATGGTCAGCAGGGTCAGCACCGTCGATTCGGCAAAGAATTTGAAGAGCATATTCTTTTTTGAAACACCGATGGCACGGTAAATGCCGATCTCCTTGATGCGGTTCATCAGCGAGGAGCGCATGATCAGGTACATGCAAACGCTCATCACGACGAGGGAAACCAGGATGGTGATGAGGTTGGCAGTCAGCTCCAGGGCGTTTTCGGCGATCAGAATGTCAAAAATGTCGTCGGGGGTATAAAGCACAGGGATGCCCTTGGGCGCCGTCAGACTGCCAAAGCTCTCCTCAAGCCACTTGGCAGTGCGCGCAGGATCCTTTGAGTGGATCAGCGTGTAGCAAAGCCCTGCGATATCCTCGTCGATGTAGTAGACCTCGCCGAAGGGGTCGCGGTCTGCTGCAATTTCCTTGACATAGCCATAGCCTTCATAGGTCGCGCTTTTGACGGTGTCGCCGTAGCGCTTTGTCACGGCAATGTAATCCTCCCGCGAGAGCAGATAGCCGAAGTCGTCGTGGAAGTAGTTGATGTCGGTCATCTCGTATTCCGCCTCGTAGAGCTCGTAATAGGGGGAGAGTGCCGTACTCAGAGTGGGCAGACTGTCCTTGATGGCGTTGTACTGTGCGATGGTGGGGTAGCTGCCGTAAAGCGCCTTGTATCGGAGGGCTTGGTAGTATTCCTTGCCGTCCGCCATCGCCATCAGCCTTGCCTCCTCGATGTCCTTCTGTGTCGCCAGCCACAGGCACATGCGCGAAACGGCAAGCACCGACTGATAATCCGAGGCAAAGAAGTAGGCGTTGCCCAAGAAGGCGTCAAAATCCGCGTAATAGTAGTCAAAATACTCGAAATAGCGCGCACTCTTCAGGGCATCGGCACGGGAGGTCAGCGCCGCACCCGTGAGTGTGGGATCCTCTTGCTTGGCAAGCGCGGAGAAATAGTCGTCGATCCCGTTTTTCTGTCTGCCGTTTGCTGCCAGCCATGCATCGTAGCTCGCATAGTAGCGCAAAATCTCGGACACCGTCATTCCGACACCGTGAATGAGGATCCTGTCCCCCTCGCTCGGATGCTCTCCCTCGTTGCTGTCGCCGCGCAGCACATAGATGACCTCACCCGCCTCGGTGCCCATGCCAAAGCTCTCGGCAAGGCGGATGCGCAGATCCAGCCCCGAACGGACAAAGCACGCCTGCGCGTAGTCACTGACATAGACTGCACTTTCGTTGCTTTTGACAACGCCTGCGACGCGAAGGCTCTTGCCGTCTACCGAGAAGGTGGGCATCACCAGACCCAGCAGATCCCTGTAATCGCTGATGAAGTGTGCCGAGGCGGTTTCAAGGAGCTTGTCAGCAACGGCGGTGGTCAGCAGGATCTCCTCGTCGGCGAGCCCCTCCTTTTTTCCTGCCTTAAGGGGCAGGGAGGCGGCAAGCCCATGGGAGAGATAAACGGCATTGGTCCTGCTTGAGGTGCCCTTGGTAAATGTTTCAAAGTAATTGTAGCGGAAGGAGATGCTGCGATCTCCCGTGGGAGCTCCGCGGTGAAGCGTAAGATAATCAATGGCGCTTTCCTCGCTGCCAAGGGCGGCGGTGAGCGTGTCGGAAACCGTACCGTCGGGGGTGTAAAGATAAAATACGTGGTGGTTATAGGCATCGCGCGCCGTCAGAATATCGTCAAACGAGGTTCCGAAGACCGCGCTCATCAGGACCATGGCTGCGGCAAAGAGGCACATGCAGGCGCGCAGCAGGCGCTTGCCGCGCTTTTGACTGCCGAGGTTGGCGCGATAGCCGCTTTTCAAGGAGGAGGCAAAGGTGAAAAGCCGTCCGAATACGCCACCCTCCATCGGGGGAAGCTCCGACATATCGATGTGTGTCGTTGCTGCCTTTTTTTCTTTCTTGACTTCAAAAACGCCCTCACGCAGGGTGGTTTCTGCAGTTTCATCAAGCACCCGTACGTCGGGAGAATCGATCTTCAGGTAAAGCTTGCCGTCGTGGTTGACCACGCGCAGCTTGACGGGCTTCTCGGGCGCCTTGCCGTAATAGGAGAGCGAAACCCTGTCATCCGAAAGCACGGTGTGCTCCAGCTCTCCGAGATAGATGTCGTTCTTGCTTTTGGCAACGTAGCCTCCGGTGTCCTTGTTTTGCCGTATGCCCACGATCTTCCCGTCCGAAAGCTCGATCACCGTGTCAGCGTAGGCGTCAACCAGATTCTCCTCGTGGGTCACCAGTAATACCAGATGCTGATCGGCAATGGCGCGCAGCAGATCCATGATCATTACGGTGTTTGCCTCGTCAAGGTTGCCCGTGGGCTCGTCAGCGAGAATGATGCGCGGGTTCTTGACGATGGCACGTGCAATGGCAATGCGCTGCTGCTGACCGCCCGAGAGGGTGTTGGGCGGTCGCTTTCCGTAATGCGCCATGCCAACACTCGCCAGCGCTGCCTCGGTGCGCCGCTTGATCTCCTGCTCGTCGGTCATGCCGCAAAGTCGCAGGGCGTTTGCCACGTTCTCGAAGCAGCTCTCGCTATGAAGAAGATTGTAGTTTTGGAAGATATAGCCGATGTAGCGATTCCGCAGCGTGTCGGTATCGCCGTTGATACTTTGTCCGTCGATGGTGAGCGTACCGCTGTCAAAGCCGTCAAGCCCTCCGATGACGTTGAGCAGCGTGGTCTTTCCGCAGCCGCTTTTGCCGAAAATGGCGACAATACCGCGGTCGGGCAGGGTCAGATCGACGTCGTTGATCACGTGGATCTCGTTTTGCTTGCCCTTTTGAAAGTATTTGTGTAAATGCTCGGCGCGGATCATGCCTCGTCACCTCCTCTCAAGGATTTTCTGACGCTCTCGCCAAACAGGTTTTTGATCTGCTTTTGTGTGACGCGGAGGGTCAGCCCCAGCATGCCAAGGAAAATGAGCAGATATTGCCATGCGTGTAAAAAGACGAAGTAGTCGTTCAGACGCGGAGAGGTAAAGATGAGGACCGCCGCGAGAAGAAGGGCGAGGAAGGCGGGAATCAGCGAGAGCAGCATGCGGGTATACATGCCGATCTTGATCAATCCCACGGAAATTCCCATCGAGCGCATGATCGCCATGTCGCCCTTGAAGGCGCCAAGCGCGCGACCCGAGCAGAGGTTGACAAAGAAGGCGAGGAAGATCACCGAGAGCACGAACACCAGCAGGAGCCCCAGCGCTGCCAGCGTGCCAAGGATGGCGTCGTCGGCGGAGGGGGTATAGGTCGTGTTGGAGGGTACGGCAATAAAGCCCGCCTCACGGAGGCGCAGCGCGGCATCCTCCGCGGCGTGATCGTCGGCAAAGAACAGTGAGGACTGACGGTAGGAGACCGAGAGCACCGATTCCGCCAGCGCGCGGATCAGATCTGTGCTCATAATGACCGTGTTGTCGTCCGAAAGCGCGGTGTGTGTGTAAACGAGGGGCTTTCCCTCTGTAAAGGAGCTTTTGTCAAGGTCAAATTCGAAGGTGTGGGAGCTGTCCGAGGAGGTCATGTAGTAATTGTATTTCCGGTAGTTGATGCGGACGGACAGGTGCGGATCAAAGTCGGTGCCGCTTGCTTGATGCTGTGATTCGAGCTTTCGGTACTCGGCAGAGTTGATGTAAAGCTTGCCGCTTTCGGCATGGAAGGAGGGACAGATCCCTTTTAAAGAGAGTGAATCGGTAGCTGTGCCGCCCGTGGAAAGTGTCATGGAGAGATCGGCACGGGCAAGCAGATGGTGAATCGCAGTTGCCGTGCGGAATCCCTCCCCGGTGAACAGGCAGGTGGCGTCCTTGGTGTTGTCGTAGAAATATTTGACCCCCGTCACCTTCAGCTCTGCGGATTCAAGGAGCACGGTGTCAAACAGCAGCATATCCTTGCCGAAGATGGGCTGATAGGAGATGGGAAGATGCAAAAAGACCTCGTTTTCTGCCTCGGGATAGCGTCCGATGATCTGTTCCCCGAAGGATTCGCCGTAGGCGAAGGATACGGTCAGATGGCGGAACTCGCGTCGCGTGTCGCCAAAGGGGATCAGAAGGCTGGTCGCGGTGCTTTGATCAAGGAGCGAGTCATAGCGCAGATAGTCAACGGCACCGTATTCCTCGGCAATGGAACTTAGCTCGTCTGCCGTCATCACGCTGCCGTCGGCGGTGGTCAGTACCACTCTGCCGTCGATGTGATGGAACATATGGCTGTCGTCAAACAGCTCGCTCATCTCGCCGCAAAGCGACGCCGTTGCAAAGATCCCGAGCGTGCCGATCATCAAAAGGGCGCAAAGGAATGCGGTAAGACGGGGCTTGGCAAAGAGGAGCGCCTTGCCGAGCAGAGCACCCTTTTTGAACTCGCGGCGGAATGCCTTCTGCCCGCCTCTCGGCTCGGCTTTCTCGGGCATGTCTGCCCCGTCGGATGACGCCTTGCCCTCCTCGGGGGCGGTCGGCACGGCGTCGACAGGCCTCAGCACGTGATCAAATTCGACTGCACCGTCAAAGATGCGGATGTGACGGGTGGCATATCGCTCCACCTCATCAAAGCTGTGCGTGACCACCAACACCAGCTTGTCGCGCGATACCTCGTGTAGGAGCTTGAGGATCTCCTTGGAGGTCGCGGCATCGAGATTGCCGGTCGGCTCGTCGGCAAGAATGATGGGACTGTCCTTGGCGAGCGCACGCGCGATCACGGTGCGCTGCTTTTGTCCGCCGGAGAGCTTGCTTCCCTTGTGCGACAGATGGGGCGTGAGTCCCACACGGTCGATCAGGTCAAGTGCACGTGCACGGCGCTCCTTTTTGTCGTCGATGTGCAGCAGCGCCAGCTCTACGTTCTGGAGAACGGTAAAGCTTTCGATGATGTTGTAATCCTGAAAGATAAAGGAGATGTAGCGCTCGCGGTATTCTTCAAAATCGGCTTGCAGATAATGGGAGGTCGATTCACCCTCAATAAGGAGGTCGCCCTCCTCGTAGGAATCCATTCCGCTGATGACGCTGAGAAGGGTGGACTTTCCCGAGCCGGATTTTCCCGTGATGGCAACGAATTCTCCGCGTTCAAAGGAGAGGTTGACTCCCCTGATGCCCACGGCAACGTTGCCCTTTGAGGCATAGATCTTGCCGATGTCCTTTAGCGTGAGTAATGACATAGCCGTTCCTTTCCTTTCGGTGGGTAATGCCGCCGCGAAGCGATTGTGTCTGACTGACGGCGGATGATTCTGAAATCGACCGAAAATGCATTCCTGCAAATTCGGTCGATTCCATGTTGATCCGGGTTAAATGAGGTGCTTGCAACGGTTATTTCCCGAGCATGCGCAGCATCTCGTCCTTGTCGATGACGGGCACGCCGAGCGTCTGTGCCTTGGTGAGCTTGGAGCCTGCCTCCTCGCCCGCGACGACGAAGGAGGTCTTTTTTGAAACCGAGCCGACCACCTTTGCCCCTGCGGCGCGCAGCATGGCGGTTGCCTCGTCGCGGCTCATGCCGTCGAGCGTGCCGGTCAGCACGAAGGTCATGCCTGCCAACAGGTCGCCGACGGGTGCGGCGGTTGCCTCAGTCAGCACGCCTGCCTCGGCAAGGCGCTCGCAGAGTGCCACGTTTTGAGGATGCGAAAAGAATTCGACCACGTAGTCTGCCGTGATCTGACCGAAGTCCTCGATCTCGCAAAGCTCCTCTGCGGTGGCGGCAAACAGGGCGTCAAGCTTGCGGTAGCGTGCGGCAAGTGCGGTGGCGGCAACCTGACCGATTCCGCGGATGCCGAGCGCAAAGACAAGGCGCTCAAGCCCTGCGCTCTTGGAGCGCTCAATAGCGGTGATCAGATTGGAGGCGGATCGCTCGCCCATGCGGTCCAGCTCGGCAATATCCTCTGCCCGCAGGCGGTAAAGGTCTGCCACGTCGCGGATGAGGCGGTTTTTCAACAGAAGCTCTACCAGCTGGGGGCCCAGTCCCTCGATGTTCATGGCGTCCTTGGAGGCAAAGTGCTCAATGCCGCGCGAGAGCTGTGCGGGGCAGGCGCTGTTGGTGCAGCGTACGGCAGCTGCCTCGTCCTTGTCGCGAGCCACTGGTTCCTTGCAGGAGGGGCAGTGCGTGGGCATGGAAAAGGGCTGCTCGCTGCCGTCGCGCAGCTCGGGATGCGCCGCAACCACCTCGGGGATGATGTCACCTGCCTTTTGCACGGTCACGGTGTCGCCCACAAGGATACCCTTTTCTCTGATAAAGTCCTCGTTGTGGAGCGTGGCACGGGAAACCGTCGTGCCCGCGAGACGCACGGGGGAGAGGATCGCGGTGGGGGTCAGCACACCGGTGCGCCCCACGGCGATCTCCACGCCAAGCAGCTTGGTTCTTTTTTGCTCGGGTGGAAATTTGTATGCCACTGCCCATTTGGGGGTCTTGGTGCCCTCGCCGAGCGTCACGCGGTCGGCAAGCGTATCGACCTTGACTACCACGCCGTCGATGTCGTAGGCAAGACCGTCACGGAGCTCGCCGAGCGCCTTGATGTGCGTCACGATCTCCTCGGTGCTGCTTGCCGTCGTGCGCTCCTCAGGAACCTTAAAGCCGAGTGCGGCAAGGCGGTCAAGCGTTTCCTTGTGTGAGAGAGGCTTTCGGCCGTCGCCGTAGATATCTCCCCCCTGAAGATTAAAAACAAAGATGTCCAGCCTTCGCTCGGCGGCAATGCGAGGGTCCAGCTGGCGGAGCGAGCCTGCTGCCGCGTTGCGCGGATTGGCAAGCAGGGGCTCGCCCGCCTCCTCGCGCCTTTGGTTGATGCGCTCAAAGACCGCACGGGGCATAAAGACCTCGCCTCGAACCGTAAGCGTTAGTGGCTCCGGGAGTGTGAGAGGGATGTTCTGAATGGTTCTCACGTTTTGCGTCACATCCTCGCCGACGTTGCCGTCACCGCGCGTGGCACCGCTTTGCAGCACGCCGTTCTCGTAGCGGAGTGCAACGGAAAGCCCGTCGATCTTGGGCTCCACCGAGAATAGGGGCTTGCCCAATACAGTGCTGACGCGCTTGACAAAATCGTCAAGCTCCTCAAAGGAAAAGACATCGGTCAGTGAGGTCAGCGGCACGGTGTGCGTGACCTTTTCAAATTTGTCGAGGATGGCGTCCCCCACGCGCTGCGTGGGAGAGGATGGGTCAAAGCATTCGGGGTGTGCCGCTTCCAGTGTCAGCAGCTCATGATAAAGTCGGTCGTATTCAAAATCCGAGATCTCGGGTGCGTCATCTCTGTAGTAGCGTGCCGCATGGTAGGCAACCAGATCGCGCAGCTCCTTGATCCTTCGTGCAATATCGGTCATGTCGCTCTCCTTGCATGTGGAAGTGATACCAAATGTTATATCTATTATATCCCGTGTGCGCGCGTTTGTCAATCGCCGTAGGGTCTTGATGCGATATTTTTAAAAGGGGTTCCATTTTGGCGGCGGATGTGGTAAAATAAAGGTGTAGATCTGTTTTGTGGGAGGATGCTATGAAGCTGTTGATCGCTTATGCCGGGAAAACCGGCAGCTGCCGCACGATGGCAGAGCTTTTAAAGACGCTTTTGCCGAATCATGAGGTCACGGTGGCTGACCTTTCGGCGGAAATGCCCGTGCCCACCGAATACGATTATGTCGTGCTTGGCACGGCAGTCCGCATGGGGAAGCCGCACCGTGCGCTCAAGGCGTATTTGAAGCAATACGGTGATGCCGTTGCCGCCCTGCCGCACACCCTCTTTCTTTGCTGTGCCATCGCCTCGCAGTTTGAAAATTATCTGGAGCGCTGTTACCCCCGTAACGTGCTGGAAAACGCAGAGGAAACGGTGTATTTCGGAGGAGAGCTGAAGGTTTCGGCACAAAAGGGAATTGACCGCGTGCTGGTGCGCATGATGCGAAATGCGATCCGTGAAAGCGAGGACGACGAGAGCATGCTGCCGGGGCTTTTGCCCGAGCATGTGCGGTTGCTTGCCGACCGCTTGAAGAGATCTCGTCCCCATGCATGAGACGCAAAAAAACTCCGAAAAAGAGAAAAAGGGTCTTGACAAAGCCCTGATTGTATGCTATGATATACGGGTGCGATCAATGCCCCTGTAGCTCAGACGGTAGAGCACTTGACTTTTAATCAAGGTGTCCGGAGTTCGAGTCTCCGCAGGAGCACCAACAAGAGAGCCCCCGACAAGCTCGGGGGCTCTCTTGTTGCTTCTGTGGGGAAGGAGAACTCCGGTGGAAGATTCCATCAAAACGAGGGAATTCGCACTCGCAAAAGAGAATCTTCAAGGCAACACGGGGCGAAGAAGCCCCGTGTTGGTAGAGTTCAGAGTCTTGGCAGGAGCACCAACAAGAGAGCCCCCGACAAGCTCGGGGGCTCTCTTGTTGCTTCTGTGGGGAAGGACAGCGACGGCGCTGCGATCTGATTTTGAGGGGCGTTTTCTTGCCCCTTCCGCGTCAGCGCCCTTGGGAACATTCGGATGCTTCCAAGGGCTTAATTGTTTGGTGTTTGATGAAAAGATCTCGGCACCCTCAATAGGAGGCTTGGCAGACGCGGATCGCGCGGTAAAGCAAAAATGCCACAGGCAAAAACGCCACCGCTTTGATCTCGAGGGCAAGTGCACCTAAGATCATATAAAAGGCAATGGAAAGCACGGTTGCCATGATATGGACGGCGGTTGTGCCCGCGTCATCAAACCACTGATAAATGGTTTCGTCAATGGTAAAATAATCGTACGCAACGAAATCCGACCAAACGCGGTGCGTTTTGATATAGCCGATCCAGGCGAGCAGGAGAAAATAGAGCCAAGCCGTTCCGGTCTTGATAAAGACGATGGCATTGACAAGCGATACGATCACGGCAACGATGGCGTTAAACTGCGGATGATCATCGGAAAGCGACCAGACGATGAGCGTTCCGACAAAGCAGAGCGCGATGACGATCGGAATTGCCGTATCAAGAGCAGCGGTGAGAACGCCGCCGATTACCAGCCCAACGATGCAAACGAACACGATAATTCCCATAAAAGCCTCCTTGAAAATCTTATTCTCATTATACAGCTTTGTGGTGTTTTTTGTCAAGGAGGGAGATGAAAAAAGTCATAAATGTCACAGAGCACGCCGTTTTTTTCACCCACTCTTGCTTTTTGAGAGCCGCGATGCTATACTATATTTATCCTAATGATTAAGAAGGTAACCTACATGACAAACTGGGCTTTGTGGGGCACGCTGGTCAATACCGCAACGGTTCTCGGCGGCGCTCTGGTTGGGCTTTTGATCAAAAAAATCGCATCCGTAGCGGCGCGAAAGCGCAAGATAACCGTACAGACGACGGACGATACGGGAGATCGCGCAAGGACAAGCACGCTGACATCCACCGTGATGACGGGGCTTGGACTTTGCGTTCTGCTGATCGGACTGATGGGCGCCATGAAGGTCGAGAACGTACTGGTGATGATCGTTTCTGTGGCGCTTGGCTCGCTGGTTGGTGAGCTGCTCGATCTTGACGGCTGGATGAAGCGCTTCGGCGACTTTGTCGAGCGCCGCATGAAGGGGCGCGCGGGTAGCGTTTCCGAGGGCTTTGTCACCGCCACACTGCTGTTCTGCGTGGGGGCAATGACGGTCACGGGCGCGATCGAAAGCGGCGTTAACCGTATTCACACCACGTATTACGCCAAGGCGTTGCTTGACATGGTTTCGGCAACCGTGTTTGCCTCCACCCTGGGCTTTGGCGTGGTCCTTTCCGCCGTGTCGGTCTTTGTCACGCAGGGCGCGCTCACCCTGCTTGCCGTGCTGGCAGCAGGCGCCATCCCTATGGCGATCACGGGTGAAATGGTTGCCGTGGGCTCGCTCCTGGTGGTTGCCATCGGTACCAATCTGATGGGGATCACCCACGTCAAGGTCATGAATCTTCTGCCCGCTATGTTCTTTCCCATTGCCCTTTGCCCGCTGTTTTCGCTCTTGCCCCTGTAACACTTGAAAGGAGAGGATCATGGAGCATTTTTTGCCGATACACGCCCCCGCGCTATTCGCCTTTGACAGCACTGCGCTGACCGTGCAGACAGCACTGGTGGATGAAGCAACGGAGGTCCCCTTTGTCGAATTGTGCTATACCGTTTGCGGTGATCGTGCGCAAAGCGGCAAGCTGCGCATGCTTCCCGTTGACGGATTTTGTATGCGTGAGTGCTACAGTGTGTTCACGGCAACCCTGCCTGTCGGTCTTTTGGAGGGTGGAAGGGAGCTTTGCTATCACTTTTCCTCGGGAACAGCGCAAAGCGAGGACTTTCGCGTGCCTCTGCTGCCCATGCCCGAGATGCCTCCCCTTGCGGTGACCGAAACAGGTTTTTGGAACGGAGGCATTACCAACGCCCTTGAGCTATTGAATCCCACCGATCGCACGGTGGATCTTTACGATTTTGAGCTGGTGCTTCTTGATGAAAAAGGCCCTGTGGGGCGTAATCCGCTTGCCGATGAGCCGGGCAAGAGTCTTTTGCCTGCGGGGGAGCGTACGGCGCTTCGTTTTCTGACCCCTTTGCTTCTCAATCGGTTCGGCGAAACAGCAAGATCCCCCCACCGCTTTTTCTCCGAGCTTGCGGAGCGCTATCCCGCCACCTGTGCCGATATCATGGAGAGAGAGCCTGTTTTGATGCAGGTAAATATTGCCGAGCATCTTGACGGAAAGGGCTACACGCTTGCCGAGGGCTGCTTTGAGCCCCCCTGTGATGACCGTGCACACAGCTATTGCCTTGTCAGAAGGGGAGAGTCGCACGAGAATGCCTTTTTCACGATTCGGCTTTGCTATGACAAAGAGAGACGCGATCTTCGCCGTTCGCACGCGCAGCTTTGGTATTTTGATCCCCGTATGCCCGAAAACGGTGTCCTGCTTGACAGCGCTGCCATGCCGACCCCCGGCTTTGCCGATGCGAGGGAAGCACCCTTCGATCGTTGCGATGTCGCTGTACCTGTCATCATTCCACTCTCGCCCGAGGGGCGCGTGTTTCACGCCTCGGGGGATCTTTCGATCACCTTTGCGGCGCTAGGGGAACACGTGGGACGCGCGACCGTCTATTTGCGGTCAGGCGGAGATTTTGTGCCCCTGACTGCCACGCTGAATCATGACGGCGTGTACGAGGCGATCCTGTCTTCTGACCGTGTGATGCGATCTGAGGGACATCTTGAATACTATATCGAGGTAAGCGGCGGACTCTATACTGCGCGCTTTGCTTTGCCCGAGGCACCCATCACGCTTCCTGTGGTGGACAACGCGGGCCCCCGTATCTGCTCGGTCTATCCTGCCGAGGGGCAGGTGCTTGAGCAGCCCGTGCAGCCTGAGATCAAGATCACCTATGAGGACGTGTCGGGTGTCAATACCGCCATCTCCATTCTCTGTTTTGATGGCTACAACGTGTCGGGCGATGCAGTCTTTGATGCGGACAGCGTGAGCTACGTGCCCCCCAAGCCGCTTGCCATTGGAACGCATACCGTTGAGGTCACCCTGCGCGACAGCATCGGCAACCGCACCTATCGCAAGATCGATTTTGCGGTCGGCGACGGCAAGCCGCTTTACTTGTTTGGTGGCAGTGTGCATGCACATACCCATCATTCGGACGGTGAAGGAACACCCGAGGAGGCAATGCGCCACGCCCGTGATGTGGCGCGCATGGATTTTTTTGCCGTCACCGACCGTGCGCGCTATCTTTGCGCTTCGCATTATCGGGCACAGCGTGAGCAGGCGATGCGCTTTGAGCGCCACGGTGAATTTGCCGCCCTTTGGGGCGTGGAAACGGCGTGTCGCGACCGAAGCGGCTATCAAGGCTCACTCAATATTTTGAACGTCAATGAGGTCGTGGGCAATCGCGAGGCGACCGAGCTCGCACAGGCCTTCGAGCAGCTGAGGAATACGCAGAATGCCCTCGCGGTGTTCAATCATCCGTCCGATGAATGGGGATGCTTCGACGCTCCCGTCCCCGTGGAAGCGACCGTGCGCGACCGTGCTTGCCTTGTCGATATCAAGGGCAGTGAGGACGACCGACATTATGCCGAGCTGCTTGCAAGAGGCTGGCGCGTTGCACCGGTTTACAGCAGAGAGCGCCGCGTGGGAGATCGGGCGGGAATGGGCTTTGTGCTTGCCCCATCGCTGACGCGGGAAAACATCCTTGACGGAATGCGCCGACGGCGCACTTATGCCACCGATGATGCGACCATGCAGATCCTTTACCGCGTCAACGGCGTACCGCTTGGCAGCGTGCTGACAAGCCCCGATCGGCTGATCGTCGAGATCGAGGTCGCCACCGAGCATGCGGAGGGCATCGGAAGGCTTCAGCTGATGTGCGAGGATCGGATGGTCATTGCCGAGGTCGATGCAGGCGTGCTGCGCCGCTTTTCCTGGCAGATCGAGCTGGATCCCGATTTTGACTATTACTATCTGCGTATCACCAATGGCGCATGCTATTCGGTGACTGCCCCCGTGTTTGTGGAGGGCAGGGATCTTTTGAATATCACGGCAATGGAATATGGCGTGACCGAGGCGTGCGAGGATCCTTACGCGGTCAGCGTCACGGTTGCCAATGACGGCGATAAAGCGCTCTCCAATGTGACGGTCGACTTCTATCTTGGCACCGAGGACGGATTCCTGCTGCGCCATCTTGCGCCTGCCGAAACCGTAGAGATCGGCGTGCTGGAATCGGGGGAAACCGTTACCGTTTCCTGCTGTCTTGCCGATGTGCGCGACAAGCGCCGTGTCAGTGCTGTGGTGTCGGGCATGGCGGGAAAGCAGCGCTATGCCGATACCGCCTACGTGCTTCTCTCGCCGCTCACGGTCAGCAAGCTGCTGCCCGTCAGCACCCCCCTCACGGGAGCAGAGATGGCGATCGAAAATCCCTTTGCTTATATCGAGCTGCACAACCCCACCCCCATCCTTCGTTCGCTTGACGGTTATTTTCTCAAGGTCAAAGGCGAGGATCGGCGCGCGGCGGAAAGGAAGACCTCACTTGCACTTGACGGTATGCGTATCCCTCCCTTTGGCACGCTGGTGATCTGGCTTGACCCGACGGGCGGTAGGCTGACCGCAGAGGATTTCAATACCCGTTACGGTACTTCCTTGATCGAGCACGAGGATCTTGTGCGTGCCGACGCAGAGCTGCTTTCTTGCCTTGGAGAGGACGGCGTGCTTGATCTTTGCCTTGGAGAGGTACCGATCTGCCGCGTCCTTCTCGGTGGCGGGGAGCCTGTGGTGGACATGCCGACCGTCTGTCGCAGTCTGCCTCGCAGAACGCCTGTGGCAGAGAGGCTTTTGCTGACCGATCCGCTGTTGCCCGGACAGCTGCACGTCTTGCAGCAGCCGCACACCGTGACAGAGCTTCCCGAACGGGCTCTGCCCACCGAGGTGACTGAGGAACAGGCGAAGCAGAGAGTGATCACACGCCTGACCAAGGCGTCACTCGTGCCCTTCCGCGCCGCCGCACTGGTGGCAGGAGCGCTGTCGGCGTTCAGGGGCTTCTTCGGAGATAAAGAATAAGGAGAGGACTCGCGTCCCCGTACACGGGGACGCGAGTCCTTGTTTTTTCCTTGACAGGGATGCTCCTTGTGTTAGAGTCCTCATTTTTCCTCTTGACACGAGATACTCCCTGTGTTATAATAAAACAAGTGTTTTAAAACGATTGTTTTAGAAAGGAGAAAACCATGCCTCCAAGAGCCAAATTTACCAAGGATGAGTTGGTTTGTGCCGCGCTCGATCTCGTTCGTGCAAAGGGGGAGCAAGCCCTCACCGCACGCGCACTCGGCGAGATGCTGCATTCTTCCCCCCGCCCACTGTTTACCGTGTTTGAAAGCATGGAGGAGCTGCGTGAGGAGGTCGGCAGGCGCGCGTATGAGCGATACCTTTCCTACCTTGATACCGATATGAAAAGCGGCGTATATCCGCCCTATAAGGCAAGCGGTATGGCATATATCCGCTTTGCCAAGGAGGAAAGCCGGCTTTTTAAAATGATCTTCTTGCGTGACCGCACCGGCAAGGACCAGAGCGCGGGGCCCGACTTCGCGGCGCTTGTCGATGTGATCATGAAGGCGAATCATATCACAAGAGAGCAGGCGGAGCTGCTGCATCTTGAAATGTGGACCGCAGTGCACGGCATTGCCACCATGCTTGCCACCTCCTTCCTTGTGCTGGAGGAGGAGCTGATCAGCCGCATGCTGACCGATATTTATTTGGGTGTAAGGACCCGTATGGCGGAGGAGAAGAAGGATGGAGGCTGTTAAGATCAAAGAGCTTGTTAAGCGATACGGGGACATCGTCGCAGTCGATCACTTGACGCTTTCTGTGGAAAAGGGAGAGCTGTTCGCCCTGCTCGGCATCAACGGTGCGGGCAAGACCACCACCATCAAAATGCTGTGTGGGCTTCTTGCGCCCGATGGCGGAGATGCCCTCTTGGACGGAAAAAGTATTTTGACCCAAACAGCGGCGGTCAAGCGTATCATCGGTGTATCTCCCCAGGAAACTGCCGTCGCGCCCAACCTCACGGTGCGCGAAAATCTTGCCCTGATGTGCGGCGTGCACGGATTTTCAAGGGAGGAGACGGCGCGGAAGCTGCGGGAGATCAGTGAGCGCCTTGGTCTTCAACCGATCCTTGAGCGTCGGGCGTCCGGGCTCTCGGGCGGATGGCAGCGGCGCTTGTCGATCGCCATGGCGCTCATCGGTGAGCCGAGCATCCTGTTTCTTGATGAGCCGACGCTGGGGCTTGACGTGATCGCGCGCAGTGAGCTGTGGGATCATATCAGGGCGCTGAAGGGCAAGGTGACGGTCATTCTCACCACGCATTACATGGAGGAGGCAGAGGCACTCTCGGACCGTGTCGGTGTGATGCGCGAGGGCAAGCTGCTTGCGCTTGATACCGTAAAGGGGCTGAAGGAGAAAACAGGCGCCTCCCGTCTTGAGGATGCCTTTATTGCCATCGTGAAGGGGGGAACGGTATGAAAATGCTCTGCTTTGCCAAACGAAATCTCAAGGAGATCCTGCGAGATCCGCTTACGGTGGGCTTTTCGCTCGGCTTCCCCCTGGTGCTTCTGCTTCTGCTTTCTGCCATTCAGGCGCGCATTCCCGTGCCACTGTTTGAGATCTCACATCTCACGCCCGGCATCACGGTGTTCGGGCTTTCCTTCATGAGCCTGTTTTCGGCAACGCTGATCGCCAAGGATCGGGAAAGTGCACTGCTCGCACGCCTTTATACCACGCCGCTTTCGGCATCGGATTTCATTCTCGGCTATATGCTTCCGTTCCTGCCCGTTTCACTCGCACAAAGCGGCATCTGCTACCTGGTAGCACTGGTGCTGGGACTGAAGCCAACTCTTTCCATCCTCGGGGCACTTTTGCTGATCCTGCCCGTTTCGTTGCTTTTTGTTGGGCTGGGGCTTCTTTGCGGCAGTCTGCTTCAGGTCAAGCAGGTCGGCGGCATCTGCGGCGCGCTGCTTACCAATCTGACGGCGTGGCTTTCGGGCGTGTGGTTTGACCTTTCGCTGGTGGGGGGTGCCTTTGTGCGCGTGGCAAAATGCCTGCCCTTTTATCATGCGGTCGAGCTGGAGCGCATGGCGCTGCGCGGCGTATACGGTGAGATCCTGCCTCCGCTGCTGATCGTCCTCAGCTTTGCGCTTGCGGTGCTTGTCGCCGCCATCCTCTGCTTTTTACGGCAGATGAAACGGTCGTAAAAAAGGTCCCGTGGTGCATCACGGGACCTTTTTTTATTCAAGAATATTGGTGGTGATCAGACCCACACCTAGGGACAAGAGAGCGAATAGAACACGGTTTGAAGGGGCAGATCTCCGCCCATGCTGCCGCAAAAGCCTTGTAAATATCCGCATATTCACGGCGGCTTTTGCGTTGCCTTGGCAAAAATCTGCTCCCTTAAAACTCGCCTCGACCCACAGTC
>SVTT01000017.1 GCA_015063625.1 Oscillospiraceae bacterium
GGTGATTTTGTCACTGCTCGATGCAGTCAAGTATTACTTTACAAAGAGAGCAGGGGCAAAAGCGCCCGTAAAATGCGCCTGTGGGCGTGCTCAACTCGCTCTCTTGTCCCTAGGCAAGAGAGCGAATTGAACACGGTTTCAAGGGGCAGATGTCCGCCCATGCTGCCGCAAAAGTCTTGTAAATATCCGCATATTCACGGCGGCTTTTGCGTTGCCTTGGCAAAAATCTGCTCCCTTGAAACTCGCCTCGACCCACAGTCGATGGTTTTCGCGGTGATTTTGCCACTGCTCGATGCAGTCAAGTATTACTTTACAAAGAGAGCAGGGGCAAAAGCGCCCGTAAAATGCGCCTGTGGGCGTGCTCAACTCGCTCTCTTGTCCCTAGGGCTTGAGTCAAGAAAAGCTTGCAGAGCTTTCCGGGTGTCATCCCACATACATCGGTCAAATTGAGCGCGGCGAGAAAAACGCTACGATCGAAAGCATCGAAAAAATCGCCTCGGCTTTGAACATTTCGTTGTCAAAGCTGTTTGAAAAGCTTGGTGCTCAAGAGGACGGGGTCCGCAATATTCCGCTTGAATGCTATGAATTTCTTTCGGCAAAGACCCAAAAGGAGCAGGAACACATTCATCGCATTTTACTTGAAGTGGACAATTACAAAAGGAATTGAACATTTCCGAAAAGCTATCCGTCAAGGGTAGCTTTTTGATTTTAGCAGCCATTGTTGATCGGCAATGATCAAGCATAAAAAAGGGGCTGATTCATTTAGCGCCGAACAAAAACACACAAAGAGGAAACTGAAAAATGAAGCCGCTTTATCTGTCAAAAATGGCAGAAAAGGCGGCTTTTTAGGTAGAAATTCTTGCGAATTTCAATTTGAATGTGTGTTTTTTAGGTGCGCTCTTGGCACTCGACGTATTTGTATACGCCTAACGTGCCAAGATCACACCTTCTGCATCTAAATGACGTAGCCCCTTTTCTTCGTTTTAGTATCTCCACGCGTCCGCAGGACAAGTCAGTTCCTTGCTTCGCCGTCACACGCCGGAATAGGCGGAAAAGCCGCCGTCAACGGGGAGCACGACGCCTGTGATAAAGCTTGCGGCACGGTCATTGAGCAGGAAGAGAAGTGCACCCTCCAGCTCTGTGGGCTCACCGAAGCGCCCCATCGGGGTGGCGGCAAGGATCTTGCCCGTGCGCGCCGTCGGCGTGCCGTCCGGGGCAAAGAGCAAGGCGGCATTCTGCTTGGTTGAGAAAAAGCCGGGGGCGATCGCATTGACGCGAATACCCACCCTTGAAAAATGCACGGCAAGCCATTGCGTAAAATTGGAGATCGCCGCCTTTGCGCCCGAATAGGCGGGGATCTTGGTCAGGGGCGTGTAGGCATTCATGGACGAGATATTAAGGATCGAGCAGCCTGCTCTTCCCACCATCTGCGTCGCAAACGCCTGTGTGGGGATCAGCGTTCCGAGAAAATTCAGATCGAACACAAAGCCCACGCCCTCGGCATCGAGATCAAAAAAGCTCTTGGTTTCGGCATCCAGATCTCCCTGCTCAAAATACTCCTTGTCGGTGGTGGCTCTCGGACTGTTTCCACCCGCACCGTTGATCAGAATATCGCAGGCGCCAAGCTCGCGCCTGACTGCCTGTGCCACTGCGGTGCAGTCCTCTTTTTTTAACACGTTGCAGGGGTAAGCGCGTGCGATCCCCCCCTCTGCCGTGATGCGCTCGGCACAGCGCTCTGCTGCCTCACCGTTCAGATCCAGCAGTGCGACGCGCGCACCCGCCCTCGCCAGCACCTCGGCAAATGCACTGCAAAGCACGCCACCCGCGCCGGTCACCACTGCCACCTTGCCCGAAAGATCGGTGTTTAACACGTTTTGCTTCATATATCGTCCTCCTTACTGCTTCTGCCCGTCGGGAGCGCACATGCGCTCACACGCTTCAAAAAGACCGTTGAGATAGGTGGCGCCCAGCGCGCGGTCGTAAAGCCCGTAGCCGGGCTTCCCTTTCTCACCGAAGATCATGCGCCCGTGGTCGGGACGCACGTAGCCCTCAAAGCCGTTTTCCGCCAATGCGCGCACCACCTCCAGCATGTCCAGCGAGCCGCAGGAAGAAAGATGGGCGCGCTCCTCAAAGGAGCCATCCTCCATGATCTTGACGTTTCTGATGTGCATAAAGGCGATCCTGCCCATCCGCGCATATTTGCGAACCATCAGAGGAATATCGTTGAAAGCGGCACAGCCAAGGCTGCCCGTGCAAAGGCAAAGCGCATTGGCGGGGCTGTCGACCAGCGAGAGAAGCCGATCCAGATTTTGTTCATTGGTGATGATGCGCGGCAGACCGAAGATGGGATAGGGCGGATCGTCGGGGTGGATCGCCATCCTCACGCCGCACGATTCGGCAACCGGGATCACCTTCTCAAGGAAGCGCTTCAGATTGCGCCAAAGCCCCTCCTCGCCGAGAGCAGCGTAGGCGGTGATCAGCTCTCGGATCTCCTCCTTGGTATAGCTGGCATCCCAGCCGGGCAAATCGATGTCATCGACCAAGGGGTCAAGGTCCTTCATCTGATCCCAATACATCACCAAGGAGGTGGAGCCGTCGGCTGCCAGATGGTCAAGCTGCGTTCTCGTCCAATCAAACACCGGCATGAAGTTGTAGGTCACGCACCTGACGCCGTGTCGCGCACACCGACGGATATTCTCGCAATAGACCTCGAGCAGATGCTCCACGTCCCCTCTGCCGAGCTTGATATCCTCGTGAACGGGGATCGATTCGACCACGTCAAACACCAGTCCATGCCGACGGGATGCCTCGGCGATCTCCCGAAGGCTCTCCTCGGGCCAGACCTCGCCGGGCTTGACGTCATAGACCGCCGAAACCACCGAGCGCATCCCCGGGATCTGCGCAATATAATCGAGCGATATGGGATCCTCCTTGCCATACCAGCGAAAGGAAAGCTTCATTTTCATGTTAAAACCTCCGATTCCAATCCGAAATAACGGCATGCATTGCCAAAGCAGATATCCTTAACCAGCGCTTCAAGCGCCATGGGATCGTCGGGATATTCTCCCCCCTCCACCCATTCACCGATGAGATCGCAGAGAATGCGGCGGAAATAGTCATGCCTTGTGTAGCTGAGAAAGCTTCGTGAGTCGGTCAGCATACCGATAAAATTACCGAGAATGCCGAGCGATGCAAGACTCTTCAGCTGTGCACGGATCCCCTCCTTGTGGTCATTGAACCACCAGGCACTGCCGTGCTGCACGCTGCCTCTCACACCCGCACCGCAAAAGGCGCCGATCAGGCTATCCAAAAACGCATTGTCGGCAGGGTCAAGGCTGTAAAGCACGGTGCGCGGCAGGCACCCCTCGCGATAAAGGCGGTCAAGCAGCGAGGCAAGCGCCCTGCTGCCGTTAGCGGGACCGATGCAATCGAAGCCTGTGTCAGGCCCGAGCGCGCGCAGCATCGCGGAATTGGGATCTCGGATGCAATTGTAATGAAGCTGCATGACAAAGCCAAGCCGCGCATATTCCGCGGCACAGAACAGCAAGAGCTCAGTCTTGAATGCCTCCTCCTCTTCCCTTGTGACCGCCTCCCCTGCCAATGCGCGGCGCATGATTCCGCAAAGCTCGGCTTGGCTTGCCTCCCGATAGCAGGCACGGTCAAGCCCGTGGTCGCTGGCGCGGCAGCCGTGTGCGGCAAAATGCGCCATACGGCGTGAAAGAGCCTGCTTAAGGCTGTCAAGATCAGTGATCGCAATATCTGCCGCATCGCCAAGCGTGACGAGATAGTCACGCCAGCCCTGCTTCTCGATCCCCAACGCACGGTCGGGTCGGAAGGTGGGGGCGACCACGGCTTTAAGGGTCCCCTCCCCGGCGAGCAGGCGATGATAAACGAGAGGATCGACAGGATCGTCGGTGGTGCCGATAAAGGCAACACCGCTTTTTTCGATGATATCGCGCGCGCAAAGCCCCCCTTCACCGAGAACGCGCGCGCAGAGCGCATAGACCTCCTCGGCGGTATCGGCGCTCAGCACACCGCGGTAGCCGAAATAGGTCTTCAGCTCCATGTGACACCAATGGTACATGGGGTTTCCGATCGCCCTTGGTAGCAGGGAAGCAAATCGATAAAACTTCTCAAAATCGGGGGCATCACCCGTGATATAGCGCTCCTCCACGCCGTTCTCACGCATCAATCGCCATTTGTAGTGATCCCCCGAAAGCCAAAGCTCGGTGATGCTCTGAAAGCGGCGGTTTTCATAGATCTCGCGCGGGCTGACGTGACAATGGTAGTCCACGATGGGGAGCTCCGACGCATACTCGCGGTAAATGCGCTGTGCGGTGGGGGTTCTGAGCAGAAAATTCTCATCCAAAAAATGCGGCACGGCGTTTCCTCCTTTTGGGTGACGGCGCATCCGACTGCCAAGGACATTCGGGCGTTCTCTCCTATCTACTATTTTAGCACGATCGACATGGCAATCAATACAATATCTTATGTTTGCAACGCAAAAACAGGATGATCTTCATATAAGCATCATTTTTCCGCAGTTGAAAACAGCGGCAAGGTGCGGACTATCTTTTCTGCGAGATTTAAAGGATGCTTGCATAGTTTGAGGAAAGATTGCACATCCATAATACCGCAGCACCGCATCTCAAAGGCGTGATCGGGCTACATCAAAAAGCGTCTTCCGGCGCAACGCGAGGGAGCTACGGTTATTATCACAGAAAATGCGGAAAACTATACAAACAGCAAATTGCTTGAAAACGAGGAAACGCAATGAAAAAGGAAACGCACATGCAAGGGAATACGGGACGCCCCTTCGGCATTCTTGACAGTCTGTCCTATGCGGCGGGAGATCTTGGCTGCAACATGAGCTTTGCCCTCAAAAGCACAATGGCGATCTTCTGGACACAATATATGGGGCTTGAGGTCTGGTATTCCCTGCTGCTGATCGTGGTGCAGGTGTGGGATGCCATCAATGATCCGCTGATCGGCTCGATCATCGATGCCGACCGCCGCCAATATCGCCGCCACAAGTTTCTCACCTATATGCTGTTTGGCTCGGTCGGGCTGACTGTGGCGGGCGCGCTCTGCTTTTTGCCCGTGCCGTGGGCACCGTTATGGGCGCAGGTGCTCATTTTTATCGGGGGCTACGTGATCTGGGATGCCTTTTACACCGTGGTCAACGTGCCCTACGGCTCCCTGCTCTCCCTGATCTCGGAGGACACTGCCGACCGTGCCTCTCTCTCGGCATGGCGATCGGTGGGCTCTGCCGTCGGCAATATGATCCCCATGGCGATCCTTCCCTTCCTCATCTATGACCGCAATGACCGCCTGGTCGGTGAGCGCGTGTTTCTCGCCGCACTGATCATGGGCGTGATCGGCTTTCTCGCCTTTCAGTTCACCATCCGCACCACCGAGCTGCGTGCAGAGATCGACCTGCCGCTTCACGAAAAAGCACCCCGTCTGTCCTTTTTTACCGCCTTTCGGAATTTCTGGCACAACCGCCCCGCCATGGGTGCCACGGTTGCCGCCATGGGCATGCTGCTCGGCATGAAGGGGGGAGAGCTCGCCGTAACCGTGCTCTTTCAGTCCTACTTCCGCAACGCCAAGATCTCGGGCGTGATACAGGTCTTTTCCATGCTGCCCGTGATCGCGTTTACCCCTCTTGCCCGACGGCTGGTCGTGCGGTACGGCAAAAAGGAGCTCTCCACCTTCGGTGCGATCTGCTCGCTCTTTGCCTCATTCCTGCTTTTGATCCTGCCCATTCCGCCCAACGCGATCGGCATGGCGACCTACGTCGGATGTCAGCTCATCAACAGCCTCGGTGTCGGTCTTTATTCCACCGTCAGCTGGGCAATGATGGGGGACGCCATTGATTATAACGAATGGAAAACGGGAGAGCGCGAGGAGGGTATGGTCTTTTCCCTGCACTCCTTTTTCCGCAAGCTTGCCCAGGGCGTGGGACCCTCTCTCGTGCTGCTGATCATGTACGCCATCGGTTACGTGGGAAAAAACGGCGGCAACCAGAGCCTTCAGGTGGCAAGTGGGATGCGATATCTGGTCGCGGCACTCTATTTCTTCAGTGCCCTGATGCAATTGCTGGGTCTTGCGGTGATCTACAATCTGAATAAGCGACAGCTTGCAGAAATGCACGACGCACTTGCTGCCAACCGAGAAAGGAATACTAAAAATCGCGACAGAGCCATTGATCATAAGGAGGACATGCCATGAGGACTACTCTTCAGCTCAACAGCGGCTGGGCGTTCAGCAAAAGGGCGACCGAGCCACCTACCGACCTTCCCACCGCATGGGAAGCGGTCACACTTCCCCACACCTATAACGCCAAGGACGGTCAGGACGGCGGCAACGACTATCACCGCGGTGTCTGTTACTATGCGAGGCAGCTGAAAAAAAGCGAGCTTCCGCAGGCGGCACGCTATTATCTGGAGATACGGGGTGCCAACTCCTCTGCCGACGTGCTTCTTGACGGCAAGCAGCTTTGCCACCACGACGGAGGTTATTCGACCTGGCGCGTTGACCTGACGAAGGATCTGAGGGAGGAATCCCTGCTGGTCATCGCCGTGGACAACTCCCCGAATGATCGGGTCTATCCGCAAATGGCAGATTTCACCTTTTACGGTGGACTTTACCGCGACGTACGCCTTGTCTGCGTGGAGGATTGCCATTTCGATCTTCTGCTTGACGGGGGGGAGGGCATCCGCCTGGCACCCACCGTATCGAACGGTCGTGCCGAGGTAAGCATCGAGGCTTCGGTCTGCGGCATGCGCGAGGATGCACAGCTCCGCTACTGTATTGTTGATGCGAGCGGAGTTACGGTTGCCACCCATACGGGCAAGGAAACCGCCGCCATTCTGACGGTGGAGCAGCCCCATCTGTGGCAAGGAAAGCAGGACCCCTATCTTTACCGTGCCACGGTGGAGCTGATCCTTTACGGCGACGTGCTTGACCGTGTCAGCCTCCGCTTCGGGTGCCGCAGCTTTCACATCGATCCCGATCGGGGCTTCTTTCTCAATGGAAAGCACTACCCCCTGCGCGGCGTATCCCGTCATCAGGACCGTCTCGGCATCGGCAACGCCCTGCTCCCCCACCACCATCTTGAGGACATCGATCTCATTTGCGAGCTGGGTGCCACCACGGTGCGCCTTGCACACTACCAGCACGACCAATACTTTTATGACCTTTGTGACGAGCGCGGTCTGGTGGTATGGGCAGAGATCCCCTATATTTCAAGGCACATGCCAAAGGGACGGGAAAACACGCTTTCGCAGATGCGTGAGCTGATCGTCCAGAATCACCATCATCCCTCCATCATCATCTGGGGACTCTCAAACGAGATCACCATGGGGGGTGACAAGGATTCCGACCTTCTCGAAAATCACCGTCTTCTCAACGATCTCTGCCATCAGCTTGATCCCACGCGTCTGACCGCCGTTGCCGCCGTATCGCCCTGTCCCATCGACAGCCCTTATCTTCAGATCCCCGACGTGGTATCCTACAATCATTATTTCGGCTGGTACGGCGGCAATACCGCCATGAACGGTCCATGGTTTGACCGCTTTCACGCACGTCATCCCCAAATTCCCATCGGCTGCTCGGAATACGGATGCGAGGCGCTTGACTGGCACACCTCGCACCCCGTGCAGGGTGATTATACCGAGGAATATCAGGCGCATTACCACGAGGAGCTGATCAGGCAGCTCTTTGAACGCGAGTATCTCTTTGCCACCCACGTGTGGAACATGTTTGACTTCGGCGCCGACGCACGCAACGAGGGAGGCGAAAACGGACAGAACCACAAGGGTCTTGTCACGATGGACCGCCGCTACAGGAAGGACGCCTTTTACGCCTATAAGGCATGGCTTTCGGACCGCCCCTTCGTGCATCTGTGCGGCAAGCGCTACGTCGACCGTACCGAGCCGATCACCCGTGTGACCGTTTATTCCAATCTCCCCGAGGTCGAGCTGCTTGCCAACGGAAAAAGCCTTGGCAAAAAAAGCGCCCCCGACCACTTCTTTTACTTTGACGTGCCAAACGAGGGAGAAACCGAGCTGGTCGCCGTGGCAGGTGAGCTTCGGGACGTGGGTCGCCTGCGCCGCGTGGAGCAGTTCAACGAGCGCTATCGCCTGCGCGAGCAGGGGGCGGTCCTCAACTGGTTTGATGTCACCGAGCGCGAGGGCTATTTTTCGCTCAACGACCCGATCGGCGAGATCATGAGGACGCCGAAGGGTGCGGCGCTGATGGAAACCTTCCTTCGGACGCTGCTGCCCCCACAGGGCGAGGGGCAGTCGGGGGGGTTTGAAATGAACGAGGGCATGCAGCAAATGATGCAGGGATTTACTCCGCTGCGCCTTGCGCGCACGGTGGGCGCCATGGGCAGGACCCCCACCAAGGAGGAGCTCCTCTCGCTCGGCGAGCTGCTGAACAGCATCAAAAAGCCTGACACGGTGTAAAAATCCGCTCCCGATCGAACGGGGCAGGGTTCGTGCAAAGACTTTTTCGCATCCTATTGACAACCTCAAAGGGGAGAGGTATAATCCTGTTAAGAGAGCTCCGGAAGCGGCACTCACAAAAACACTTCCCCCGAGGAGGAACCGCGGTATGACCGATAAGATCGTCTATTTTTTAAGACACGGCGAGGCGCAAAGCAACAAAAACGGATTTCTCGCAGGGCACGGCGACGTGGAGCTGACCGAGCTCGGAATGGCACAGGCGGCTGCGACCGAGCCGCTGTTGCGCCACGTATCCTTTGACAGGGTCTATTGCAGCGACCTTGCGCGCGCCAAAAAAACGGCGGCGCTCGCCCTGCCCCACGTCACGCCGATCTACACCCCCGCCATCCGCGAGATCGACGTCGGAGCACTCTCCTTTAAGACTCCCGAGCAATGCGAGGCTGAATACGGCGAGGCTTATACCGCAGGCAGAGGCAAAAGCAATTTTGTTCCCTTTGGCGGAGAGGACCGACAAATGCTTGCCGAACGCGTCGGCGCCTTCCTGCGCGAACTGGAGCAGGAGGACCTTGCCACCGTGGGTGTGGTCTGCCACCGCGGCACGATGCTGGCTGCCGCCGCCTATATGCTCGGCGAGAAATGTCCCACGCTGACCGTGGACAACTGCGGCATCGGCGTCTTTGCTTACCGTAACGGCTGCTGGCGTATGCTGAAGTGGAATGTCACCGCCAAGCTCTGACCTCTTTTATGTATGAAAAAGGCTCGCTTCATCCAACCAAGCGGAAGGACGGAAGCGAGCCTTTTCTGTATTTCGTTTTTTATGATCGCGCCACAAAGCTTACCGTGGATGCCCCGTATATTCACGCTCCAGGCGCTCTGCACAGCGAACAGCCTCCATCGCGTCCTTGGCATAGGCATGTGCGCCCATTGCCTCGGCATACTCGGCAGTCAGCACCGCGCCTCCCACCATGACACGGCAGAAGGGCGCATGCTCGCGCAGCAGGCGCACGGTCTCCTCCATCGAGGGCACGGTGGTCGTCATCAGTGCGCTCAGACCCACGATGGGCGCATGCAGGCGCAGCACCTCCTCCACCACGCGCTCGGGGGGCACGTCGCGCCCGAGATCGGTTACGGCAAAGCCGTAATTTTCAAGCAAAAGCTTGACGATATTTTTACCGATGTCGTGAATATCCCCCTTAACGGTGGCGATTACGACGGCAGAGCGATCGGTCGCGTGTCGGTTTTTCATATGTCCTCTCACCACCTCAAAGGCGGCGCCCGCCGCCTCTGCGCTCATCAGCAGCTGCGGCAGATACACGGTTTTTTTCTCAAAGCCGACACCCACGGCATCCAGCGCGGGAACGATCTCCCGTTCGATGATCTCAAGAGGAGAGCAGGTGGAGATCAGCTCGGCGGTCAACGCCGCGGCGCGCTCTCGCATACCCCTGATCACGGCGGTCTGCAGCTCGGAGCCTCCTTCCCTTCCCTGCGCACGGCTCGCCCCGCTTGTCGGCGGCTCGGCGTAAGCGGAGCAAGGAAGCGCGCTTGCATAGTCGATGTAGGCGGCACAGCGCTCGTCAAGCCCCGCCAGCGCACGGTACGCGGCATAGGTGCTCATCATCTCTGCGGAGTGGGGGTTCATGATCGCCGCCGAAAGCCCGTTTGCAAGTGCAAGTGCAAAGAAGGTGCTGTTGACAAGATCGCGTTGCGGCAGACCGAAGGACACATTGGATACACCCAGCGATGTATGACAGCCAAGCTCGCGGCGGATCATGGAAAGAGCGCGGAGGGTCTCCCGCGCGGCAGTATGATCGGCGCTGACCGTCAGCGCCAGCGGATCGAACACGAGATCCTTTTTGTCAATGCCGTAGCGCTCTGCCTCGGCAAGGATGCGTCTTGCGATCGCCACGCGATCCTCTGCAAGCACAGGGATGCCCTGCTCGTCCAGCGTCAGTGCCACCACCACACCGCCGTATTTTTTGGCAAGGGGGAAGACGGCATCCATGCTCTCGCGCTTGCCGCTGACCGAGTTGATCATAGCTTTCCCGTTATAGCGGCGCAGCGCACGCTCCATCGCCGCGGGATCCGAGGTATCGATCTGCAAGGGCAGGTCGAGGATCGCCTGTAAGGCACACACCGCCTCAGAGAGCATGCTCGGCTCGTCGATGCCGGGCAGACCTACGTTGACGTCAAGCACGTGTACGCCCCTCTCCTCTTCTGCCACGCCCTCCTTTAGGATATGATCCATGTCGTGCGCGAGAAGCGCCTCCTTGAAGCGCCTCTTTCCCGTCGGATTGATGCGCTCGCCGATCAGGATCGGCTCCCGATCGAGCACCACAGCGTGCGTATAGGAGGAGATACAGGTGATCTGCTTTTTCGTGATCCTTGCAGGGGTGATCCCCTCGCATGCACCGACCAGCGCCCCGATGTGTTCGGGAGTCGTTCCGCAGCAGCCACCTGCTGCGCGCACACCCAGCTCCACCGCCTCTCTCATCTCGGCGGCGAACTCATCAGGGGTCACGTCGTAGACAGTTTTTCCTCCGACCACACGGGGCAGCCCCGCGTTCGGCTTCAGGATCACGGGGACCGACGCATGCGCAAGATATTCGCGCACCACGCCGGAAAGTGCGCGCGGACCGAGCGAGCAGTTCACACCCACGGCATCGGCACCCATGCCCTCCAGCATGGCGACCATGGCGGCAGGCGAGGCGCCCGTCATCAGCTTGCCGTCCTCCCCAAAGGCATTGGATACAAACAGGGGCAGGGTGGAATTCTCCTTGGCGGCAAGCAGTGCCGCCTTGGTTTCGTAGCTGTCGTTCATGGTTTCGATGAAAATGAGGTCGGCGCCGTGCCTCACGCCCGATCTCACGGTTTTTGCAAAGATCTCCACCGCGTCCTCAAAGTCAAGGTCGCCGTACGGGCGAAGCATGCGCCCCGTGGGTCCGATGTCAAGTGCCACCCACCTCGGCTGCGATCCCCCGACCTCACGGGCTGCCGCACGGGCGTTCGCAATGGCTGCGGCAATGATCTCATCCAGCTCCTGCTCACCGAATTTCAGGCTGTTTGCGCCAAAGGTGTTGGCGTTGACCACGTGCGCACCTGCACGGAAGTAATCGCGGTGGATGCCGCGGATCACCTCGGGTCGGATCAGATTCCAGCGCTCGGGCAGCTCTCCCGGCAAAAGCCCCTTCTCCTGCAAGAGCGTGCCCATGCCGCCGTCAAGATAAAGCGTATGCTGCTGTAAAAATTCGATTATATCCATAAAATGCACTCCGTTTTGGGGGTTAATGGTCGTTTTTGGTGATGCCCACGATGGCAGTCACCGATTTGGAGGGTGACATCAGAAGACTTGCGTTCAACGAAAGTCCGATTCGTCTTGACGGCTCAAGCAGGGTAAATATCTCTCTTTGCAGCGTAAGGGGAAGATCGCGATATCCGGGGCTGAAGCGCGAGGTCAGCAAGCACCCCTCGCTCCTCGCCGCCGCGGCAAGCTCGTTACACAAAAGGTCGCACAGCGTCTCGACACGCTCGGTGCCGATGGCTTGAAAGAGCAGCGCCCTGGCGGGCGAGAGTGCGCCGTATCTGGCAATCAGGCGGTCGATCCCGACCCCCACGGTGGCGGCAAGCACCACCGCGCGATCACATGCTGCAAGATGTGCCGACAGTGCTGCCGAGCCGACCCTTGCAAAGCCGAGATCAAGCAGATCGCCCTCTCGGACAACGGGCACCTCTGCAAAGCAGATACGGGGCGAGATCGCACCGTCAAGCTCGGCAAGACAGGCGTCAAGCAGTGCCTCGGTCATGGCGTCCCCCTCCCGCACGCCCGCATAGCGCAGGACCTGCCGACGGTCAACGGAGGGCAGCAGCGGGCGCCTGGCGGTGACCGCGCCCGTCACGGCGTGAGAATATCCGACAGGTTACGGCAGATCGCCGCCGCCACATCGGGCTTGTTCATCGAATAAACGTGCACGTTTTTAATACCGTTGGCGAACAGATCGATGATCTGGTCGGTGGCATAGGCAATGCCTGCCTGCTTCATAGCGGCGGGATCGTTGCCGAATTTGTCCACCAATGCCTTAAAGCGCTGGGGCATCAGCGATCCCGACAGCTTGACGGCACGCTCGACCTGATTTCCGTTGGTAATCGGCATAATGCCGGGGATCACGGGAACCACAATGCCTGCCTCGCGGATCTTGTAAAGAAAATTATAAAACAGATTGTTGTCAAAAAACATTTGCGTGGTCAGAAAATCGCAGCCTGCCTCCACCTTTTCCCGAAGATATGCGATATCCTCTCTTTGATTGGCGCTCTCGGGGTGAACCTCGGGATAGCAGGCACCTCCCACGCAAAATTCCCCTCCGTATTGCTTCAGCTCACGCACCAGCTGAATGGCGTGTCGGTACGCCCAGCCCGATCGGTCGGCACTCGCAAGCTCGCGCGGAATATCGCCGCGCAGTGCCATGACGTTCTCAATGCCGGCCGCGCGCATCTGCTCGATCTTTTCATGTACCGTTTCCCTGGTTGAGGAAACGCAGGTCAAGTGCGCCAGTGTGGGTACACCGTAGCGCTCCTTGATATTTTGGGCAATTTCCAGCGTATAGCGGCTTGTACCGCCCCCCGCACCGTAGGTCACACTCATAAAGGAGGGTGAAAGGGTCGCGATCTCCTCGGTGGCGTGTCGCACGCTGTCAAACGCGGAGTCGGTCTTGGGCGGAAAAACCTCAAAGGAGAGCGAAAGCCTGTCCTCTCCTAAAAATTCGGACAACTTCATCGTCATTTTTTTCCTTTCCTCTCGACTTAGATATCAACGCCGAGGAACTTTTTGGCAAGGATGCCCACGCCAAAGGAGATGATCGCCACGCCGATACTGATCAGCGTCATTTCAAGAAAGCGTGATCGGAAGGGCTGATCCTTGGCGACCGACGTGTAATAGGTAAAGCCCGCAATGATCACCACGATCATCAGCAGCATGGTCAGAACCGCAGGAATGCATCGGGTTGGCTCAAACAGCAGGAAGGGCAAGATCAGCAGCACCACCGTGATCAGATAAGCGATGCCCGTGTAGGCACAGGATCTGAGCGCGTCGCTCCGCCCCTCGCTTTTGGCAGAGAGAAACTCGCTGGACGCCATCGAAAAGGTGGCAGAGATACCCACGATCAAGCCCGAAAGAGCCACCAGACGGGTGTTTTGCAGGGCAAAGGTAAAGCCTGCAAGACTGCCTGCCAGCTCAACCAGTGCATCGCTGAGCCCGAGCACCATGCTGCCCACGTATCGCAGGCGTTCCTCATCCAGCATGGCAAGCAGCGCCGCCTCGTGCTCCTCCTCCTCGCGGCGGATCGCCACGCTTTCCTCCACCTCTGCGGCAAGCAGGTCGTATGTGTCCTGTGCACCCTTCTCGCCCCGTTCCATGAGCTTGAGCGCAAAGGTAAAGCCGAAGAGGCGGGCAGCGAGCGTGTATTTGAGCACCTTTCCCCGTCGGGGCTTCATCTCGGTGCCCGTATAGTGCCGCCAGATCTCATAGTGAGCCCGTTCCTCGGCGGAAAGCCGCAGCAGTGTTTCTTTATTTTCCTTCCCCTTGGCAAAGCCGGCAACCTTTTGGTAGATCACGCTTTCGGTCAGCTCATTTTGCTGCATGCGGCGGATCACTGCCATTGCCTTTGGTGATATCGCTTCTGACATATTCTGCCCCCCTTTGACAGGTCGTTGTATATATTATACAACGCCGTGCTCTGCAATGCAAGCCCCTTTGAAAAAGCCGCGCTACCCCGAGAGAGTCGGGCCATCCGAGGTCAAGCGAGCGCGAAGGGCTTGCTCCTGCGAAGGAGTCAGGGCTACGGAGCCCTGAGTGCCGCGCCGATCGCCTCGGCATTGTCCTCGGAATATTCAAGCTCCTCGGACAGCATCACCGCGCTCTGCACGGGTGACATCCGATCGCCGCATACAAGAGCACGGAACAGACGCTCAAGCTCCAGTGCAAAGCCGACCGCCGTACGGAACTCCGCCTCGCACTCGGCAGGGCTTGCGTGCCGATAAACAAGATAGGCAAAAAAACGCTCGCAAAGCAGGGCGCGCGCTCCCGCGGCGTCGGGAGGATCGGGAAGCGCCGCCAGAAGAGGTCGGTGCGCCCCGTCAAGATATTCTAACCCGAGCAGCAGCTCACGGCGTGCCTCCCGCGGTAAAGGAGAGCCTGTGGCATAGGAGCTCGCGATCGCCGAAAGCCGTTCGCCGTAGGAGAGCGTTGCGTCCGAGAGCAGTGAGAACAGCTGCTCTCGCCATGCAACCGCATCAAAATCGCACCCCGTTGCCTCACTGACGTCCATATCAAGCATGCCGACCGCGACCGCCGTCTGATAGTCAGAGGCACCAAGGATCAGACGTGCAGCCTCCTCGCAGGCTGCCCCGACGCCGCATTCCATATGATCGCCGACGAGATTGTAAAAGCGCGGATGCTCACGGCAGATCTCGGAAAGATAGTCGTCACCGAGCTCGGAAATGATCCTGCACAGCCCCCGGCCGTCAAGGTGAGGGCATTTCCCCTCGGGCGTCAGGGCAAAGCAGGCAACCTCCCCCTCGTGCCTGATGCTGGCACGAATGGCTTCACCCGATGCACCGGGGAGCGCCTCGTACCTCTCCATTGTCACGTCATCAATATCGATCTCCCAGCCGATGCAGCAGCTGTGCGCACAGCGGTTGGCAATGCAGTGAAACTGCGGATAATAGCTCGGTGCAAAAAGCTCCATTCCGGATCGGCTCCTTTCTCCTAAAATATCTGTTTTTACACACCGTTTTGCGGTGTTTTTAAAAATGACACGAAGGGCAAGTGCAGCGCGCTGCACTTGCCCTTCCCGACTCGCCCCTCAAAAGCGTGCCAGCTCCTCCTTCAGGACCTCCCTGTAAAGATCCGCATAGATGTCATAGCCTGCCTGATCGAAATGCACGCCGTCCTCCACAAAGATATCCTTGCGCATCAAGGGCTCGTAGTGCAGCACGTCCACAAAATGGCAATTGGGGGTCTCGGCAGCAAAATTACGCATGGCGCGGTCGATCCTTTCTGCATCTGCCTGCTCTGACCAATTAAAGTCCTTCTTCGTGGGGTGAACGCCCACCAGATAGATCCTGATGTCAGGAAAATCGGTTCTTGCATAGGCGATCACGCGCTGGGCGATCTCAAAGCTCTCCTGTGCCGAGTAGCCGAAGCTGGAGCCGTTACCATGAAAATGATAGACCAGCACAGAGGGCGCAAGCGGTCTGATCATGCGATCGTAATAATAAAGCTGATGCTCGGCGCAGCTGGAGCCGAAGCCGCGGTTGATCACACAGGAGGCACCGCTTTTTCCGCGTAGGACCTCTGCCATCGGCTTCATGCCGTACGCCTTGCTCCAACGGGTGAAGTAGGAGGGACCGTAGAATACGATCTGCCTCTGCTTCTGCTCTTCCTTTTCATATTCGCGCACTGCGGTTTCCAGGCAGTCCTTCCAAACCTCGATATAGCGAAGTCCTACTTTAACTGGCATAGCTGTCCCCTCAAACGGTCAGACCGTTTCCTTTTCCAGATAATATTCAATGAGATAAGGTGCTTCCTCTGCGCTCTGAATACGGTAAAGGGCAAGGTCACCGGGGCCAAGCTCCGCGATAAAGCCCTTGGCGCTCTGATAGACCATGCTTTGCTCGCCGTCTGCCTTGCTGACGCGATAAACGTGAGAAGGATTCTTCAGCTTCAGTGACACAAAGGAATCTCTTTCGTAGTCGCGGTTGAGCACCATCAGATAGCGATTGCCGTATGTGTCGGTATGCTCCGACACCGAAACGCGGGAGGGCAGCGTGCCCGTCAGCAGCTCGCTTTCCTCCATCGGGGTGCGCAGCCCCTCCATATAGGGGCAATCCTTCAGCAGCGTGCCGTCGTGGATCACGCGCAGGCAGGTGAGCGCCATCAGGGTATTGCCCAGTGCGCCTATCTCCTCGTTGAGGCGCCTTTGCTCCTCGAAATAGATACCGTGTCCGCCTGTTTCAGGGTCGATCACACCCTCCATCTCGATGTAGCAGGAGAGTGCCTTGGCACCGTGCAGCATGCCTGCGTGTGCCATGGCGCGCACCATGGTAAAGGTGAAACGGTCTGCATGATGCTTGAAGGGATATTTATGTCCCTGATAGTAAAACCAGAAGGGGATCTCTCGATTCCCTGCTGCACGGCGCACGGTTTCAAGATCGCACCACATCAGCGACTCGTCGAGCTGAGTTGCCTCGGTGCATTCCTTCATGCCGATGGGGTAATAGTCGAAATCCATCTGTGCGGGATCAACAATGCTGACAAAGCGTTCGATGTAAGGAGCGTAAGCCCCGTTCTCCCAGAGAAAAAGGGGATGATAGCTGGGGTTTGCCACAGTATAGGGCAGCTTGTCGGGCTGCTCCTGCTCACACAGCTCGATCATGCGGTGAGTATGCATCAGCTGCTCGTCGGTGGCGGGCTCGTCCCACATAAAATAACCTGCAACCGATTTCCAGTTCTTTTTCTCGCGCATCACGCCGAGCAGATCGTCACTTTCGCAAAAGATATTTTTGTGCCCCATTCCGCCAAAGCGCTTCAGATCCTGAAAGATCACTGCCCCACCAAGCGACTCGGCAGTGCGAAGGATCTCGCGCCCGATCCGCTTGCTTGACCAGATGGTCTGAAGCATGTCAAAGCCCGCCTCCATGCAGGTCCTGACGCCGCGTCTTGCCTTTTCTGCCGACAGGTCGTCCTCCACGTCAAGACCCAGAGGTCCCGGATTTGCCACCGTTCGAATAAAGCGATCCTGCCTCCAAAGACGGCGCGGATTGCCGATCGGATATCGTGCAAGCAGTCTTTTTTCCATAACAGCCTCGTACCTCACCCTGAATTGACACGGCGATCTCCCCGTGCCTGCCCTCAGTATAACAAAAGCATGTGCAAAACGCAATAGTCATTTTCAAAAAACAATAAAAAATGAAAATGCGGAAAAAATGTTGACTTTTCCCGTGAAGCGTGCTATATTTATAATATCATAATATGTAAAGGAGCAGCTCCTATGAGATTAGACAGCAAATACTATTCTTACTGTAAGCAGATCGGTATCCTTAAGGAAAATTGCAGCCACCAGAGCGCATTGGATACCATCATCAAGGCAGTCAAGGGCACCAAGCAGGCTGACCCCGAGTTTGTTGAGGCAGTTTCAAAGCTGACCCTCTCCTCCCCCGAGGTTTCGATCCGTTCCTGCATGCTCTACCGCTATGACATCGAGCTTGACTACTGGGTCAACGGCAACAAGCGCCACGGGCGCATTGCCGACTTTGGTCAGTCCGGCGTCCCGGATAGCCTGCAGATCACCAATTACGCGGGCGACGGTACCTACACGGTCCTCAAGGATTTCTCCAGCGTCCCCTACTCCATCTATAACGACCAGAACATCTTCACCTTTGAGGAGATCAAGAACGCACTCAAGGGCGTGATCAACAAGCAGATCCCCAAGGGAACCACCCGTTACGAGTCGACCGAATGGTGGGTCTCCGCCTACATCGTTCCCGTGCTGGTCATCTGCCTCAACTTCAAGGGCAAGGAATACCAGATGTACTACAACCTCCAGAACAACCGCTACCACTGGAAGTGGGCGGATAACCCCAAGCTGCTGGAGAACGGCAAGAAGGCAAGAACCTACGCCACCCTGATCAAGATCGCCGCCTTCTTCTTCAACGTGCTCGGCATCATCCTCGCCATCAGCGGCGAATTCAGCGCCTTCCCCTTTGTGGTCGGTCTTGCCGCACTGGTCATTAACATTCTGATCGCGAAAAAGAAGAGCAAAACCAAAAAGCAATATCAGGATATGTTCTTGAAGAACCCCACCAAGAAGCTTGCCTCCGCACTCAAGACGCCGATCGCCATGGCGATCATCGCCTTTATTGCCTTCATCATCGGCGCTGCCGGCTGATCGGCACAGGCATATCAACAGAAAAATCGCCCGTGGCAAGCTGCCACGGGCGATTTTCGCATTTTTCAGAGCTCCTCCGCGCGGGCAATGATCCCGTAACCGACATAGTCAAAGATGGGGGCGTCAGCGGTGCCGCAGAGAAAAACCGCTCCGACTGCCCGTGGGCTCTATCCCTTTGACCTTCCCGACGGTTATTCGCCCGAAGCGGCAAGGATTTGGTGATCCGAGTCGGACAGGCAGCATCCCATAACCTAACATATCACAAAAGGAAGGGGAAATCGCAAGCGATCTCCCCTTCCCTTTGCTTTTCACTCTGTCGGAAACGATCGGGCGGCATGCCACGCTCATTTATTTTTGATCAAAACGACTTGATTTGCCGCCATGGTAAAGTCGGCAGCAGAAAGCTCCGTTTCGGTCAGATAATGCTCCTGATCGATCAGATAGACCGTCCAGTCGCCATCGATGTTCAAGTGGATCCGTCGCGCCTCCTCGGAATGGTTGACGATCATCACCGCCCTGCGTTCGGCATCGGCGGCGGCAACTGCGTAGATCCCCTCCTCCTCGCACTCGCATGCCACCTGATTTTTCAAGGCGTAAAGCTCACCGAACGCGACAAAGGGATAGTAGGTACATACGGGCTCAAGCGTCAGCGGATGAAAGAAGCCTGCATATGCGCCTGCCCCGAGCCGCGTATCATAGTAGCACAGCATATCCGTATGGGAATTTTGCATCGCACAGATCATTGCGGCATTTGCCGCCGAGGCGAAGGAGCTTCCGTGCAGTGACACGCTGTGGGCGTTGTTCCACTCGTTCAAATGCCGTTCAAGGTCGCCGTAGCCGTATTCACACAGCTTTTTATGGATAAACGAATCGATGACCAGCGTCTTTTCCACCTTCGCATAGCTGTGCCAAGAAAAGAAGTCGATGGGCGAGCCGTGCTCCTTGATGTAGTCCAAAAAGCCAAGGAAAAATTCCACGCGGTAGGTGTCGCCCTCATACCGATCGTCAGGCTCTCTTTTCGGAACGTCTATGCCGTATTTCTCGGGATGGTAATAAAGCCCGTACATGCCGCTGGCGCCGTAGCCGCCAACCTTGATGCGATCCCCGAAGCAGGACTTCAGGTGCTTTGCGGTCACGTCGTACAATTCATAAAACTGCTCTGCCGTGCCGGTCCACATCTGGTTCTTCCCTCTGACCCCGTTCTCGGGCTCGTTCCATATCTCCCAATACTCGATCCCGTAGTCAAAGCCGTCTGCCCAGCCCTCATTGTAATGTCGGATCACGTGCTCGCAGATCCGCGCCCATTTGGCAAAGTCCTTGGGGGGATGGATATGATAAGCCTTGATATGTGCTTGATTTTCAATGGTGACACCAAGGCGGAAGATCGGCTTGATATCATATTCATGCATTGCTTTGATCAGCACGTCTGTAAAAGCAAAATCATAGGCTTCCGGGTCGTTTTCATCGGCATCAAAATTGCGAAACAGATTGGGGATATCCACAAAACGGTTGCCGCCGAAGGCGCCGCCCACGTCGTGGAGTCTGGAATAAGGGATGTTCGCCTTTTTCAGGTGATCTATGTAGGAAAAATCGAACTTGAGAAAGCCACCGGCAAACGGAGGCTGACCCACGGCATGCATGGGCTTGATCCTACCGACCGTTCTGTTGAAATCGACACAAATATTTGTCATAGCTACCTCCTGCCATCACCGAGCTCCGACGTTGGGGCGTTACCGCCATGGCGGTACATTCCGTCACAAGATCGGGGTCAAAGGAGCGGACAAGACCAAGACCGATCGGATATATGGTGCGATAACCGTGTATCACATCGCGCATAAAAAGCCATGCACCGCAAAGGTAAGGTCCTTGACATCTTGATCCGCCTTTTCTTTATTTTACCTTTAATAGCAAGAAAAAGCAAGGAGCTTTAAAATTTCGAAAATCTTTCGTTGCACCCCAAAGCACTAAGTCCCGTCGGCCACATAGCCCGAGAATGTCGCAGCGCACACGGCGCCGCGCGAGCAAACTGAAAAGGGGCTGAGTGAATGACTCAGCCCCTTTTCCATAAAGCTTTATTCGGCATCCGTGCCGTTTTGGTTTGATCCCCACTCGGGCTCGCTCGGCGGGGGCGCTTGCTCCTCCGGGATCGGCTCGCCCACAACCTCGGGAGCAGGCTTTACGACAAGCTGCTTGCGCAATATAAAATACAAGATCGCGCCGAGAGGCAGCATGACACGGAACACCGTCGTGCCTCCGCCGTAAAGGATCAGGGCCGAGTATCCAAGCAACCAGGCCAAATTGAAATTGAAATTCAATCGGGTCGCGCCAAGGGTTATTCCAACGGTGACCAGCGCAAGCAGGATCAAGACGATCCACAGCGGCTTCCGCTGTATCTTACGGCGGCAAGCGTCGATAAGGGCAAAAACGACCAGAGCGATCGAGATCAGATTTGAAAGCAGCATGACCCATTGGAGGGCATTTGCACCCTCCATCGCACCAAGCTCGCCCGTTCTGTAATAATCCGTTTTCTCATAAGGGGTAACGTAAAAGGCAGCCAAGTTTTCACATGTTGAATGCGTAGCAACATCGATGACATAGCGCTCCGTGCCCACGGTCATCATATAGGAGGCCTGGACCGAATCAACCGTTTCCCCGTCTTGGATAGAGCGATTTCGGTAAATCGCAAGCGGCTCAAGCTCATACGTATCCGCATTGCCGAAAAGCTGGCGAAGCGCGGTGAGCAGCGATCTGAACTCCGCCTTTGTGCAAACATCGTCAATCAGTGCGTATCCCGCATCAAGATCATTTTCAACGATCGCATCAAGCATGGCTTCGGTATATCCGCGGAGCTCCTCGTCCTCCACCGCATCAAGCAGCTGCGAGCACCCCATGCATGACAAAAGCAAAAGGAGAGCAAGCACGATCATCATGATCCTTCCCATATGTTTCATCAATCAAAGACTCCTTTGTCAGCGTTAATATCATTTTACCATAAAAAGCCCAAATTGTCAATGTTCTGCATACCTCTGCCGAGAACGGCAACCTACTTTATGGGGGCTGCGATTTTCAAGCTTCTCCAATCGTCCTTTCACTTGTTAATACTGTAAAATCTACTGTTCTTCAAACAAAAACGAGGCCGACTCAAGCCGCAAAAACCTGAGCCGACCCCTTTGTGGTGTGCGTTCCGATCATGACCGTTGTATGCTGATCCTGATATCTCCCGTGTCGGTGGTGATCTCGCATCTGCCGCCTGTGATCGTATCGGGAACCTCTTTTTTGCCCGTATCGGTGCTCACAACAAACACCTTTTCCGACAGCAAGCTCCCCTCAACGTCGCCCGTATCCGTTTTCACAAAAATTTCAGCGGCGTCGCAACTCTCAAAATTTACGTCACCGGTGTCTCTTTCAACAGAAAACCTTTCTGTGGCGATCACATTCCTCAAGGATATATCGCCCGTATTTCCTCTTGAGGTAACGCTTTTGCACGTAATATCGGTCAGATATGCCTTGCCCGTGTCAACGGTAACAGAAACATCACCGCCGCATGTCACTCCCGAAACGGTCACGTCGCCCGTGGAGACCGAAAGGTCAAGCAAGCCTGCGGATATGTCCTCAACACAAATTTTACCCGTGGTGGTCTTGATCCTTACGCCCTCCGAAGCCGAAGCATAATTCGTTACGTCGCCGGTCCTTTCCGAAATATCTATGCTCGTAAAATGAAAGTCCTCGGGTATTTCCACGTCGCCCGTGCGCGACTTTACCGAAAGCGCACCGTATTCGCCCTGCGGAATATATACCGTTATCTTGGGAGAAGCCAAATTGATACCTATATACTCATACCATTTTCTTGCATCGACGACCTCGATCACAAGCGTGCCATCCTTTACCGTGACCGAGTGCTTCACGTTTTTCTGCTCGTAGCAAGTGACTGCGCCGGTTTCGGATGGAACAAACACAATATCGGCGGTGTTGGTATCAATCGAGATCGCGCTGAAGCCTTCGTTGATCTCGTAACTGTTTGTTTCGTATTTGCTCGTTGACAATTTCGTAAAATCCCATTTTAACATTGACATTGCACCCCAAAAAATGATACATCCGATCAACACGAGAGAAGCTGCTATAACAAGCCTTAGCTTCGTTGTCTTTCTCATCACGCTTCCCCCCTCTTGATCAACCGATTTTTTATCGATATTGCCATTTTCTTTGTGAGTATCAAAGCACCCTTTGTTGCTGCCTTGCATCCGTAAAGCATAAAAATGGAAAGTCCGAGACAAACAATTCCTGCGGCGAGCACGGCAACACCTGAAGCACCGTTACCGCCTACGGCAAAAATGACACACGTGGGTACACTGCCAATAGGGCAAACGGCAAGCGAAGCAAAGACTGCCCACAGAGAAACGATCACAGCCCATAAAGAGGCATAGAGCGAAAAAATTACGGCGAATGCGGCAACAGCCAACGAAAGCCATATCGGAGAACCAAGCGCCAAAAAGAGGATCTCCCACGCTCTGAGCCGCCTTTTCGGCTTAACTCTTTCCTTTACGATTTTTGTGAGAGGGATATCCGCTATGATCTGTGCCGCGATTTCCTCCACAGAGCCAATGTCCAAAACCGCTTCCTCCTCCGAAAGCCCTTCCTCCACTCTGTCATCGATCATTTCGCCATAAAAATTAAGGCGCTCTCCGACATCTTGCTTTGGCAGACCCGATAGCTTCGTCCTGAGCGCATCGAGGAATTCTTGTTTTCTCATTTTTTCGCCGCCTCCTCCTTGGTCACAAATTGATAAATCGACATCACCTCGCGCCACTCTCTCTTGAAATCCTCGATCCGCCCGATTCCCGCCTCGGTAATACGATAATATTTTCGCAGTCTTCCCGCGTGCTCGGAGGTGCGTACCGTCAGCATCCCCGAAAGCTCCAGGCGCTTCAGGATCGTATAGAGAGTCGATTCCGACATTTCAAGATACGGCTTCACATCCTTGATGATCTGATAGCCGTATGAATCCTCATTCTTGATGGCGGCCAATACACATACGTCAAGCAGCCCGCGCTTTAATTGAATATCCATAGCATACTCCCCCTTGCGTAATACATCATATCACGAAGTATTGTTTTTGTCAATAGGCTTCTGAAAAATTATTTTCAACATCCCACTCATGGAGCATTCGCTTCATGATAAAGAAAAAAGCAGTCGCAAGACTGCTTTTTTCTTTGGGGGCGGAGGAATTTTCTTTGCCCCGCCGAAGCACCGTCGTGCGTCTTCGCCGCAGCATGCACGGCTTGCCGCACTCCTTGTTTTCGTGACACATCCCGGGGCTTTCTCGCAAGCGCGATGCCGTTACCCGATTTTAGTCATTGTGATCCGGTGCCACCACTTCATATTTGCCAAACTCATCTTCCCATCTGATGGTTTTACCAATGCAGCTTCCCTCATACGTTGTGGCAACCGTTCCATCCTCCCGTACAACGACTGCATTTTCACAAGCTCCATATATAAAGCTTCCATCGGAATATGTTGCCATATACGCAACCTTTTCTATTTTACGTGTGGTGTTGGTTTGATCCGAATATCTTTCCGTAACATGAAATACCTGAACCTTATCAGGCTTTTTGACGAAAGAAGCAAGACCGTCAACAACGACATGATTGTAAACAACTTTTTTCACATGGCTATCACCGTCGTAAGTGATCTCTGCTTTGCCATATGCCAAAGTTTCTTGCTCGGCTTCAAGATTTTTGGCTTGCCTAAGCAAGCCCGAAATACGGTCATCGCCTTGCTCGATCGCAAGAAGGGCATACCTTTGATTACGTTCCAGCCTCCCGAGAAAATCAATATAATTGTCCGTATAGTAGACTGCCTGATATTGGTCTTCGGAAGCCCCCTTTGGCACATAAGAGGTTCCAAGCTCATTTTCAACAGAGGATTTACCAAGCTCAAATTTGCCTGCATCTTCCTCCAGCATTTGCTTTAAATCATCGGCATCAAAGGACTTACCTTCAAATCTCGGTACCACACCGTTTGAGGCAGCGGTCACTGAAATTACAGCAATGATGGGTATAACTAAAAATTTAGCAAATCTAAAGCCTGCTCCATTGGCTGCCTTCTTTGCCTTGGGGGCTTTGCCTTCGGCTTTTACCCTTTGGCGTTCTTCCTTCCAGATCTCAAGGATCCGGGGGTTTGACCTTTCATGCGAATTGCACAAAGCGATAGATATGACAACGGTCAATAAGCAGACGATAGACAAAATAACGGCGAGAATAGGATAAGAAGCAACCCTGATAATTCCCAAGCCCTCATCAGCTGCGTTGATCCTCCCAATGATTGCAATTGCAAACAATAGGCAACCTAAAACAAACACAACAGATATAACTTCCAATGATTTATACAGCGGTTTGCCGAATAATGTGCGATACTTCAGCACACTGAATCTATTTATTAAAAGCACAGCCGCATAAATGATTGTGACCAGAGTAGCAACCAGTAGGATGACAGACAGATGATTCAGCCCCGCGATCTCATCAAATCCGGTACCGTTTAAAATACTGCCATAATTTTCATTCAAGCCAAATGCATGGACCCTTGCAACCGGCAATATCACCGCAAAAACAACCATTAACCCTGCAAAAATCGCAAAAGCCACTGCCGGAATCAAGCTTAAAATGTTGTATGCTTTATTCGATAATTTATTTCCCTTGTTCATTTGAGCTTCTCCCTGTGAATCTCCTCCACATGATGGACACACATCTCCATCAAATTCAGCTTGACAGTGAGTACATTTCGACCTTGAGCCTTCAAAAAAGCTTTCCATAAAAGTTCTCCTTTCAACGTGTGAGCATACCGAAATTGTTTGAGTTACATTTTAACTCATTCGTGATTATTATAATATAAATCAAACTATTTGTCAATAGTTTTAGTTAAAGATGCTATAATGAACAAAAAGGAGGGGGGAATGGATGAATATTGGCGAAAAAATACGGAATGCACGAGAGGATATGGACTTATCGCAAAGAGAAATGGCAAATCTTATTCCTATGAACCAGTCCAATTACTCCAAAATCGAGCGCGACGTTCAAGAGCCGAATCTTGAGCAGCTGCGTCGAATTTGCCAAATCCTAAATCTTGACCCTCGTTACCTTCTGAATTTCGGAGATCATTCAGCAATTACCGAAGCTGACATGAAGCTTCTCAGGGACATAAAGGCATTCATAAAAGAGCACACGACAGAAAAATAGCAGGGCACTCGGCGTGTTAATGTCGCGCGACCTCATGGAAAGTTGAACACGAGAACTCCGCTTCAAATTGAAGCGGAGTTCTTTGCGCACGCCTGAAAATCAAAAAGGTTCCCGCTTTCGACTCCGATTGTTACGGGTTCTAAAGCGGGAACGTATTCAGTTTTTATAATTTCTTTTCATGTTTTTCCTTTACGTGCAATTTTGGTTGACAAAAACGCTCCATATGATAATCGATTGCCTTGAATAGATGCCGGTCGGTGTCATACCCGAATGATTCGATAGGTGCCACTCCCGATAGATTTTGAACGTTCACCGTCTTCAAAACAGAACCGTGGCTCCATTTTCGCCGTTGCACAGATACCCTTCGGAATTTCCACATCAAGAATAATGCTTTGTCCTTCCTTTCGCCACGACACCGATATTTTCCCCGACGGGGCAATATGATAAGCTGACACCTCAGCAAGTGCGTCGATGAAGGAGGGGCGTATTTCTAACTCATTTACGTTATCCTTATTGGGATTTAACCGAATGCCCGCGAGGCATTTCATAAACCACGCGCTGATATCTCCCCAAAAGTGATGGTTCATAGAGGAGACCCGATCAGGTTTAAAATCCTCCCACAGTGTGGTCGCGCCGCGTTTGAGCCAATTTCCGTAAGATGGATAATCCTCCCGTGTGATCATCTTATATGCCAGATCGCTGTATCCGAACTGTGTGAGCACGTGGAATATAACTCTGCCACCAAGCACGCCAACATCTATGTGATCGCTGTAATCGTGGATCATCTCCAGAAGCCTCTCAAAGGCAACGCTTTGCTCGGATTCCTCAAAGACACCATAATACAGCGCCATCGCCTGACTGCTTTGACAATCGCCCATAACGCGCATACTCGTGAAATCGACAAGCTCTGTGCGGATGGCATCTCTGTATTTTGCTGCTTCAGCGCGGGCATAGTCCGCGTCCTCAGGCATATTAACCGCATCCAGCATATCCGCCATTTTATTAGCAACATCCATAGATATCACCGTATCCGTAAACACAAGCGGTGCCTTGGGCTTGATGCCGCCTACGTGGCACCAGTCGCCAAGACCGATGCTCAGCAAGCCGTTTTCATCGCAACGAGTTCTCAAATACCGCAAATAAGCGACAAATGACGGCGCCGATTCGATGATCATAGCAACCTCACCGCGATAGATATAAGCATAGTAGGGAAGATACGCCAAAACGCAATCCCATGCGGGACCGTTTCCCCAATGAAATCCCCAGCCCCCCGTGGGCACAATGCCCGGCAGTGCTCCGTCTTCACGTTGCGCTTTGCAAATGTTTCGCATCCATTCAAGATAGTTTCTTTCAGGATCAAAATTCAGCAACGCCGCTTCACAGGAAAGGGCTGCATCCGCCGTCCAGCCATTCTTCTCACGTTGAGGGCAATCGGTGGGAAAATGGTGAAAATTGGATACGATACTACGCCTTGTGATTTCCTGAAGGGTTGTCGTCACATGGTCGGAGCAACTAAAATCTCCGCGCGTATGCAATTCCGTATGATAAACAAGATAAGTCAGAAGATCCGTGGTGGCCTGTTCTTCGGTGATTCCACTCACCTTGACATACCGAAAGCCGTGATAGGTAAATGTAGGCTGATATACTTCCGTACCAATACCCTTGCAAACATAAGTATCTTTATGTACGATATTTTGATCACGATCCCAGTTGTCGCGAAACCATATCTGCGCGAGGTTGACATCTCCGTCCTTCAACGAGTCTGAATGCCGGAGCTCGATTTTTTGCCCTTTTGCTCCCTTAACGCGCAATTTGCAAACGCCCGCATTGCATTCTCCAAAATCATAAATATAGCTGCCGCCATTGCCGGGAAAGATTGCAACGGGTGTGATCTCGCGCTCCTTTATGATGGGGGAGATATCCGCCACGCGAAGCTCTCCCCTCGGCGGTTTAGCAGTCAAAGCACTTTCCCAAGCGGAATCGTCAAAGCCCTTTTGATTCCAGCCATCGATCTCCTCATTTGCGTCATAGTATTCTCCAAAACGGTAATCGTCGCTTCGGATAGGAGAGGGCGCGATTTTGAAGGACTCATCACTATGGAGTAAAACCTGCTGTCCCTGTGTTACCGATACAGCAAACATTGGCGCGCTTCTGAAGCCTGCCTTGTCAAAGTCCCAGATATATCCGCCGGGATTGTTCTGAAAACCGTTGCCAAGCAAAACGCCGATCACGTTTTCGCCTGCATCGAGCATAACATCATATTCATCGTAGTATATATAATCGTCCGTATTGCTGATGTATGGAGATAAAAAGCCTTTTGTTATCCGCGTTCCGTTAAGATAGAGTTCATAAAAACCGCATGCCGCGACCATGAGCTTTGCGGCAACGGCTTGATCGGAAACAAGTGCCCGTCTGAAGTAATAAGCAGGTACGTTCTCTTCAAGCGTGTTAAATTTTTCGGTTGCTTTGATAAAGTTGCTTTTCAAAATCATTATCAATATACCCTCCATTCTTTCAATGCAATCTGTAACTTGGCAATAAAGTCAGCCTTGCCGTGAGCGTAAAAATCTTCTCTGATATTTGCACCTAGGCAAGAGGGAGCGATCTGAACCCGCCCGAAAGCCCTGATTTTCAGCGCTGTCGGCGGCAAGTGCGCCTATGCTTGTTCCCGAGCGTAATTATACCATAATTTTGAGAGTCTGTAAAGAGTGATGATTGCCCTTATAGGCAAGTGATGTAGTGCTACGCACAGTGATGTACTGCGCCGATGGCGCAAAGTGATGTGATGTGTTCCTTTCCACGCCCGAAGGACACATCACAAGGCGAAGCCGTCATCACGCACGCAGTGCGCATCACGTTCCGCACAAGCGGAACACATCGTTCCAAAAACGAAAAAAGGGGAGACCCGGCGACTGAAAATCGTAAAATCTCCCTGAAAGTTAATTATTAAAGTTTGAATCCCATCCACACGGTATTTTGGGCGTTTGTAAAGAGTGATGTTGCGGCGTTGCCGCAGTGATGTTATGCTTCGCATAGTGATGTAGCTCCCGTTGGTCGCAGTGATGTGATGTGTTCCTTACTCACGCGCGAAGCGCACATCACAAGGCGAAGCCGTCATCACGCACGTAGTGCGCATCACGTTCCGTGCAAGCGGAACACATCGTTCCAAAAACGAAAAAGCAGTCCATTGGACTGCTTTCGTTTTTGTGTTGTAAAGAGTGATGATTGCCCTTATAGGCAAGTGATGTAGTGCTACGCACAGTGATGTACTGCGCCGATGGCGCAAAGTGATGTGATGTGTTCCTTTCCACGCCCGAAGGACACACCACAAGGCGAAGCCGTCATCACGCACGCAGTGCGCATCACGTTCCGCACAAGCGGAACACATCGTTCCAAAAACGAAAAAAGGGGAGACCCGGCGACTGAAAATCGTAAAATCTCCCTGAAAGTTAATTATTAAAGTTTGAATCCCATCCACACGGTATTTTGGGCGTTTGTAAAGAGTGATGTTGCGGCGTTGCCGCAGTGATGTTATGCTTCGCATAGTGATGTAGCTCCCGTTGGTCGCAGTGATGTGATGTGTTCCTTACTCACGCGCGAAGCGCACATCACAAGGCGAAGCCGTCATCACGCACGTAGTGCGCATCACGTTCCGTGCAAGCGGAACACATCGTTCCAAAAACGAAAAAGCAGTCCATTGGACTGCTTTCGTTTTTGGTTGCGGGGGTGGGATTTGAACCTCACGACCTCCGGGTTATGAGCCCGACGAGCTACCAAGCTGCTCTACCCCGCGATATGAAATTGAAAAATGGTGCCGGAAGCCGGGATCGAACCGGTACGATACAAAGTATCACGGGATTTTAAGTCCCGGGCGTCTGCCAGTTCCGCCATTCCGGCAAGCCGAAATGCACAAGGGGTCTTCCCTTACTCGCTCGACTATTATATCATATGCTTCACCTCTTGTCAATACCTTTTTCAAAAAACTTGTTGACAAAAAAAGACACAGGGGGTTATACTTGAGTTATACTTGATCAGCAGTGATTACTCGGAAAGGAAGGGCATCCATGATTCCACAAGCATTTCTTGACCGCATGCGTACATATCTCTCCGAGGAGGAATATGCGCGCTTTTGCCTTGCGCTTGACCGACCTGCAGTGCGCGCTCTGCGCCTGAATCCCATCAAGACCGACGCCGCGCGTGCGCTGCCGCTTCTTCCCTTTGCGAGTGATCCTGTTCCCTTTGCCGAGCACGCCTACTACGCCACCTCCGACAAGGTGGGAGCTCATCCCGCACACCACGCAGGAATGATCTATATGCAGGACCCCTCCGCCATCAGTGCCGTTGCCGCCGCCTCTCCGCAAAAGGGGCTTCGCGTGCTTGATCTTTGCGCCGCACCCGGCGGAAAATCCACCCAGCTCGCCGCCGCCATCGGGGATGGGGGGGTACTGGTTGCCAACGAATACGTGCCCGCAAGGTGTCGGATTTTGCAGGGAAACATCGAGCGTATGGGCGTCGGGAACGCCGTCATCACCAATCTCTCCACCAAGGCACTTGCCGACTTTTACGGCAGCTATTTTGATCTTGTGGTCGCCGATGCACCCTGCTCGGGCGAGGGAATGCTTCGCAAATACGAGGTGGCGGGGGAGGAATGGAGTGCGGAAAACGTGGCGCTCTGCGCTGAGCGCCAGCGCGAGATCCTTGACAATGCGGCGCTTTGCGTCGCTCCCGGCGGCAGACTGCTTTATTCCACCTGTACCTTTTCGATCGAGGAAAACGAGCAGAACGTGGCGCATTTCCTTGACACGCACCCCGATTTCTCGCTCATTCCCGTTTCTCCCGAGGTTGTCGCCGTCACGGCTGACGGCATGGTCCCCCCCTCCCATCCCCACCGCACCGAGCTGACCCTGACCCGCCGCTTTTATCCGCACCTTGCCAAGGGCGAGGGGCAGTTCGTGGCACTGCTTCAGCGCCGCCCGGGCTGTCCCGTGAGCTCCCCCAAAAAAGATGCCGCCATTTCTCTGTCAAGGGGTGAAACCGATACCGTTACGGCGTTTTTTGCCGACACGGTAAACAAAACTCCTCGTGGAAGGCTCTGCCTCCTGCGTGACACGGTCTGTCTTGCACCCGACATTCCGCTTCCGCCCTCGGGGGTCTTTGTGGCAGGTGTGGCGCTCGGCACCGTCAGCAAAGGGAGATTGGAGCCGCATCACCATTTTTATTCCGCGCTCGGCAAGGATTTCATCCGTCGACTGGACCTTTCGGCAGACGATCCGCGCGTACGCGCCTATCTGTTCGGGGAGGAGATCGATGCACCGGAGCTTGCCCCATTCAAAAACGGCTACGCCGTCCTACTCTTCGAGGGTGCCCCTCTCGGCGGCGGAAAGGCGGTATCAGGACGCCTTAAGAATCACTATCCCAAGGGGCTTCGGAACAAGGTGCGCTGACACCCCCCGAAACGGGGTGATTTTCCGGGCATCCGCGCCTTGACTTTTGCGAGATGTTGCGCTATAATATGAACAAGGAATTCCCGACCGATACGCTTCGGTCACGCTGTAAAGGAGCACCTCATGAAAAAAAAGCTGATCTCTCCCTTCCTCCTGCTGCTGTTGCTGTCCCTGACGGTGATCGCACTCTCCTCCTGCGGCTGCAAGCACGAGCAGACCGCCTGGAAATACGATCTGGAAGCGACCTGCGAGAGTGAAGGACTGCGCCACATGGTCTGCGGCGACTGCGGAAAAACCCTGGAGGAGGGCGAATACACGGTCGGTCATCGCTATGAAAGCGAGATCTGCGTGTTCTGCGGAGAGCCTCGCTACGGAGAAGAGCTTCTCGAATTTGAGCCTGTCACGGTCAACGGAAAGATCGGTTACCGCATCACCTCGATCGGCAGTGCGATCCTGACCCATCTCCGCGTCCCCGCCATCCACAACGGAAAGCCCGTATACGCCATTGCAGACGGCGCCTTCCGCAACAATACGCGTCTTGAAAAGGTGACCTTCCCCGCAAGCACCGTCATCATCGGTGATCTGGCATTTGCCGACTGCAGTGCCCTCAAGGCGGTCGTTTTTGCCGAGGACAGCGCCCTTACCGAGATTGGCAAGGAGGCATTTTCGGCATGCTCTGCCCTGACCTCCTTCGCGATCCCGTCGGGCGTAACGGTGCTCCAAGCCGGCGTATTTTCGGGGTGTACGTCGCTGACCGAGCTCGCGCTTCATGACGGCATCACGCGAATCGACGGCGACGCCCTTGAGGGCTGCGCCAAGCTGAATCTCACCGAACAAAACGGCATTTCCTATCTCGGCAGCAAGGAGAACGCCTATCTCGTGGCGATCGCTCTGAAGGACAAATCCGCAACCTCCGCGACACTGGAACCAAGCACGAAATTCATCAATTCCTATGCCTTTGCGGGAGCAACCGCACTCACCGATCTCTCCTTGCCCGATGCCCTCCTGCAGATCGGCGACTTTGCCTTTTCGGGCTGCACGAGCCTCACGCTGCCAACGCTTCCCTCTACACTGACCTCCATCGGCAGCTTTGCCTTTTCGGGCTGCCGTGCCCTGACCTCGCTTTCCCTGCCCGCTTCACTGCGCGTGATCGGCAGTAATGCCTTCAGGGATTGCGTCCTGCTGTCCTCGATCTCTCTTCCCGACGGGCTGCTCAGCCTTGGTGCCGCCGCCTTCTTCGGTTGCACGTCGCTTGATTTCGAGGTCTTTGGAAACGGCACCTACCTTGGAAATACACAAAACCCCCATCTCGTGCTGGTCGGTACCGTCAACACCGCCATCACGTCACTCACGCTTCATGAAAACACCCGTGTGATCGCCGATATTGCCCTTTCGGATTGCACGGCATTGACCTCGCTCATGCTTCCGAGCAGCCTTTGTGCGATCGGAGCAGACGCCTTTACCGGGTGCACGGCACTCTCCCTTGTGACCTTCCCTGCCGATACCGAATGGTACGCAGTCGACACGGCAGGCGATACGGTGGGCAGCGATTTCCCTGTCACTGATGCAGCCGCCGCTGCCGCTGCGCTGAGAGAAAGCGCGCTGCACTGCTACATCTACAAAAGAAGCGCATCCTGAAAAAGGCGATACCAAAGGCAGCCCACCCGTGCAAAGCACGGGTGGGCTGCCTTTTGCCTGAAAATCGGCGTTGGAAGCGTTTTTCCCATTGCATTCACCAAAGAGATATGTTATAATATATAAAAAATATTGACGGAAGGAGGGACACGTATTGCTTTCAACACTGCTCAGCGCAGGGATCTGCGGCATCGACGGATTTCTCGTCAGCGTGGAGTGTGACGCTCAGGAGCGCTTCAGTGATTTTGAGATCGTGGGTCTGCCCGACGCCGCCGTCAAGGAGGCAAAGGAGCGCGTGCGCACTGCGGCACTCAACAGCGGCTTCCGCTTCCCCTCCCTCTCGCTCACCGTCAATCTTGCCCCTGCCGACCGCAAAAAGGAGGGCTCTGGCTTTGACGTTGCCATTCTCGCAGGCATTTTGCGCTGTGCGGGCGTGATCGACCGCCGTGCCGACCTTTCGCGCATCTGCCTGATCGGCGAGCTGTCGCTCTCGGGCGAGATCCGAGGTGTCAAGGGCGCACTGTCCATGTGCGTGGCGGCACGCGACGCGGGGCTCGATGCCATCTATGTTCCTGCGGCGAATGCCAGGGAGGCAGCCGCCGTTTCGGGAATGACCGTCTATCCCCTCACGACCATGCGCGCACTGGTCGACCACCTGAACAGAACGGTGCCGATCGATCCCGTATCGGAGGATAGCGTCGCCTTTTCCGAGGCGACCACGCGTCACACGCTTGATTTCGCCGATGTGAGGGGACAGGCGCTTGCCAAGCGCGCGATGGAGATCGCCGCCGCGGGTGGACACAACATTTTGCTGATCGGACCGCCCGGCACGGGCAAATCCATGTTGGCAAAGCGCCTTCCCTCCATTCTTCCGCCCCTTTCCTTCGAGGAGGCGATCGAAACCACCAAGGTGCACTCGGTTTCGGGCACGTTGCCTGCCGGCATCTCCTTGCTGACCACCCGTCCCTTCCGCGCACCGCATCACACCATGTCGGCGGTCAGCCTTGTGGGAGGGGGTGCCAGCCCCACACCGGGCGAGGTGTCGCTTGCCCATAACGGCGTGCTTTTTCTTGACGAGCTTCCCGAGTTCCCCAAAACCGTCACCGACACGCTCCGCCAGCCCCTTGAGGATCGCCGTGTGACCATCACACGCGCCAGCGGGCGGGTCACCTTCCCCTGCTCCTTTATGCTGGTCGGTGCGATGAACCCCTGCAGATGCGGCTATTTCGGTCACCCGACAAGGCGGTGCACCTGCTCCCCGCAGGAGGTCAGGCGCTACGTTTCCCGCATCAGCGGCCCCCTGCTTGACCGCATGGATATCGAGGTCGAGCTCCCCTCTGTTTCCTTTGAGGAGCTCTCCTCCGCCGAGCGACGGGAGGAATCCTCCGCCTCGGTGCGCGCCCGTGTCATTGCGGCACGCGCCTTTGCCGCGGCGCGAATGCGCGGCGAGACAAACGTATTCTGCAACGCGCAGCTGGACGCCGCAGGGATCCGCAAATACTGCATCACCGACGAGGCGGCAAGCGCTCTGCTGAAGAGTGCGTTTGATCGCATGGGGCTCTCGGCACGCGGCTACGACCGCATCATGCGTGTGGCGCGCACGATCGCCGACCTTGCAGGAAGCGAGCTGATCCGCGCGCCCCATATCGCAGAGGCGATCCAGCTGCGCAGTCTTGACAAAAAATATTGGCAAACATAAAATTTCGGAGAGGAAGATCACGACATGTCAAACCACGATTCTTATATTTCCCCCTTTTCCACCCGTTACGCCTCCCGTGAGATGCAATATCTCTTCTCGGCAGACAAGAAATTCAAGACCTGGCGAAGACTCTGGATCGCGCTTGCCGAGGCGGAGCAGCAGGCAGGTCTGCCCATCACCGACGAGCAGATCGAGGAGATGAAGGCACACGCCGAGGACATTGACTATGACAAGGCGGCGGAATACGAGCGCAAGCTCCGCCACGACGTCATGGCGCACATCCACGCATGGGGCGACGTCTGCCCCAAGGCACGCCCCATCATTCATCTCGGTGCCACCTCCTGCTATGTTGGGGATAACACCGACATGCTGATCCTGAAGGAGGCTCTGCTGCTGGTACGCGGAAAGCTTTGCCGCGTGATGGAAAATCTGCGCAAATTCGCCCTGCAATACAAGGGCCTTCCCGCACTTGGCTATACCCATCTACAGCCTGCACAAATGGTCACGGTGGGCAAGCGCGCCACGCTCTGGCTCTACGACCTTGTGCTTGACTTCCACGACCTTGAATTCGTGCTCTCCTCCCTCGCACTGCTCGGCTCAAAGGGCACCACGGGCACGCAGGCAAGCTTTATGGAGCTGCTTGACGGGGACGGCAAAAGGATCGACGAGATCGAGACCTTTATCGCCAAAAAAATGGGCTTCTCCAAGGTGGTTCCTGTCAGCGGTCAGACCTACACCCGTAAATTCGATTCCCGTGTACTGAACGTGCTCTCGGGCATCGCGCAAAGTGCCTATAAGTTCTCAAACGACATGCGTATTCTCCAATCCTTCAAGGAAATGGAGGAGCCCTTTGAGAAGAACCAGATCGGCTCCTCTGCCATGCCCTACAAGCGCAATCCGATGCGCTCGGAGCGCATGGGCGCGCTCTGCCGCGCAGTCATCTCCAACGTGAACAACACCGCCATCACCGCTGCGACGCAGTGGTTTGAGCGCACGCTCGACGACAGCGCCAACCGCCGCATCTCGATCTCCGAGGGCTTCCTTGCCACCGACGCCATCCTCAACGTCTTCATCAACGTCACCGACGGACTGGTGGTCTACCCCAAGGTCATCGCGGCACGCATCGCGCGCGAGCTGCCCTTCATGGCATCCGAAAACATTCTGATGGCAGCCGTAAAAAGAGGCGGCGACCGCCAGACCCTGCACGAGGCGATCCGCGAGCACGCCATGGCAGCAGGTCGCATGGTCAAGGAGGAGGGTCTTGAAAACGACCTTCTTGAGCGCATTGCCAAGGATCCGCGCTTCGGGCTCAGCAAGGAGGAGATCCTCGCGCATCTTGACCCCGCCGACTACATCGGTCGCTCGCCCGAGCAGGTCGAGCGCTTTATCAAGGAGGAGGTCGACCCCATTCTCGCCCGCACTGACGCCGTAGGTGGTGCGGCACTGGAGGTCTGATTCCCCAAAACCAACAAGGAGGCTTCACGATGGCTACACCAAGGCATGACAACATCCGCAATGTTCCCGACCTGCGCGAGCTGCTCTGGGGCAGCGCAGGCATGTACGGCACGTATCCCGCCTTTCGCGAAAAGAGAGACGGCATTTATCAAAGCATCTCCTTCGGCCGCTTCCGCGACGAGACCGAGGCACTGGGCACCGCACTCTGTGCGCGACTGCCGCAGGGCAAGCGGTCACACGTGCTGATCATCGGCAAAAACAGCTATTTTTGGGTGCTTTCCTACATGGCTCTCGTCTGCGGCGCGGGCATTCCCGTTCCCGCCGATGCCGAGCTTTCTGCCGAGGAGCTTTCCGCCCTTGCAGCTGAATGCGACGCAAGTGCCGTGCTTTACGCCGCCGACGAGGCACATAAGATCGCTGCCCTGCCCGGGCTGATCACGGTTTCCTTTGAGGCGATCCCCCGTCTGGTCGCCGAGGGCAGATCAATCATTGCCGCAGGCGACCGCTCCTTCCGCAGCCGTGATATTGACAGGCACGCCCCCGCCGCCCTTTTCTACACATCGGGCACAACGGGGCGCGCAAAGGGCGTTTTGCTCTCGCACGCCAATATCACCTTTTTGCTCTCACAGATCGCGCACATGCAGACGGTCACTCCGAGCGACACCTTTCTCTCGGTACTCCCACTCTCGCACGTCTATGAGTGTGTGCTCGGCTTTCTCATGCCTCTTTACTGCGGCGCTACCGTTGCCTTTGCCGAGGATCTTGCGCATCTGATGCAGAACATGAGGGAGGTCCATCCGACCACCATGGTCACCATTCCCTTCCTTGCCAACGCCATTTACGAGAAATTCTGGGCGCTTGTCAAGGAGAACGGAACCGAAACTCAGATCCGCCGTGCCATTGCCGTTTCCGACCCCGTTCGCAGCTATTCTGCCAGACAAACGCTCAAGGAAAAGCTGCTCGAGCGTGCCCGTGCGCCCTTTGGCGGCGTGCTGCGCCGCATGTGGGTGGTGGGTGCATTTCTGCCTGCCGCCGTGCAAAAGGGGCTCAGACAGATCGGCATTTTTGCCGTACAGGGCTACGGTCTGACCGAATGTGCGGGGCTTGCCGCGCTCGGCAGGGAGGACGTCTACCGCGACGGCACTGCCGGTCTTTGCTTCCCCGACAGCGTCATCGATATCTATAACGCTTGCCCCGACGGCAGCGGTGAGATCCGCTACAAGGGCAAAAATGTCATGCTTGGCTATTACAAGGACGAGGCGCAGACCGCCGCCGTGCTGGACGGCGAGTGGCTCTATACGGGCGACTTTGGCAGAATCGACGCCGACGGCTTTTTGCACATCATCGGCAGAAGCCAGAACTGCATCGAAAAGACCGAGGGCAAGGTCTGCCCCGAGGAGCTGGAGGCGCTCCTGATGCAGAGCCCCTTCGTCAGCGAGGCGGTGGTCGTGGGCGTTCCCAACGCGGACGGCACCGATTACGAGATCGCGGCACTCATCTGGTGTGACCGCGAGCACGCCGCCGAGGTGCTTGGCATTGATTACACGGCACAAGAGCTGGAAAAAGCGGTGGGCGACTGGGTCTCCGACATCAACGAGGGACTTGTCGAGCACAAGCAGATCCCCCTGTTTGCCCTGCGTGACCGTCCCTTTGAGCGCAACGCGGCAGGCAGGATCCTGCGCGGCGGCTTGGTTGACGAGATCCTCTCCGCAGCGGAAGAATGATATTCACCCACAAGAAAGCGCATCCGATGATGCCGGAAGGGCAGAGAACGCAAAGCGTTCTCTGCCCTTCTTGCTTGAGAAGTGCGACTTGATCAATGATCAAACCCGGTAGAGGTCGGCGCCCTCAACGACCCGTTTGTCGGCATCCTCGCGGTACGTTTGGGTGTGATCAAACCGCGGTAGGGGTCGGCGCCTTCGACGACCCGTTTGTCGGCATCCTCGCGGTACGTTTGGGTGTGATCAAACCGCGGTAGGGGTCGGCGCCTTCGACGACCCGTTTGTCGGCATCCTCGCGGTACGCTCGGGCATGATCAAACCCGGTAGGGGCCGGCGCCCTCGACGACCCGTTTGTCGGCATCCTCGCGGTACGTTTGGGTGTGATCAAACCCCGGTAGGGGTCGGCGCCCTCGACGACCCGTTTGTGGGTGCCTTTGCGGCACGTTTATGGTTACCGTTTGTTTGTTACGGGCTGTCGTGGGCGCCAGCCCCTACCATGTATGATGTAATTTCAACATTGGTTGATCGGACCGAGGTCCGCAATGACCACAGGGGCAACCGTTGATCGTTCGCGGTGAAAACAGGGCGCACGCGCACCCGATATCCCACACCCCGCGGTACGCTCGGGCATGATCAAACCGCGGTAGGGGTCGGCGCCCTCTGTCAAGAGCAAGATTGTAAACAGTTGTGCAAGAGGATTGTATACACATTTTATGTTCAATCTTTACGCATTTGGAAGCCGGACGGAGCGTAGCGGAGAGAGGCTTCCAAATGCGTCACGCGG
>SVTT01000028.1 GCA_015063625.1 Oscillospiraceae bacterium
CGATGGCTTGACCGTGGGCGGCAGCCTCGATCTCAGCGGTACGCAGATCACCGCACTGCCCGATGGCTTGACCGTGGGCGACGGCCTCTATCTCCGCGGCACGCAGATCACCGCACTGCCCGATGGCTTGACCGTGGGCGGCAGCCTCTATCTCCGCGGCACGCAGATCACCGCACTGCCCGATGGCTTGACCGTGGGCGGCAGCCTCTATCTCCGCGGCACGCAGATCATGAATCGGGGTCACTACAAAAAACTTGAGAACGGTGATTACGTCGCCGGGAAATACCTGTATTGTGACGATATGCTGATCCACGTCAGGCGCAAGAAAAAAATCGGGGATCTCACCTTTTACGTCGGGAAGATCGAGGGGGTGAACGTCATTCATGACGGCGAGCATTACGCACATTGCAGGTCCTTTGCAGAAGGTGTAAAGGATCTTGCATTTAAAAAAGCAAGTGACCGTGGCGCTGATCAATACAAGGCGTATAGCAAGGATACCGTTGTTTCCTTTGAGGAAGCAAAGACCATGTATCGAATCATCACAGGCGCCTGCAAGCTCGGCACGGAGAACTTTGTCAAAAGCGTCCAACACATCAAAGAGACGTACACCGTGCGAGAGCTGATCGATATCACAAAGGGTCAGTATCGCGCCGAAGTGTTCGAGGCATTTTTTGAAAAGTAAAAAGGAGGCATACAATGACATCTCTTGTACGCAGAACCGAGGGTGAGTTGCTGGTAAAGCGGATCCGTGACAACATGTGGGAAAGGAACATCTCTGCCGAGATGGTTGCCAAAAAGGCAAAGATCGGTAAAACAACCCTTTATGCCTACTTTAAAAATCCCGGCTCCGCACCACTTGACAAGCTGATGCGCATCTGCCGTGTCGTGGGTATTCAACAGGTCACGCTTATGACAGGCGCAACGTATTGAAAGGAGGACAAAACAGTGAGTATTGAGCAAATGCGGCAGGTTGTTGCGGATTTGAGAAACACGGTTTCCTGGAAACAGAAGGTGCGCTACATGAGCGACAAGCAGGTTATGGCAATCTATTTTTCGCATTATGGGAGGAGATAAGATATGAGCTATGATGCGCCGGACACAAGATGCTCTGTTTGCCACGGATCGGGAGGGCGCCACAACCCCCGATGCCCGTATTATCTGCCGGATGCCGACGATATTCGGCATATCTGCCATATTTGCGGCGAGACGATCTTTCAAAGTGAATGGGCGGTTCGGTGTGGCAACAAGCTCGCCCATCACGATTGTCTGCGAGGAGCGCCCATCGAATTCCTTGTGGAATTTGCGGATCTTGAAACCATTAATTTTTAGGAGAAACAAGGATGAAATACGAAGCACACCAAAATGCACTTTCATTGATCAGCTTGGATCATCGTCGGTCGCTTTCGGCACTGCGAAGGGAGATCATTTTTGACATTGCCGAACGCCTTCTCCTTTTGACGGAAAAAAGGGGCAAGGCGAGCTTGTACATCGACGCCGAGCGAATCTCGGTTTCGGTCGACGATCGCGACGTTATTGTGACAGACACAAATGGGGATCACTTGTTTTTGAAGACCGAAGCCCATCTGATCGAGGCGCTCCGGATACTGGAAACCTGTGAAAAGGAGGACCGGGATGTTAAAGAATTTTCTTGAGCTGCGTGAGCTCGATGTTCTTCCGTTTTGCGACATGCGGAAGGCGAAGAACGAAGATGGAAAAAGCATCAATGTTCCCTATCTCCCGTGGGCAAATTGCCTTATCTTGCTTTATGAAAACGGAGCAAACAGGGTTCGTTACCGTGCCATGACTGCACCTGACGGTTCCTTCCTCTTCCGTAGCGGCGAAACCTTTGTATACACAAAAAACGGTACGGCAAGAGAATGCTCCTGTTATTTTGTGTCGGTGGAGGTCGAGATCGACGGAGAAACATTCACTATGCCCTTTCCCGTCCTGAACGGCACTTCGGTGGTCTACAATGACACGATGAATCAGTTGCGGGTGTCAAATGCCATTCAACGCGCCTTTGTCAAGTGCGTGGCAGTGAATACCGGACTTGGTATCTCTCTTTGGGAAAAGGATGACGAAACGTCCCCCCCCCAAAAAGCCGAGGAGGAGATTTTTTCCCATACACCGATGCTTGTCAAGGATGCGATCGAGCGCACGATCACCGCGAAGATCCAAAGGGGCATGACCGTAGCGGATGTATTTTCGGATCTTGGCATTAACAAAAAGCAATATCTCTCGATCATCAACGGACTCACAAACGCCTCATGGTTGTTGGGGGCTTTGAAATGATCAAGGATCACGATCGCAGCGGATGGATCGGCGCCTCGGATACACATATTGTGATGGGAAGCTGGCAAACAGCCGGCTTCAGGCGGTGGTTTGCAATCAAATTGGGGCTCGCGACCAACACGTATACCAACCGTTACATGCAGACGGGCACGCATTTCGAGCACAAGATCCTCGACGCACTCGGCATCAAGCGGCGTGATCGTCAGATACGCATAAAAAAGCTTCGTTTGCGGGTAAACCTCGATGGAGAGGACCGAGCAGTTGTTCACGAGATCAAAACCCACAAAAGCCCAAAATTCAAGGTGACACGGGCATACTGGCAACAAGCGCAGGTCGAAATGTTTGCCACAGGAAAGCAGCTCGTCATCGATGCCTACCGCCTGCTTCCCGAGGACTATGAGAACTACTTCAGGGAGATCAATCTCGGACGGCACACCGAGCACCCCGTGCCCTACGACGCCGCGTGGATCGAGCAGTGCTTTCTGCCGCGCGTGCGCGTGCTTGCCGATGCCATCAAGAAGGGGGTGTTCCCGGAATGAGCAAGAAGGCGAGAAGAACTTTTTATCCGCAGCAATATATCACGCAGATTGCCCCGTCCGAGAGATGTATGTGCATCCCTGACACGGCAGGAACTGTGTTTCATGAAAGGAGAAGCTATGTCAGCATTGAATTTGAACAAGGCGGTGCTCTGCGGCAGGCTTACCGCTGACCCCGAGCTGAAACAGACTCAAAGCGGAATTTCCGTTACGTCGTTTACGCTCGCGGTCAACCGCAAGTGCGCAAAGGGTCAGCAGCAACAGACCGATTTTCTCTCGGTGATCGCGTGGCGACAGACCGCCGAGTTTATCACGCGCTATTTCAAAAAAGACTCCGCTATCTGCATTGTCGGCTCTATCCAAACAAGAAGCCGGACGGACAGCAACGGTCAGAGGAGCTATGCCACCGAGGTGGTGGCAGATGAAGCCATGTTCGTGGATGCAAAGCAGGATCGTGCACTCGAAGAGGCTGCCGCGCCCGAAACGTCCCGGGTGCCTGCGGCATACGCGGCAGCAACGGCGCCGGTGGCTCCCGTCTTTACCGACGAGGACCGCGACGACGATCTGCCGTTTTGACAAAGAGCCCGCAAGAGAGGGAGGTGATATGGATGGACGGTGTACAATGGATCAAGCTCTACACCGACATGTTTGATACCAGCAGAAAGATCAAATATATCGAGCAGATGCCGAGGGGGGATACCTTTCTTATCATATGGATCAAAATGCTCCTGCTGGCAGGGCGGGTCAATGACGGTGGAGCTCTTTATATCACGCCAACAAAGCCCTACGACAAAAAGAGCCTTGCCGCTGAGTTCAGGCGCCCCGTCAAGGCTGTGGCAGGCGCGCTTGATATTTTCGAGGAATGCGGGATGATCGAGCGCAGCGAAAACGGAATCCGCATTTTGGCTTGGCAGGACTATCAGAACGTTGATCGGATGGCGGAGATCAGGGAGCAGACGAGGGAGAGAACGGCAAGAAGTCGAGCCCGCAAAAAGGCGGACAGTAGCGCTACATGTAGCGCTACTGTAGCGCTACCGTCACGTGACTGTAGCGCTGTAGAGAGAGAGAATAAGAATATAGATATTATTAACCCACTCTCTAACGCAGGCGCACGTGCGGATACACGCGTATATGGAGCCTTTCAAAACGTGCTTCTCACCGAGGCGGAATACGAGGATCTTTCAAAAAGAATTGAAAATGTCGCGGATTTTATTGAAAAATTTTCGCGCAAGCTCGCGGCAAAGGAGTATTCTTATCAGAATCATTACGCCGCCATGCTGGATTGGTATATTGCCGATCAGCAGGCATCGGCGAAAAAAAAGGCCGAGAGCGAACGAAAGAGCAGCTTTGAAGCCGACGAATTCTTTGCAGCAGCACTGAAAAATACATATGGAGGGACAGGAAGTGTATCAGGATAGTTTTTTTAATGAATTGATCGTTGATAACTTTGCAGGCGGGGGCGGCGCCTCTGCGGTATGACCGTTAAGGAATACATATCTGCGAGGAAAACAAAATGAGCCGACTGATCGCGTTACACGACGCCGATGCGGAACATTTCGGGCGGCTGAATAAGTTTCCAAACTACGCGCTTATGAAAATATCCGCGTGGCACAAACAGCAGGGCGACGAAGTGGTGTGGTTTTCACCGATAGAGGCGCAGTTTTACGATCTGGTGTATTCCAGCAAGATTTTCGACTTTGTGCCAGAAAACCCATACCTCCCAGAGAACACGATCAAGGGCGGAACGGTAAAAGAGGCTGATCTGGATAGTATCGCGTTTGAACTGCGCGCCGATTCCGATATGTGCCAAGCCGTCGTAAAGAACTATGATCTGTTCAAGATCAAAGGCGGCAAAGTAACCTCTGACCGTGTGCAAAGAAACCTCAAAAAGCGCGCAGAAATATCCGAGGCGCGAAAGTCTGCGGCAGAAGCCAGATGGAACTCGTCAGAAGCGCCCAGAAACGCCTCTGGCGAGG
>SVTT01000018.1 GCA_015063625.1 Oscillospiraceae bacterium
TTGTCATATCCGCATATGACTGCAAGAATTTCCCTTGCGTCTGCAAATATTTGCTCTCTCAAAACTCGGATGACCCTCAAAGCCTTGATTTTAAGATGATTTTGGTGGCAAGGGCGCGAAGTCAAGTACGGACTTTACAAGCGCACTTGCCGCCGAAAGCGCTGAAAATCACGGCTTTCGGGCGGGTTCAGATTACTCCCTCTTGCCTAGAGGAACGCAGCACTTTGAACTGAACAGAAAGCACTGATGATGTGTATCATCAGTGCTTTCTGCTATTTTGTGACGCACTTGGCGAAAGGGTGTGTGAGGGGCTTTCCATTGGACAGACACGTGCTTTTATGCCCTTCGGCAAGCTGTGATACAGTGGCCTTCGGCAATGCACGCGGTAAAAATCACGCCCCGTGTGGCGGCAAAATCGGGAGAGAGGGTGTCTTCTTTGATGTGACGGAGCAGTCCGTCTCCGCAGTATTTTGCATACGCCTCCTTGCGCGTAAAAGCCTCGGCAAAGGCCCTCGCCGGGTCTGTGGCGTCAGCGAGATACTGTTGCTCGGCGATACTGAAAAAGCCGCGCGAAATTCGCGCGACGCGCGCAGGCGAATGTGTGATCGGCTCGGCATCCACGCCGACGCGCGCATGCGGTTGCAGGAGTATGGCACAGGCAACCAGCGTGTCGGTATGCGCAATGCTGAAATCCATGTCGTCGCACCCCCCAAAAAAGGGACGTCCCGCCTCATCCCGTTCGATTGGGGGATGGGGAAGTCCTGCGGCGGTCAGCATATCCCGAAGCAGGCAGATGCCCTCCTCGCTTTGCAATGCGCGCGAGGGACGCCCCCCGCTGATCGGGAGGCGTCGGTACTCAAGCAGCAGCATGCTCAGAGCGTCTTCAGCTTCCGGATGCAGCTGCGGCAGATCCGCTTGTCCTCAAACAGTACGTTGTCCTCGTCGCTGCCGCAAAAGAGACAGGCGGGCTGATATTTTTTGAGAACGATCCGATCGTCGTCGGTAAAGATCTCGAGGGAGTCCCTGTTTTTGAGTCCGAGCGTATTGCGGATCTCAACGGGGAGAACAAAGCGCCCGAGCTCGTCGATCTTTCTGGTAATACCGGTGGATTTCATCAGTGTACCTCCATGGATTGAATTTTCTGCTTCTGCCCTTATTATACCTTGTCGTTTTTTGGTTGTCAATACCCATTTTTGGTATTTAATGGATTTTTTTATTTTTTCGCGGCAGTCCCCGTCAAAAGCTGTCGAAATATATAGGAGCATATCGAATTTTGCAATCATATCCCCTCTGACGGAGCGAAAAAAGCTCTTTTTCGGTTTGGATTGATTAAGAAAAGCAAATGCCGTCCATTCTTGAGATAGCACTGTCTTTTCGGAGGGATGAGCATGATTCGCGGATGTCAGAGGGAAACGGTATATTTGCGCACGCAGGACAGCGACCTGTTCGAGTGCGCGTGGCTGGTGCTTCGTCGGGAAAAGCCGATGGTCGGTGCGGACGATATGCTGGCGGAGGCAAATCGGATCGTTGGGCAGGGCGCTGCCTATTCGGGCAAGCGACGGCACCGTCTTGGCGGTTTTCTGCTCTTTTTGTCGGGGGCTTCGTTTTCGGCGGCGGTTTTGTTGCTGCTGTATGTTTTTCTCGGCGCTTGAGTATTGACAAGCAGGCGCTTGTCGTGTATAATATAATGAGTATTTATATAAAATATATGCTTTTGGCATTGAAGATACGATATACGGTAGCGTAACGAGGGCGCCTGATCACCGCAGCGTGCGGTGCTTGCCGGGGGTCTTGTTTCGTGTCGAAAAGAGAAAAAGGAGGATCTATGCCGAAGATCAGAAAAGATAAAGGTAAAATACGCATCATTCCGCTTGGCGGATTACACGAGATCGGCAAGAATTTGACGGTCATCGAATATGAAAACGACATGATCGCCATCGATTGCGGTCTTGGATTTCCCGACGAGGATATGCTGGGCATCGACCTGGTGATCCCCGATGTGACCTATCTGGAGCAGAATCAGGACCGACTGCGCGGTATTTTCCTGACGCACGGCCACGAGGATCACATCGGTGCCATTCCTTACGTGCTGCGCACCGTCAATCCGCCGATCTACGGTACCAAGCTGACGGTCGGCATCGTCAAGAATAAGCTGGAAGAGCACACGCTGCCGTGGGATCCCGATCTGCACACCGTGAGCGCGGGCGAGACCATTCGCGCGGGCGCGATCAGCGTGGAGTTTATCCGCGTGAACCACTCGATCGCAGACGCCTGCTGCCTTGCCATTCACACCCCTCTCGGCACGCTGATCCACACCGGTGATTTCAAGCTGGACATCACCCCGATCCAGGGTGAGATGATGAACATCACACGTCTTGGTGAGCTTGGCAAGAAGGGCGTGCTGATGCTGATGTGTGAGTCGACCAACGCAGAGCGGCCCGGCTTTACCCCCTCCGAAAAGAAGGTGGGCAAGTCGCTTGAATATATCTTTACCACCAACAAGGAAAAGCGTATCGTGATCTCGACCTTTTCCTCAAACGTGCACCGCGTGCAGCAGATCATCGACATCAGTGCGCAGCACGGCAGAAAGGTTGCGGTGACGGGTCGCAGCATGCTCAATATCATGGGTGCCGCGATCGAGCTTGGCTATATGAAGGTCCCCAAGGACGTGCTGATCGACATCAACGATATCAAGCGCTATAAGCCCGAGCAGCTGACGCTGGTCACCACGGGCAGTCAGGGAGAGCCCATGTCGGCGCTCTATCGTATGGCGTATTCCGAGCACAGTCAGGTGACGCTCGGGAGAAACGATCTCGTGGTGCTTTCCTCCAATGCCATTCCCGGCAACGAGAAGCTGGTGGGAAGGGTCATCAACGAGCTGTCAAGAAACGGTGTGGAGGTGCTCCACGACGCGTCGCTTGCCGTGCACGTTTCGGGGCACGCCTGCCAGGAGGAGCTGAAGCTGATGCAGGCGCTGACCAAGCCGCGTTACTTCATGCCCGTACACGGCGAATGCCGTCATCTTGCCGCCAACCGTGAGTTGGCGCTGGAGATGGGAATTCCTGACCGCAACATCTTCCTTTCGGAGATCGGTAAGGTGCTGGAGATCGACGCGAGGGGTGCGCGTTTTTCGGGCACCGTGCAGGCGGGTCAGGTGCTTGTGGACGGCTACGGCATCGGAGACGTCGGAAACATCGTGCTGCGCGATCGCAGACATCTCTCACAGGACGGTCTGATCGTGGTGGTGGCAACGGTGGATGAGGAAAGCTCTTTGCTCATCTCCGGGCCGGATATCGTTTCGCGCGGCTTCGTTTACGTGCGGGAGAACGAGGAGCTGATGGAGGAGGCGCGCAAGGTCGTGCAGCGCTCGCTTGACAAGTGTCTGCGCGGCAAGGAGGCACGCGACCGCATGCATCTCAAGAACACGGTGCGTGACGAGCTCTCCAAATTCCTCTTTGCCAGAACGGGCAGAAAGCCGATGATCCTGCCTGTCATTATGAACGTGTGACGGCAGCTGCCTTCACAAGATCGTCATGTGTACAACACGTTCGGTGTTTACAATAGATTTCGCTAAAATACAAACAAAGGTGGATCCTGAACATGGGAAAAGGAAACAGAAACAAAAAGCAAAGAGCGCAAGGCGTGCTCGCGGCACCTGTCGGTAAGGGCAGTGCCGTGAAAAAGCAAAGACCCACTTGGGTCGGAACGGTGATCGTTGTAACCGTGCTTGCCATACTGATCGTATTTGCAGGTGCCTGCATTCTCAACGCGCGCGGTGTGTTTGTTCGCAACAAGGTCGTTGCCAGCACCGAGCATTTTGAGATCACCGTGCCGATGATGTCTTACCTCGTTTATTCCGAGTGTGAGAATTTTGTGTCTACTTACACCGAGTACGGATATTTGCAGTACTTCAGGGGTGAGGGCGGTACGGCTCTGAACACCTCGATCGGCTTGCGTGACCAGAATTACAGCGTGGTGACCGATAAGACGACGGGCGTGACGACCACCACAACTTGGTTTGACTATTTCGCATCCTCTGCGGGTACGGCGGCTCGCCAGATCCTGATCCTGTGCGAGGAGGCATATCATTTCGGCATTACGCTGGATGAGTCGGATCATGAGCAGATCGAGTCCTCGCTGCAGATGATGGAGCTTTACGCTTCGATCAGCGGCTATACCACCACTGCCTATATCAGTAATATGTACGGTCAGGGTGTTTCGCTGAATGACGTGCGCGACATCATGGAGCTTTCGCAGCTTGCCAATAAGTTTGCCGCCATCCGCCAGGAGGAGCTCAAGGCAGGTGCTACCGATGGCAGAGTCAATGCCTATTACGAGGCGCACAAGAATCAGTTCAACGGCAGCATCAACTATATCTCCTACACCTTCAGCACGAGCTTTAAGCCCGCAGATGCCTCTGCCGAGGATGCCGCAACCAAGAACAGTGAGGCATATGCGACCTACGAGGCGGAGCAGACCAAGTATCAGGAGCGCGTGGACGCTCTGAAGGAATGCAAGAGCGCTGCTGAGTTCAGCAATCTGCTGATGTCCTATCTTGAGGCGGATGCCACCGCCGCAGGTGATGAGAACCCCACCCTGACGGCATTGACCAAGGTTTCGGATAACACTCATCTCAATTACGAGAAGCCCTCTTCCTCGACCGATGTGTCGAGCTGGCTCTTCTCCACCGATCCCGCACGCGCCAAGAACGATACCAAGACCTTCGTCAGCACCAAGGACGGCTATGACGAGGAAAAGACCGAGTACAGCGCGGCTGAATCGACCTATACCGTAGCCTTCGTCACCGAGCCTCTCCACAAGAATGAAACGCTCGTGCGCAACGTGGGTCATATCCTCTTTAAGACCGATACCTTCAAGGGCCTGACGAATACCGATAAGCTTTCGGGCAAGACCAAGGAGCTGGCACAAAGACTGCTTGACAAGGGCAAGACCATTTCTGCCGAGGCAATGGCGAACGAGCTGATCGCAATGCTCCTTGAGGAGGGCAAGATCACCGAAAAGGTCGGCTCGCTCGGCAAGTATTACGTCATTGATAAGGACGTATTCAAGGAGTACGGCGAGACCTATACCGAGGACGCAAACGTGTTCTACGAGGAGGTCAAAACCGGTGACATGGTGGCAGAGTTTGAGGACTGGCTCTTCGACACGATCCGCGTCGAGGGAGAGATCTCCTATCCCTCTGCGATCAAGACCGATTACGGATATCATATCATGTACTATGCCGGTGAGGGCGATACTGCCCAGTGGGTCTATGACGTGAAGGACGCGCTCGTATCCGCAGACTACGACGCATGGTACGAGGTCGTTTCGAACAAGCATGTCATCAATGTGAATAATCATAGCTGGGATTATATCGACGGTTGATCCCACAGTCATGCCGCTTCCCGTGCCCATCGGATACGAAAGGCGACAAAGGAAAGACTGTCGCCCTGCGGGGCGACAGTCTTTCCTGTATGGCGGAGATATTTTTGGATATACTGACAAGGGACTGCGACAACGCTGCCGCGGCTCGAGGGAGGGAAGATATGGTACTCAATACAAAGCAAACCACGGTCGCTTACCGCTGCCCGCATTGCGGTGCGGGCGTCATGAGTGCGGTCAGCCTGTTTGCGCTGCGCGGTAAGATGGTGCGCCTGAGGTGTACCTGCGGAAAGAGCGTGATGGAGATCGAGCCGACGGCAGAGCAAAAGGTTCGGCTGACCGTGCCTTGTATCATATGTCCCAATCCGCATCGCTTTACTGTGAGTGAAAACGTGTTCTTCGGTGACCGTCTGTTCGTCCTTCCCTGTCCCTATGCTGATATCAATATTGCCATGATGGGGGAGAGCAATCATGTTAAGGCGGAGCTTTCTCGCACGGAGCTGGAGCTTCTCGACCTCATGGAGAAGAACGGCATCACCGATTTTGAGGCGCTTCATAGGGAGGCGGAGCGCGCCGTGACCGATCCGCAGGTGCTTGACATCGTGATGTTCGTGATCCGCGACCTTGACGACGAGGGCAAGATCTTTTGCCGCTGCGAGGGCGAGGAGGAGCGCGAGTTTGAGGTTGAGATCCTTGGCGAGGGAGTGCGCATCACCTGTAAATCGTGCGGCGCCACCAAGCTTCTTCCCACCGACTCGCTGCTCGATGCCTATGAATTTTTGAACACCGACGCGCTCCGATTGGAGTGAGGTACGGGGGGGCGGCATTATTCATGCTTCGGTTGGAGAGATGAGGTTGCCAAGACATTTTGATACGCTTCGGCGAAAAAAATATGGGATCGGAAGGGCGCTTTGACACGCTTCGACCGGAGCGAAATACGGGAATGTCGGGGCATCCCCACCGTAAAGACACCGCGCGCGGAGAAATCCGCACGCGGTGTTTTCTCTCAAAAAACGGAAAAACTCGCCCCGTTAGGGGGCGTAAACTAAACTTGACGTGTTCTGCGCGCCCTTTTTGCCGCAAATAGCCTTGATGCCTTCGGCGCGAAGGTCTTCGGGGGCTTCCTGTGTTGGATGAGGCTCGCTTTTCTCAGCCGGATAGAGGCTCACCATTCGCATCCTTGATAGCGCTGCGTCTTTCGCACATGCCGGTTCAACTCCCCGGGAAACGATCGGCAGACAAAACGTTGTTCTTTCTTGTGCGCCAACTTTTCGCTCTCTTTTTCTGCCTTTTCGTGACAATAAGTGCTAATTTCCGCAAAACACTTGATTTTAATGAAAGAGAGTGCTATAATTAATAGGAATATATATTATTATGTGTGCGTGCGAGCGCGCGGTTTGCCCTCGGCTGCTGCGGCACGTTGAATTTTTCTGGAAACGAGGTATGTTCGCATGAGAATTCCGTTTTCCCCTCCGGATATGTCTGAGCTTGAAGTGAATGAGGTGGCAGCGGCGCTTCGTTCCGGTTGGATCACGACCGGACCTCGAACAAAGGCGCTTGAAAAGCAGATCGCCGAATATGTGGGGACAGCCAAGTGCGTGTGCCTGAATTCCCAAACCGCTTGCGCCGAAATGGCTCTGCGTGTTCTGGGTGTTGGCGTCGGCGATGAGGTCATTACCTCGGCGTACACCTATACTGCCTCTGCCTCAGTGATCGATCATGTCGGTGCAAGGATCGTATTGGTCGATACGCAGGAGGACAGATTTGAGATGGATTATGATGCCGTGGAGGCTGCGATCACCGAAAGGACCAAGGCGATCATTCCCGTTGACCTCGGAGGTGTCCCCTGTGATTACACTCGACTGTTTGAGATCGTTGAGCGAAAGAAGGATCTGTTCGTGCCAAGCAGCGACGTGCAAAGAGCGCTCGGCAGAGTTGCGATCATGGCGGATACGGCGCATTCCTTTGGCGCCGAGTGGCATGGCAAGAAGGTGGGCAGTATTGCGGATTTCTCCTCCTTCTCCTTCCATGCGGTAAAGAATTTTACGACGGCAGAGGGCGGAGCGCTGACCTGGAACACTATTCCCGGCATTGACGATGACGAGATCTACCGTCAGCTACAGCTGTTCAGCCTGCACGGGCAAAGCAAGGATGCACTGGCAAAGACACAGCTGGGGGCGTGGGAATACGATATCGTCGGCACGTGGTATAAGTGCAATATGACCGACGTGGCGGCGGCAATCGGATTGATGCAGATGAAGCGCTATCCTGAGATGCTTGCGAGGAGAAAGGAGATCATCAGCAAGTACGATGCGGCATTGAAGGCGCTTGGCGTCGGGGTGCTTGTACATGATACAGAGGAGTACCGATCCTCCGGGCATTTGTACTTGACAAGAGTCCCGGGGATCACTTCCGAGCAGCGAAATGAGATCATCGTCAAGATGGCGGAGAGGGGTATTGCCTGTAATGTTCATTACAAGCCGCTGCCGATGCACACTGCTTACCGGAAGCTGGGCTTTGATATCAAGGACTATCCGAATGCCTATGCTCATTTTGCCAACGAGATCTCGTTGCCCCTGCATACTCTGCTAACCGATGCGGAGATTGCTTACGTGGTCGAAACATATACTGAAATTTTGAGAGAGTACATATGACATGATGCTGAAGAAGTGGGAAAAGCTTCCGCCTGAGCTGCAAAACGAGGCTGTCAGAAAATATTACGATATCCTTCGCAAAAAACGGTTCAGCTTGCTTTTAAAACGGATTTTTGATATCGTGGCGTCCCTGCTGATGCTGGTTCTTCTTTCTCCCTTGTTTTTGATCCTGGCAATTGCCATCAAGCTGGATAGCAGGGGACCTGTATTTTACCGACAGGTCAGAGTAACCCGCTACAACAGACGCTTCCGAATTTTCAAATTCCGTTCCATGGTGCAGAATGCGGATCGCGGCTCGCAGGTGACGGTCAGCGGAGATTCCCGCGTGACGCGTGTGGGACGATTTGTGCGGAAATGTCGGCTGGATGAGATCAGTCAGCTGATCGATGTTCTTCGCGGCACGATGACATTTGTGGGCACGCGACCGGAGGTGCCCAAATATACCGAGCAGTATACTGCGGAAATGATGGCAACCCTCTTGCTTCCCGCAGGCATTACAAGTCTTGCAAGTATTTATTACAAGGACGAGGCAGAGCTGCTTGACGGGGCGACGGATACCGATCATGTATATGTGGAGAAGGTGTTACCTGCAAAAATGTATTATAACCTGAGGGCGATCGAGCAGTTTGGCTTTTGGCGGGATATTAAGGTCATGCTGATGACCGTGCTTGCCGTGCTGGGCAAAAAATATCAGGGTGATTATGTGGCTGAGGGTAATGCGGAGGAATCGGAGGAAACCGTGAATGCAGTTTGATTTTTCTGTTTTGATGTCGCTTTATTTCAAGGAAGCCCCACAGAATTTTCGGGAATGCATGAATAGCATTTTGTCGCAGACCGTACTGCCCGATGAGATCGTGATCGTCAAGGACGGTCCGTTAACGACAGAGCTCGAGAGCGTTCTGGCGGAATATGTTGAAAGGGCCCCCGACCTTTATCGGATCGTGCCGCTTGAAACGAACAGAGGGCTTGGCCTTGCGCTTGCGGAGGGGATCCGGCATTGTACCAACGAGCTGGTTGCCCGAATGGATACCGACGATATTGCCCGAAGCGACCGCTTTGAAAAACAGCTTGCGGAGTTTAAAAAGGATCCCGAGCTTGATATATGCGGCAGCCACATCGTGGAGTTTGAGGGTGCGGTTGAAAATGTGGTCGCACACAGAAAGGTCCCCTTGGAGGACGCTGAGATCAAGCGCTACCAAAAGCGAAGAGATAGCTTTAATCACATGACGGTGATGTACAAAAGATCCATGGTCTTGAAGGCGGGAAACTATCAGTCCTGTCTGCTGATGGAGGATACACTGTTGTGGGTCCATATGATCATGGCGGGCGCGAAATGCAAAAACATTGATGATACACTGGTATACGCCAGAATCGGGTCCGGCATGTTTGAACGTCGCGGAGGCTTTTCGTATTACAGGAAGTATAAGCAGGGAAGAAAAAGAGTCCGCCAAACGGGGTATATTGGATTTTTTGATTATTACTATACTTTGCTGGTGCAGCTTTGTGTTGCGATGATGCCGAACAAGCTTCGCGGCTTGATTTTTAAGAAGATGCTGCACGGTGAGTAGGAGGTGGATCTGTGAAAGCGGGGATTATTACACATTATGACGTTCATAATCACGGAGCACATTTGCAGCTTTATGCGCTGGCTCGTCAATTAGGGCAGCTGGGATATGATGCCCATGCCCTTCAATACAAGAAGAATTATGATTTTTTGGCGAGTGGAGCCGAGGCGAAATACAGCATTTCTTTGCGTTCGATCCCGATCTATATCAAATATTTGATGCAGCACGGCATCAAGCGGACGCTCTACAACATCAAAAAGAAAAAAATGCTCGAAGCCTTTCGCCGTAATCAGCGATTGGTCGGGGAGTATTATTCCAAAGCGAACGATCTCGATGTTGCGGTCATCGGCAGTGATGAGATCTTCAGCATCGAAACAGGCTTGAATCCTTGGTTTTTCGGCATGGGCGTTCCCTGTCGGCACGTGATCTCGTATGCAGCCAGCTTTGGGCCGACGACGCTTGATTTCATCAAGGAGCACCATGCAGAGGAATTTGTGTCGGCGGGGCTTAAGAGGATCGATCAAATATCGGTGCGGGATCAGAATTCCGCGGCGGTGGTTGAGCACTACAAGGGCGCGCGGCCGCCGATCGTTTGCGATCCCGTGATCCTATACGATTTTTCGAAGGAGCGCGTGAAGCATCAAAATTGTGCGCCTGCCAAGACGAAATACTGTATCGTTTACTCGTATGATAACCATATGAACGATCCCGAAACGGTCAAGGCGATCAAACAATACGCCAAGCTTCACCGCATGAAAATATATAGCGTGGGATACCATCATAAGTGGTGTGACAGGAATATTCATGCATCGCCGCTGGAGCTGTTTGATTGGTTTGAAAAGGCACAGCTCGTGTTTACCGACACCTTCCACGGCACTGTGCTTTCCCTGGTGACGGGCTCACAGTTCTTTGCAAAGATCGGCACAAATCAAAACAAGATGATGTATCTTCTGACACAGTTCGGCGTGCAGTCCCAATTGGTATCCTCCTTTAACGAGGTGAATGGGGAAGCCGAGCGACGTATCGACTACGATGTGGTCAATGAGCGCATTCGTGAGGTGAAGCGTGCTTCGTTGGATTATTTGAAAAGGGCTTTGGGGATCGTTGAATGAGAGAGAATATCGAACAATGCTCCGCATGCGGCGCATGCGTGCAGAAATGCCCGCGAAAATGTATTGAGCTCAAAGCGGATGAAAACGGATTTCTATATCCGGTGATCGATCGTGATGCGTGCATTGGATGTGATCTTTGCGATGCGGTGTGCCATCTTGAAGTCCCTCGCAGGGAACGATATGGGGGGCAAAGGGCATATGCGGCTGTCCACCGCGATAAAAGCGTATTGCGCGCGTCGACCAGCGGAGGGGCATTTACGGCGATCGCGGAGGTGATTTTTTCACTTGGCGGCGTTGTTTACGGATGCGCCTATGAGAAGCCCCTGAAGGCGGTGCATATCAGAATTGAGGACCGTAAGGATCTTGAGCGATTGAACGGATCAAAGTATGTGCAGAGCGAGATCGGTTCTGCTTATTCGGAGGTCGCAAGGGATCTTGCGGCAGATCGTTGGGTCCTTTTTTCGGGAACGCCCTGCCAGATCGCAGGTCTTTACGCCTTTTTGAACGGCAAGCAATATGACAGATTGATCACAGTGGACATCATTTGTCACGGCGTACCGAGCCATGCATATTTCAACAAATTCTTAAAGTGGTATGAGGATCGGAACGGCGTTGACGTGAGTAGCTTCGATTTTCGTTCCAAAAAGAATGCGGGCTGGAGCTGTGCAGGCATTTGCGAGGGAACAAGGCGAAAAGACGGGCGCCCTTACCGGAAGAAGATCTTTCATTTTGAACACTATTATTACAGTTATTTTCTGTCTGCCGATATCTATCGGGAAGGCTGCTATGATTGCAAATATGCTAATCTGGACCGCGTTGGCGATTATACCTTGGGTGATCTTTGGGGCGCCGAAGGCTTGGGGCTGCCCTTTTCGGTGGCAGACGGTTGCTCACTGGTTCTGGTGAATACCGAGAAGGCGAGCGAGATGCTCGGCAAGATCGATATGGAGCTTTTTGAGATCCCGATCGAGGCTGCCGTTGCTCATAACGAGCAGCTGCGAACGCCGAGTCAACGGTCCCACAAAAGGGAAGAGCTTCTTGACGAGTTCAGAAAATGCTCGGCGGAAGAGACCCAGAAGAATTATTTGAAGAAGAATCGGGCGAATATCATAAAGGCGAGGCTGAAGTACATGGTCCCTGCCGGAATGCGGCATCGACTGCTGAAATTGCGCTATCAGATCAAGCGCCCTTGAAAAAAGGAGAATGTCATGAGCGAACAAAGCAAGCACCCGTTGATCAGCGTGATCGTTCCCGTATACAATGTCGAAAAATATTTGGAGCGCTGTGTGAAATCGATCCTTTTGCAGACGTATGACCGCTTGGAGATCATTTTGGTGAACGATGGCTCAAAGGACGGTAGCGGCAAGCTTTGTGATGAGCTGGCAAAAGGTGATCCGAGGATCGTTGTTCTTCACAAGGAAAACGGAGGAGCCAGCTCGGCAAGAAATGCAGGACTTGATCTCGCCCACGGGGAGTACATCGGGTTTGTTGACAGTGATGATTGGATCGCCCCCGATATGTACGAGTATTGCCTGCGGGCGATCGATGCTCATGATGCACAGGTCGTACAGACCGAATGTGCGTTGGTGCGCAGTGAAGCCGAGGCTGTCAAGCAGGAGCCCGAGCAGGTAGAGGTCTATGCGGGCAAGGATATTTTGCAATACTACATGCTGTCTACCACGAGAAGCGGCGGATACTCGGTTTGCCGTTGCTTGTTTGCAAGAGAACTTCTTATGGGCATCCGTTTCCGCGAGGGAAAGACCTGTGAGGATATCGATTATAAGTATAAGGCGCTGGCAAGGGCCGAAAAAATGGTGGTCACCAATTTGAAAAAGTATTTTTACTTTCAATCGGTGGGCAGTGTCAGTACGTCGGGGCTGCGGGCGAAAAATTTCGACCTGTATGATGCGGCAGACGAGCTTTGCAAGCTGACAAAGGATGAACCGTACGGTGATATCAGAAGATTGGGTGAGATCAAAAAAGCAAGGACAGCCCTTGCGATGCTGTCCCAGATGGCATATTTTGGAATATCCGATCCGACGCTGGATAAAAAAACCATGGTTAAGCGATTTACGAAGGAGCATCGGCAAAATCTGAAGCTTCTGCTTGGTGCGCCGATTCCCGTCAGTCGAAAATTGCTGTCGGTGATGTTTGCGATCAACTATCAAATGACCGAGCTTGCCGTAAAAATCGCGAAAAAGATTTTTTGAGCATCGCCGGTGACGAAGGAGTGGAGAGCCCTATGCTGTTTTTGACAAATTTTTACTATCCCGGACCGCAGGCGACCGGCGTGTGCATTCATCAGCTGGCAAAGGAGATCACTCACACAGGCAAGCAGGCGTACGTGGTCTGCAACAATCAAGGCTCCGAGCCGAAAAGCGAGTGCTTGGACGGCATTCACGTGCAAAGAGTCGATATGCCACGCTATCGGTATTGGAATTACCCTGTTGTAACCTCCCCTCGCGGGTTGAAGCAAAGGGCGCTCTCTTTTTTGGGAAAAATGATTGGATTTTCCAAAAAGCTTTTTCATTTTCGCAAATATCCCTTGAGGGACGGTGTCTTGACTCGGCGTTACGTGAGGACCGTTTCAGCGTTGATCGAGCAACACGGCATACGCACGGTGGTTGCGACCTTTAATCCCGTTGAATGCATCGAGGCGGGGGCGATCTTAAAGAAAAAATATCCGCAGGTGACCTTTGTCTATTATTCCCTGGATACGCTGTCTAACGAAAAGGGAAGCGGCTTGTTGCCCGTTCGGTTCAGAGAACGGCAGGGCGTGAAAATGGAGCAACGCTATTTTGCGATATATGATCGGGTCCTCTTAATGAACTGTCATCGGACACATTATTCACAGGCTGCATTTTTGCGTTATGCGGATAAGATCTGCTATGCGGATTTTCCTCTGTTCTCCCCGATCGAGGGAGCGGGTGGGGCGAGTAAGGACCGCAATAGCATCGTATACACGGGATATCTGTATCGAGGTATCAGAAATCCGGCTCCGGTGCTTCGGATGCTTTCGCCCGTTTTGGGCGAATATACGGTTCATTTTTACGGATCGGGCGATTGCGATGATATCCTTTCGGGATTTGAAGATCGGTTTCCCGGTCGTATATGCCGACATGGACAGGTATCGCATGATCGGGTGATCCGGGCGATCCTTTCGGCAGATGTATTACTGAGCATCGGAAATGCAGGAACCGATATGGCTCCGTCCAAGATCTATGAGTATATGTCGACCGGCAAATCCATTCTTCATTTTTATGCAGACGAGCAAGACCCTTGCCTACCGGTATTTGAAAAGTATGGGAATGCTCTTTGCGTGAAGATCGGAGATGAGGATGCCGAGCAGAGCATCAGGGACTTTTTGGAGCAAAGCCACGAAATGCAGGTGGATGGTATCCGCGAGCTGTTTAAAACGTCGTTGCCGTCCTATACAGTCGACCTCATCGGACGGTGACGGTTTATTTGGGAGATTTTTATGGGATATATCATAGCGGCATTTTGCTTTTTTTGTGCGGCCGTGAATTATTTGGCAACAAAAAAATGGCATGCGCCAATTGTGTTTTTTATGTCACTGTGGGGTGTTATCTCACTTTTGGCAGCGCTGAAGCTCTTTGATCTTTATGAGGTCTCGATCCGCACATGGCTGCTTTTTTTGCTTGGATTTGTTGCGTTTTTGCTGGGGTGCTATTTTGCAAAGGTGCTGCGGGCAAGACCTGTGGCAAATCGTGGTGACAGGGTCCTTTTCTCTGTTCGTTATAGCGTTTTTCATGTTGCGATCGTCATCGTTGTGCTGGTGTATCTGGTCTATTCCTGGGATGCGCTCAAGCTGTATTTGCAGGGATACGGTATGGACGAGGTCCGTTTGATCTATTATGATCTTCAAAGCGTGAACGGCGGTGCCTCACACGGTGCTTTAATGGAGATATTCAGACAATATATCGTGACACCGTTTGAGCTGATCGTGACCCCGCTTTGCATCGTAGAATACATGCAGAATAACAGAAAAAGATATTTGCTTTGCTCGGTTCTGCTGGTTTTACTGAATGTGGTTGCGACGGGCAGCCGCTTTGTGATCGCATACTATATCATTCAGCTGGCAATTGCGTTTGTTGTCTACAAAAAGCGCATTGTGATGAGCCGACGGATGAAGCGGTTTGTCAAGCTTTTACTGGCGTTGACTGCTGCCGGCATTGTGCTTGTCACCTTCCTGCGCGCGGGAACTGTTGAGAACATTGTGAAAAAGTATTATCGCTATATCTGCGGATGTATTCCTTATCTCGATAATCGGCTTGGTTATATTGATTCGCTCGGATTCTTTTCGGCAGGCATTGCTTCCTTCTTTGGCTTTGTTCAGCCCATTTGGTTTGTTTTGCAGAATCTGGGCATTTTCGGGTATTCGGCAAGGTATTTACAGATCATCGACACTGTGCTTGATACCCAGGTTTTTGTAAAGATCGGTTGGGATACCTATACGAACGCCTTTGTGACCCCGATCTACCATCTTTACGCCGATCTCGGCTTGATCGGTATTATTCTCGGAATGATGCTTTTCGGCATGATCGCTTACGGTGCTTATAATGGGTTGGAAAGACGCTTTGATGTGAAGTCCGTCACCTTTTATTTGATCATCGCCAGAATGCTGTTTAAATCGATTCAGTTTTATCCGCTGACATCGGTGGAGTTTGCTCTGGGTCTGGTATTCTTCGGCTTTTTCTTTGCAAAACAAAAAAATTCTCCGAAGGGTGGGAACGGCATTGAAGAGAACGGTTAAAAAAATGTGGTATCGCCTGAAATATCTTGGTAAGGGCGTGGTCCTTTCCCGCGGAAGCAATGTAGGAGGCTTTTCCACGACCTTTGAGGGCGGCAATCGGATCGGTGAGCAAACCACCTTTACCGGCAGCATCGGATACGGAAGCTACATCGGACGAAATTGCTATATCACCGCCAAGATCGGGCGATATTGCTCGATTGCGGGGCATGTGAGAACCGCTATCGGAAGGCACCCGACCGATACGTTTGTTTCTACTCATCCCGCGTTCTTTTCGGTTGCCGAGCAAAGTGGCTTTACCTATGTGAAGCAAGGTAAATTTGAGGAATTGCGTGCGGCGGACGAAGTGGGAAACAGTGTTGTGATCGGCAACGATGTCTGGATCGGTGAAGGGGCGATCCTTCTTGACGGCGTAACGGTTGGCGACGGTGCGGTGATTGCCGCGGGCGCGGTGGTCGTTAAGAATGTACCGCCTTATACGGTTGTGGGCGGCGTGCCGGCGAAGGAGATCAAAAAAAGATTTTCGGACGCCGAAATTGAATTTCTGCTGCGTACCGAGTGGTGGAACAGACCTAAGGATTGGATCTGCCGCCACGCCGACCTTTTTGAGGATATCGGTCGGTTGATGAACGCCTTGAACAGCGAGACCTCGGAGGAAGATCATGAGTAGAGCAAATACGTGTATCGTTGCCGTGGGATATAACCGCCCGGATGCCATGGGCAGATTGTTGAACAGCCTTCAAAGGGCGGATTATCAAGGCGACCGTGTTGATCTTGTCGTCAGTATTGATAAAGGAGAGAGACAGGCAGAGATCGTTGAAATTGCAGAGCGCTTTGGGTGGGAGCACGGCGAAAAGACCGTGCGGGCTTTTCCGCAGCGTCAGGGACTGAAGAGCCATATTTTGCAATGTGGCGACTATGCCTTTGAATATGGGGCTGTTGTAGTCCTTGAGGATGATATCACGGTATCGGAATCCTTTTACAATTACGTGAGGCAAGCAGTTTCCTTTTACAGTAATGATCCAAGGATCGGCGGTATTTCGCTGTATAAGCATTGCATGAACGTTGGCGTGCAGCATTTTTTTGAACCGCAATATAACGGTTATGATGCGTTTTTGATGCAATACGCCCAATCCTGGGGTGAATGTTGGACAACCAAGATGTGGTCCGGCTTCAGGGAATGGATCGCAGACAAGAGTGAGGATTACTTTGATTCGGGCAGGGTCGATCGCGATCTGTTTCCCGATAATATCCTTTCTTGGGGAAAGCATTCCTGGATGAAATTTTTTATGGCGTATTTGGTGGAAAAGGATCTTTATTTCGTTTATCCGCATCATGCGCTTTCCACCAATAACGCCGAGGTCGGACAGCACAACAGCATTGCTGTCAATGACTATCAGGTTGCATTGTCCTTGGGAAACATCACATATCGCTTCCCCGCCTTTGCCGAGGCGGTCAAGTACGATATCTTTTTTGAGCGAGTGGATCTCAGCGTTCCTCGGTATGCCGATCGACGTGTGATCCTGGATCTTTACGGCAACAAAAAGAAATTTTCCGATGGTGACGTGTTGGTTTCATCGACGGCACGCCCCTATGCGGTTCTTGCCACGTGGAAGCTGAAGTACCGCCCACAGGAGGTGAACTGCCTTTATCCGGAGGAGGGCACGGGACTGTTTGTGTATGATCTTCACACACCTGCGAGAAGGCCCGATGCCTTCAACCGTAATATCAGAACCAAGTACGACATCAGAGCGATCCCCGGAAAAGAGATCCTGCAAATGGGCTTATATGCATTGAAAACAAAAATTTTGAAAAAGCGCAGATAGGGCCTCCGGCGGGTCGTTCCCGATCGAGCGTACCCAATGAAGCAGAAGGGAGCAGACCGTGTTTCATGAATGTTTGTCATAAACTGAAGGAATCCTTGAACAATAAAAGCGTCAGAAATTCGGGATGGATCATCGGGCAACAGATCTTTCAAATGCTTCTCCAGCTGATCGTCGGTGTCCTGACTGCCAGATATTTGGGCCCCGCCAATTACGGAGCGTTGAATTATACGGCATCCTTTGTTACGTTTTTTGTTTCGATCACTACGCTCGGTATGGAGGGCGTTGTCATTAAAAAGCTGATCGATCATCCCGATGACGAGGGCTTATATTTGGGAAGTGCCATGGGGCTTCGGTTCCTTGCCTCCATGCTGTCCATCGTATCGGTCTCGCTCCTTGTGTTTGTATTGAATCCCTCCGAGCCGATCAAGCTGACCTTGGTTTTTTTGCAGTCCTTTCAGTTATCCTTCAAGGCGATCGGGATTTTGGATTCTTGGTTTCAAAGGCATTTGAAATCAAAATATGTATCGATCGGAAAGATGCTGGCTTGCGTGGTCGTTTCGGCATATAAGGTGTTTTTGCTGGTCACTGCTAAAAGCATTGTATGGTTTGCCCTCTCAAGCTCCTTGACCGAGTGTGTGATCGCGCTTGTGGAGTGCTATTTTTACAAGAGACAGAGAGGTCAGCGGTTAAGATTCAGGCTGTCGGTGGGCTCAGGGATCCTGAAGGAGAGCTACCATTTCATCATATCGGGTCTGATGGTCGCGATTTACAGCCAGATGGACAGGATCATGATCGGAGAAATGATGACCGACGTGGACGTGGGACTGTATACGACGGCAACAGCGGTCTGCGGATTGTGGATCTTTGTTCCGATGGCGCTCATCAGCTCCTTTCAGCCTGCGGTAATGGAGCTGAAGCGGAACGGAAATGATGAAAGATATCTTCTGCGCTTAAAGCAGCTTTACAGTGCGGTGATCTGGCTTTGTGTCATTGTTTCCGGAGGAATCACTCTCTTGGCAAAGCCAATTATTTATATTCTTTACGGTACGCAGTATCTGGGTGCTGTGGGAACGCTTCGTATCGCCATTTGGAGTGAGACCTTTGCGATGATCGGATCGGTGCGAGGGGTATGGATCCTTTGCGAAAAAAAGAATAAATACGTGAAGTATTATTTGATGATGGGTGCCGCAGTTAACCTGGTCTTAAATGCGCTTTTGATACCGCGCGCAGGAATCAACGGTGCTGCGTTTGCTACCTTGGTCACACAGGCAGTAACAAGCCTGCTGGCGCCGGCGCTGTTTAAGGAAACACGCGCGCATGTGCCGATCGTTTTGGATGCCGCCTTGTTGGGGTGGTATTGGAGAAAAAATAAAAGCGCTTCGAAGGAGGAAGACCATGAGCCTTAAAACCGCCGTCAAGAAAAATCGAATGCTTGTAGCGGCATACCGCAAGTGCCGTGCCGCAAAGTATAACCTCGCAACCAGGATTTCTCCGAAATTGAATACTGCCATGCGCTACAAGAAGGCATTTGGGAGGAAATGGGACCCTCAAAACCCCAAGACCTTGAACGATAAGGTTCTTTGGCTGAAATTCAACACCTATTGGAACAATCCGCTGGTCAGGCAATGCGCAGATAAGTACCGTGTCAGAGAATACGTGGAAAGGATCGGCTGCAAGGAGCTGCTCAACGAATTGATCGCAGTTTACGAAAGGGTAGAGGATATTCGTTTTGATGAGCTGCCGGATTCCTTTGCGCTGAAGCTGAATGTAGGATGCGGCTATAATCTGATCGTGCCTGACAAATCAAAGCTTGATGTGGAGCAGGCAAAGCGTCAGATCAAGAAATGGATGAAGGAAAAATACCACTTGGCGTTTTCTGAAATGCAATATAAGGGTGTAAAGCCCTACATATTGGTAGAGAAATACTTATCCTCCGAAAAGGGAGGACTTCCAGAGGACTATAAGTTTTATTGTTTTAACGGAGAGGCCTCTTACGTCATGGTTTGCACGGATCGTCAAGAGGGAGGAAAGCAAGCACGTTTTTGGTACTATAATTCCGATTGGGAGATGCAAATGCTGACCTCGGATGCCTTGAGGTATGGAAAAGAGGCAACCATTGAAAAACCGAAGGGGATCGACGAGGCATTTGAATATGCTCGCAAGCTATCAAAGGGCTTCCCGTTTGTTAGGGTTGATTTCTACATTGTAGACGGAAAAGTCATTTTCGGTGAAATGACCTTCACACCGAGTGGCGGATTTGATAATGAAAGACTGAAGGAAACCGATGAGCTGCTTGGCTCGTTTGTCAAGCTCGGTTGATTCAGCAGGAGGAAACGGATGAAAATTACAATTGCAGGAATAGGAAATGCCGGAACGACCATTGGGGCTGATTTAACACGTAAGGGACATGAGGTAACCTTGTTAAAGACCTCAAACAGATTGCACAATGAAAATTATGAAGCGTTGCTGAGAAACAGGACCATCATGGTGGATGACCTTGATTCCTCCTATCAGGTCACGGTTGCTGATGTTACAGATGACGTTGAGAGGGCAGTGAGCCATGCAGATCTGATCATTATTTATATACAGACCAACTACCACAGAGCCCTGATCGAAAAAATGGCACCCTTTTTGCACGATGGGCAAACCGTGTTGATCGAGCCCGGGTATCTCTCAACCTGTTATTTTATGGATCGGGTCAGCTGTGATCTGACCATTATTGAAGCCGAGAGCTCTCCTATCGATTGCCGTATCGTTGCTCCCGGACACGTCAAGGTTCTTTTCAAAAACGTTTTGAATCCCTTTGGCGTTTATCCCCTTTCTCATAAGGAGCAGGCTGAGAAAATCTTGAGGGAACTGCAATATCCGTTTGCTTTTACAAGCAATGTGATCGAAGCGGCATTGCACAACCCCAATTTGATCGTGCATACCATCGGTGCGATCTTCAGTATTCCCAGAATTGAGTATACAAACGGTGAGTATTGGATGTACCGGGAGGTTTTTACCCCACATGTCTGGAATGTTGTTGAAGCCTTGGATCAGGAGAAAATGAGCGTTCTGGAAAAATTGGGCTGTAAGCGCTTGCCTTATGTAGAGGCTTGCAAATTGAGGAATTCCTTGGATAAGGATGAGGATGCTCTTGCCGTGTTCAGGGCATACGCCGATCACAGCTCGCCCAAAGGCCCCAATATTCCCGATTCCAGATATATCACAGAGGACGTGCCGGAGGGTCTTGTTATGCTGGAGTCCTTGGGTAAGATTTTGGGGATTCCAACACCTACAACGACGGGGTTGATCAACTGCGCGTCTGCCGCACTGAAGACTGATTTCAGAGAGAATGGAAGAACGGTAGAGGCGTTGGGCGAAAGCAATATCAAAGCGATTATCAAAGAAGGCCTTGGTCAGTAAGACCGTGATGGCAGTTTTTCAAAGACACGGTCATCTGTCAATGATATCGGGGCATCTCTGTTAAATAAATTTTAAAGCAAAGAGAGATTGGATTTATGGGACTGTTTACTAACAAAACCCTCATGATCACCGGTGGTACCGGAAGCTTTGGCAATGCGGTTCTGAACCGTTTTTTGCGCACTGATATCGGGGAGATCCGCATTTTCTCCCGCGATGAAAAGAAGCAGGATGACATGCGTCATGAATTTCAGGCTAAAATGCCCGACGTGGCGGAGAAGATCAAGTTCTACATCGGTGACGTGCGCGACATTGCATCGGTGAGAAATGCTATGCACGGTGTGGATTATATTTTTCATGCGGCGGCACTCAAGCAGGTGCCCTCCTGTGAGTTTTTCCCTATTGAGGCAGTCAAGACCAACGTGCTCGGCACCGAGAACGTACTGACCGCTGCCATCGAGGCAGGCGTGAAAAACGTGGTTTGCCTGTCTACCGACAAGGCGGCATATCCCGTCAACGCTATGGGTACCTCCAAGGCGATGATGGAGAAGGTCATCGTGGCAAAATCCCGTACCGTATCGCCCGATAAGACCAAGATCTGCTGCACGCGCTACGGCAATGTGATGTGCTCGCGCGGCTCGGTCATTCCGCTTTGGATCGACCAGATCCGCAACGGCAATCCCATCACCATCACCGATGGCTCGATGACCCGCTTTATCATGTCGCTTGACGAGGCGGTGGATCTGGTGCTCTTTGCCTTTGAGCACGGTGAGAGTGGTGATATTCTGGTTCAGAAGGCACCTGCCTGCACCATTCAGACTCAGGCAGAGGCAGTGTGTGAGCTCTTTGGCGGCGACAAGAAGAACATCAGGGTCATCGGCATCCGTCATGGTGAGAAGATGTACGAAACACTGCTGACCAACGAGGAATGTGCCAACGCCATTGATATGGGCAATTTCTACCGCGTGCCCTCGGACAAGCGCGGTCTGAACTACGACAAATATTTCAACAAGGGCGATGCCGAGCGCAATACGCTGACCGAGTTCAACTCCAACAATACCCGGCTTCTTACGGTCGAGCAGACCAAGGAGAAGATCGCGGCTCTTGCATATATCAAGGAAGAGCTTGCGAAAATGGAGAAGTGAGCATGAAGATATTGATCACGGGCGCGGCGGGCTTTGTGGGGAAAAATCTTGCCGCGGCACTCAGAAACATCAGGGACGGAAGGGATCGGACACACCCCACGCTTTCGATCGGGGAGCTTTACCTTTACGATATCGATTCTCCCGCGGGGCTGCTTGATGAGGCATGCCGCGAGGCGGACTTTGTTTTCAATCTTGCGGGCGTCAACCGCCCCAAGGATCCCGAGGAATTTATGCAGGGCAATTTCGGCTTTGCCTCTACACTGCTTGACACCCTGAAGAAGCATGGCAATACCTGCCCGGTCATGATCTCCTCGTCGATCCAGGCAACCTGCATCGGGCGCTATGACAGCGATTACGGAAGGAGCAAAAGGGCGGGAGAGGAGCTTGTCTTTTCCTATGCCGAGGAAACGGGTGCCAAGGTGTTGGTCTACCGCTTCCCCAATCTGTTCGGCAAGTGGTGCAGACCGAACTATAACAGCGCGGTTGCCACGTTTTGCAATAACATCGCCAACGATCTCCCCATCACTGTGAGTGATCCTGCCATTGAATTGGAGCTTCTTTACATCGATGATCTGATCGATGAGATGCTGGCAGCGCTGAAGGGGGCAGAGCACCGTTGTGAATTTGACGGCATCAAGACCGTGCTGACCGACGGCGGCAGATACTGTGCCGCGCCCGTGACGCACAAGGTCACCCTTGGTGAGATCGTTTCGTTGCTCGATTCCTTCAAGGCACAGCCCGACACGCTGACGATGCCCGAGATCCCTGCAAACAGCTTTGCCAAAAAGCTGTACAGCACCTACTTGTCCTATTTGCCCAAGGAGAAGATCTCCTTCCCCTTGAAGATGAACGTCGATGCGAGGGGCTCCTTTACCGAGCTGCTCCGCACCGAGAAGTGCGGGCAGTTTTCTGTGAATATCTCAAAGCCCGGCATTACAAAGGGACAGCATTGGCACCATACCAAATGGGAGTTTTTCATCGTTGTCAGCGGTCGGGGGCTGATCCAAATGCGAAGGATCGGCTCGGACGAGGTGCTGAGCTTTGAGGTCAGCGGTGAGAGGATCGAGGCGATCCACATGCTGCCCGGCTATACGCACAATATCATCAATCTTTCGGACACCGAGGATCTGGTGACCGTGATGTGGGCAAACGAGTGCTTTGACCCCCAGAAGCCCGATACATTTTTTGAGGTGGTGGAATAATGGAAATCAAGCTTGACTATTCTGATGTCAAATTTCAGGATAACGGGAAGCTGAAGCTTCTGATCATCGTGGGTACTCGCCCCGAGATCATTCGCCTTGCCGCCGTGATCAACAAGTGCCGCCAATATTTCGATTGCATACTGGCGCATACGGGGCAGAATTACGACTATAATCTCAACGGGGTCTTTTTCAAGGACCTCAAGCTTGCCGACCCGGAGGTCTATATGGACGCGGTGGGTGATGATCTCGGTGCTACCGTGGGTAATATCATCAATTGCTCCTATAAGCTGATGAACAGGATCAAGCCGGATGCTCTGCTTATTCTCGGTGATACCAATTCCTGTCTTTCCGCGATCGCGGCAAAGCGCCTGCACATTCCGATCTTCCATATGGAGGCGGGCAACCGTTGCAAGGACGAATGTCTGCCCGAGGAAACCAATCGCCGTATCGTGGACATCATCTCGGACGTGAATCTGGCATATTCCGAGCACGCGCGCCGCTATCTGCACGAGTGCGGTCTGCCCAAGGAGCGTACCTATGTAACGGGTTCTCCCATGGCGGAGGTCCTGCATGCCAATCTTGCCGAGATCGAGGCGAGCGACGTTCATGCAAGGCTCGGGCTTGAGAAGGGAAAATATATTCTTCTCTCTGCACACAGGGAGGAGAATATCGATACCGAAAAGAATTTCCTGTCGCTCTTCGGCGCCATTAACAAAATGGCACAGAAGTACGATATGCCCATTCTTTATTCCTGCCACCCGAGAAGTCGCAAGCGCCTGGAGACAAGCGGCTTTCAGCTTGACCCCCGCGTGATCCGCAACGAGCCCCTCGGCTTCCATGATTACAATTGCTTGCAGATGAACGCCTTTGCCGTGGTGTCCGATAGCGGAACACTGCCCGAGGAGAGCTCCTTCTTTACGTCGGTGGGGCATCCGTTCCCCGCGGTCTGCATCCGCACCTCTACCGAGCGTCCCGAGGCACTGGATAAGGCGTGCTTCATTCTTGCGGGGATTGATGAGAAAAGCCTGCTGCAGGCAGTGGAAACCGCCGTGGAGATGACCGAAAACGGCGACCACGGGATCCCCGTGCCCAACTATGTGGAGGAGAACGTTTCGACCAAGGTCGTTAAGATCATTCAGTCCTATACGGGTGTGGTCGATAAGATGGTTTGGAGAAAGTTTTAAGGAGGAGTGCTATGAAGATCGCAGTTGCAGGAACCGGATATGTAGGGCTTTCCATAGCAGTGCTGTTAGCACAGCACCATCGCGTGACAGCGGTGGATATCATCCCTGAGAAGGTGGAGATGATCAACCAAAGAAAATCCCCCATCCGAGATGAATATATTGAAAAATACCTTGCCGAGAAGCAGCTTGATCTCGTTGCAACGCTCGATGCCGAGGCGGCGTATCGAGATGCTGATTATGTTGTGATTGCGGCGCCTACGAATTATGACAGCGTCAAAAAGTTTTTCAACACCTCTGCCGTAGAAGCAGTGATCGAGCTGGTGACAAAATGCAACCCTCGCGCTATAATGGTGATCAAGTCAACCATTCCGGTGGGATATACAAAGTCGATCCGGGAAAAGACGGGAAATCGGAATATTTTATTCAGCCCTGAGTTTTTGCGGGAGAGTAAGGCCCTTTATGATAATCTCTATCCATCCAGAATCATTGTGGGTACGGATACCGATGATCCTGATCTTGTTGAGGCTGCGCGCACGTTTGCCGATCTTTTGAAGGAGGGTGCGATCAAAGAGGACATTGATACGCTGCTGATGGGCTACACTGAGGCAGAGGCGGTAAAGCTGTTTGCCAATACTTATCTTGCTTTGCGCGTATCTTATTTTAACGAGCTTGATACCTATGCGGAGATGAAGGGGCTTGATACGCGGCAGATCATTAACGGTGTTTGTCTTGATCCGAGAATCGGAACGCATTATAATAACCCCTCCTTCGGATACGGAGGATACTGCTTGCCAAAGGATACCAAGCAGCTGCTTGCCAATTATCAGGACGTTCCTCAGAACATGATGTCGGCAATTGTGGAGTCAAACCGCACGCGCAAGGATTTTATTGCCGATCGCGTTCTTCGCATGGCAGGCTATTACGGCTATGAGGAGGACAACGATTACAGCAAAGCAAAGGAAAAGCCCCCTGTAATTGGTGTGTACCGTCTGACGATGAAATCCAATTCGGATAATTTCCGTCAGAGCAGCATCCAGGGCGTTATGAAGCGTATTAAGGCAAAGGGCGCAAAGATCATCATTTACGAGCCCTCGCTTCAAGACGGCGAAAGCTTTTTTGGCAGCACGGTTGTAAACGATCTCGCAAAATTCAAAAAGAAATGCGATGTCATCATCGCCAATCGTTACCATACGGAGCTGGAGGATGTGCTTGATAAGGTATATACCAGAGATCTTTACTTCAGGGATTGATGAGTATCTGCCGATGAAGAGAGGGCAATTATGAATCATCAAAGTCAAAAAATTCTGTTATCTCTCATCAAAGAGCGTGTATGCGGCGGTGACGATTGTTTGGATATCGGCAAGGAGCAGCTTTCACAAATGGGATCAGCTCTTTACCGTGACGCCAAGCGACACGATATGGCACATATTGTGGCTGATGTGCTGGAGAAGAAGCATGCCTTGTTTTCCGAGGAGGAGTGCTACGCGAAATTCCGAAAGCAGAAGATGCTGGCGGTGTTTCGCTATGAGAAAATTTGTCATGAATATCAGCAAATTTGTGACGTTTTTGACCGAGAGCATATCCCATATCTGCCACTGAAGGGTGCCGTGATACGTCAATATTACCCTGAGCCTTGGATGAGAACCAGCTGCGATATTGACATATTGGTGCACCAAGGGGATTTGGATCGTGCCTGCCGGGTGTTGGTGAGCGATCTTGCTTATCGAAAAGGCGAACAGGGTACGCATGATATATCGCTTTATTCGCCGGGCGAGGTCCATCTTGAGCTGCACTATGCTTTGGTTGCCGAGCACAATGCGAGCGATCATGCGGCGATCTTAAAGAGGGTATGGGATAGCACTGCATTATCCTCGGGTGACGGCTCTCGCTTTGAAATGAGCGACGAGATGTTTTTCTTCTATCATGTTGCGCATATGGCAAACCACATCGAGATCGGTGGGTGCGGAATCCGACCTTTTTTGGATCTTTGGATACTGGAACACAGAGTTGAGCATGATGATGGCAAAAGAAATATCCTGCTGGAGCAAGGAAGACTTCTGAAATTTGCTGATGTGGCACGACGGCTTGCCGAGGTTTGGTTTGGCGAGCTTGCGCATTGTGATGTGACACGCCAGCTTGAGCAATATGTTTTACATGGTGGTGTATACGGAACCCTCGGGAATCGCATTGCGATCCAGCAAAAAAAACGCGGCGGAAAAAAGGGATACATGCTCTCCAGAGTATTTATTTCCTATGAGCTGCTTCAATATTATTACCCCGTTCTTCGAAAGCATAAGTGGCTATTTCCCTTCATGCAAATACGCAGATGGGGAAGGATACTGTTTGGGGGCGGCGTGAAGCGATCGGCAAGAGAGCTTGCCATCAATCAGCGCGTCACCAAGGAAGAGGCGGAGCGCACGGCGGCATTCCTTGCCGACATCGGATTATAAAGCAGAACCGACGGATCGATCCGGGGATCGATCCGTCGGTTTTTTTGTTTCGACAAAATTCTTGCTTGCATATACTGAAAATGGGCGGCGCGTCAGTGCGTGCTGATGCCGCGTGCCGCCGCTATTTCCGAGCGAATTTTGACCCCGTTTGGGGCGATCTCGGTGATCAAGGAGAAGAATGTGAGCAATCAGAATGAAGCATTGTTTCGCTTTTTGAGCGGAGAGGATGCGAGTATGCGGCAGGGAGAGGTGACGCTTGACTGTCGGGGAGAGAGCGAGCGTCACAGTGACTGCTTGCACGGGCACAGCCTTGCAATGGTGTATTCGCCCTGCCAGGCGTTTCGAAATATGCACGAGCCCGCAGAGGGTCTTTGTCGCGGCACGATATTCGCAGAGCTTGAAAAGCCTTTTATGGGTGGGAGGGGAAGATGATGAACGGCATGATGCAAAACGGTGACAGAAGCCGTCTGCTCCACCGTATCCAGGCAGAGGATTTTGCGCTTTATGAGGTCGTGCTCTATCTCGATGCCTATCCGACCAACCAAAAGGCACTTGCCTTTTACGAGGAGCACAAAAGACTCCTTGCGGCACTCAAGGAGGAGTACCACCAAAAATACGGTCCTCTGACCGTCTATGACAACCGCAACACGAGCGAATGGGATTGGGTCAAGGGTCCTTGGCCTTGGGAAAAGGAGGCGAACTGATATGTGGATGTATGATAAGAAGCTGCAATATCCCGTCAAGATCAAAAACCCGAATGCCAACTTTGCCAAGATCATCATCAGTCAGCTTGGCGGTCCTGACGGCGAGCTTGCCGCCTCCATGCGCTATTTGCATCAGCGCTATTCGATGCCGTACGATAAGGTCGTGGGGATCCTGACCGACGTGGGTACAGAGGAGCTGGCACACCTGGAGATGATCGCTGCCATCCTGTATCAGCTGACCAAAGGGCTTTCCCCCGAGGAGATCAAGAAGGCAGGAATGGATATCTATTTCGTCGACCATACCGCAGGGCTTTATCCGGTGTCGGCAGCGGGTGTGCCCTTTGATATGAAGTATGTCGGCGTCAAGGGCGATGTCCTCGCCGATCTCAATGAGGACCTTGCCGCAGAGCAAAAGGCGAGAGTGACCTACGACAATATCCTGCGCATGGTGGACGATCCCGACGTGCGCGACCCGATCAAGTATCTGCGTCAGAGAGAGCTTGTGCACTATCAGCGCTTCGGTGATGCTATCCGCATTGCACAGGACCAGCTTGACAGCAGAAACTTTTACGCCATCAATCCCTCGTTTGACCGCTGACATCCTCTCTGTTAAGAGTCGAACACGCCTGCGGTGCATTTTGCGGGCATCTTTGCCCCTGCGCTCTCGGTTCTAAGCGAACAGAACGATACCCCGTCGCGCCTTTGTGGCGCGACGGGGTATTTTGCGATCACAAGGCGGGAATTGATCGAGTGTTGCGGATGAGTCTTGACATTTTTTGGCGGATTCTTTATAATAGAGCATATACCGATCAAAGGGAAAGGAAAACTTATGTTAAAGCGCTTTCTTGCCTATTACCGCCCCCATAAACGAATCTTCCTCCTTGACATGCTGGCTTCCTTGCTCGTTTCCTTGGTAGGCATTTTTTATCCCATCGTCACCCGCACGATGCTCAATGACCTGATCCCCAATCGCAATTACCGCATGGTGGTCATCTTTGGCCTGACGCTTTTCGGACTTTACTTCATCCGTATGCTGCTCAATTATTTTATCCAGTATTACGGGCATGTGATGGGCGTGCGTATGCAGGCGCAGATGCGCAGCGACATGTTCCGACATCTTGAAACGCTGCCCTTTTCCTATTTTGACGATCACGAAACGGGCAAGATCATGTCGCGCATGACCAACGACCTGATGGAGGTCAGCGAGCTGGCGCACCACGGACCCGAGAATCTGATCATTTCCACGGTGTCGATCATCCTTTCCTTTATTTATCTTTCCACTATCAACATCTGGCTCACGCTGCTCATTTTTGCCTGTGCCCCATTGCTGCTGGTCGTTTCCTTCTCGTTGCGCCGCCGTATGCGACGAGCCTTCACCGAGAGCCGCAAGGCGGTCGCCGAGATCAATGCCGCGCTGGAGAGCAGCATCTCCGGTATTCGTGTCACTAAGGCATATCATAACGCGCAAAAGGAGCACGAAAAATTTGAGGTGGGCAATGGCAACTTTGTCAAGTCGCGCCGTGCCGCATACAAGGCGATGGGGCAGTTCCATTCGGGAACCTCCTTCATCACCGATGTGTTCAACGTCGTGGTGCTGATCGCGGGCGGTCTGTTCCTTTACAACGGGCAGATCCTGTTTGGAGATTACTCTGCCTTCATTGTGTCGGTGGGACTTTTTATCACCCCTGTGATGACACTGATCAATTTCATGGAGCAGTATGAGAGTGGCGTGACGGGCTTTACCCGTTTCCTTGAGATCATGGACGCCGTTCCCGAGCAGGATGCCGAGCGCGCCGTTGAGATCGGCAGGGTGGAGGGGCATATCGAGCTTGTGGACGTGCACTGCAGCTATGACGGAAAGCGCGAGATCCTTGATGGGATCGATCTGGATGTCAAGGCGGGCAAGACCCTTGCCCTGGTGGGTCCCTCGGGTGGAGGCAAGACCACCATTTGCCATCTGATCCCTCATTTTTATGAGATATCCGAGGGTAAGATCCTGCTTGACGGCAAGGATATCAAGGACATCAGCCGCGAGTCACTCCGCCGCAATATCGGCATCGTGCAGCAGGATGTGTATCTGTTCAATGCCACCATTCGCGAGAACATTCTTTACGGCAGACAGGATGCCACCGAGGAGGAGATCATCGAGGCGGCGAAGCGCGCCAATATTCACGACTACGTCATGTCGCTTGAAAACGGCTACGATACCGAGATCGGTGAGCGCGGCGTGCGCCTTTCGGGCGGACAGAAGCAGCGACTCTCCATTGCTCGCGTGTTCCTCAAAAATCCTCCCATCCTCATTCTGGATGAGGCGACCAGTGCGCTGGACAACGCCACCGAGATCCTCATTCAAGAGGCGCTTGATGAGCTTTGCAAGGGCAGGACCACCATCGTGGTTGCCCATCGGCTTTCCACCATTCAACATGCCGATGAGATCGCGGTCGTAACCGACGGTGTGATCGCAGAATGCGGCACGCACCGAGAGCTGCTTGAAAAAAATGGGATCTATGCCTCGCTTCATCGCAGTCAGTTCCGTTCCTAGGCTCTTTGAAAAAACGACGGGGGATACAGGGTGGTTTTCTTAGGCGAGTTGAACACGCACGCTCGAAAGACCTCTGTTTTCGGCCTCCTCGACGACCTCTTTTCGGCAACCCGTTTGTTGGCATCCTCGCGGCACGTTTGGACATGATCAAACCCGATGGGGGTCGGCGCCCTCGACGACCCGTTCACGGATGCCGCTTGTCCGGAGCTTCGCTTCGGGTCCCCTATACAAACAGAAAAAGCAGACACGCAAGACGGAAAAATCTTGTGTGTCTGCTCTTTTTCTGTTAGTGATGTTTTTGCTATCGCAAAAGTGATGTTATTCGCTTCGCTCATAATGATATTGCTCGCCAAGGCTCGCAGTGATGTGATGTTTGCCCACTGTGCCGAAGGCACAACATCATTCACGCAGTGAACATCACAAGGTGAAGCCGACATCACTTGCCCGTAAGGGCAAACATCGTATAGCGTGATACTCCGTTAAGAGCATCACGCTATTTTATCGGTGTGTCGCAATATACGACTCTAAAATATCCGCCGCTTCGCCCACCAGCTCGGCGCAGGGGCGTTTTTTGTAGTAGTCGGCGGTGCGGGCGTCGGGCTTGGGCGCCATGTCGTTCCCGATCTCGCCAAGCAGCTCGCGACAGATCATACTGCCCCCGCAGCGGGAGCGAAATTCTGCACAAAGCTCCTGCACGTCGCGGTAAAGTGCGGCTTTTTGCACGTCGTCCCCGGGAGCGTCGTAGCCAAAGAGTGTGCCGAGAGTCAGGCACATGCCCGATACGGCACCGCAGACCTCGCGCTGTCTGCCAAAGCCGCCTCCGAAGGGGGAAGCCATGCGCGCGGCGGCGTCCTTTTCAATACCTGTGAGATCGCAAAAGGCGAGAAATACCGCTTGCGCGCAGTTATAGCCCTCTTTAAAAAATGCAATCGCTTGATCCCTTCTGCTCATAGGGTCACCTCCGCAGCATATGATGGTATTATTTTAGCATATTTTGGCGTAGGATGCAAGACGGGGCTTGAGATTTTGCCAAAAAAAGCGCGGATGCACACAGTGCATCCGCGCTTTTTGGATTATCCGAGCGAATCGGTAATATCGGTGGTCACAGAACGGTCAAAGCAGCCGAAGATCTCCTCGGTCTTCTCGGGGACCCATTTTTGCGTGAAGGCGCTGACGAGAGGAACGATGCAAAGCCCTGCCAGCATGGCAAAGACGCCCGAGTAGAGCGAGTTCTTGAAGATAAATCCGAAGAAGCCGCCGCTGACGGTAAAGACCTTCATGCTGATCAGAAGCTGCACGATCTCGAGCCCTGCACCGAACACAAAGCAGGCGGCGACGGCAGGCTTGGAGATCCTTTTGCTGTAAAGCCCGTAGAGGAAGGGGGCGAGGAAGGCACCCGCAAGTGCGCCCCAGGAAACGCCCATCATCTGCGCGATAAAGACAGAATCTGCCCAAACGGTGTCCTTTAGGATCGCAATGACCGCCGACAGCGCGACAAAGAAGACGATCAGAAGGCGCATGGCAAGCACCGATTTTTGTTCATCCACCTTCTTTTCCTTCTTTTTGTTGGCAAGAGGCAGGATCACGTCAAGCGCCAGTGTTGACGAAGAGGTCAGCGCAAGAGAGGAGAGGGTGGACATGGATGCCGAAAGCACCAGCACGATGACCAGAGCAATGATGATGGCGGGCAGAGAGGAGAGCATGGTGGGGATAATGCGGTCGTTCATCACGACGCCGCCCACGATGCCGTCCTTGTAGATGGCGGGGTTTTCGCTGTAAAGTCTGCCAAAGCCGCCGAGGAAGTAGCAGCCGCCTGCCACAACGATGGCGAAAACGGTGGAGATCACGGTGCCCTTTTTAATGGCGTCCTCGTTTTTGATCGAGTAGAACTTGCCGACCATCTGGGGAAGCCCCCACGTGCCGAGTGAGGTCAGCAGTACGACCACCATCAGGTAGAGGGGCTGCGTGCCGAAGAAGGAGGTGAAGGCGCCTGCCTGACCTGCGGTTTCCGGGTAAGCAGAGGGAACCTTGGAGAGGTTGAAGATCGCCTCGCCCGCGCCGCCGTTGGCGTTCAGCACTGCGGCAATGACCACCACAATGCCCACAAGCATGATCAAGCCTTGAATGAAATCGTTGATGGCGGTTGCCATGTAGCCGCCGAAGATGACGTAAACACCGGTCAGCGCTGCCATGACCACGACCACGATCCAGTAGGGAATATGGAATGCAGAGTTAAAAAGACCCGAAAGACCGTTGTAAAGCGATGCGGTGTAGGGGATCAGAAAGATAAACACGATGAAGGAGGCTGCGATCTTCAGTGCAGGGGAGCCGTAGCGCTTCTCGAAAAAGTCGGGCATGGTGCGCGAGCCGAGGGCCTGCGTCATGATGCGCGTGCGGCGGCCGAGAATGACCCATGCAAGAAGCGAGCCGATGAAGGCATTTCCAAGACCGATCCAGGTAGAGGCAAGACCGAAGTTCCAGCCAAACTGTCCTGCGTAGCCGACAAAGATCACCGCCGAAAAGTAGGAGGTGCCGAAGGCAAATGCAGTGAGCCAGGGACCGACGCTTCGACCACCCAGCACGAAGCCGTTGACGTTGGTGGCATGGCGACGGCAATAGATGCCGACGAAGATCATAAGCCCAAAGAAGAGCAGAATGAAAGGGAGGGTAACGAGTGCATTTGTGAGTTGCGGTGACATAAACATCATCCTTTCTTCAGAGTGTACAGAGTGACGTAAATACAAAAAACCGCCCCTCTGCCAAAACAGCGAGGGCGGATCAGAACGATACGCGGTACCACCTCATTTTACCGTGCTCTCACGGGCACGGCCTCCTTGACACAAGCATGTCATTTCGCGGTAACGGGCGACCCCGTCACAGCCTACCGGGCAGTTGCCTTTCGGTGTGCAGCTCTCGAAATGTATTCGGAACAGTGCCCCTACCGCCTTACACCACCCGACGGCTCTCTATGCGTGAGCGCTGAACCTACTGATTTTCGGTCATAGCCTTTATGCTGAAAGTTTAGCACACCAAAATCGGTTTGTCAAGCGTTTTTTAAATTTTTATGCAAATTTTTGAAAAAAGGAAGGCGTGCGACCGCAGTGTGCGGACCGCACGCCCATAGCCACACGGGTGCATGTGTCTTGAAAACTGCTGAGGATCAAGGTATTCGGTCGGGCTTAAGATTCCCAGAGCGTTTTGTCAAGATAACACCGAATGGTGTCCTCCAGCCAGAAGGCGAAACGGATATCGGGGTGTCTTTGCTCGTAGGCTTTCATGCGGAGGTAGAGATCCTTGCCGTCCCCCGCGTCGTGCCAGATGTCGGCAAATACAAAATCAAAATTTCCCTTCATTTTGGTATCGGCAAAGGTGAAGGCGTCTTCACAGACCAGATCGATCTTTTCCTTGTGCGGAAATTGGGGTAGGATGTGCGTGCGGAAAAGCTCCAGCACGTCAGGGCTGATGTCCACCACTGTCACCGAGGTGACCTCGGGCTTCTCTGCCGCGTGGTAGGCGAAGTAGCCAAGCCCCATGCCAAAGGTCAGCACGCGCCCCGACGCAGCACGGATGGCGGGGTAGGTGGTCACCATTTCGTTGGGCTGCAGCGTCATCCACTCTCTGCCGTTTTCAAGCATTGCGGGAAAGGGATATTCTACGGGGAAAAAGCCGATCTGCGGGATCATGCGGCGGTCATGTGTGATCTTGAAATCCTCACAGACGAATGCCTCAAAGGGCGCAAGACACTCTGTTTTGAGCTCCCATTTGCCGCGGATATCATGCGGAATGCGGATGCTTTTAAAATAAGGATCCTCGAAAAAGGGGGTGGGATCAAGCTCACGGATGGCGGGACGAAGCCAGTAGTTGAAGAAGATGCGGTCCTTGCCTGCGGCATCGATCTCGGCGAGCGCGGCAAGATACTGTGCGTATGCCTCGGCGCGCGTGATGCGACAGTCGCGGCAGAGCGTGTCGATCATCTCAGCGTCAATGGCGCGGGGCATCAGATTGAGATACAGACTGAAAAGCTCGGCAAGGCGACTGTTATAGGCGCGGATGACCTCGGGCGGCAAGCCCGTGCTTGCCTTTAACAGATGTTCCATAGCTCCTCTTTCAGATCTCGATCACCATGCCGTCAAAGGAAACCTTGAAATCGGCATCGGCGGCGATCTTGACAAACTCATCGTAGGTCACGTTTCCGCCATTATGGGAAAAATGATTGAGAACGAATTCGGTATTTTCGTCGGCGGCGCCGATACGAAGCAGCTCCTTGCGCAGTGCGATGCATCGGGAGAGGGTGAGATGACCGCGATAGGTATGATGATTGCATGCCTCGGTACAGTCAAGCGAGATGAGGTCACAGGGCTTTTTCAGTGTGGCAAGATAGGAAAAGCTTTCCTCGGGGTATTCGCTCGTGTCGTTGGAATAAAAAACGGTTTTCCCATCCTTTTCGATCAAGAAGACCACGGGCGAGGAGGCGTCATCATGCGCTGCGCGCAGTGCTACCACGGTGTAATCTCCCACCGTAAAGGGGGTAAAAAGCTCGATCTGCTTGACAACGACCTCGGTGAGCTTGTATTTGTCGATCGCGGCACCGATCTTTCGGCAACCATCGGTGTCCGAATAAAAGGTCAGGGGTGAGGGGTCCGAGAGATGAGCATAGCCCTTTTTGCGCATTTCAAGCTCATTTGCGTAAAGATGATCCTCATGCGAGTGTGTAAGCAGGCAGTGCTTGATCTTATGTAATGGGATCGCGTGCTGCAGATAATGCAGGTAGGTGTCCGCGGGGAAATCGACGAGGAGCGTATCATCGATCAGCGCCTGACTTCTTGTGCGGATGTTTCTGCCGCCGAGGGCTCTTGCCCTTTTGCAGGTTTCACATTCGCAAAAAATGGCGGGGATGCCTTCTGCCGCTGCCGTGCCGAGATATTGAAGCTTCATATTTATGTCCTCCATTTGTCAAAGCTTTGATATCATTATAGCATACGGAGCATTTAAAATCAACTGAATATAAGAAAAATACTGCGGCATGTTCGAACATCCGCCAACCCGGCAAGGGTCGGCTCCCTCGACGACCCGATTGTGGATACCATTTGTTTGTAACGGGCTGTCGTGGGCGCCAGCCCCTACCATGTATGGTGTGATTTGGGCATCGGCAGATCGAACCACGGGTCGCGATCATCAAGGGAACAACCGTCGGTCGTTCGTTGCAACAGTGAGGTACACATGCGCGCCTGTATCATCCTGAGCGAAGCGCAGCATGCGGATAAAACCTGCGGGAAACAGAGGAAGCTTTCAGGGTTCTCCTCCGCACATCATCCACCCCCGAGAAAAAACAAGACACCCCCAAGGGATACCTACCATAAAGCAGGTTTTGGCAACCGCCAATACAACAAAAAGGAGTACGGGCATTTTGCCTGTACTCCTTTTCACACTTCTTGCTCTGCAAGTA
>SVTT01000019.1 GCA_015063625.1 Oscillospiraceae bacterium
CAACATTGGTCGATCAAGCCAAGGGTCGCGATCATCAAGGGAACAACGTCGGTCCTTCGTTGCAACAGCGAGGCGCGCACGCGCACCCGATTTTCCACACCCTCGCGGTACGCTCGGGTATGATCAAACCGCGGTAGGGGTCGGCGCCTTCGACGACCCGTTTGTCGGTGGCTTTGCGGCACGCTCGGGCATGATCAAACCCGGTGGGAGTCGGCGCCTTCGACGACCCGTTTGCCGGCATCCTCGCAGCACGTTCGGGTATGATCACCCCCGGTAGGGGTCGGCGCCCTCGACGACCCGTTTTCGGTGCCCTCGCGGCACGCCCGGGTAGGATCAAACCGGTAGGGGTCGGCGCCCTCGACGACCCGTTTGTGGGTGCCTTTGCGGCATGTTCATGGTTACCGCTTGCTTGTAACGGGCTGTCGTGGGCGCCAGCCCCTACCATGTATGATATAATTTCAACATTGGTCGATCAAGCCAAGGGTCGCGATCATCAAGGGAACAACGTCGGTCCTTCGTTGCAACAGCGAGGCGCGCACGCGCACCCGATTTTCCACACCCTCGCGGTACGCTCGGGTATGATCAACCCGGTAGGGGCGGCGCCTTCGACGACCCGTTTTCGGCGCCTTTGGCTTGACTTCGCGCCCTTGCCGCAAAAATTATCTTAAAATCAAGGCTTTGAGGGTCATCGGAGCTCGGGTGACTCCCTATTGCCTAGACAAAGGGGAGGGGTTCTGTGCGAGAGGAAGCATGGTATCGGCGGGCGGCGTTCACGATCAGTGTCGCGGGAGGTGCAGTGGCGCTCTATCTGCTCTGCCGCTATGCGGTGGGATTGTTTTTGCCCTTTATGCTGGCATTTTTGCTGGCAGCGTTGACCCATCCGATGGCGAAGCGCTTCTCCGCGCGCACAGGGCTGCCGCAAAAGGCGGTGGCAGCTGTTTTTACACTGTCGGTGCTGGCGTTGCTGTTTGTGTTGATCTATTTTTTTTGCAGTCGTCTGCTCTCAGAGCTTCAGAATCTGGTGGCATATCTCGTGGAGGACAGCACCAACCCCGACGGTGAGTTTTCGCGCCTTGTGGCGTTCGTTCACAAATATGTGAACCGCATTCTTCCCGAGTCGCTGCGCAATATGGCATGGCTTGAGAGCTTCGTCGGTGAGCCTGAGCAATTCTTCTTTGAGCAGGTCAGGGGATGGCTGCTTCGCCTCTCGGAGCGCGTGCCTGCGTTGGTCTTTTCGCTGCTGCGCGCCTTTCCCGATATTCTGCTCTTCTTTTTGGTGAGCATCATTGCCAGCTTCTATATTTCTGTCGAATACGAAACAGTCAGCGCCTCTCTCGTGGGGCTTTTGCCAAGCGAAAAAAGGAAAAAGCTGCCTATGATCAAGCAAAGGGTCACGGGTGCGCTTCGACGCTATCTGAGGGCTTATTTTTTGCTGTTTCTCATCACGTTAGGGGAGTTATTGCTGGGATTTTTGCTCTTGCGGCAAAAATATGCACTGCTGCTTTCCTTGCTGATCGCCTTGCTTGATATTCTGCCCGTGCTTGGTGTGGGAACCGTTTTGCTGCCGTGGTCGCTCTTTCTTCTGTTTACGGGAAGTGCCGCCAAGGGAACGGGCTTGCTGGTGCTTTACGGCGTGATCACGGTGGTCCGTCAGATCGCCGAGCCGCACCTTGTCGGTAAAAGTCTGGGCATGCATCCCGTGCTGGTGCTGATCGCCTTTTATGTCGGGCTTCGCCTGTTCGGGATCGCCGGTATCTTTATCGGACCTGCACTGATGCTCACGCTTAAGGCGTTTTTGCCAAGGCGCGAGGAAAAGGAATAAATCAAGCGGTGCTCTCTCGCTGCGAGGGAGCACCGCTTGATTTATTGTGGGAAGAAAAGAAACCGCGAAGGGCAGTTAAAAATTGATGTTCATCCAAAAGCCGCCAAGCGAAAGCACCACGAAGTTCAGGATCATATTCGCAATGGCGGCAATGATCGCGATGATGCCGCAAATGCGTCCGGTCTTTGCCTCCGGCAGCTCATAGCCAAGCAGCTGCGAGGAGGATTTTGCGCGCGTGATCGCCATGATACCGAGGATGATGCCGACCAAAGGGCAGCATATGAGGGCGACGATCAGACCAACGATGCCCAGTGTTTGCGCGGTGGAGGAATCCTTTTGGGGCTTTTGCTGATCAAAGGGTGTGTTGGTGATCGGCGGCACGTAGCCGTTCTGGTTATATCCCCACGGATTTCCGCCCTGCTGTCCGTTCCACTGACCGCCCTGCTGTCCGTTCCACTGACCGCCCTGCTGTCCGTTCCACTGGTTGTTGCTTTGGGGGTCGTTCCATTGGCTATGATTCCGATTGTTTTGCTCGTTTTGATTGTTTTGCTCGTTGTTGAAGCCGTTGTTCTGATCCATATGGCGACCTCCCTTTGTGTGCTGACAATATTATAGCATGCTTTTTCAAAAAACTCAATAGTTTCGCTGAAAAATGTTGCTTATAGCGGGGAGATATGCTATACTTATAGGCAAAGAGAGCCGGAGAGGGTGGGCGTCTGTGTGCAGATGCTGCCTCGCACCTCTTGACAAATGATTTTCGCAGATCCGACGGTAAAGGGGGCTCGATATGAGAACGAGATGGAGAGGATTTTTTCTTTTTCACCTGTATGCGCTTCTGTCGGCGCTTTTCTTTTGGATCTATGCGGGACTTGCCGAGGTCTTGCCCGAGCACTTTTATCACTGTTTTATGCACGACGTGCTGCATCTCTATTGCCCGCTTTGCGGCGGCACACGCGCCTTCTCCAAGCTGCTGACTCTCTCGGTCGTTGAGGCGTTCTCCCTCAATCCCGCCGTGCTGCTTGCTGCCCTGATCGCGCTGGCGCTTGATCTGCGCGCCTTCTTTCTGTTGCTTCGCGGCAGCAGTGCGCCCCTTCTTCCTTCGCGCTTGGTGCTGCTTGCCGTCTCCTATTTTGTAGGCTATACTGTGCTTCTCAACAGTGCATTGCTGTTCGGCTTCGATCTTGTGGGAGATCTTGCTCACTTTTGGAACGGCCTTTCGACAGTCCGCGCGACCCTCGCCTCCTTGCTTCTGCTGCTCACGGGGGTGTCGCTTGTCGGGGCACTGTTCCTTCACGAGCGATCCCTACGCACCTTGCTGGGCTTTTTTTGCGGTTATGCGGTATTGCTGGGGCTTTCGGTGCTTTATCCGCATCTCGCGCTTTGTCTTTCTTCAATATTTGTTTTGCTGGGATTCGTTTTGTTTGCAGTCCTCGCCGACCACCGATCTGCCAAAGGAGGTTTCTTATGAAGATTTTGCTGTTTTCTGATCTGCATTATCTCCCGGGGGTGTTTCCCGTTCGCGATGAGAGGGAGTTGATTATGATGCAGGAGCATGCCGAGCGCACCAAGTGCGATCTGATGATCCATGCGGGGGACTTTTGCCACGGTACGCCCGATGCAAAGGCGCTGATCGAGCGCTATAACAGCTTCCGCATCCCGAGCTACCATTGCCTTGGCAACCACGACACCGAGTACAAGTCGCGTGAGCAGGTGCTGAAGGACTATCGCATGCCGGGGCCCTACTATTACTTCGACGTGAAAAAATACCGCATCGTCGTGATGGATACCAATTATTATCTGAAGGACGGCGTCTTTGTTCCCTATGAGAGATGTAATTATCAAGGGCTCGATCTGCCGCGCGCTATCGTCCCTCCGGAGCAGCTGACGTGGCTTCGGGAAACCATTGCCTCCTCGGAATATCCCGTTATCATCATTTCACACGCCAGCTTTGAGCGCGAGGCAGACGGCGTTGTCAATGCCGAGGCGGTGCGCGAGATCATTCGCGAGGCAAACGCCAATCGACCCCACAGTGTGCTGATGTGCATCAACGGGCATTATCACCGCAACCACGTGTCTATCCTCGATAATGTATGCTTCTTTGATCTCAATGCGGTTTCCTTTGACTGGGTGGAAAGGGAGCATGATCTTTATCCTCCCGAGGTGCTCGCAATGGGGAAGAGCATGAATCATATCGTGGCGTTTACGGGGCCGGTCTTCTGCGTGCTCAAGCTGGAGGGCACCGATATCCGCATTCGCGGCGTGGAGAGCTCCATGCTTTGCGGTGTAACAAGAGAAATGACGGGCAACCGAAGGTGTGATGCTTCCGGTCGCGCCGTCATGCCCCGCATCCCCTCCTCCAAATTCTGCTTGCTGTAAGGTGGGGACGAGGATACCGGTTGAGCTTGCCCACAGGCATATTCTGCGGCGTTTTTTGTCCTCTCGATGATAAGTCAAAAGATCCCGCGCGGCGAACACGCCGCACGGGATTTTTTTGTTATTGAAATAACGGGGTCGAGAGATATCTGTCCCCCGTGTCGGGTAAAATGACTGCGATCACCTTGCCGCGGTGCTCGGGGAGGGCTGCAAGCCTTGTTGCGGCGGACAGCGCTGCGCCCGAGGAGATTCCCACAAGGACACCCTCGGTGCGCGCCAGCTCGCGTGCGGCGGCATAGGCATCCTCCTCGGTCACCGTGACGATCTCGTCAATGAGGGTGCGGTCAAGATTTTTCGGAACGAAGTTGGCGCCGATGCCCTGAAGCCCGTGCGCCCCTGCCTTGCCCGTGGAGAGCAGAGGGGAGGAGGCAGGCTCCACCGCCACTGTGCGAAGGGAGGGGATCTTCTCCTTCAGATAACGTGCGGTCCCCGTGACCGTCCCTCCCGTTCCCACACCTGCCACCAGAATGTCAACGTGCCCGTTGGTGTCGGCGTAGATCTCCGGTCCTGTGGTGGCTCGGTGCGCCTCGGGGTTGCTCGGGTTGTCGAACTGAGAGGGGATAAAGGCGTCGGGGATCTCCTGCGCCAGCTCCTCCGCCCTTTTGATGGCGCCCGCCATGCCCTCCTTGCCGGGGGTCAGCACGATCTCTGCACCGTATGCGGCAAGCAGCTTGCGGCGCTCCACGCTCATGGTGTCGGGCATGGTCAGGATCACGCGGTAGCCGCGCGGTACGCCGATGGCAGCAAGACCGATGCCCGTGTTGCCGCTGGTCGGCTCAATGACGGTGCCGCCGCGGCGGAGCCTGCCCGTCATTTCTGCGTGCAGGAGCATCGAGAGCGCAACGCGATCCTTGGCGCTGCCCGCGGGGTTCATATATTCAAGCTTGCAGAGCAGCTTGGCGCCCAGCTGCTTGCTCTGTCGGTAGCGGGTGACCTCCAGAAGGGGCGTGTTGCCCACCATTTCCGTCAGTGAACGGTAATACATATTCATCGACTCCTTCCCGGATCATTATTCCCATTATAGCACTGCCCAAACACCGCTGTCAAGAAAAACAAAAAAGCGGAGCACCCCGGGTCAAGGGCACTCCGTATTTTTTGCTTACGCCATTGCGTTGAGTTTCTTGGTAAACTGGCTCTTCTTGTGAGCAGCAGCGTTCTTGTGGATGATCCCACGGGTCACAGCCATATCGATCTTCTTTACAGCTGCCTTGTAGGTCTCCTGCGCCAGTGCAAGGTCACCTGCCTCGACAGCAGCCTCGTACTTCTTCATAGCGGTCTTCAGCTGCGTGCGGAACATCTTGTTCTGCATGGTCTTGGTAGCGGTTACTTTTACACGCTTCTTGGCACTCTTGATATTCGGCAAATCCTTCACCCCCCTTTGTCGTTTGTTAGGTTTGCACGACGGCGCCTGAGAGGGTGCGCTGTCGCATTCGTCCATACAGTTACATATCATAACACACAAAAAATGAAAAATCAAGGGTTTTTTCAAAAAAAGAGAAAAAATTTTTTGCGTCTTTCGAAAAAAATATGATTTTTTTGCCAAAAAACGCTTGACAAAGGCAAAATCCTTTGCTATAATATTAAACTGCATTATAATTGCTGAATTAGTGCTTTTTCACGGATTCGGCAAGACTTTGTACCGATTTTATTTATAAATAAATAATCGGTCGTTTCCGGTCATTTTGTCGACGGGCAGGATGACACAACTATGAATGGAGTGATAGAATTAATGGTCAACGTAAAAGAGCAAAAACTCGGCCAGAACACGAGAATGAGCTTTTCCAAGTCGCGTTATTCGTTGGAGCTTCCCAACCTGGTGGAGATCCAGACCAAATCCTTCAAATGGTTCCTTGAGGAGGGACTTGGTGAGGTTTTGCGCGACGTGTCGCCCATCACTGATTTCTCCGGCAACCTTTCGATCGAATTTTTGTCCTATTCGATCGATCAGAAGCCGAAGTACACCGTCGAGGAGTGCAAGGAGCGTGATGTCAATTACGCGGCTCCCCTGCGCGTTACGGTGCGTCTGACGAACAAGCAGACGGGCGAGGTGCAGAATTCCGACGTGTTCATGGGCGAGATCCCGCTGATGACCGAAAACGGCACCTTCGTCATCAACGGTGCCGAGCGCGTGATCGTATCGCAGATCATTCGCTCTCCCGGTATGTACTACGCCTCCGAGATCGATAAGATGGGTAAGCGCAACTATACCGCGCAGATCATCCCTTATCGCGGCGCATGGCTTGAATACGAGACCGATAACAGCGGCGTTATCTACGTCCGCATCGATAAAAACCGCAAGGTTCCGATCACCATGTTCATCCGCGCCCTCGGCGCGCTTGGGGACAAGCCCATGATCGAAACGCGCGAGGATGTTTGCGCGATCTTCGGTGAAGAGGAGCGCCTGAAGGCAACCTTTGACAAGGATGAATCCGAGGAGATCGCCTCGCATAACCGCACCTCCATCGGTCATGAGGCACTCAAGGAGATCTATAAAAAGCTTCGTCCGGGCGAGCCTGCTGTGGTGGATGCAGCGCAGAAGCTGCTCTCCGACATTCTGTTTGACAACAAGCGCTACGACATTGCTCCCGTTGGACGCTACAAGTTTGATAAAAAGGTGGCACTGCATACCCGTATCGCGGGCAGAAAGCTGGTCGAAGCTGCCGTCAGCCCCCTGACGGGCGAGGTGATCGCCGAGGCAGGCAAGCTGCTGACCAGAGAGGATGCACTCGCCATCGAGCGTGCCGGCATCAATGAGGTGGTTGTGTCGCTTGAAAGCGGTGAGTCGGTCAAGGTGTTCTCCAATAACACCATTGAGCCCGCGTACCTGCTCGGCTTTGACCTCAAGGATTGCGGCATCAACGAAAAGGTCCGCATTCCGGTGCTCCTTGAGATCATGGAGGAGGCAGGCGATGACGTTGACGCGCTGAAGACGCTGGTCCGCAACCGCATGGCAGAGCTTTGCCCCAAGCATATCACCAAGGATGATGTGTTCGCTTCCATCAACTATATGCTGGGTCTGATGCACGATCAGGGGCTTGGTCAGTATGACGATATTGACCACCTTGGCAACCGTCGCATCCGTTCGGTCGGTGAGCAGCTACAAAATCAGCTCCGCATCGGCTTTACCCGTATGAACAAGACCATTACTGACCGTATGGCGACGCAGGATTCGGATAAGCTCTCTCCCCAGATGCTGATCAATACGCGTCCGATCGCTACGGGCATCCGTGAGTTCTTCGGCTCGTCGCAGCTGTCGCAGTTCATGGATCAGAACAATCCTCTCGCAGAGCTGACGCACAAGCGCCGTCTGTCGGCGCTCGGTCCCGGCGGTCTTTCCCGTGACCGTGCCTCCTTTGACGTCCGTGACGTGCACTATACGCACTACGGTCGCATGTGCCCCATCGAGACCCCCGAGGGTCCGAACATCGGTCTGATCTCGTATCTGACCACGTACGCGCGCATCAGTGACTACGGCTTTATCGAGGCGCCCTATCGCAAGTACGACAAGGAAAAGGGAATCGTCACCGATGAGGTCGAGTACATGACCGCCGACGTAGAGGATCGCTATATCATTGCGCAGGCAAACGAGCCGCTTGATGAGGAAGGACACTTCATCAACAAGATCGTCAATGCCCGTGACAAGAACGATATCCGTGAGGTCGAGGCATCCCGCGTTGACTATATGGACGTTTCGCCGAAGATGGTGGTTTCGGTTGCCACGGCAATGATCCCCTTCCTTGAGAACGATGACAACTCCCGTGCACTCATGGGCTCGAACATGCAGAAGCAGGCAGTGCCGCTGATGGTGACCGATTCGCCCATCGTCGGTACGGGCATGGAGTATAAGGCAGCCGTTGACTCGGGTGTCGTCATTACCGCCAAGCATGCGGGCATCGTGGACTACGTCGACGGCGATAAGGTCGTGATCGTGCGTGACAACGGCGAGCGCGACGTTTACGAGCTGATCAAATTCAAGCGAACCAACCAGGGAACCTGCTTCAATCAGCGCCCCGTTGTTTCCAAGGGCGATATCATCGAGGAGGGGCGCGTGATCGCTGACGGTCCCGCCACCGATAACGGTGAGATCTCTCTCGGTAAGAATGCGTTGATCGGCTTCATGACCTGGGAGGGCTATAACTACGAGGACGCGGTGCTTCTCAATGAGCGCCTTGTCCGTGATGACGTGTATACCTCGCTTCATATCGAGGAGTACACGCATGATGCACGCGACACCAAGCTGGGCCCGGAGGAGATCACCCGAGAGATCCCCAACGTGGGCGAGGACGCCCTGAAGGATCTCAATGCCGAGGGTATCGTCAAGAAGGGCACCGAGGTGCGTGCGGGTGATATCCTGGTCGGTAAGATCACGCCTAAGGGCGAGACCGAGCTGACCGCAGAGGAAAGACTGCTTCGCGCCATCTTTGGCGAGAAGGCAAGAGAGGTGCGAGACACCTCGCTCCGCCTGCCTCACGGCGAATCGGGCATCGTGGTCGATGTCAAGGTGTTCTCACACGAGAACGGTGACGAGCTGCCCGCAGGCGTGAATAAGCAGGTTCGCGTCTATATCGCACAGAAGCGTAAGATCTCGGTCGGTGACAAGATGGCAGGTCGCCACGGTAACAAAGGTGTCGTATCCCGCATCCTGCCCCCCGAGGATATGCCCTTCCTGCCTGACGGCACACCTCTTGATATCGTGCTGAACCCCCTGGGCGTGCCTTCTCGTATGAACATCGGTCAGGTGCTTGAGGTCCACCTTGGCATTGCCGCAAAGAAGCTGGGCTGGAAGATCATGACCCCCGTGTTTGACGGTGCAAACGAGAAGGACATTATGGAGTGCATGCGCATGGCAGGCATGGCGCGTGAGATCCGCCGCGGCGAGAACGTGGACGGCAAGGAGCTCTTCTATGAGGTTGAGGGCGTCGACGGAAAGAAGGACTATATCCGTGTGGAGGATGAGGTCCGCGCCGATCGCGATAAGCTTAACACGCTCATCGAGGAGGGCAAGGTCAAGGTCATTGACGGTAAGACCACACTGTACGACGGCCGTACAGGAGAGCCCTTTGATAACCCCGTTACCGTAGGTATCATGTATTACCTCAAGCTGCATCACCTGGTCGACGATAAGATCCATGCCCGTGCAAACGGTCCCTATTCGCTCATTACGCAGCAGCCTCTCGGCGGTAAAGCCCAGTTTGGAGGCCAGCGCTTCGGTGAGATGGAGGTCTGGGCGCTGGAGGCATACGGCGCGGCATATACCCTGCAAGAGATCCTGACAGTCAAGTCGGACGATATCAACGGTCGTCGCCGTGCATATGAGGCGATCATCAAGGGTCAGAACATTCCCACGCCCGGTGTTCCCGAGTCCTTTAAGGTCATGGTCAAGGAGCTTCAGGCGCTGGCGCTTGATGTTCGTGTGCTCGACAAGAACGGCGATGAGATCAAGCTTTCTACGCTGTGCAATGACGAGGAGCCCACGCCTTACCTCAATAAGGCAGAGCTTGCTGCCATTGACGAGGAGCTTGGTCGCGGCGTCATCAACCAAGACGAGCTTTCCGATCTGACCATCGAGGGCGAGGATGTCGAGGAGCAGGACGGCGGCGAGAGCGATCTCTACGGCGAGGATTTTGAGGACGTGATGGACGACGGCTCGGATCTTCCCGATATGTCGGGCTATCTTGACGATGATTACAATAATTAATTAAGGAGAGAAAAGACATGGCAAATAAAGAATTCGCTTCTATCAAGATCGGTCTGGCATCTCCCGATATGATCCGTGAATGGTCCTATGGCGAGGTCACCAAGCCCGAGACCATCAACTACCGCACGCTCAAGGCAGAGGTTGGCGGTCTGTTCTGCGAGCGCATCTTTGGTCCGACCAAGGATGGCGCTTGTATGTGCGGCAAATATAAGAACTCTCACATCAGCGCGCTGCCCCGCGACAGAGTGCACAAGTGTGAAAAATGCGGCGTGGAGATCACGACCAAGAAGGTGCGCCGTGAGCGCATGGGTCACATAGACCTTGCATGCCCCGTTTCGCATATCTGGTATTTCAAGGCGGTGCCCTCCCGTATGGCACTGGTGCTTGATATTTCGCCCAAGCAGCTTGAGCAGGTGCTGTACTTTGCCGAAAATGTGGTGCTGGATCCCGGTCTGACGCCCTTGGCAAAGGGAACTGTGCTGAGCGAGAAGGCGTACGAGGAATACCGTGAGATGTACGGCAACGAGTTCCGCGTCGGTATGGGTGCGGAGGCTGTCAAGGAGCTGCTTACAGGCATCGACATCGAGGCGCTTGCCGAGCAGCTGAAGGCAGAGCTTGCCGTGGCAACGGGTCAGAAGAAGATCCGTATCATCAAGCGTCTTGAGGTTATTGAGGCATTCCGCAAGTCGGGCAATCACCTGGATTGGATGGTTCTTGACGTGTTGCCCGTTCTGCCTCCTGACATCCGCCCCATGACGCAGCTGGACGGTGGCAGATTTGCTTCCTCCGACCTCAATGAGCTTTATCGCCGCGTCATCGCGCGCAATAACCGCTTGAAGAAGCTGATGGAGATCCACACCCCCGAGATCGTCGTTCGCAACGAGAAGCGTATGCTTCAGGAGGCGGTGGATGCCCTGATCGACAATGGCCGTCGCGGCAAGCCTGTGACCGGTCCCTCCAACCGTCAGCTCAAATCCCTTTCGGAGATGCTGCGCGGTAAGCAGGGTCGCTTCCGTCAGAACCTACTTGGTAAGCGTGTTGACTACTCGGGACGTTCGGTTATCGTAGTCGGTCCCAATCTCAAGATCTACCAGTGCGGTCTGCCCCGCGAAATGGCACTTGAGCTCTTCAAGCCCTTTGTCATCAAGCGCCTGACCGAAATGATGAAGGCAACCAATATCAAGGAGGCGCAGAAGAAGATCGAACGCGCCTACCAGCATCCCGAGGTATGGGATGCGCTGGAGAACGTGATCAAGGAGCATCCCGTGCTTCTCAACCGTGCACCCACGCTTCACCGTCTGTCCATTCAGGCGTTCGAGCCCGTGCTGGTCGAGGGCCGTGCCATCAAGCTCCATCCTCTGGTATGTACCGCATTTAACGCCGACTTTGACGGCGACCAGATGCCGGTGCACGTGCCCCTCTCGGCGGAGGCACAGGCAGAGGCACGCTTCCTGATGCTTTCTGCAAACAACCTGCTCAAGCCGGTTGACGGCCGTGCCGTTGCTGTTCCCACGCAGGATATGATCCTCGGCACCTATTATCTCCTGATGGAGAAGCCCGGCGAGCCCGGTGAGGGGATGTGCTTCCGTAACTTTGATGAGGCAGTGATGGCGTACACCAACGGTGTGCTCGGTCTGCATGCGCCCATCAAGGTGCGTATGAGCAAGGAGATCGGTGAAAAAACCGTCAGTGGCCTTGTGGAAACCACCCTCGGTTGTCTGATCTTCAACAGCAATATCCCGCAGGATCTTGGCTTTGTTGACCGTTCCAAGCCCGAAAATGCGCTGAAGATGGAGATCGACACTGCATTCCTGAAGGCAAAGAAGGGTAACGTCAAGAAGATCCTCGGTATGCTCATTGACAACTGTCTGAAGCGCCACAGCTCCGCAGAGTGTGCGAAGATGCTGGACAATATCAAGGAGATGGGCTACAAGTATTCCACCCGTGCCTCCTTCTCGATCTCGGTGTACGACATGACCGTGCCGAAGGAGAAGCCCGAGCTGATCGCCAAGGCACAGGAAACGGTAGACCGCATCAATCTTGCCTTCCGCCGCGGTCTGCTCTCGGACGAGGAGCGTTATAACTCTATTATCGCGATCTGGAAGGATGCGACCGATGACGTGACCGCAGCCATGATGAAGTGCTTCCACGCCTTCAACCCGATCAAGATCATGGCGGATTCGGGCGCCCGCGGTTCGATCCAGCAGATGCGTCAGCTTGCTGCAATGCGCGGTTCGATGTTCGCAACCAACGGTAAAACCATGGAGATCCCGATCAAGTCGAACTTCCGTGAGGGCATGAAGATCCTCGAGTATTTCATGGGCTCACGAAGCTCGCGTAAGTCCCTGTCGGATACTGCACTGCGTACCGCAGACTCCGGTTATCTGACCAGACGATTGGTTGACGTTTCGCAGGATGTGATCGTGCGCGAGGAGCGTTGCGATGCGACCGACGGCGAATGGGTCAAGGAGATCGCCAACGTCAACGATCCCCAGAATCCTCTGGAGAGCCTTTCCGACCGCATCATCGGTCGTTACACCTTCGGCGAGGTACTGCACCCCGAAACGGGTACGGTCATCGTTGGTGACGACACCATGATCACCGAGGCACACGCCAAGGCGATCGAGGCGGCGGGGATCAAGCGTGTCAAGATCCGCACGCTGCTCAAGTGCCACGCACGCCGCGGCATCTGCGCGCACTGCTACGGTGCTGACCTTGCCTCGGGCAAGACTGTCAGCGTCGGTGAGGCAGTCGGTATCATTGCTGCACAGTCGATCGGTGAGCCCGGTACTCAGCTGACGATGCGTACCTTCCACTCGGGCGGTGTCGCAGGAACCGATATTACGCAGGGTCTGCCCCGCGTCGAGGAGCTCTTTGAGGCAAGACCTCCTAAGAAAGCAGCCATCATCTGTGAGCAGACCGGTAAGATCTTCGGTGTCACGCACGGCGAAAACGTCAATGTGCATGAGGTCAGCGTGGTTGACGATGCAACGGGCGAGATGCACAAGTACACCATTCCCTACGGCATGCAGATCCTGGTGCAGGAGGGCGACCATGTGGAGCGCGGTCAGGTTCTGACTGCGGGCAGCAAGGCACCTGCCGACATCATGCGTATCAGCGGTCTTGATAAGGTGTATGAGTATATCACCGAGGAGATCCAGAAGGTCTATCGCTCTCAGGGCGTTAGCGTTAACGATAAGCACGTTGAGATCATCGCGCGTCAGATGACCCGTAAGGTCCATGTTGACGATGCAGGCGATACCGAGCTGTTGCTCGGCACGCTGATGGATGTGCTTGACTTTGAGGATGTTAACAACCGCATCAAGGAGCGTGTGGCAGCGGGCGAGAACCTGCGTGAGGCAACCGCCAGCCGCGTTCTGCTCGGTATCACCAAGGCATCCTTGCAGACCGAGTCCTTCCTTTCCGCCGCGTCCTTCCAGGAAACCACCAAGGTCCTGACCGAGGCAGCCATCAAGGGTAAGGTCGATCATCTCATGGGTCTGAAGGAGAACGTCATTATCGGTAAGCTGATCCCCGCAGGTACGGGTATGGGATGCTACCGTGACGTGCATGTCGAAAACACCGAAAAAGCACCTGCTGAGGCTGATATTTAAGAGAGCGGCTTCCGCGGTCCGAACCCCCCTTGCAGCGAACGCTGCAAGGGGGGTTTTTGGCGTTTTTTGGGGGATGAAGAAGCTGAAAATTGCGCTCTTTTTGCATAAAACAGCCATAAACGGTGCAAAATAACAAGCATAAACGGGGTGTTTTTGTGCAAAAGGGAGAAAATTTCTTTTCTCTTGACAAGGCAAACCCCACATGGTATAATGAACCGTAAGCGCTTTGGGATAACTATGCCCATTTTGGCTTAAACGTTAAAATTTTTTAAGAAGGAGGAGAAAAATGCCAACCTTTAATCAGCTTGTCAGACAGGGTCGTTGTGATAAGACGTACAAGTCCAAGTCCCCCGTGTTGCAGAAGGGCTTCAATACGTTGCAGAACGAGCAGACCGACCAGAGAGCACCTCAGAGAAGAGGCGTTTGCACGAAGGTGTCTACCACCAGCCCGAAGAAGCCGAACTCCGCATTGCGTAAGATTGCCAGAGTTCGCCTTACCAACGGTCTTGAGGCAACCACCTACATTCCGGGTATCGGTCACAACCTGCAGGAGCACTCGGTGGTCCTCATCAGAGGCGGCCGTGTTCGCGATCTGCCCGGTGTTCGTTACCACATTATCCGCGGCACTCTCGACGCACAGGGCGTTGCAAACCGCAAACAGAGCCGTTCCAAGTACGGCGCAAAGACTCCCAAGAAATAATCGGGAGACGGTATTCAAACACGCATCGTCCGGCTGAGTCAGAAATTTTAATGTTTATGTCTTTTAGCTTCGACGAGCGCTGACGGGTCAAGTGACCCGAGTACCAATGATTTCATATTTTTAATGAAGGAGGGAAGTAAAGTGCCGAGAAGAGGTCGTATATCCAAGAGAGACGTTCTCCCGGATCCGTTGTACAATTCCAAGCTTGTTACCAAGCTTGTGAACAACGTGATGGAGGACGGCAAAAAGGGAGTTGCCCAGAAGATCGTGTATGACGCATTCAGCACCATCGAACAGAAGCTGGGTCAGAATCCCCTGGAAGTATTTAACGAAGCTCTTGAAAACATCATGCCCGTGCTGGAGGTTAAGGCTCGCCGTGTTGGCGGTTCTACCTACCAGGTTCCTATGGAGGTCCGTGCGGAGCGCCGCCAGACCCTCGGGCTCCGTTGGCTGATCGCTTTCGCAAGAAAGCGCGGCGAACGCACCATGGCTGATCGCCTTGCCGCCGAGATCCTCGACGCCAAGAACAGCATGGGTGGCGCGTTCAAGAAGAAAGAAGAGACCCACAGAATGGCAGAAGCCAACAAGGCTTTCGCACATTACAGATATTGATAAAGGAGCTCCGCTATGGCAAGAGAATATCCGCTTGAACGGACTCGCAATATCGGCATCATGGCGCACATCGACGCGGGTAAAACCACCACGACCGAGCGTATTTTGTTCTATACGGGCAAGACGCACAAGATCGGTGAGACCCACGAGGGTGCTGCAACCATGGACTGGATGGCACAGGAGCAGGAGCGCGGTATTACCATTACGTCGGCTGCTACCACCTGCTATTGGGCACACACCAAGCATCATGACGATGCCGCTGCGGTGAAGAAGAACTCTCACCGTATCAACATCATCGATACCCCCGGTCACGTGGACTTTACCGTCGAGGTGGAGCGTTCGCTGCGTGTTCTTGACGGCTCTGTAACGGTGTTCTGCGCCAAAGGCGGCGTAGAGCCTCAGTCCGAGACTGTTTGGAGACAGGCGGACAAGTACCGCGTTCCGAGAATGGCTTACGTCAACAAGATGGACATCAACGGTGCAAACTTCTACCGTGTCGTAGACATGATGAAGGAGCGTCTGCATGCAAACGCAGTGCCGATCCAGCTGCCCGTCGGTGTTGAGGCAACCTTCCGTGGCATCATCGATCTGATGAGCATGGAGGCTGACATTTACTACGATGACCTTGGCAAGGATATGCGCGTCGAGGAGATCCCCGAGGATATGCGCGAGAAGGCCCAGGAATATCGTGCCGCCATGGTTGAGGCAATTGCCGCAACCGATGACGAGCTGATGGAGAAGTTCCTCATGGATGAGGAGATCTCTGTGGACGAGCTGAAGGCTGCTCTCCGCAAGGCTACCATCAACAACGAGATCGTGCCCGTGATCTGCGGCACCTCTTACAAGAATAAGGGTGTTCAGAAGCTGCTTGACGCGGTTCTCGATTATATGCCTTCTCCTCTTGACATTCCTGCGATCAAGGGTGTCAACCCCGATACCGAGGAAGAGGATACCCGTCCCGCTGATGACAGTGCACCCTTCTCTGCATTGGCATTCAAGATCATGACCGACCCCTTTGTGGGCAAGCTGTGCTTCTTCCGTGTCTATTCCGGCATGGTTGAGGCAGGTACCGCCGTGTATAACTCCTCCAAGGGTGCACGCGAGCGCTTCGGTCGTATTCTGCAGATGCATGCAAACAACCGTCAGGACATTGACGTTTGCTACAGCGGTGATATTGCAGCCGTGATCGGTGTGAAGAATACCACCACGGGTGACACCTTCTGTGACGAGAAGCACCCCATCATTCTGGAGTCCATGGTCTTCCCGGAGCCCGTTATTCACGTGGCGATCGAGCCCAAGACCAAGGCAGGTCAGGAAAAGATGGGCATTGCACTTGCCAAGCTGGCAGAGGAGGACCCCACTTTCCGTACCTACACGGACGAGGAAACGGGTCAGACCATTATTGCCGGTATGGGCGAGCTGCATCTTGAGATCATCGTAGACCGTCTGCTTCGCGAATTCAAGGTCGAGGCAAACATCGGCGCTCCTCAGGTTGCGTACAAGGAAACCATTCGCAAGAAGGTCGACCACGAAACCAAGTACAAGCGTCAGAGTGGCGGTTCGGGTCAGTACGGTCACGTCAAGATGATCGTCGAGCCCAACGAGACCGGCAAGGGCTACGAATTCGTCAACGCCGTGACCGGCGGCGCGATCCCGAAGGAATACATTCCTGCGGTCGATTCCGGTATCCAGGGCGCACTGCAAAGCGGTGTGCTTGCAGGCTACAACGTGGTCGATATCAAGGTCACGCTGTACGACGGCTCCTATCATGAGGTCGACTCCTCCGAGATGGCGTTCAAGATTGCCGGTTCTATGGCAGTCAAGGAGGCTATGCGCAAGGCAGAGCCCGTGCTCACCGAGCCGATCATGAAGGTCGTTACCACCGTGCCGGATGATTATCTCGGCGATGTGATCGGCGACTTCAACTCCCGCCGTGGACAGATCCAGTCCATGGAGCCCGGCAATGGCGCGACCGAGGTTCACGCAATTGTCCCGCTTGCCAACATGTTTGGCTATGCAACCGACCTTCGTTCCAAGACGCAGGGTCGCGGCGTCTATGCGATGGAGCCCTGTGGCTTCGAGCAGGTGCCGAAGTCCATTCAGGAAGAGATCGTCGCCAAGCGCAACAAGGGCAACGGTTGATTTTCACTAAATTTAACTATATTTTACGGAGGATATTACAATGGCAAAGGCAACATTCGAAAGAACTAAACCCCATGTAAACATTGGTACGATCGGTCACGTTGACCACGGTAAGACCACTCTGACCGCTGCTATCACCAAGACCCTTTCTCTTGGTTCGGGCAACGTTGAGTTCCTGGCATATGACCAGATCGACAACGCTCCCGAAGAGAAGGCAAGAGGTATCACAATCAACACCCGTCACGTTGAGTACGAGACTGCTAACCGTCACTACGCTCACGTTGACTGCCCCGGCCACGCCGACTACGTCAAGAACATGATCACCGGTGCTGCTCAGATGGACGGTGCTATCCTGGTTGTTGCAGGTACCGACGGCCCTCTTCAGCAGACCCGCGAGCACGTTCTGCTTGCTCGTCAGGTAGGCGTTCCCGCAATCGTTGTTTTCATGAACAAGAAGGACCTTGTTGATGACGACGAGCTGCTTGATCTCGTTGAGATGGAGATCCGTGATCTGCTCTCCTCCTACGATTTCCCCGGCGATGACATCCCGATCATCCGTGGCTCCGCACGTGAGGCTCTCGAGTCCGCTAACACCGATCCTTCCGCTCCCGAGTACGCTTGCATTCTCGAGCTGATGGATGCTGTTGACAGCTACATTCCTACCCCTGAGCGTCAGGCTGACCTTGACTTCCTGATGCCCGTCGAGGACGTGTTCTCCATCTCTGGCCGTGGTACTGTTGCTACCGGTCGTGTGGAGCGCGGTACCGTTAAGGTAGGCGACGTGGTTGAGATCGTTGGTCTTTCCGAAGAGAGCAAGAACACCACCGTTACCGGTGTCGAGATGTTCCACAAGCTCCTGCCCCAGGCAGAGGCAGGCGACAACATCGGCGCACTGCTCCGTGGCGTTGCTAAGGACGAGATCGAGCGCGGCCAGGTTCTGGCTAAGCCCGGCTCTGTAAAGCCCCACACCAAGTTCGTTGGTCACGTGTACGTTCTGACTGAGAAGGAAGGCGGCCGTTCCAAGCCCTTCTTCGCCGGCTACAGACCTCAGTTCTACTTCCGTACCACCGACGTTACCGGCACCATCGAGCTTCCTGAGGGCGTTGAGATGTGCCGTCCCGGCGACAACGTTGACATGACCGTTGAGCTCATCACCCCCATCGCTTGCGAGGAGGGTCTGCGCTTCGCTATCCGTGAGGGTGGCAGAACCGTCGGTTCCGGCGTCGTTGCTAACATTATCGCTTAATTCAGCTTGCGATAAATCTAAAAGGAACTCCCGATCCTTGATCGGGAGTTCCTTACAAATTTACTTATATTTCGGGGATTGGTGAAATTCCATACCGGCGGTGAAGACGATGGTCGAAGTCCGCGAACACCGAGAGGTGCCGATTGGGTGAGATTCCCAAACCGACGGTCTGTCGTATGACGGGGGCAGCAGCGCTGTCAAAAGTCCGGATGAGAGAAGAGCATAACGCCATAAGTGTGCCCCGACGTTTTTGTCGGGCATTTTTTATTTGGCGTGTGCCTTCCCAAATAATGAGGGAGGCTATCATGAAGATCGCACAGAAAAGAAAAGAATCGGTTCGTCGCATGGTGATGATCGCCATGTTCACCGCCATGGCATACGTTGCCATGCTAGTCATTCACATCAAGGTCGGCTTTCTTACCATGGATGTCAAGGATGCCGTCATTACGCTCTGTGGGCTCTATTTCGGCCCCGTATCCGCACTTTTTATCTCTATTGCCGTTCCGCTTCTGGAGCTTATATCGGTGAGCACCACGGGCGCCTACGGTCTCATCATGAACATACTTGGCTCGGTTTCCTTCTCGGTTACCGCTTCCTTGCTCTATAAATGGAAAAAGACGCTGCGTGGGGCAATCGTGGCACTGCTCTCGGGCGCATTGCTTATGACCGCAGTCATGCTGATTGCAAATTTGTTCATCACTCCGCTGTTTCTCGGCACGCCCAGAGAGGCGGTGGAGGCAATGATCCCCACGCTGCTTTTGCCCTTTAATCTGCTCAAGGCAACGGTGAATGTCGGCGTTGTGCTGTTGCTCTATAAGCCGCTTTCCAAGGCGCTGCGCAGGTTGGGCATTCTTTCTCGCGGCAGCAAGCCTGCTCCGACGGAGCACGTTGTTGCCGAGGATGCGCAAAACTCGGCACAGTATGCCACTAAATCCAAAAAGATGCCGATTTCGCTCCTCGTGCTGATCGCAGCGCTTGTGCTGATCGTCGGCTCGCTTGTGTTGATTTTTACCGTTCTCGGCGGAAAATTCGACTTCGGCGTCTGATAAGGCTTGATTTTTTTCGACGTCTGGTATATAATATATATCGTATTTGATATATCGTATTGGCTAGGCAAGAGGGAGTGATCCGAACTCGGTTTTGCGAGGCAGATATCCGCATCCGCATCGGGGAATTCCCTTGTCATATCCGCATATGACTGCAAGAATTTCCCTTGCGTCTGCAAATATTTGCTCTCTCAAAATTCGGATGATGTCATGGATGTGTCGTCGAGGACGCCGACCCCTACCCCCCCGTTGTCATCCTGAGCGAAGGGCGAAGCCTGCGGTCGAACCCGTAGGGCGATGCGGAGCATCGGGATCTGCGAGGGGATGACGGATATAAGGGCGTGCTGCGAGGTGCGGGCAAACGGGTCGTCGAGGACGCCGACCCCTACCGGTTTTGATCATTCCGAGCGTGCTGCGAGGGCGCCGAAAACGGGTCGTCGAGGACGCCGAAAACGCTGAAAACAGAGGGCTTTGGGGCGAGCCTTGATCACGCCCTCTTGTCCCTTGGAAAAGGAGAACTGTGATGCACGCCATGATTGCGGCAATCGAAAACTGGATCACGGGAACGCTTGGCACACACCTTGGCGTATTTCTGTGCTCCATGATCCCCATCATTGAGTTGCGCGGTGCCATTCCTCTTGGCGCGGCATTGGGGCTTCCCTGGTGGCAGAATTATCTTTTTGCGGTGCTCGGCAATATGATTCCCGTGCCCTTTATTCTGCTTTTCATTCGCAAGCTCATTGCATGGATGCAAAAAAGCCGCGTCAAGCTTTTTCGGCGATTTGCCGATTGGCTGGTCGCAAAGGCAGAAAAAAACCGCGAGAGGATCGCAAAATACTCCTTTTTCGGTGTCTGTCTGTTCGTGGCGATCCCACTGCCCGTGACAGGTGCGTGGACAGGCTCGCTGGTTGCCGCCACCATTCGCATGAACTTCTTCAAGGCATTGCTTTCTTGCCTGCTCGGCGTGATGATCGCGGGTGTGATCATGACGCTCGGCTCCTACGGCGTGGTTGCCGCATTTTCGTTTTTTGCATGATCGATGCTTTGCACCGTGCTGCGGTGCCAGTCATCTTGAAATCCGGAGGAATTTATGAACCGTAAAAGAATGTTGTTTACTTCCGAGTCCGTGACCGAGGGACATCCCGATAAGATCTGTGATAAGATCTCGGATGCCATTCTTGACGAGATGCTTCGCCAGGATCCCATGTCCCGTGTTGCCTGTGAAACCTTTTGCACGACGGGTCTTGTGACCGTCATGGGTGAGGTGACGACCAGTGCCTTCGTGGACATTCAGTCGGTGGTGCGCGAAACTGTGCGCGAGATCGGCTATGACCGTGCAAAATACGGCTTTGACTGTGACAGCTGCGGTGTGCTCAGCTCGATCCACGAGCAATCGCCCGATATCGCGATGGGTGTTGACCGTGCTCTTGAGGCAAAGGAGGGCGCGATGCAGGACGATAAGGACACGGGTGCGGGTGACCAGGGTATGATGTTCGGTTATGCCTGTAACGAAACGCCCGAGCTGATGCCTCTGCCGATTTCGCTTGCACACAAGCTGGCAAAGCGCCTGACCGATGTGCGCAAAAGCGGCACACTTGCCTATCTGCGTCCCGACGGAAAGACGCAGGTTACGGTGGAATATATCGATGACCGTCCCTCTCGCGTCGATACCGTCGTGATCTCTACTCAGCACGCGCCCGATGTGGACAGTGCCACCATTCGCGCCGACGTGATCCGTGAGGTGATCAAGCCCATTATTCCCGCGGAGCTGCTGGATGAAAAGACCGTCATCTTCGTCAATCCCACGGGGCGCTTTGTCGTAGGCGGTCCTGCGGGTGATACGGGGCTTACGGGCAGAAAGATCATCGTGGATACATATGGCGGATATGCCCGTCACGGCGGCGGTGCCTTCTCGGGCAAGGACCCCACAAAGGTAGACCGTTCTGCCTGCTATGCCGCACGCTATATCGCCAAGAACGTGGTGGCGGCAGGCCTGGCAGAGAAGTGCGAGGTGCAGGTTGCTTATGCGATCGGCGTTGCACGTCCCGTTTCCCTCATGATCGACACGTTCGGCACGGGAAAGGTGAGCGAGGAGCAGATCGCCGAGGCAGTCAACCGTCATTTCGATCTTCGTCCCGCCGCCATTATTGAGCGCTTTGGTCTGCGCCGTCCCATTTATGCGCAGGTCGCCGCATACGGCCATATGGGACGTGAGGATCTGGATATTCCGTGGGAGCAGCGTGATATGGCGCCCCTGCTTGCCGCAGAGCTTCTCTGAAAATAACAGCAATCGCACCGTTTTGCATAAACTGCCCCCGAGGGGGTGGTGATCGTGGCTATTACCGTTGCGAGGGTGACCCTGTCGCTCTTCGCCGTGTTCGGCCTTTATGCGGCGGTGCGGTTGCTTTTGCTGGGCAGGCTACCCTATGGTGAGCGCGCCGTAGTGATCGAGGTACGGGAAGCGCTGGAGCCGGAAGCGCTTTGTGTGCTGGTTGTCGGTGCATGCGAGAGCTTTGTGCTGGAGCGTCGGGGCAGCGTGATCCTTTTGCTTGAGGCAACGCTTGACAATTGCCGAGAGCTTTGTCTTGCCGCCGAACAGGCGGGGGCAAAATGTTATCTTGTCACATTTGAGGGAAGGAAGTGAAGGGATGGATCGGGAAGTGGAAAAGGACACCGCCGACGGCACTCAACGCCTGGTCGGCAGTGTGGAGAGCGTCATATTTGCCAATGAGGATAACGGCTATGCCATCCTTGACTTCGGTACGGAGGACAACGAGCTGATCACCATTGTGGGAACGATGCCCTATGTTTGCGAGGGGGATGAGCTGACGGTGTTCGGCAAATGGGTGCATAACCCCAAATACGGGCGTCAATTTGCTGTCGAGCAGTATGAAAAGCGACTGCCCTCGGATGCCGCTGCCATTTTGCGGTATCTTTCCTCGGGTGCCATTAAGGGAATCGGGCCGAAGAAGGCGCAGCGGATCGTGGATCTTTTCGGCGAGGATACCTTTGAGGTGCTGGAGCATCATGCCGACTGGCTCACGCAGATCCCGGGCATCAATCGCCGCGTGGCAGACGCGATCTCGGCGGAATTCAAGCGTCAGTCTGGGATCCGCGGTGCGATGATGTTCTTCCGTGAGTTCTTTGGCGCCGCGCTGACCGTACGCATCTATCACGCATGGGGGTCCGGTGCTGTGGATCGTGCAAAGACAAATCCGTATGCCCTTTGCGAGGAGATCGAGGGAATCGGCTTTGAGAAGGCGGATATGATGGCGGAGCGCCTCGGCTTTGATAAAAGCGGTATCGAGCGTGTGAAAAGCGGCATCCTGTATGTGCTTTCCTATAACGAGAGTAACCACGGGCATACCTGTTTGCCGCGCGAGATGTTGTTGGAAGCTGCCGTAAGACTGCTTGGCGTAGAGCGCGAGCGTGCAGAGGAGGCAGAGAGAGCGCTGCTGAAGGAGCATAAGCTCTGCCGTATGCGCACGCTGACCGATGAGGGCGAAGCGGTGTACGTTTATGACCGTACCTACTATCGCTATGAGCGACAGATCGCGGAGAAGCTGGTTCTGCTGGAGAAAAGCTGTATCCGCATTGAAAATACTGATATTGAGGGCTTTATCCGTCGCGAGGAGCGTATGGGCGGCATTGCCTACGCATCCTTGCAAAAGCTTGCCATTGCGCTTGCACTGGAAAACGGCGTGATGATCCTGACGGGCGGTCCCGGGACGGGAAAGACCACCGTGGTACGCGCTCTGATGCGTATCTTTGACAGTATGGAGCTGCGCGTGGCGCTTGCCGCGCCCACGGGGCGTGCCGCAAAGCGACTTTCCGAGGCAACGGTATCCGAGGCAAAGACGGTACATCGGTTGCTGGAGATGAACTTTTCGGGTAACGGGCGTGCCGAGTTTATGCGCAATGAGCAAAATCGGCTGGAGGAGGATGTGATCATCGTGGACGAGAGCTCCATGCTTGACGTCATGCTGACCTCGGCACTGCTCACGGCGATCAAGCCGGGCGCGCGCCTGATCCTGATCGGTGACGCCGATCAGCTTCCCTCGGTCGGTGCAGGCAACGTGCTTGGAGACCTCATTGCATCGAAGCGCTTTCCCACGGTGTCGCTCACCGAGATCTTCAGGCAGGCAGAGCACAGCCTGATTGTGACCAATGCGCACGCCATCAATCGCGGAGAAATGCCCCGACTTGATGTGAAAGACAACGACTTCTTTTATCTTGCAAGGAGCAGTGATCGCGAGATCGCCGCCACCGTTGCGGATCTTTGTCATAAGCGACTGCCGCGCACCTACGGGGCGGAGATCGTGGGCGGTATTCAGGTGATCTGCCCTTCACGGAAGGGAGAGGCGGGAACCGAGAATCTCAATCGTGTTCTGCAAGCCACACTCAATCCGCCTGCGCCCTATAAGCGGGAGCACCGCGTGCGCGATCTCGTGATGAGAGAGGGGGATCGCGTGATGCAGGTCCGCAACAATTATGATCTGACGTGGGAACGGGGTGACGAGGTCGGATACGGTGTGTTTAACGGCGATATCGGTATCATCGAGGAGATCGATCCTCGTGAAAGGTCGCTGACCGTTGCCTTTGACGATCGCCATGCAACCTATGATTTTACGGGGCTGGATGAGCTGGAGCTTGCCTATGCCGTGACGGTCCATAAAAGCCAGGGTAGTGAATACCCCGTGGTCATATTGCCCCTTTGCCATACCGCGCCCATGCTGGAAACGCGCAATCTCTTTTATACCGCCGTGACCAGAGCGCAGCGCATGGTCATCCTTGTGGGGCGTGAGGAGGTTGCTGCGCGTATGGTGCAAAACAATCGGCAGTCCATGCGCTATACGGGGCTGGCGGCAAGGCTTTGCACGGGAAAAGAGGGAGAATGATGCGCTTTTTTCGTACCGTTTGTGACCTGATTCTTCCGCGCCACTGTATTTCCTGCGGTGCGCCCCTGCGTCCCGAGCCGTACGCCCTGCACCGTTCGTGGTGTGAAGCGTGTCGGAAAAGCTATCAAAAGGAGCTTCTTGTGCGGTGCGAGGAATGCCTTTGCGCACGCGTTGATTGCCGATGCGTACCCAAGGTTATGAAAAAGGCGGGCGTTGATGCGTTTGTCAAGCTTTCTGCATACGGCGAGGAGGAAAAATATACCGTAACGGGCCGTGCCGTGCTCTACCTCAAGCGACACCGCGACCGTGCCGCCTTCGACCTGATGGCGGGCGAGCTTTCCCCCGGTGTGCTTTCGGCGCTTTCCGAGCTGCAAAAGGAAGAAAAGTCAGCACCCGATGCGGTGATGACCTGCCTGCCGCGCTCGGATCGAGCGCGCCGAAGGGAGGGCTTTGACCAGGCGGAGGAGCTGGCAAGAATGTTATCCCTGCGGGTTGGTGTTAGGTTCGAAAGACTGCTTGTGCGACTGCGTGACGCGCTCCCTCAAAAAATGCTGACCGCCGAGGAGCGCTTTGAAAACGTCAAGGGACTGTTCGGTGTTGTGGGGGAGGTGCGCGGGAGGACCGTGCTCCTGGTCGACGACCTTGTTACCACGGGTGCGGGGATGAGTGAGGCAGCGGAGCTGCTTCGTGCGGCAGGAGCCGCGCACGTCATTGCCGTCAGTCTTGCCGTGGCTTAGCCCCCTACGTCCGAAAATGATGAGGATTTTTGGTGCGACATGCAATTTCTTTGCTTGAGGGATTGCTTTTCTTGGAAGATTGTAGTATAATGATTTTAATATGACCTTATCATCGGTCACACTGCGCGGAAAGGAGGGATCACGTGCTTCGAAGAGGAATCGGTATTGATATCGGTACAACGCAAACCACGATCTGTTCGGCAGAGGACGGTATTTTGCTCCGCGAGCCGACGGTAGCGGCGGTTGACGTCGATACGGACGAGGTGCTGGAGGCAGGTGAGCCTGCCATCCGCATGGTGCAGGAGTCGCCCGATAAGCTGCGTCTTTGCTGGCCGGTTTGGGATCCCGTCGTCAAATGTGCGGGGATCCTCGCGGTCATGCTCCGCATCTTTTTCCGCCGTGCACTTGGGAGAACGCTGCTGCGACCGCAGGTGATGGTGGCGATCCCTTGTGATCTCACAGAGGCGCAGATCAATGCCGTAGAGGATGCTGTGCTTGCCGCAGGTGCCTCTCGCGTGCATCTGCTTGAAGCGCCGCTTTGCGCGGCACTCGGAGCAGGCTTTGATTTTTCCTCTCCTGTGGGACAGCTTCTGGTACATATGGGTGCTTCTCGCACCGAGGTCGCCATGATCTTTATCGGGGATATGGTCACCCATTCCTCGATCGAAACGGGCGGCAATCAGATCGATTCGGCGATCATCCGTTACATGCGTGCGCGCCACAAGCTTTATATCGGAAAGCGTACCGCGGAGCAGATCAAGATCCGTATCGGCGTCGTCAGTGAGGGTGGCGAGGAGAAAAAACTGGACGTCAAGGGACGTTATGTCGATACGCGGGTGCCGCGTGTGGTCACGCTCTCCTCAAGAGAGATGGTTTGTGCCATGAAGGAGCCCCTTGTTGCCATTCTTGATGCGGTGGTTTCGGTGGTTGAGCAAACGGGTGACGATATGCGTGCCGACATTGCCAAAAGCGGACTTGTGCTGACGGGCGGAGGAGTTCTTTCGGGCATGGATCAATTTTTTGCAGACGTGCTGGGGCTTCGCTCGCGTGTCGCTGCCAATGCCGAAACCGCAGCAGCGGAGGGCGCCGCCATCGCACTTTGCCGTCTTGGAAAGTAACAGCCTGCTTGCGTCAAGGGCAGGCTGTTTTTTGATAGGATGACCGCGCGGGAAGCCGTGCGTGCCATCGAGGAGGATTTGATGAGCTCTTTGTTTTGGGATTTGAAGCCGCATGCCCCGTTCCGCTTTTTTGAGGAGATCTCAAACATTCCGCGTCCCTCATTCGGTGAGGTAAGGATCGCGGACTATTTGGTGGATTTTGCGACTCAGCGCGGACTTTGGTGTCTGCGCGACGGGGCGCAGAACGTTCTGATCAGAAAGAATGGATCCCCGGGGCGTGAGAATGAGCCTGCCGTGCTCTTGCAGGCGCATACCGACATGGTGTGCGAAAAGCACAGCTTTGTGGCACATGATTTTGAAAAGGATCCGATCAGACTGGTGCGGGAGGGCGATCTGCTTCGTGCTGATGGCACAACGCTCGGGGGTGATGACGGCTTCGGTGTGGCGGTCATGCTTGCCGTGCTCGATGACGGTACGCTTTCTCATCCGCCGCTGGAGTGTCTCTTTACCTCTGCCGAGGAGGTCGGGCTGATCGGTGCTGCCAAATTTGATTATTCGCATATCACGGCAAAACGCATGTTGAATCTCGATTCTGCCGAGGAGCATACAGTCATTGTCGGCTGCTGCGGCGGCGAGCGCTGCAAGCTGGTTCTTCCGCTTCGCTACGAAAAAGGAAGCGGCAGGGGCTTGAGGATCTGTCTTTCGGGTCTTTGCGGCGGACATTCGGGCGAGGACATCCACCGCCAAAGGGCAAATGCGCACGTCCTGATGGGCAAGCTGCTGTCTGCGCTTTGGGAGCGAACATCCTTTTCCTTTGCATCGCTTGAGGGCGGTGACAAGGATAACGCCATTCCGCGCGAGTGCACGGCAACCGTGCTTCCCGAGGATGGGGAGAGGGCACAGACCTTTCTTGCGGGAGCGACCGAATGGGTGGCAGAGCTGTTGACCGCGCCCGAGGATCGTGCATGCCGCGTGACCGTTTCGCCCGTGGTGATCGAAGGATGTTTTGCAAAAGAGGAAAGTCAGAAGCTTTTGCGCGTTCTCTCGGTGAGAAACGGTGTGCTTGCGATGCGGGAGCTTCCCCCCATCATGCCTGATACCTCACGCAATCTCGCCTCGGTGCGTACTGATGCGACGGGTGCCTGCTTTGCCTTCTCGTCGCGCTCGCCAAAGCCCCGGCATATCGTCGCCTCGCGCAATGAGCTGATCGCACTTGCGGATTCGCTTGGCGGAACCATTCTTCACGGTGCGGCTTATCCGGGCTGGGAAAGCGCAATGGATGCCCCCTTGGTCAAGACATGGTGTCGCGCCTATGAGAGTGTGACGGGCAGGAGCTGTAGCCCCACGCTTATTCATGCGGGGCTGGAGTGTGGATTGATCTCGGATTCGGTCAAGGGGCTCGCGGCGATCTCTGTGGGCTGTAATATTCATGATCTGCACACTCCTTCCGAACGGATCGAACTGAGCTCTATGTCGCGCGTTTATCGCGCGGTTCTTGCGTTTTTGAGCATGCTTTAAAAAAATAATAGCCGATCGAATTGCGATCGGCTATTATTTTGCAAAGAAAGAAAAAATAATCGTATTTTTTAAGGTCAAAATCGGAAAATTCTTCTTTTAAAATTGGAAAATGTCGAATAAAGATTGGAAAATAGAATTTTCGCGATCAGATCTCCTGTATTGCTTCTCTCAACGCCCTTGCAAGCTGGTCGGGACAGGAGGTGCTTTTAAAGCCGCATTTGATGCCCTCAAGCCGCTTGATGGCTTCGGTTGCATCCATATCCTTGACCAGTGCGGCAACGCCCTGCGTGTTGCCCGCGCAGCCGCCCGTAAACCGAACCTCCTTGACCGTGCTTCCGCAAAGCACGATGTGTATGCGGCGCGAGCATACGCCCTTCGGTATAAAATCAAATTCCTTCATATGCGTTCCTTTCCATGTGGATATAGCGGCTTGTGATCACCGCACGTGGGATAAAGAGGCGAAGATAGACTTCAAATAACTGGAAGTCCTGATCCTGTGTCGAAAATACAAGCGTGTGGAGAGCACCGCTGTCCTCTTGGCGGGAGGGTGCTGTGTCGATACGCCGAAGAGAAAGCCCGCATTGATCGGCAGCCCTCAGCACCTCGCCGAGCAGTGCCCCCTTCTCGTCAAAAAGGGTGCATTCGAGTGTCGGCGTACCCTGCAAGGCAGGTGCGGAGGAGGGCTCTCGGCAGAGCAGGGCAATACGCGCGCTTTCGCGGTCCTTTAAGGGAATATCGGCCGTGCAACTGATGTGAAGCTCAAAGCGGTCGATCTGCTCGTAAAAATGAAAGAGTCTGCCGCGCTCCGAATCCTCAAGGGGCAAGAGGGCAAAATCAGCGCGGCTCTCGGCAAGCTCCTCACAGATATTGGAAAGGCCGGTTGGACGGAGGATGCGCGCATGGGGGAGAAGTGCGGAAAAGCGCTTCAGCGCCGCGCCGAACAGCGCCCCCTCGGGCAAGAGCACTGTGGGCTCCTTGACGCCGAGCGGCTGCTCGCCCGGCTGCTCCTCATTCCTGCCTCGGGGGAGTGCCTTGCAAAAGGCGCGGCAGAGGGAAAGCCTTTGCTCTACGGTGATTCCTACTCGGGAATTGCCGTCGGATGTGCCGAGCAGCGGCATGAGAACGGGATGGAGGAGCGAGATGTCGTCAGCGCTCATCTGTCCTGCCGCGTCGGCAAGCCGACGCGCCAGCAGATCAAGCTGCAGGGCGGAAAGCTCCTGCTCGGCGGCGTGTGATGCGCTCCATGCTGCCAGATTACGGGCGGCGGTCTGTACGGCGTCTGCCAGCGTGTGCTCGCTTTGGCTGTCACCTGTGACCGCTTCGTCCCGAGCTGCCCGATCTTCCTGAAATAAACGGGAGGTCATTGCGCGAGCTCGCCGAGGATGCGGTAGCTTTCACGCAGGAATTCCTGCATTTCGGTTGCACTCAGCTTGCGGCTCGAAAGGAGTGCAAGGCGGTAGATATAAGCGGCAAGCGGCTCTGCCTTCTCATCTCCCTTGGCGAGCATGCCATCGATCTGTGTCATCAGCGTGGAGGTCGTGTTGAGAATGAGAGCACTCTCGGTGGGGAAGGCGAGATCCTCGCCCTCGCCGCCCGCCATGCGGTACATTCTCATCATATCCTCCATGCGACGGGATTCCTCGGTCACGCTGAGGATGGCGGGCACGTCGGGATCCTTCAGTGCTTCAAATTTCACGGTCAGCTTGTCGTTGCCGCTGACCTTGACGAAAAGCTGGCGCAGAGCATCGTTTTCGGTGCTTTCTCCTTCGTTTTTGAGTGCAGAGGCAGGGTCGGCGTCCACACGCAGGAATTTGACATTGCCCATGTGGGATTCCACCGCAGCAGCAAACTGGGTGTCGAGCATGCTGTCAAAGTGTACGACGGGGATGTCGGCCGCTTCATACATGGCGAGGAACTGTGCCTGCATAGCGGGATCGGTGGTGTAGTAAACCGTGTTTTCGTGCTTCTCCTTGGCGGCATCGAGGTATTCGCCGATGGTCATGTGCTTGCCGTCGGTCAGCTTGAGCAGAAGCGCGTCCTTGGTGCGGTCGTAGAACTTGCCGTCGCGCATGGCGGCGTATTCAACAAAGGTCTTGATGTCGTCAAACACCTTCTCATAGCGCTCGCGCTCGTTCTTGCAAAGAGAAATCAGCTTGTCCGCCACCTTTTTGACGATGTGTGCGCTGACCTTTGATACGTAGGTGTTGGTCTGGAGGTAGCTGCGCGAAACGTTAAGGGGCAGCTCGGGGCAATCCAGAACGCCCTTGAGCATCAGCAGGTAATCGGGAATGACCTCCTTGATGTTGTCTGCAACGAAGACCTGGTTGTAATAAAGCTTGACCTGGCCCTCAATGGATTCGTATTGGGGATTGATGCGCGGAAAGTAGAGGATTCCCTTGAAGTTGAGGGGGTAATCGGCGTTGATATGGATCTGAAACAGGGGCTCTCGGTAATCCGAGAAGACCTTTTGGTAGAAGGACTTGTAGTCCTCGTCGGTGCAATCGGAGGCAGATCTTTGCCAGAGCGGCTCGGTATCGTTGATCGGCAGTGCCTTTTCCCCGTCCTTTTTCTCCTCGCCGTCCTCAAAGTAGATCTCCACGGGCATAAAGGCGCAGTATTTTTGCAGCATTTCGCTGATCTTTGCCGCATTCAGATATTCGCTCTCGTCCTCGGCAATGTGCATGATGACCTCGGTGCCGCGCTCGGTGCGGTCGCTTTGGTCGATCTCATAGTCGCCATCGGCGGTGCAGCAAAGATGCACTGCGGGCGCATCGGTGTAGGAGCGCGTGTGGATCTCCACGGTGTCGCTGACCATAAAGGAGGAATAAAAGCCAAGGCCGAAGTGACCGATGATACCGTTCTTGGTGCTTTCTCCCTCGCCGCTTTCATACTTTTTGATGAAATCCACCGCACCCGAAAGCGCGATCGAGCAGATATAGCGTTCAAGCTCCTCCTCGGTCATGCCAATGCCGTTGTCCTCGACCGTCAGGGTCCTTGCCGCCTTGTCAAGCGTGACCGTGATGCGGTAGGGGACCTCGTTGTCGGTCGCCTCACCAAGCGAGATCAGGCGTTTGAGCTTGGTTACGGCGTCTGCGGCGTTGGAAACGATCTCACGCAAAAAGATATCCTTTTCGGAGTAGAGCCACTTCTTGATGACGGGAAAAATGTTTTCGGTGTTGACGGAAATGCCGCCTGTTTTCTTTTCAATCATAAGAAATCCTTTCTTTGTTCGGGTAGGGCCTACGGCTGAAATTACTCTATGTGAAAGCGAGTTGGCGCGCTCTTGGCGTCAACTCGCTTTGAATTACGGTTGTTCTCGGTCAGAGATCGGGATCCGGGTTTCCGTACGTGCGTCCGCTTCCTCACGGGAGGGTGCTTCGTCTTCGGGCTGCTCAAAGGAGATCGCTTCCTCTATGTGCTCGAGAAGCTCTGCCTCGGCGGCTTTTCTTGCTTCCAGCAGCGCCTCGCGGGCGCGGGCTGCCTCCTCGGCTTCCTTGAGAATACTTTCTCTTGAAACGGGGAAGACGTGTGTTTCGTTAAAGATGGCACACATTCTGTTGAAGGCGGCAAGGAAGCGGTAGAAGGCGATCAGAGGACCGACCAGGATGGGGAATCCGAGCAAGGACCAAAGCAGATAAAACTTCAGGCTGATGCGGCATTCCTCTCCATGCTCCTTGCACTGTTCACGGAAGCGGCGGATCATCTGGCAGTGCCAGATCAGCGGATAAATGCCGAGTGTGACGATGCCGAGGAACACGTAGGGAAAAACGCCCCAGGTGCGTTTGCCGTCGCGGCAGCAGGCGATGTTGGTGCACTCGGACATGACCTCGATAAGGTAAAGGGGATAGATACCCAGCGTGACGACCGACAGGACCAGCGTGCGCCAGAAGGAACGCTCTGCGGGCATACCCGACTGAGAGATCTCCTTAAAGATGGTGACCTCCTGGTCCTCGGGCAGCTGCTTGGTGGAGAAGATGCGGTGGAAAAAGCGCCCGAAGCGCAGAAGCCCCATACGGATGCCGTTGACGCAGATGCGGAAGGGGGAGGGGCTGTATCCCTCCTTTTTCATTTCGGGCTCGACCGCTGCCACCCACCGCACGAACTTTTGCGTGATGGTGATGTGCGGCACCTCCTCCTCGTCGGATGGCTTGATAAAGGCGTTGGCAGGGTAATAGGAATAAAGATCGGTCGGACTGCCCTTTTCCTTCAGACGGTGCTTGATATAGTCGTCAACAATGGTCATGATCAGGGCGTACAGGGGCACGCCGAGCAGCATACCGATAAAGCCGAACAGACCGCCAAAGACGGTAATGGCAACCAGAACACCGAGCGAGGTGACGCCCGTGTGGTCGCCGAGGATCATGGGGGCAAGCAGGTTGCCGTCGATCTGCTGTACGACCAGAATGAGGATGACGAACACGATCGCCTTGGAGGGCGAGGTGATGAAGATGATGATGGCGGAGGGAATGGCGCCGATGAAGGGACCGAAGAAGGGGATGATATCGGTCACACCGATGATCACGGCGATCAGGATGGGATAGGGGATCTTGAAAATGGTAAAGAAGAGGGCGCAGGTCAGACCGACCATCAGCGAATCGACCAGCTTACCGACCAGAAATCCGCCGAACTTGCTATTTGCCTTTCCTGCGTAATAAAGAAGCTTTTTCTCCTTGCCCTCGGAAAGCAGCGCATGGAAGATGCGGCGGCAGACGGCATTGAGGCGGTCCTTGGAGAGCAGCACGTAGATCGATACGAAAATGCCGACCAGCATGTTTTTGAGGAAGGTAAGTGCACCGCCCGCGATAATGCCGATGTTGTTCATCAGAGAGGAACCGTAATCACCGATCCAGTTGACGAGGAAGGTCAGCAGCTTTTCAAAATTGAGTAGATTATCGCCGTTTTCGGTGGGGAGCTCAAAGGGCAGTGAGGCGACCAGCCTGTTGATGGTATCGATGAGGTTGTTGATATAGAAAAGACCGTTGGTGCGCAGGTCGTTAAAGCTGTCGACCAGCTGAGGAATGATAAGAAGGACCATTCCCGCGATCAGCAAAAGGGCGACCAGATAGGTCATCAGCATGGAAAACGCGCGGTTTGCCACGCGACGCTTGAGACGATAAAAGACCTTCAGTTCAAAAAAACGCAGAATGGGGTTACAAAGATATGCGATCACAAGACCGATAAAGATGGGTGCAAGAATGTCGTTAAGGACCTTGATGGGCTTGAGCAGCGCATCGAGATTGGCGACAATGAGAACGATCAGAATGCCGAAGAGGGCAAAGATCATCATGCCGCGCGGACTGCGCCGCGGCGCGCTCGGCTTCGGGGCATTTTCAGGGGATCCCTTGAAATCGGACATGGCTACCTCCAGACGGGAATATATCGTGTGAGTGGTGTAAAAGTCTAAATAATATTATAACATATTTTGAGCGTTCGTCAAGTCAAAACGAAAAAATATATTTCGGTATCTTTCATTGAAAAGGACGGACAAATGTGCTATAATGGCAGTAAGAACGGGCAAAGGAGAGCAGTCATGACGGTTGTGGAGCATGCATATGCAAAGATCAATCTGTATCTGGAGGTGACGGGAAAACGACCTGACGGGTATCACGAGCTTGTGACCGTCATGCAGACGGTTTCACTGTCCGATACGCTGACTGTGACACGCTGCACGGGAGGGAAGATCACGCTGGATGCGGGGGGCGTGCTGCCTGTTGATGAGAGCAACCTGGTCATTCGCGCGGCAAGGGCATATTTTGCTGCAACGGGTGCGCCCTTTGGTGTGGAGATGATACTTGAAAAGCGCATTCCCATGGCGGCAGGCATGGGGGGAGGCAGCGCAGATGCCGCTGCCACGCTGCGCGCCCTGAATCGTCTTGACGGGGATCGCTTTTCGGCAGAGGAGCTTGCCGCCATCGGTGCCGCGGTCGGCGCGGACGTGCCTTTTTGCGTGATGGGGGGGACGCGCCTTTGCCGTGGGATCGGTGAGATCATGACGCCGCTTGATAATCGGTTGGAGGGACACGTGGTGATCGCCGTGGGCGGCGAGGGCGTTTCCACGCCGAAGGCGTTTTGTGAGCTTGATCGTATTTTTCATAATTTTGAGGGATTTTCCGCCCCGTTGGCGCCCCAAAATCTGATCGATGCCATGAAAAAGGGCGACCTTGATGCCGCAGTCCCCCACTTTTTTAACCGCTTTGAGCAGGTTATAGAGGGCATGCGCCCTGCGGTGGGCGAGATCAAGAGGATCCTGTGCTCCTGCGGTGCCGCCGTTGCTATGATGAGTGGAAGCGGTCCCTCGGTGTTCGGTGTTTTTTCAGAGAAAGAGGATGCAAAGCGAGCCGTCGCCGAGCTGAAGAGCTCGGGTTACCGTGCTTTTCTTGCTTAGCCGCACGGGAGTCGAACCCATAAGCCCTGCGGCGATAAATTTTCGCGTCTTTTATCGTGTCAAGTCTTGAAAAGTCCACACTTATCTTCACCTTGCCACGGCAAAATCCATCAAAAATTTATTT
>SVTT01000003.1 GCA_015063625.1 Oscillospiraceae bacterium
GGTCAAAAAGGTTGCTACCGCTGCCGCCTGTGCCTTTTGAGCCAAACTCCTTGCCCTCGGACAAGGCTTTACCAACGCATCCCACATTATAGTGTATTTGCTGTGTAATCACGGCAACCACGTCGTCGGCTTTTACCATCTTGGAAAGGTCAATAGCCGACAGCGTGTAGGTCGCCTTTGCGGACTGCTTTTCGGCGTAGGCATTCAGCACGTCGGTGTAAAAGCTGTCTGCACCCAAGCGCGATATGAGCGTTTGATAATCCCATCCGCTTGACGGCTCCAATTCCTCGGAGGCAATCATATAGTTGGCGTAAGGTTCAAGAACACAAGCCATATCGTAGGTTGCCATAAGGCAAGCATCAAAGCCAATGAAATCAAATTTCTTTCCGAGCTTTGCTTGGGTGGAGGCTAACGCTTCCTTGATTTCAAGAAGCGTTAGTCCATCGTTTCCGAAGTTCGCGTCAAAGCAAACTCCCCTTATTGAGCCTGCTCCGTGATTCCACAAAACAAGACCATAGTTATCTGCCGGATATTGCTCCACGCCAAACGTTATAAAGTCTGCAAGCGTTTGACTTTCACCGAAATTCTGCTTTACGGTGTTTCGGTCTATCAGCTGCTTTTCTCCGCTTTTGATGAGAAACCTATCGGTAGATTGCGCCGATATCGAAATATCGTGCCAGCTTTTTGCGCCGCCCGTTTGAACAATCACGTTGACGTTATCTGCAAAGTCTGCGCTTTGCATTTCAGCAATGTTCTCGGTTGCCTTTCCAAAACGGCTTTCCAAATCGTTGCCGCACATATAAACGAGCAGGGTAACCGTTTCGGATGTCGCATCGGTATTCCCGCCGTCGGTGCGGCTTGTTTCAGGGTTCTCCGAGCCATCCTTTTTGGAGCAGCCGACGAAAGCAACCGTGCAAAGCAGAAAAACGGATATCAGTAAAAACAAATAACGTCTCATTTCTTTTCAGCCGAAAAGCCTATAATAGCATTATAGTTGGGCATCGAGTAATACTCGGCTTTTGCACTTCCGAAAAGCGATGACCATACGCTTGGATTGTGCATATATTCGACGGTCAATACGTTATCATGCGTTACCATCGGCTCTCCATCCCCGTTTTGCTCTACGGTGGTGACCCTGACTTCCCCTTCCGGGTTATCATCGGTATAAATCCAAAACTTCAACGCGTTTCCGAAAGCATCCAATCTTGTTACAGTATCGGAGTATTCGGTGCTTTTCGTTACATACACATATCGGACACCTTCATCCGCCGTGACGTTCGTAAAGCCGGCAGCCTTCAGATCCTTTGCCAAGCTCAAGCCCCTTACCTTTGCTCTTTGCATCATGGTTCTGTAGGTTTGTTCGGAAACGGATAAAAAGGTTCCACTCAAGTCACGCGTGGAGCTTTTTGTTCCTTTCGTTGCAGTTTTAGCTTTCATTTCTTTGGAAACCACCTGCCCCGATACCAACAGCTTATCGTTACCCTTTGCGGCGCGGGCTTCCATCTCGTCGATCAACTTAAACGAAGTGTCGATTTTATCCAGCACTTTTTCAATATAGGAGCGAATCAGCGTTGCGTTCCCCGTGTCGCCGATCGAATCGCAATACTGAAGGGCGATTGCCGTGTTCAATAGATAGACGCTCTGCACCTTGCTCACAAAGGCTTTTTTTGCGGTAATGGTTTGCGATTCAAAATTATACATCGTATCCACGACTTGGAAGAAAAGCTCAATAATTCCGTTGGACGTTCCGCTCGCGTTGCCTAAAATACGATTGCCGTAGTTTACGACGTTGTTGATGTAAGCGTTGTTATAATTTAACTTTTCAACAGCCTTTTCAAAGTTTTCGTTTCGCTCAATATCAAGCGAAGGAATTTCGTAGGAGACATATTCATGGCTTTCCACCAACATATTGTAAACGGTATCGGGATCCATTGTTCCGGCTTGCTTGGTCGAACCGGAATAATGGCTGAAAACGAAGCTGTACTGAGTCGTTCTGTAGAAGTAATCGTATCCCACTTTAACAGCCGCAGCACGCCAGCTATTGTAGTGATGAATCAATACTTCTTGGGAGTACGGAGACTTGGGAACCATCGAATTGAAGTATTGTAAGAATCTCTCGAAGTCCTTTTTTCCTTGCATAGACTCCTTGTAATCCGGGATCGCGTCCTTAAAATTATTGGTTAGATAGGATACGTAGGATATCACGGCTTCATCACTTAAAAGTTTTAACGAGGAGGTCAACATGGACGTTTCCAAGGTTTGAAAATTATCCAATATCGTTCTGTTTGTACCCGCTTCGATATAATCAACAACATTGCCTACATCGTTTGTCAGATCATTGATCGCATACGTAAGGGAGGTAATAGACTCTCTGATAGCATTCAATTCGGGATCGGATGTATCCACCCCCAAAAAATCGTACACATAGGGTAAAACGAATCCCGCAACCGAAGAACCGATCGCTCCGCCCAAGCCTCCTGCCGCGCTCGACGCAAGTTTTCCTCCCAATTCCGCCCAATCAAGATCTCTTCCGTCCGAATAGCAAGGAACATAAAGCATGAGCGAATACCGCGCAAGTCCGAAGGAGGTATTCAAGGAATCTCCCTGTATCTCAAAGGAAAGCGCAACGCCTAAGGTCTGCGCTTCGGTGTAATCAGCAACGTATACGAGCTTATCTGCGGATACCGAGGATACAGCAAAGTTTGTAAGTCCTTCAGCGTCCGATATGGTTACGTCATCTGCGGTAAACCCATCAGCAAAGGTAGCGTTGTAAGGTGTCAGTTCGATGTAAAGCTTTCCGTTTTCCTCGTCGGTGATCACCTCGCCCTTTACCCCTGCAAGCGCGTTGTAAGGATAAAAAGAATATTTTATTTCATCCTTTTCGGTTTTCAAGATCGCTGTAACATTGATAAAGGGTAACAATTCCGTTACCGGTGCTTCCGCAACAAGCTCGCTATCGTTTATGAGCAATTTGAAGGAGTAGGTGCGGGCAGCTTCATCGTAGGACTGTTCCAATACCGAATAGAGCGAGCTTGAAACGCTGATACCGTTTTGTACGCCCTGTACACCTTCGGGCAGAGTAACCTTTCCTACAGTATACGTGTTTGTTGCTTCGTCGAAGCTGACGGAAGAAGACTCAATCGTAAGGCTCGGTTGGAAATAATCAATAGCAAGCGCAATGTCAGCCGTCGAAAACTCGGAATCAATTGCATCCTTGCTCAGAACGGCAGGAATGACAACTCCCGTATAGGCTTCGGGAATGTTCGTCACGGTGAAAATAACCTTGGTGTCGCTTTCTCTCACAACCTCAACCGATACGTCAAAGCCCTCCGGGAAAGAGAGCATATTTGCGGTGATGTTTTGATTGAATGCCCAGCCGTCCGTCAATGTTGCGGTGAGGGTTACTTTATCGGTTCCCCTATACGCACCCACAAAATCAAAATCCAATTCCGGCTCGGGAACATATACGTAAACAAGTGCCGCAATCTTGGCGTCCTTTTCCGTCACAACCGATTCGGACAGCAAAACATACTGAATGTTCTCATCGTATCCGAACGGGGACTTGAACGAGAATTTTATGTTCTTGTCATCCGTCTTGGTTACGGAAAAATCATTCAGCTCTGCGCTGACTTCGCTTTCGCCCACATAGTTGTATGCGGTCAAGGTGAAGTTATCCGCGCTCAAATCAGCAAAGGAATCGTCCACCGTTTCATCGAAGGTGAGTGTTCCGCTATACTCGCCGTTGGGACTATATTTGACAGCCAACGAGGTATAGTAGGTTTCGGGTTCTCTTGGGGGTTCGTCATCTTTCTTTCCGCAAGATGCTATCATCGGTATCAGCATACATACGCAAAGAAGAAGGGATAACAGCTTTGTTGCGAATTTAATTTTCATTTTTTGTTTTCTCCATTGTTATTTCAAATTATCAAATTCGGTTAAAATGTAAGTGGAACCATCATAAGTCATTGTGATTTGTTGTATCTCAAATCCCGACTCATTCGCATATAACGGGTTTACCCAAAAGGCGTGAATTTTTATTTCGTCACCTTTGTTGAGGGATAATTTATATACATAGGTGTATATACCCGTATCGGTTTCGCTCTTTACTTGCTCGCCGTTGACGTACAAGTACGCTGCCGAAGTGTAGTTGTCAACGCCGATACGGAGATTCATCGTGACATCTTTATCCCTCGCCGCAGTAAAGCACCAATAGCTACCCGCCTCGGTCAAGTTGTTTGCATCCTCGTCATACGGAATAAAATTCGTGCTTGACTTTGAAAACCAATACTTTGTGTCTGATGGGTTATTCGTTCCGCACCCCGCCAACGTCAGCATTGTCAATGCCAAAAGCAACGATAATGCGCTTAATAAAATTCGTTTACTCATATTGATATGCCTCCAGCTTTTATATTTCTTTTTTGTGATACTCCACCGCCGGTCATCATCGTTCGCTTAAAAAATGCAAAAAGCCACCCACAAAACGTACTCGTAACACGCTTTGCGAATGGCTTGTTTATTTCGGTCTTATAAGCACACGAAAAGAGGACGGTATCGCTGCCGTCTGTTTGTATGTTCGATGTGTTAAATGCCACTTTTGACATACCGCTTTGCCCCTTTTCTTTGAAGTTATAAGAATACAGAGTAATTATATTATAAAATTTAGAAAATTTCAAGTATTTATAGGCGATTTGCGACTTTTTGTGAAGATTATCGAATTAAGGATTACATTTTTTAACAAACCACTTTTAGACACAATAAATTAACAACCTATTTATCTGCAAAAAACGAAAAAAGGGCAAAATCTACGAAAAAATATCGCAAGTTCTGCCCTAAAAAATGCAGTGCAGGGGTTCAAATCCTTGAAAACCCGATTTTTACCCCAATGTCATCTATTTGTTTTCAACCTGATTTTTGAGATAAAAAAAGCCCAGAACCCTTGTGGGCTCTGGGTTTTTCTGACCTGCATCTATTAAGGTCAGAACAGTTGGCTGCGGCACTAGGATTCGAACCTAGGGAATGACGGAGTCAGAGTCCGTTGCCTTACCACTTGGCGATGCCGCAATAAATTGTTTTACGAACAAGGGCTATTATAGCAGATGAAGGAAATGTTGTCAAGTCCTTTTTGAAAAAAATTCGTCAAATGAGGGAACAAATTTAGCCTTCCCCATTTTAGCGAAATCATACCTTGGCTTTTGCATATACTCTTTGGGGAGGTGATCGCATGAGATTGAAGGATATGCGTGTGGGAGAGTCGGGAATATTCCTTGCCGTGCCGCCATCGCTGTTTGCCGCAGGCATTTCGACGGGTGACGAGATGCGTTTTCTGCTGGAACGGAACGACATTTTTGTGATCGATGCACGCGGAGCGCGCTTTGCGCTCTCCAAAAAAATTGCCGAGGAAGCCGTGCTTCTTCGGGCGCACACATAAAAGGAAGCGCGATGCCTGAGGCATCGCGCCCCTTTTTACAGGATGAGAGAAAGCAGCTGCTCGGGATGATCCACCAGAGTGGCAGCACCCTTTTCACGCAAAAATGCAGCGCTGCGGAAGCCCCACGTCACCAGGATGGCATCAAGCCCCGCATTGCGCGCCGTCATGATATCCACGTCGGAATCTCCGATGTAGACCGCCTCGGCAGGTGTGACACCGTGTGCATCCAAAATGGCATACACGGCGTCGGGGGCAGGCTTCCTTTTCACGCCCTCGTTCTCTCTTTCTCCCATGACGGTATGGAAAACGCCCTCAAAATAGGTATTCACAAGCGATTGCACCGCACCGTCTGCCTTATTGGACAGCACCGCCAGGCGCACGCCTGCGGCGCGCAGTGCCGACAGCATATCGCACACGCCCGCATAGGGCTTGGTGCGGTCTGCGGCGTGCAGTGCATAGTGCACCTTGAAATCGGCAAACACACGGTCAAAGGCATCCTGCTCACCCTGCGGAAGAGAGAGCTCCACCAGTCTTTTTATCCCGTTACCCACAAAGCGCAGAACCTCCTCGCGACTCCTTGTGGGGAGCGAGGACGCAGTCAGCGCCCAATTGACGCTTGCCGTAAGATCGTCAATCGTATCAAGCACGGTCCCATCCAGATCAAAGATCGCGAGGCGATAGCTCATATGCTCACGCCTCCCCGAGCGATCCTTCCCGACTCGATGCCCTCGACCACGTCGGCAATCAGACCCTCGTTGCAATCACAGAGCACGAAGTCGGCAACCTCCTTGATCAGATCTATCGCACCCGAAGGAGCAACGGCAACATCCGCCTCCTTCAGCATGGCAAGGTCGTTTTCAAAATCGCCGCAGGCGATCACCGTGCGCTTTCCCGCACTGTCAAGCAGCTTTCTCAATTTCAAAATACCCGCTGCCTTGGTACAGCCGGGACGTTGGACCTCCAGAAAGCGCACGCCCGAGGCAAAGGCACAAAGACGATCACCAAACACGGCATCAAAATTCCGACGAACCTCGGCAAGCACCTCGGGCTCCTCGCGAAAGACCAGCTTATACCAGTCGTCCATCCGCCAGCTCTCGGCAGGCGAGATCAGCTCGACCGTGCCCGGATCATAGGTCTCCACGTCCTGCTTGATGCGCCCCTTAAGCGCCTCGGCACGCACGGTGTACGGCGTTGCGACACGAAACGGAATATCGGGACAGTAGCGACGGATAAAGGCAATAAGGTCGCGCGCGTCTTCGGGATCGATGAAGTCCTCAAGCAGTGTTTCTTTCTTTTGGAAATCATAAAGATAGCCACCGTTTGAAACGATCGCAGGGGCATTCAGGAGCGAGGTGGGATCCCTTAGTGCAGAGCGCACGTTGAGATGCAGCCTGCCCGTCGCAACGGTAAAGAGTCCCCCTCCCTCGCAAAAGCGCCTCACCGCCTCGGTATTGCGCTCGACCTCCTTACCGCCGCGGGCGAGGAAGGTGCCGTCAAGGTCGGTGACGATCATATATCCCGAAAAATTCATGTTTCGTATTCCTTTCTAAGTATCCGAAGCACCTCCTCAAAATCAGGGGGCAAGGGCGCCTTGAAATGCATACGCTCGCCCGTCCGCGGGTGCGTGAGAGAAAGCTCTCCGGCAAAAAGATGCTGACCGCAGAAGAGCGCACGGTGCTTTGCCTCAAATTTTGTACCGTTACCGCCGTAAACGGGATCTCCGAGCAGCGGATGCCCCAGGGATGCCATATGCACGCGGATCTGGTGGGTCCGCCCCGTTTCCAGCTCACAGCAAAGATAGGTCATGCCGCCGAAGCGCTCCAGCACGCGATAGTGTGTGATCGCCTCCCTGCCCTCGCCCGCACGGCGGCAAACCGCCATTTTCTTGCGGTCGGTGGGGTGTCGTCCGATGGGGGCATTGACCGTTCCCTCGTCCTCCTTGAAATTGCCGAGTGCGATCGCGTGGTAAACACGCCGCACGTCATGCACCTTCAGATCCGCCGAAAGCGCCGTATGCGCCGCATCATTTTTTGCAACCACCAAAAGCCCTGCAGTGTCCTTGTCAATGCGGTGGACGATACCGGGGCGCTCCACACCCCCGATGCCGGAGAGCGAGCCCTTGCAGTGATAGAGCAAGGCATTGACCAGCGTTCCACTCTCGTTGCCTGCGGCAGGATGGACCACCATGCCCGCGGGCTTATTGACCACCACGATATCCTCGTCCTCATAAACGATATCCAGCGGAATATTCTCGGGGCTTGCCTCGGCAGGCGTCGGATCGGGCAATCGGAGAGAGATCTCCTCTCCCCCCCGCAAGCGGTAGTTTTTCGCTACCGTTCTGCCTGAAACCGTCACGTGTTCGGCTTCGATCAGGCGCTCTGCGGTGGAGCGCGTCAACGAAAAGCGGTCAGCAAGAAAGCGGTCAAGCCGCACGCCCGCAAGCGCGGACTCTGCAACCGCACTCAAGAGCTCAGCCATGCGTTTCCCCTTCCCTGTCTGCCGTCGGCGCAGCTCCTCCCTCGGGGGGCTTCTTGCCCTTTGCGTCCCTCGCGATATCAAGGATCAGTGAGAACACAAAAAGAGCTCCCCCGACGCAAACAGCGGCATCCGCCACATTGAACACCCAATACCAGATCCTTGGAAAGGCGCAGAAGTCGATGAAATCCACCACAAAGCCAAGGCGCACGCGATCGATCATATTTCCGATGCCACCCGCCACGATCAGGGAAAGCGCCACGCGGGGAAGCCAGCGCTCGGTATAGCGGAACAGATAAAAGCCCATCAGCAGAATCCCGACGGTCGAGAGCAGCAAAAAGACCCAGCGCTGATCCGAGAGGAGCCCGAACGCCATGCCCCGATTCTCCACGTAGGTAAAATCAAGGATGCCCTTGATCACCGTCACGCTGTCCTTGTACAAATATTCCAGCACCAGCAGCTTACTGATCTGATCCGCGAGGATCACGCCCACGATTATGGCAATCACGCCGATCATCCGAAACATAACTCCTTTCAAAAAGTGCCGCAAATGGGTCGAAACCGACATTTGCGGCACTGCAAGATCTGCGACTTCCGAAAAGCGTCGCAGCATTTTGATTTACTGACCGAGCACGGCACGGCAGCGTGCGCACAGGCAGCCGCCCTCCTCGGTTTTCTCACCGTCGGTGGTGTAGTTCCAGCAACGGTCACACCTGTCGCCGTCGGCAGGCGCGACCAGAACGCCGATCGGGGCATCCTCGATCACGGCAGCCTCCGGAATCGCCTCGGCACACAGCTCAACGTCCGATACGATAAAGACGGTGTTCAGCTCCTCCCCAAAGGAAGCCAGCAGCTCGTATGCCGCCTGATCGGGGGCATAGACCGTCACCTTGGCATCCAGTGACTTGCCGATGCGCTTCTCGGCACGGGCAAGCTCCAGCGCCTTCATCACGGGCTCGCGCAGGGCAAAGAGTGCCTCAAAACGATCACGGACCTCGGCAAATACGAGTGCCTCACTGTACTCGGGCATATCGTTGAGGAACACGCTTTCGGCATTGTCGCCCACGCGACGGGGCATTGCCTGCCAGATCTCCTCTGCCGTAAAGGCAAGCAGGGGGGCGATCAGACGGGTCAGCGTGCTGATGATATAGTACATCGCGGTCTGGGCGCTGCGACGTGCCTTGGAGTCTGCCGCTTCGACATATACGCGATCCTTGGTGATATCGATATAGAGCTTGGAAAGCTCGATGGTGCAGAAGTTGGTCACGTCATGATAGATGAGATGAAACTCATAATCCTCATAGGCGCGGCGGGCATTCTTCACCAGCTCGTTCATGCCCGAAACGATCCACTGGTCGATCCCATAAAGCTCGTCCATGGGGACAGCGTCCTTGTTGGGATCAAAATCATAAAGATCGGCAAGCAGGAAGCGAGCCGTGTTGCGGATCTTGCGGTAGGCGTCCGAGAGCTGCTTGAAGATCGCATCCGAGGCACGCACGTCCACACGGTAATCGCTGGAGGCGACCCAGAGGCGCACGAGATCGGCACCGTACTTGGCGATCATCTCCTCGGGTGCGACAGAGTTGCCGAGCGATTTGTGCATCGCCTTGCCCTCGCCGTCCACCACCCAGCCGTGGGTCAGAACCGTCTTATAGGGCGCGCCCTCTCCCTTTGCACCGACAGCGGTCAGCAAGGAGGATTGGAACCAACCGCGATACTGGTCGGCACCCTCCAGATACATATCGGCGGGGAAGGTGTACGGCTCTCCGCTTTCAAGGACGGCAAAGTGGCTGGAGCCCGAATCAAACCAGCCGTCCAGCGTATTGGTCTCTTTGGTAAAGTGCTTGCCGCCGCAGTGGGGGCAAGCATAATCGGCAGGCAGGATATCGGCGGCATCGACCGTGAACCATGCGTTGGAGCCCTCCTTTGCAAAGAGCTTGGCGACCGCGTCGACGGTCACCTCGTCACAGACGGGCTTCTTACACTCATCACAGTAGAACACCGGAATGGGCAGACCCCAATGGCGCTGACGGGAAATGCACCAGTCGGCGCGCTCGCGCACCATCGACTTGATACGCTCTCCGCCCCACTCGGGCAGCCACTGCACCTTCTCGCAGGCGGCGACCGCCTCGTCCTTGAAGGCATCGACCGAGCAGAACCACTGCGGGGTCGCGCGGAAGATGATGGGGTCCTTGCAGCGCCAGCAGTGAGGATACTCATGCTCCATCTCGGCACTGGCAAAGAGCGCACCGCTCTCTCTCATATCGGCAAGGATGACCTTGTTCGACTCGTCGTAGCGCAGTCCCGCGTACTTCCCTGCCTCCTCGGTCTGATAGCCGCGGTCGTCCACGGGAACGAAGGTCTCAATCCCGTAGCGACGGCAGGTCACGTAGTCATCGGCACCGAAGCCGGGTGCCGTGTGCACACAGCCAGTGCCGCTGTCCATGGTGACGTAATCGGCATTCACGACCAGAGAATCTCTGTCAAGGAAGGGATGACGCGCCGTCATGTATTCAAGCTCCTTACCCTTTTTGAGAGCAAGAATCTCATACTCATTGATGCCGCCCGCCTTCATGGTTGCTTCGGCAAGCGAATTTGCCACGATATAGCACTCGCCTCCCGCCTTGACCACAGCATAATCCTCGTCGGGATTGAGGGCAATGGCAATGTTGCCGGGCAGAGTCCAGGTGGTGGTCGTCCAGATCACAAAATAGGTATTGGCAAGGTCGCAAAGCCCTGCAAGCACGCCCTTATCGTCGTTCACGCGGAACTTGACGTAAATGGAGGTGCAGGTATCGGTGCGATATTCGATCTCCGCCTCGGCAAGTGCGGTTTCGTCCTTGGGGCACCAATAGACGGGCTTCAGGCCCTTATAAATATAGCCCTTACGGTACATCTCACCGAATACGCGGACCTCACGCGCTTCAAACTCGGGGGACATGGTAAGATAGGGGTGCTCCCAATCCGCCGTCACGCCAAGGCGCTTGAACTGTCCCATCTGGATATCCACAAAGTCCTGTGCAAAGCTGTGGCAGGCGGAACGGAACTCGGGGATCGACATGCGCTTGCGGTCGATCTTATTTTTCTTGATGATGGCACTTTCGATCGGCATGCCGTGGTTATCCCAACCGGGAATGTAGGGAACAAGGTTACCCATCATGGATTTCGACTTGTTGATGAAATCCTTGAGGATCTTGTTGAGCGCGGTGCCCATATGAATATTGCCGTTGGAGAAGGGAGGGCCGTCGTGCAGAACGAAGGTGGGCTTGCCCGCACGGTGCTCCTGCATGCGCTCATAAAGCTTCATTCCCTTCCAATACTCCAGCATCTGCGGCTCGCGCTTCGGGAGCTCGGCACGCATTGCAAAGGTGGTATTGGGCAGATTGAGAGATGCACTGTAATCTTTTGCCATGATCTTTTTACTCCTGTATGTTCAAAAACTAAAACTTGACAACGTCAAATGTAGCGATCGGCGATCAGCCGATAACGCCCCTTTTTTGTTTTGTCCGTCAGCGAACGGACGATAAATTTTCCGTGGCCGCGCACGGTCAGCACAGCCCCCTCGGCGACCTCGCGATCGGGCTTTTGCTCGGGTTCATAATCGATCTCGACCAGCGCCGCGGCAAACAGCGCCTGCGCGCGCTCGCGCGATAGACGGCAAAGCGCCGCCACCACCGCATCGGCACGGGGAGATGCCACCGTGAGAGATAGCGCCTCAAAGCGCCTGCCGCCGTCAAAATCGGTGGGCAGCCCTATCACCGATGCACGCACCGTATCGCGCGCGACACGCGTGAGGCTCGCGGTCAGAAAGTCCGCCATCCGTCGGTCGCAGAACAGAACCGCCTCCTGCGGAGAAAGCACGCAGATATCCCCCACGGCATCACGCTCGATCCCCAGATTCAGCACGGCACCGAGATAGTCACGGTGGGTTAGCGCGGCATAACCGCTGCCCCGTATCGCCAGCGGACAAAGCAGCTCCGACAGCGTATCGGCAAGCAGGGGCGCACGCCACTCCTCCTCTGCCTCCCTGATATAATCGGGCAAAAAAAGGATGCGCCGACGCTCGGCATCGGGGTATCCCCCCTCCGTGAGCCACTCGCCCCTTGCATGGGAAAGATGCCTTGCAAGGCGCCCTTGCTCCTGCGGCGTGAGGAAATGGGTTACGGTGATCTCGCCCGCACGGGCACGGGCAAGCAGCTCGTCGGCGCGCGCGCAGAGCAGCCCCCAATCTCTTTGCTCGGTCATGTCAGATGAAGGAGCCGACCATCACCACGATCAGAAAGGTGACCGTATAGGCGATATCGACGGGAATGCCCTGAAACCAGCCGAAGCGCTCAAACAGCCGCCGCAGCGGCTCGACCAACGGCTCGGTAACCATACCCGTAAAGCGCAGCACGGGGTGATCCTCACTTAAAAACCACGAGCCGACGGAATGCACGAAAAAGCAGAGCATTACAACGTACAGGAGCGCACGCGCCGTACCCGCGATCAAATATACAGCAATCTCCACGGTAATGCTCCTTTCTTCGCATTTTCAAACGTGTATCGGACGATCAGCGATCGGATTCCTCCTCGCCCGTTACCTCGCCGGTACGGGGAGAAAGCACAAGGGTGGTCTTGGTCACACGGCGGAACTCGCCGTCAAGGACCTCCAGCGCACCGAGCAGAAAATCGATCAGACGCATCGCGGCAGAGCGCTCCAGCTCCTCTATGTTCATCACGACGGTATAGCCATCCATCAGATAACCCGCAATGGCAGGACCGTCATCGTAATTATGCGGCTTGACGACCTTCAGCATGTTGCCCGTCGCGGCACTCTGCGTGGGGCGCTTGGGAGGCGCTTTCCCGGAAGGCTCGTCGTCAAAATCGTCAACCACGCCGTCCTCGTCGTCCTCGTCACCGCGGTAGAAGCCGCCGTCGTAGTCGTCGTAATCGTAATCACTTCTCGGTTTCTTTGCAAATGGATTTTTCATAAGTTCCTCCGTCGATTATGTATTTTCATGTTTAACTTCTTCTTGTTGCGGGGTGACAGGCGGGGCGTCACCGCTTTTGGAAAACAGGCGTCTTCCCACGCGCACGAGATCGGCGCCCTCGGCAATGGCGGCGCCAAAGCTTTCGGACATACCCATGGAAAGAATGGGCTCGCCCTCCAGTGCAAGCGTCTGCCAGACCGTCCGTGCCAGCTCGCGCGTTTGCCCGAAATAAGCACGGTATTCCCGTTCGCTCTCCGAGCGCGGCGCCATGGTCATCAGCCCGCAGAGTGAAAGATGCGGGCACGAAAGGATCTCGCGGCACAGCGCCGTGATATCCTCGGGCATAGCACCGCTTTTGGCGGGCTCGCGCCCGATGTTGACCTCGGCAAGCACCTTGACCGTGATCCCGCACCTTGCCGCCCGGCGCTCGATCTCTGCCGCAAGCTCGGCAGTGTCGACCGAATGGATCATGGCGACCTTATCAACAATGTATTTGACCTTGTTTTTTTGCAGAGAGCCGATAAAGTGGATCTCGGCATTCCCCGACTCAAGCGTGGGATAATGTGCCAGAAGCTGCTGCACGCGGTTCTCTCCGACCGCCCTCACGCCAAGGCGGAGCAGCTCGGCGACCTCGGCATCATCGGCGTATTTGATCGCCGCGATCAGCGAGGTCCTGCCCTCTCTCTCCGCCGCCTGCTCGGCAGCGGAGATCTCCTCCCTTACCGCACGAAGATTCTGTTCGATATAAGCATATTCGGTATTCATGACAGCGTTTTCCCCTCATAGATGCGCCGCGAGGTGACCAGGATCTCCTCGCCCACCCCGAGAAAGCCCTCTCCGGCGGCAGGCGCAGACAGGCAGTAGCCGTCACGCATCAGCAGGACCGACAGGCGGCGGCGAGCAGCCCTTCCCCCGTCGTCCACATAAACAAAATATTCACCGTTCTCCTCCCGCAATGCCGACATGGGCACCGAGATCCCCGTGACGGGTGCGAGCGACACCGACACCTCCTGCTTGCGGCAGATATCGGGAAGCAGCTCTCCCGTATCGGCACAAAAGACCAGCAGCGCCATGCCGTTGTCATCGGCAGGTGCGATGCGCGAAAGCCGCAGCTCCATCGACACGCCGCTGCGTGTAAACAGAACGGGATAGGTCATATCCACCGAAAATCGCTCGGTCTGTGCAGCCTCCACGGGAAGCGCCAGATACCAGGCGCTTGCCGTTACCACCTTTCCCACGGAAAGCGCGATGTTGGGGGGCGTATCCAGCAATGCAAGCAGTCCCGCCGCCGTCATGGACTCCACCCTGTCGGTGGAAAACATCTCCTCGTAGCCGTCAGCTGTACGGTAAAAATACCCGTCCACCGATGCGTCAAGCGTTTCGGCACCTGCGGCAGAGGGACCGACCAGTGCGGCAAACGCCGCCTCCAGCTCGGCAATGCGCGCGCTGTGATCGGCACCTGCGGCAGCGCGCACGTCAAGCGCGTGCTCCACGCCACCCTTCGCCGACTCGGCAGAGAGAAATCCCCCGACCGAAAGCGACGACATCAGCGCCGCGTACGAGGAAAGATACTCCGCCTGCCAGACGGGATCGGCATTTTGCAGGTCGCGCAGCAGCTCCAGCTCTGCGGTCATGGCGGCACCAAGCTCCCGTGCGCCCTCGTTGGTGCTGTCGGGATAGACGGTGGCAAGCTCCTCGCCCGCGCCCACGGCTGCGCCCTCTGCGCTCAGATAGGCGACCGCACCTGTGTTGCCGCTTCTGATCACCTGCTCATCACGGAACACGTAGCCCGTCGCAGGCAGCTTCTCGGTCACCGATCTGCTGACCGCCCGCTCGCGATCCGTGCGCGCCGTGCGGCGCACCTCAAAAAAGAGGGTGCTGAACAAAAGGGCGAGCAGCAGCAGAATGCAGATGACCTGCAGGATCGGCTTGATCCGTGCCGTTTTTCTTGCCGTCATGTGCAGCCCCCCTTCCATCTCTACAAAGCGCCATGCGCGCTCGCGCGCACACAGGAATGCGCGCAGCGTACCCGCCGCGTGCATTGAAATATATTATATTATAGCATATCATTCGTGCCCTTGCACATGGCAAGCGCATTGTTTACAATTTCTTCAAAATTGCGCAGATTGCCCTCACCGTCGTCGGCATAAAGAGGTCTTACGTAATCCTTTGCCGAAAACCATGTGATCTGGCGCTTGGCGTATCGGCGCGTGGCAGTCTTGAGCGTTTGCACCGCAGAGGAGAGATCGCTTTCGCCCCGCAGATAGGGCAGTATTTCCTTGTACCCGATGGCACCCGCCGCCGTGCGCGAAAGGCGAAACACGCCCGCCTCCTCCAGTCGTGCGGTCTCCTCCACCAGCCCTGCGGCAAGCATCAGATCCACACGCTGCTCGATGCGGCGATAGAGAAGCTCGCGGTCGCGATAGGTCATTCCGATCACGTTTGCCGCATAACGGGGTGGGTTTTCCAGACTTTTTTTGTCCCATTCGGTCTTGGTGATGCCCGAGGAAATATAGATCTCCAATGCGCGGATAACACGGCGCAGATTGCCCGGAGGGGTGACTGCGGCGCTCTGAGGATCCACAGCGGCAAGCGCACGGTGCAGTGCCTGCGCACCCTCGCGCTCGGCACGCGCAGCCAACTCGGCACGCAATGAGGGATCCGCGGCAGGCGATTCGGGCAAGCCGCGCAGCAGCGCGTCAAGATAAAGACCCGTTCCACCGCAAAGAATGGGCAGCTTGCCACGCGCCGCAATATCGGCGATGGCGGCGTCAGCCGCCACGATGTAATCCGCCACCGAGAAATCCGCGGTGGCATCCGCGATATCAATGAGATGATAGGGCACGCGCCCGCGCTCCTCAAGGGTAGGTTTTGCCGTACCGATATCCATGCCCCGATAGATCTGCATGGAGTCGGCAGAAACGATTTCTCCCCCCAAGCGCAACGCAAGGGCTTCGGCAAGTGCGGATTTCCCGCTTGCCGTCGCCCCCACGATCGCCAAAATTTTTATGTTTTCAGACACCGTTATGCCTCTTTTCTGCCAAGCGGTCAGTCACCGATCGAGAAGGTCTCCACGACCCCCTTGATGCTGTCCCCTGCCCGTTGCACGAACTGCACGGCGTTCTGGATAGCGCTATTGTCGGAGATCACGAAGCGAACCACCACCACTGCGACCAGAATGAAGATCAGAAACTTGGCAAGCTTACCGAGCAGACGCACGGAAATATAGACCGCAAGCGAAGCAACCAGAAGCGCGATCGCGGCATATGCCAGATTGGTAAAGAAGCCCACTTCCATGACATTCCACTCCTTTTCTTTGAAAACCATATCCTTTGCTGCACAAACAATACGGGTAGTATAATTTATTATACCGCAAAAAAAGTTTTTTTGCAAATATTTTTTTCATTTTTGACGTTTTTCACAATTTTTTATATCCTCGCCCGTCAAAAGTGCCCCCCTTCCGTACAAATCGCACAGAAAAAAGGGGGGGTAACAGCGACTCTTGGTCGCAACGTGTGCAGTTCATGGGACGCAGGATCTTGAAATGAATTGACGGCAAGCCGTCATGAATTGAAATTTCATTTCATGATTTCTCGTCGGCATTCTGCCTCCTCCATGATTTGAATTGCCCTGTCACTTTCATGCCAAAGGCAATTCATGCACCGTAGTTGCAATTCATGGTGTTAGCCAATTCATACCCACAGGGCAATTCATTGCATGCTCATTGTATGAGCATGCAGCCCCCGATGCTTACGGGACGCAGGATCTGCTGATTAGTAGAAATCGTTCAAGACAAGGCGCACCGAGCGCGGGAGGCGAAGGCATAGTTACCTATGTCGAGCCTCCCAAGTCGAGGAGCAACGCAGTATTGGGCGATTTATACGATCAGCATGCAGTCCCCGATGCTTACGGGACGCAGGATCTGCTGATTAGTAGAAATCGTTCAAGACAAGGCGCACCGAGCGCGGGAGGCGAAGGCATAGTTACCTATGTCGAGCCTCCCAAGTCGAGGAGCAACGCAGTATTGGGCGATTTATACGATCAGCATACAGTCGCCAAAGGAAAAAAACCGATACCTCTCCTCTACTGCCGTACGGTAGGCTGAAAGGACCGCCTCGCGGTTGTAAAATGCCGAAACCAGCATGACCAGCGTACTCTCGGGCAGATGGAAATTGGTGATGAGGGCATCCACAGCACGGAAACGGTACCCGGGATAGATAAAAATACCGGTATCGCCCGAGATGGGATGCACGATCCCCTTTTCATCGGTCACGCTCTCCAGGGTACGGCAGGAGGTGGTCCCCACGGCGATCACGCGACCGCCTGCGGCGCGACAGCGGTTGATACGTGCCGCGCTCTCCTCGCTAACCGAGATATATTCGGTGTGCATGACGTGCTCATCAAGGCGGTCCACCTTGACAGGGCGGAAGGTTCCAAGCCCTACGTGCAACATCACGGGAACGATCTCTACGCCCTTCTCGCGCAGACGCTCAAGCAGCTCAGGCGTAAAATGCAATCCTGCGGTGGGGGCAGCGGCAGAGCCCTCCTCTCTCGCATAGACCGTCTGATAGCGGTCGCGGTCGGCAAGGCGCTCCGTGATATAGGGGGGCAGCGGCATCATGCCGATCAGGGAAAGGATCTCATAGATATTGGCATAGGCACTCTTGTCGTACTCAAAGCGGATAAGTCGGTTTCCCTCCTCCACGATATCGGTCACCGTGCCGATCAGGATCCCGTCGCCGAACACAAGACGCGCACCGATGCGCGCGCGCTTTCCCGGCTTGACCAGCGTTTCCCAGGTATCAAGCCCGCGCTGACGGAGCAAAAGCAGCTCGATCATGGCTTCGGGTCTGCCCTCTGCGTGACCGTAAAGACGGGCGGGGATCACCTTGGAATCGTTGATCACCAGCACGTCACCCGCATGCAGGTACTCCACGATGTCAAAAAAGTGCCGATGCGAGAGCGTTCCCTTCTTTCGGTCAAGCACCATGAGGCGAGAGGCATCGCGTCGCTCGGTGGGATGCTGGGCGATCAGCTCCTTCGGAAGATCGTAATAAAAATCAGCCGTGGAAAGCTCGGTCCTTATTTTTTCGTTGACGATGACCTTTGACATAAGAATTCCTTCCGTAAAAATAAAAAAATGCGTTGACAAGCGCGCACAATTGTGCTAATATGTAGAAAAGACCAAACAGGTCGGGAAAACATAATATAATGATAGAGGCGCACACTGTGACCTACCAAGTGCGAGGCAGCCGTTGCCGTTTGAGCTCTTGCAAGAGCGCAGAGTGCCGAAGTGGAGCGTTTGCGGCAGACGTTTTGCTGGTTTACACGGTTCAAAGCTGTGGAACTGTCGTCAGTATTGATGGAGAGCTATCTGTATATGTGCCGGACGGCGTAGTCTGTCCCTATTATAGTACAAATACAGCTGGTTTTCAACCAGTTTTTTTATTTTTCTTGTGTTTTCCGCCACCGACAGAATCGGAGAAAGGGACAAACTATGAGCAATCTGAAAACATCCGTATTTACGGGAGCCGCCACCGCCATCATCACCCCCTTCAAAAACGGGCTGGTTGATTATCCCCGTTTTGGTGAACTGATCGACCGCCAGATCAACGGGGGGATCGATGCCCTTGTGATCGCGGGTACCACGGGCGAGGCATCCACCCTCTCGCATGAGGAGCACTGCGAGGTGCTGCGCTACGCCGCCGAGCATGTGGCGGGCCGTGTGCCGATCATTGCGGGAACCGGCAGTAACGACACCGCCTACGGCATTGAGCTTTCGCGCTACGCCTGTGACGTCGGCTATGACGCCCTGCTGGTCGTCACCCCTTATTACAATAAGGCGACCCCGAAGGGTCTGATCAGGAATTTCCTTGACACGGCAAACGCCACCAACAAGCCTATTATCCTCTATAACGTTCCCTCCCGTACGGGTGTGAACATTCCCCTCTCGGTCTACAAGGAGCTTGCCAAGCACGAGCGCATCGTTGCCACCAAGGAGGCATCAGGCAACCTTTCCGCCATCGCACAGATCCGTGACGAATGCGGCGACGCGCTGGACGTCTACTCGGGCAACGACGATCAGATCGTCCCCATCATGGCTCTGGGCGGCAAGGGCGTGATCTCGGTGGTTTCCAACCTCCTGCCCCTTGAAACGCACGAGCTGACTGCCGCCTGCCTTGCCGGCGACTTCAAGAAGGGTGCCGAGCTCCAGCTGAAATATCTCAAGCTCATTAACGCTCTTTTCTGCGAGGTCAACCCCATTCCCGTCAAAACGGCAGCGGCACTGATGGGCCTTTGCAGCGAGGAGCTGCGTCTGCCCCTTTGCGAGATGGAGCCCCAAAATCTTGAAAAGCTCTCGGGCGTGATGAAGGCATACGGTCTTATCTGAAGCAAGCGAAAGGAAGTTGAACTATGATAAACATTCTGCTTTGCGGCTGCGGGGGGCGCATGGGCGCTGCCGTCGCGGCAGCCGCCGTCGCAGCGGGCGACCGCATCGTGGCGGGCATTGACATCAACCCCACCGCAGAGGGTCCCTTTCCCGTTTACACCTCGCCCGAGGAATTTTCGGGTCGTGCCGACGTGATCGTGGATTTTTCGCACCACAGCGCCCTTTCGGGGTTGCTTGCCTATGCCGAGCGAACTGCCACCCCCATCGTGGTCTGCACCACGGGACACACCGAGGAGCAGGTGGCGATGATGCGTGATTACGCATCCCGTGTACCGGTATTTTTCTCAAGAAATATGTCGCTTGGCATCAATCTGCTGATGTCGCTTTGCCGCAAGGCTGCGGCAACCTTGGGTGCCGATTTTGACATTGAGATCATCGAAAAGCATCACAACCAAAAGCTGGATGCACCCAGCGGCACGGCTCTGATGCTTGCCGACTGCGTCAGCGAAAGCGACCAAGACGCGCACCCCTACATCTACGATCGCCACAACGAGCGCCGCAAGCGCACAAGAGGCGAGATCGGTATTCACGCCGTGCGGGGCGGTACCATCGTGGGAGAGCACGAGGTGCTGTTTGCAGGAAAGGACGAGATCATCTCGCTTTCGCACAGTGCAAGCTCTCGCGAGGTGTTTGCCACAGGTGCCATGCGCGCCGCCCACTTCATGGCGGGCAGAAGCAAGGGCTTTTACAATATGGATGACGTCATCAACTCACTTTGAGCCATAAAGCAACAGAGCGCCGCCGCGGCAGGACCGCGGCGGCGCTCTGTGTTCAATCGGGCGTAAAGCCATCAAAGATCGGATAGGAATTCGTGTTCAAAAAAGCCTTGTAGCGCTCTCCGTCTCTCACGGTATAGACAAAGGATGCGGCGCCGAACAAGCGAAGCCCTGCACGAAGTGCCCTGCGGTGTGGGTATTTCTGATCCCACGCATGGAAGGCGGGACGACAAAGAAAGGTCAGCAGCAGGGCGGAAAGTGCAAAATTCAGCACGCGCGAGCCATTCTTCTTCTCCCTGATCAGGTTGGTTGACAGAAGCCCACGCACCACGTGGGGTGCATGCTTTTTGAAATAACGGAGCAGCAGCGGATTGAAGGATTCCACACACCATGCACCCTCGTAGTCCTCCATTACGGAAAGCAGCGCGGGGCAAAGTGCGGTGTCACCGCTTTCGCCCTTCAGCTCGATCAGAAGAGGAACACGCCCGGCAACGGTGCAGAGAACCTCACGCAGTGTGGGGATCCTCTGGTCTGTTCCTGCAAGCGACACGGTGCAAAGCTCTGCCGCATCCAGCGAGGAGAGCTTTTCGTCCCGTCCGCACATTCTCGTCAGCGTATAGTCGTGAAACACCATGACCTCGCCGTTGCGCGAAAGCTGGACGTCCAGCTCAATGGCAAAGCCCGCCTCAGCGGCGCGGCGAAATGCCGCAAGAGAGTTTTCGGGAACGTCACCGCCGAACAGCCCGCGATGAGCATAGGAGCGCAGAAAGGGGCGGACCGCCTCGCGACGTGCACGAGGAGCGATCAAAAAAAGCCATAGGAGAAAAAGTACTGAAACGGTAGCGAAAAGAACTACAAGAACCGTGAAATACCACTCCATCAGTCATCCCCTCCGACGGCATCCAGAATGACCTCCTTCGCCTCGGGTCTGGAGTCACCGTGCTTGACGAACAGCATGGTAACGAATGCCAGTACAACGAACACGGTGGCATACGGGAAAAGAGTTCTGAAATTGAGATCAAGGAAAGCACCCGACAGAATGGGGGTCACGACCTGTGCCGACATGCTGGCGGTATAGTAAAATCCGGTATATTTTCCGACGTTGCTGCCGCGCGAGAGCTCCACGACCATCGGGTAGGAATTGACGTTGATGGTTGCCCAGCCGATTCCCGCAAGAGCGAACAGCAGGGGCATCAGCAGCTGCTTGACAAGCTCGGGGCTTTCCGCACTGAGGAAGGAGGCAAAGAAGAAGGAGGTCGCAAGAATGACCACACCGCCGAGAATCATCTTTTTTCTGCCCAGCCTTGAGGAAAGCATGCCGACCGGCAGATAGGCAACGATCGCCGCCGCCTGTGCGATCAAAAGCGTGGTATTGTAGTCCACGTTCAGGACCGTACTGGCATATACCGAATATTTGCTGGTGACGGCGTTGTAGCCCATAAACCAGAACACGACCGATGCAAGGATCAAAAGCAGCGAGATGCGCTCGGCACGCGAGAGCGTGCGAACCTCGGTCTGCTCGGCAGACTCGGCGGGAGCATCAATGCCAAGGCGCTCACTTTCCTCCTGCATATCGGCTGCCCACTGAGGCTCGCGAACCTTCCAGACAAAGACCGCAAGTCCCACCATCATAATGCCAGCTACGATCGAGAAAAAGGTGGTGTAGCTCATCAGCGCATTCACCGTCTTGCCCGTACCGAACACGGTACCGAGAAGCAGCACCAGAATGCCGCCCGCCGTCCCCATCAGGTTGATCACCGCGTTTGCCTTTGAGCGCAAGGGCTTGACCGTCACGTCGGGCATCAGCGCCACGGCGGGGGAGCGGAAGGTTCCCATGGCGACCAGCGTCAGGAAGAGAAGGATCATAAAGACGACCAGGGGTGCCCCGTTTTGGGCGGTCATGCGCGCGGCATACGCCTGGCGCGCGGGAACCACAACATTGGAATATTCGGGGTTGGTCTTGCTCGTACCGTTTTCCTCGGTCACGGTCATGGGGATCGAGGTGAACTCGTCGCGCCCGATCAGCTCCTGCAGGGGCTTCTTCCCTGCCAGCAGATCCTCCGAGCGCCAATCGTGAACAGAGGGGTTTTCATCCCAGATCGCGCCAAGCGACTCGGTGTATGCCTCCCCCTCGGTGGCGGTTGCCGCTTCAATATTGCGAAGCTGTGCGCGGTCGGGCAAGGAGAGCGTGACCAGCAGGACGGCAGCACAGACAGCGCCCACGACGATGAAGGGCGTTCGTCTGCCAAAACGGCTGCTCACCTTATCCGACAGCGCACCGAACACAGGCAAAAGCACCAGCGCGAAGATATTATCCAGCGCCATAATGGCGCCGGAGATCGCCTGCGAAAGGCCGAATTTATCGGTTAGGATCTTGGGGATGATGGTATCGTACGCCTGCCAAAATGCCGAGATCAAAAAAAAGGCAAAGCCTACGAATATCACACGCTTGTAATTCAGCTTCATGCGTTAGATTCTCCTTTCAAGAGTGCCGCCACGCGCAGCGTCGCCACCTGCGTCTTTCCGTCGGGGATATTGCCTGCCAGCACCTCGCGCACAAGATCCTCAAGGGGCATGCGGAATACCTCCAAAAACTCGTCCTCATCGAGCTTCTGTTCCTCAAAGGTCAGGCCCTTAGCAAAAAACATCCGCACACGCTCACCGAGAATGGCAGGAGAGCCGATATAATCACCGAGCGAGATCAGCTCACGGGGCACAGCCCCCGTTTCCTCGCGCAGCTCGCGCAGCGCTGCCTCGCGCGGATCCTCGTCGGCACGGTCAAGCTTGCCTGCGGGGATCTCCACAAACAGATCGTGGAAGGGATATCGATATTGCCTCTCCAGTATCACGTCCCCCTCGTCGGTCAGAGGCAGAACGCACACCGCGCCGATATGCTTCACATACTCGCGCGTTGCCGCCTCACCGTTGGGAAGCTCCACGTCATCACGGTACACGTGCAGCACCTTTCCGTCAAATATCAGCTCCGACCCTGTGGTCTTTTCTTCCATATTCATATGTTTGTTCCTTTCGTGCCGATTGATACATTTATACCTCTCAGTATACCCGATTTTTTCCGCTTTGTAAAGCGGTTGGCGAAAATAAATGCACGGTTTCCCGCAAGGCGCCGCGAAAATGACTTGACAAATGCGCGCGCCTGTGCTAAAATAACGAGGTCGGCATGGAGAGTTATCGAAGTGGGACGTTGCCAAACGTTGCCGGTCGCAGATAAAGCGAGGCATAAGGAGTGGCAGCGGTCGAAATTTTGTGAGCGAGAGCGAGCAAAAAATTTCGGGCACCGCAACAGGACATAACGAGGCGGTCTTGAAAATTTGCAGCCGCGCTTTTTCGCAAATCCTCAAAATCCCTTGCTACGCTTGATGTTTTCGCCCTTGCGACGAAGCAGAAAATTATTCCTTCTAAAACTTTTTCTAAAAAATTCGCAAATCTAAAAACTTAATAGTCTTATACGGAGAGGTATCGAAGTGGTCATAACGAGGCGGTCTTGAAAACCGTTTGGGGGCAACCCCACAAGGGTTCGAATCCCTTCCTCTCCGCCAAAATAGCGGCTAAATACCGCATTAGCCGCAAGGGATAACCTTGCGGCTTTTTTAGGAGGGTATATGAAAATTAAAGTTCACTTTGAATATGTAGAATATAAGAATTCAAAATTAGCAACATTCTTATCTAAGATTAAATCTGGTTTTTGGGGATTTGTTGCATGGATGGGGCTTTTTTTGCTTCCACTAATAATTGCCTGTGGAATTGCAAGTCAATCAGGTAATGCGTTAGTAGCCTTAATTGTTGTGGGGATTGTTGCGATAGCTTCATATGTTTTCTTGTTTTTTATTGACGAAAGAAAAATTGCCAAACAAAAAGAAGAAAAAAACGTGCCCACAGCAGAAACTTCTAAATATACACATTCTAAAATCATACCGGATTCAATGATAGAACTCACTTTGGAAGATTATCGAAAAAAATATATCGCTGACGCTTTAGATGTTTCGCAAAAAATAATGTATGCTTTGCATTTACACGAAGAATTTTTAAATACCACAGATGAAATCGTTTCTACAATTAACAATGACTTGTTGATATATGAATCGTTATTTGGCAAACGACTATATTTAGATACACCTCCAAAATTTAAAGAGATTTTAGAGAAAATCCCGGATAAAGCGGTGGGAATTGCTATATATACCTGCCTTTTAAAACAGAGTTTTGAGGGTGTGCGTTCTGGGATTATTATCGGCCATATTCCCGATGTGTTACTATCTGAGTTTGATTCGCCGACAACCAAAATTTTCGATATGACTAAAGAAGAATTAAAAGAATTTTTGGCTCACGAAATAAGCGAAAAATTGGCGAAAGAAGAGGACTAAATGTCGATTTTTTATAACAAAAAAGAATCTGAAATCGAATTAAATAATACTCGCAATTATTGGATAGATAGATTCTTCAAACTTTCTCTTTGTATATCAAAAACGCCATTGGACGTTAATGCTGTGCTAAAATATAAAAACTTGATTATAAAAGATATAGAAGAATACTTACTTTCCCAAGAAGATATGGTCGGTGGCAAAAACATAAAGAAAAAATTGGTATTTTATTCTTGTCTTAATGGTACATATGGATATTTGCTATGTTGGTCAAAAGCGATAGCATCAGTTATGTACTATGCTTACGAATTATATAGTGATTTCCCTAACGAAAAAGAAACAAAAGAAAAATTATCAAGTATGTTGTTTTCACAATTTTCAAAAGAGAATGGGTTATTATCTCAAGCAAAAGAATCTTTTTTTGATTATAAGGAATATGTAATTCAGTATCTCTATGTTTAAGTTTAGACACACAAACCGATAGAATCAATCTTTTTTCGTTTGAAATTTCAATATCACATTCTCATGCCACTCCGATTTTTGCGTATTCTTAAACGCCTTATCGGTGACAAGGTAGTTAATGATACTCTGCTTTGAGATGTAGAGCTTACCCATGATATTCACAGCATATATGTATTTCTTCCGCGTGTAGCGTAGAATCGTGGTGCGGTTGTAGCCTGTGAGCTCGGCGACATCGTCCACGGTGAGCGTGTCGGGGACGGCAGAAAGAAGATCTTCGAGCATTTCCTTGGTTACTGCGTATCAGTTTTTGATATGTAAGGATAGTAAAAGCGGCAAGCATTTCTGCTCACCGCTTATGGTTTGAGTCTGCCTACATTGTGCGTCGCAGGCTCTTTTTATTTAGTTGTTTTGCGAAGCCGCATATTCCTTCAAGCTCACACCGTAGTTGTAGAGTGCCTTTGCGAGATTTACCATCTTTTCATCGGTCGAGCTTTGGCTGATAGAATAGAGGTAATCGTTGATCGATACTTTGATGTAAGAGTAAGGTTCCCCTTTGCCGTTCTGAATAATCACAGAGAAATCTTTGTCAAAGTCGGTTGCGCTGATGGGATCACTTTCCAAAATGATATACCCGTTATTATAATCTTCCTGTGTCAGAAAACGTAGGTCTCCGTTTACCTGCACATTGATCCCCGACACCACCACAGACACCTTTATCTTAATGGAGAGCGTCGTACCGAATCTGACCGTGTACTGCTCCACCAAAGGCAAATTGGGCTCTATTTCAAACCGATCAGCCTCACTTACGGGAATCTCTCTGTTCGAGCTATTCTCTGTGTAAGTATTGCCGGTCATGGTCTGATTACCCTTGTATGCACTTGCAGTTTCGCCGTATGCAAGAAGGTCATCTATCAGCTGAACCGTTAAATCATCTGCGGTTTTTCGTATTTCGAGAAGGTTTTTTTCTACGCTGTAATCGATGAGCCTTGCATTTTCATGCGCCACCGGGCTGCCACCTATAAGAATCACTACGTTCATGGGATCGCCCAAGCACTGAGGATTGATGTCTTCAAAGGTGTAGATATACACTTTATCTTCAGTGGGATGCTTCTCGCACTCGGTAAGATACGTTAGCTTGCCGAGGAATTCAACTTCAATGAATATGCTTTCAAGGGGGCGATCTTCATTGTTTCTGATGTAGAATTTCATTGAAATACCACCGCCGATATTGAGCTGTTGACCAACAAATTCAACCGCGGGTCTTTCCGTTTCGGGTACGCTTTGATATATGTGTATAGGCAAGCTCAAATCATAGCCCGTTGAACTGTTGGTGGTTTGAGAAATTTGACTATCAGGCAATTCACCGTTTCCTATACACTCTCCGTCAAACTCGGTGGTACCCGGATCCTGTGTGATCGTGAACCACTTGCGGAATGTACCGTCGTAGTTGCCCATGAAGTTGATGACTACCGTTGCTTTTTCGCCAACGTATACGTTGTTCTCGTAGGATATGGTATAATCCGTGCCTGCCGTCAAGGTACGACCGTCAACAACGATGGAGGTAACCTTGGGCTCCTTTACGTTGCCGTCGTACTGGTAGCTCGTCTGGTCAAGAGTTACGGTTGGATTGGTGACTTCCTTTACTTGGATAGTAAAATCTGCTCCCACGAAGGAAATGGTGTAGTTGTCTGCGGACAGAGTGCCCAGAGTGATGGCATACGATCCCACATTTTCACCTTCTTCACGAGTCAGTGCGCCGGTCAGCGCGCTGGTCAGCGTATCACCACCAAGCAGACCTTCTGCCGTGTATGTCAGTGGGGGATTTTCATCGCCGTAGGACTTGATTTTCGCATCAGCCGTTACAGTCAAAGGTGCCTTAGCGATTGTGAAATCAACGGTTGCGGTAGCTTCACCGACTGTGATGCTTGCGGTAGCTGTACCTGCGTTCGTGTTGTTTGCATAGGAAATGGTCAGCTCGCCACCTTTCCAGCCCTCGCTATAATCAACGATGGCGGTGTTATGCACGAGACCGTCATAGGTCGCATCCCTTGCGATGATGGTAGCGGTTTCGCTGTAACCGCAGTTTGCGGAACAGGAAACGGTGATTGTGTTGCCGTTTGCGGTATAGGTCAAGGTGTGATTTTCAGGTTCGCCTACGGTAACGCCGCACTCGTGAGTCTTGGTATGTGTACCGTCGCCGTTGTCGATGTAGGTGTAATTTTCGCTTGCGTGGTTTACGGAATCCACTTCACCGTATGCGGTTTCACAGAAATCGCAAATCTTACCGCTTACACAAGTAGCCGTGCCACCCGAGCAAGCTTCATTTGCGGTATGCACCGCTTCACAGCAAGCATAAAGCTTATTGTGTGTTCCGTCGTTGTTTTCGGTGTATGTAAACTCGGTGCTTATGTGGTTATTGGGGTTCTTTGTTGTATCATATTCGACACCGCAAATTTCGCAGAGGTTGCCGCTTACGCAAGTAGCGGTTCCGCCCTTATGTTCTTCAAGTGTTGCTCCGCAACCGTAATCGCAAACGTGGTCATTATCCTCGGCGGAGTCGGCGTGTGTGCCAATATCCGTCTTTCCGCAATCACGGTCACAGATATGGTCGGTGTTTTCGTCTATGTGATTATCCACATCAACCGTGCCGTATGCTGTGTTACATACTGCGCAAACCGCTTTTTCAGTACAGGTAGCAGTACCGCCTGTATGACTATCCTTTGCAGGCGTGGTTGTTGTTCCGCATACGCTGCAAGTGATAGCAGTTAAGCAGTTTCCGTCATCCTCGGCAGGCTTGTGTCCGAGAGCCGAACCTTCAGTTGCTCCGCAGACAGTGCAGGTTTTTGCTGTTGTGCAATCTGCTTCCGTCCAAGTGTGCATCGAATCTCTCGTTTCGCCGCATACGTTACATTCGGTATCTGCACAGTCATCGTAAACGTGCTGTTCACACTTGCTACCGCAGGCTGCGAGAGTTACGATCATTAAGATCGAGAGTAGGATGAGTGTTAATTTTTTCATATTGGTTACCTTCCTTTAGGGCTGTTAAAGATTATTTGGTAGGTACATAGTAGCTACCAAATAGGGATATCCCTCAGCACATTTTATTTTTTCGATTTTGCCTTCGTACTTTTCGATATTTCTTCGAGATTGTGTTCGTTGGTTTCGGTCACGTACCTCTTGAAATTCTCATAGACCTTTCTTCCGATCGCTCGGTAGTCCATTGCAAGTACCTTTGCGACCTTCATCTTTCGGGTTTCTTCGGGAACGTCGAACAGCATCATAATGGTGTTCAACGCACCCTCTATTCTATGCTCCATCGATGCGGAATGCTCGGTGCTTGACAAGGTGGCGTATTCGATGCCCGAAATAAGCGCCTCTGTTTCAATGAACCTCTCATCGTCCCAGCCCTCGGTATATTCGGCGAACACCTTCTTGATCTTCTCCACATCATTTGCTCTGATGATATCAAGCGGTATCTGATGTGCGTATGCCGCTATGAAGAAGTCATACATCTGCGGTATTTCCTCTCCGACTGCCACCATCGTGGTAAGTTCAAGGCAATAAGCAAGAAGCGAACTTCTTCCTTCGTCTGCGGCATTCTCCATCTCTCTCCATTGGAAATCACACATCATTTTAACAAGATCCGCAAGAATGTGTTCCTTCGTAGGAAAATAAAAGGTTAGGTTGCCGGTGCTGATATTTGCCTTTTTGCATAGCTCGGTAGCCGTTGTCTTTGAAAATCCGTTCTCAAAGAAAAGCTCCGATGTCGATTTGATAATAATCTGTTTCGTTGGCGTGGGGCCACGTTTGCCTGCCAAATTGATCCCCCCTTTGTACAAACATAGGCATTTATGATTTTTATTTGGAATTTTCCTAATTATAACATGTTGCGCGAGAAATCGCAAATAGTTTTTGGAAATTCCCAAAAACTTTTTTACAAGAAAAGCATCGGATATTTCACCGATGCCTTTGGGGTGTTTTTTATTTTGAAATGCGATATCTTGATTCTTCTCTTTCGTATAGTGAGCGAAGTAGTCGATCAGCCATTCCTTGGTTGTGAACACTCCGTTTTGCGCCCTTACGAACCGAAGTCCATCTTCCTTTTTCATCCAAGAATTTATGAGATCGTTTGAGCATCCCACAAGCTTTGCTGCTTGCGTGGTGGTCAGTACCGTATATCTACGCTTGCAGAAATGATAATATGCGTGACGACCGCAAGCGGCCGCATATTCTTCGTGTGCAACTGTCTTGTCATTCACCAAGGCACACGAAGCACCGCATTTGAGGGTAACTTGCCGCCAAAGCGCTGAAAATCGTGGCTTTCGGGCGGGTTCAGATCACTCCCACTTGCGGTACTTTGCCTTGCAAAGTACCACTTGGCTGCGGCAAAGTCCAACAAAATCCACGATAAATTTTCTCCCCGTAAGGCGCAAAGCAGTTTTAAGAGAGTAGATTTTTCCGGAGCCAAGCCAAAATGATCGGGGAATATACGAATATTTAAGAGCATTTTGGCGATGGATACGGAAAAATATGCCGCTTAAAACCTTATGGGTTCGACTCTCTTACGGCTACACAAAAAAATCAAAAGTTTTTCTTGATTTTCTATTGCATTTTCCCTTCAAATGTGATAAAATAGTTTGACATATGTAGATTCATGCGGTTCTTCCCGCATATTGAACGGTTTTGGAGGTGAAAACATGCAGGCATTGGAATGGGTAATGGGTATCTCCATTTTGGTGATGGCGGTCTTTCTTGTCATCGCTGTTTTGTTGCAGTCGGGCAAGGATAAAAAGCTTTCGGGCACCATCACGGGCGGCTCGGAGACCTATCTCAGCAAGTCTAAGGGACATTCCCGCGACAAGATCCTTTCGATCGCTACTACGGTGGTTGCTATCGTATTCTCGGTCTTGGTGGTTGCAATGTACGTGATCGTTGCAGGAATGTATTGATCCTTGTAAATAAAGAGGGTGCGCCGCTGCGCACCCTCTTTATTTTTTGTTGTGTTCAGCTCCCCTTGAGCAGGGAAAGTGCCATCTTCGCCTCGCCGACAGAATAGCCGTATCGCAAAAGCACGGAAAGAAGACGTCTTGCCTCCTCCTCGGTTTTGGGATAATCGGCACGCCGCTTTTGCAAAAGGCGGCAGCAGCGCGAGCAGGCATCCTGCGTCCCAAGCCACTCGCATGCCGCCTCTATCGCCTCACGCTCATAGCCCTTATTCATCAAATCGGCAAGGATACGTCGATTCCCCCAAAGCTTCCGTACATTGCACTCTGCCGTACGCAGAGCCGCACGCCTCTCGTCAAGACAGCCGCGCCGCACAAGCTCGCCGACCGCCTCCTCGGCGCTTTCTCCGCCGATGCCGTGTCGGCGTATTTTTTGCAGCAGCGTGCGGCGAGAGCACGCACCAAGGCCAAGCGCCCTCATGCCGATCTCGATGGCAGCCGCAACATCCGCCTCCCTGCGGTAGAAGCAAAGCTCCTCGTCGGTGATCTCTCCGACACACGGCAAACGGGAAAGGCGGGTGGAAAGAAGCACCAGGCGCTCCTCGCCTTCCTCGCCCCCTCGCAGACTCAACGCCACGCGCGCTCCCCCGTCAAGGGCGCGCACCGCAGTGATGCATACACCGTTATTCCGCGTCATCATCCATCTTGAGCGCGCGCAGATCGAAATCCTCATCCTCGTCGTCAAGGTCAAAGGCTTCCTCATTCACTTCCATTTTCCCCGATTCCTCGCGGATCCTCGCCTCGATCTCAGCAAACAGGGCGTCATTGCTTTCAAGCAGCTTGCGAATATTATCCTTGCCCTGCCCGAGGCGCTCGCCGTTATAAGAGAACCAGGAGCCACTCTTCTGAATGATGTCAAGTGCGATACCGATATCGACCAGCTCGCCCGCGCGGGAAATGCCCTTTCCGTAAAGAATATCAAATTCTGCCACGCGGAAGGGGGGCGCGACCTTGTTCTTGACGATCTTACATTTAACGTGGTTGCCGTAGATATCGTTACCGTTCTTGAGCTGCTCGGTCTTGCGCACGTCGATCCGTACCGAGGCATAGAATTTCAGCGCGCGACCGCCCGTGGTGGTTTCCGGATTGCCGTACATGACGCCAACCTTTTCGCGAAGCTGATTGATGAAAATGACGACGGCATTGCTTTTGGAAATGACTGCCGAGAGCTTACGCATTGCCTGGGACATCAATCTTGCCTGCACACCGACCTGGGACTGTCCCATATCTCCCTCGATCTCCTGGCGGGGAACCAGCGCGGCAACCGAGTCGATGACCACGACGTCCACCGCGCCCGAGCGCACCAGCGCCTCAGTGATATCCAGCGCATCCTCGCCGCAATCGGGCTGGGAGACCAGCAGATTATTGATGTCAACGCCGAGCGCCTTTGCATAGACAGGATCAAGCGCATGCTCTGCGTCGATAAAGGCTGCCTGACCGCCCGTTTTCTGAACCTCCGCTACGATATGGAGCGCCACCGTGGTTTTACCCGAGGACTCGGGGCCAAAGATCTCAATGATACGTCCGCGCGGAACACCGCCAATGCCGAGCGCCATATCCAGCGACAGCGAGCCTGTGTGCACCGCCTGCACCTCCATGTGCGTATTCTCACCCAGCTTCATCACCGTGCCTGCACCGTAATCGCGTTCAAGCTGCTTGATGGCAGTTTCAAGCGCCTTTTTTCTCTCATTTGCATCGATCGGCATGGTGCTCGAGGTATTTTTCTTGGACGTCGTTTTCATAGCTGATCTCCTTTTGCGTTTTTGAACTGATCCCATTATACACCCTTCAATGCGCTTTGTCAAGCGTTTTTTGAATATATTTTTCCGTTTTCGGAAATATTTTTTTATTTATCCTCCTTGCAAAAACCATTGAATGCCTTTGGTTTTCCGCTTTCGGGAATATTGACCCAGCCAAGGCGCATCGGGTACAAGGGGTGCAGAACGCCGATCAAAAACCCAAAGAGAGCATGCACGCAAGCGCACGCTTGCCCACGCAGCACGCCTCGCGCGTATAATGATTTGGAAGAAAGCTACGGAGCGCGACCACCTACATTGCCCTATACCACGCACGCTGCCAGGCAGGCCACGCCCCTTCTCTCGCACCCTCGTTTTTCCATTTTTACATTCGGAATTTCCATATTTTTTGGAATAAATTCCATTATTTTTGGATAAAAAAGATTCGGTTTCCAAAAACCAACGAAAAAACCAGGGCGCAGCGCCAATGCTCCCATAGAGCATCACGCTGCGCCCTCTTTTTGTACGGTCAGATAATCCATTCTCTGCCCCCTGAGAGATCATGTAATCTTCCCATCATTCGTTCCTTAAGGTAACAATACGCCGCACCCCCCGTACAGTGACCGGTATAAAACACAGTGGAGTAGGAAAGCAGCCGTTCGGCGATCCGATCAAGCAAGGCGCGGTCCTCCTCGCACGCGGGATCTCTTTTCATCAGATGGAAGCCCCCGATCAGCACATCGGGAGAAAACCATTCCATTATATTAAGGATGCCACGATGCGAGCATCCGCTGACAAGGATCCGACGCCCATCTTCCTCGATCAGCAAATACTGCTCATGGCGGAAGTCCTCAGGCAGATAGCACCCGTCCGCGACCATCCCCAGCCCTGCGGTATCCAATGGCTCCCTCAACTCACAGTCCCGACAGGAACACACCGTTACCCCCTCGCCGATCACAGCTTGGTCCTCGACCGCGCGAAAGCGAGAGGACATATGCCCGTTCGGGGCGAGGGAGGGATCAAGCCCGATGTATTTCGCGCCATCTCCCGAAAAGTGCGGCAAAAAGGCATGCGGACTGATATAGACGGGGGCATCATGACAGCACTGAAGGAAAGCAGAGAGTCCTCCGCCGTGATCGTAATGCCCGTGCGAGAGCACTGCCGCGTCAGTCCGATCCAGCGCAATGCCAAGCACCTCCGCGTTTTTCGCAAACAGTGCACTACCGCCCATATCAAAGAGCACGCGCATACCGGATGCCGTTTCAAGATAAAGCGACAATCCGTGCTCCGCGCCAATATCGGGACGGGAGGAGGTATTCTCCAGAAGAACGGTCACGCGCATCACGAAAACTCTAACGCCATTTTGACGTTTTTCTGCTGATCGGGCTCGATACGGAACATATTGCCCTTGACTTCAAGATCCTCTACACCGTCATGAAAGGCAGGCAAGCCATACCACGGCTCAATGCACACAAAGGGAGTGTCATTTGCCGCAGCCGACCAGATCCCGACATAAGGCGCGCCGGGGTACTCGACCGTCACTGCATGCCTCGCCCTTTCCGAGAAGAGTCTGACTTTGTTGCCGACGTGTGCAAGAAACACACCGTCGATGGCAAACAGATCGTGAGAAAGGGGGAGATACTTGCCGTCACGCAAGGGGTAGCCCAGACGCTTGCCCGTATCGTAAAAGCGCTCGTTAAGTACCACAAGATCGGGGCTGCAATCAAAAAACTCGATCGCGTAATCCTCAAAGGTGCCCTCGCCCGCAAGAGGGACATTGATCCCCGGATGACCGCCAAGGGTGGCAGGCATCATCTCCTTGCCGTGATTGACGATCGAAAAATCAAATTCAAGCCGTGCGCCGCGAAGCGCCACGTCAATGATAAATTCAAACAAGAAGGGGTACGACGCGCGCGTGCGGTCGTCTGCCGCGAGCGTCAGGCGCATCGAGGAGGGGGTGACATTGCTTGCCGCGAATTCCATATCCTTTGCAAAGCCGTGCTTGCTAAGCGTATAGGTCTTTCCCCGATAGGTATACCGATCATCGTAAAGCGCACTGCAAATGGGAAAGAGCCAAGGCGCGGTGCTATCCCAATAGCGCGGATCGCGTTGCCAAAGAAACTCGGTGCCGTCGGCACGCCACACAGCGGAAAGGGGCTCTGCGCCAAGCGTCGAGATCTTAACGGTCAGATGTTCGTTTTGCAGAGTATAGATCATGGCATCCTCCAAAATTTTTTGTTTATTGTAGCGCTTTTGGCGGGCAAATTCAAGAAAAAATTGAACGTGGCGAAAACAAGCCTCACCTGTCCCTAGTCCCACAGGCGCATTTTACGGGCACTTTTGCCCCTGCTCTCTTTGTAGAGCTAACTACCGAAGAGCCTTCGGCGTATGGCCCGTCTGCTTCTTCATCAGGCGGCAAAAGTAGTTCGGGTCCTCAATACCGACCTCCCGTGCAACCTCACCCACCGAAAGATCGGTGGTGGCAAGCAACCGGCAGGCAAGCTCGGTTTTGATATGCAGCATATATTGCTTGGGGGACATGCCCGTGCTCTCCTTGAAGACATGCGCAAAGCGCCCCTCACTCAGGTGACACATCTCGGCATATTCGCGCACCGTACGGTTTTCCTGCCCATGCTCGTGCATATGCTTACGCACCGTATCGATACTCTTTTGCAGGGCGGCGCTGACCGTACTCTGCGCCTCGCTGCACGCCCTGCCCGCAAGCGAGAGAAATTGGACCAGCAAAGCCGCCGAAAGCTCGGCACTGTGGGGCTTTTGCAGCAAAAACTCCTCCACCATCTCCTCCAGCACCACGCGAAGTGCCGCACCGTTCGAAAGATGCGTAATGCGCCCCGAAAGTCCAAAGCGCGTCATCAGCGCTTCGCAGGCAGTTCCGCTGAAATGGATATAGCACGTCAGGGTATCATCCCTTTCCGAGATCGCATACTCCTGACGCTCACAGGGACGGTAAAGGATCATATCGTCCTCTCCCGCAAGCAGCTCTCGCGCCCCCTCGGTCACACGGACCTGTCCCTTCATCACATAGAGGATATACCAATCCACGCGCCCCTCACGGCGCAGAATGCGGATCTCCTTTCCCGAGAGCCTCTGGATACCGCATCGATTGATCTCCAGATAGCGGTGGGATATCTTTTCGCTGGATATGACAGCCACTCTGATCACCTCACGTTCATTTTACCTCTTTGCTTAGGGGTTGTCAATAGCGGTTTTGTGCTAAAAAACAGCAGCTTCAGCTATGGTGTACACCAAAACACCGTGCTATAATCAAAGAAAAGGCCAAATTTTAAACCGAGAAAGGAACTGTCTGTCATGTTAGAATTCGGCGTCATCGGATACGGTGGTCGCATCAGCAGCATCGTCGATCTGCTCTTCAAAAGCGGCGAGGCAAGACCCGTCGCCATCATGGATACCGACATCCGCGCAGCCAAGGCGCGTGCCGAGGAAAAGGGGTACTCCGATCTTCGCTATTACAGCGACGCCGACGAAATGCTGCAAAAGGAGCAGCTTGACGGCGTTCTGGTTGGTACGCGCTGCTCGACCCACACGCATTACGCCGTGCTGGTTGCCAAATACAAGATCCCGCTGTTCCTCGAAAAGCCGGTCTGCATCCATGAGGAGGACCTTGACCGTCTGCGCGCCATCCTCCCCGATATGGACGATATCACCGTGGTTTCCTTCCCCTTGCGCACCTCTATGCTGCTCCAAAAGGTCAAGGAGATCACCGATACGGGAAGGCTCGGCACCATTGAGCACGTGCAGGCGTATAACAACGTGCCCTACGGGCGCGGCTACTACCACAAGTGGTATCGCGACGAGAATGAAACGGGAGGGCTTTTCCTGCAAAAAGCGACCCACGATCTCGATTACATCAACTATCTTCTCGGAGACAACCGACCTGTGCGCATCTGTGCCGTGAAGTCCAAGCAGGTCTTCAAGGGTAACGAGCCCGCAGGCAAGCTGTGTGCCGACTGCGACAAGACCGACACCTGCCCCGAGAGTCCCAAAAATGTCAAGAAGAACGGCGACCGCTATATCATCGGACCCTACTGCTGCTTTGCCACCGATACCGGCAACGAGGACAGCGGCAGCGCCATCATCGAATACGAAAGCGGCATGCACGTGGTCTATTCCCAGAATTTTATCGCCCGCAACGGTGCGGGAAAGCGCGGTGCGCGCCTCATTGGCTACCGCGGCACACTCGAATTCGACTGGGTGACCAATACCATTCGCGTGTTCCGCCATCTTGAGAATATCAACGAGGAATACGTGCTGAACGGCACCTCGGGCTCTCACTTTGGCGGCGACGCCAATCTTTGCGAGAACTTCCTCGCCGTCATGACAGGAAAGGCAAGATCCATCGCGCCCTTGCACGAGGGCATTCTCAGTGCAAGCATGTGCCTTGCCGCCAGAAGATCCTCCGAGGAGCACGTATTTGTAGACATCAGGGAGTGATCTCCGTACACAGCACAGAAGCACCCCTCAAGCCCCTTGGCCTCGGTGCTTTCTGTGACATGCGTGCCCGTAAAATCAGAGAAAAAGGCGACCTGCAGCAGCAGGTCGCCTTTTTCTCTGTGCAAGCACCTGTATCACTTCTCTCCGAGCCGCAGGATGCGCGAGCTGTTGAGCAGCACGGCAAACGCACCGAAGTTATGGAAAATGGTACCCGCCAGTGCCGTGATCACACCCATCGCAGAGAGGGCGATCATACCCACGCTGATGCCGATGGAGAGCACCAGATTCTGATAGATGATCCGCCGCGTCCTGCGCGCCAGCTGAATGACGAAGGGTATGTTCATCAGGTTGTTATTCATCAGGGCAATATCTGCCGATTCGATGGCAAGATCCGAGCCCATCGCACCCATCGCAATACCCACGCTCGCCTCGCGCAGGATGAGGGCGTCATTGATACCGTCACCGACGGCAAGGACGCTGTGCTCGCTCTGCGTGAGGGCACGAAGACGGTTCAGCTTATCCTCGGGCAGAAGACGGGCGTGCACCTCGTCCACGCCGACCTGCTCGGCAACAAGGCGCGCAGGCTCCTCACGGTCACCCGTGAGAATGACCGTCCTTTCAGTGCCCAGCTCATGCAGCTCCTCAACGCACGCCGCCGCGTTTTTGCGAACTGTATCGTTGAAGCAAAGGCATCCGAGCAGAACGCTGTCGCGCGACACGTAGCTCATGCTGACCGGCGCACCCGCGGGAAAATCATCGGGGATCGTGCAGCCGTGTGCCGCCAGCCACTCGCGGCGTCCGAAGGACACGGTATGCGCGCCATCCTTGCTCGTCCCGGTCACGCCGCCGCCCGAGATCTCGCGGACCTCCAGCGTGCGGTCAAATTCCTTTCCCTCGCACGCGGCGATCACGGCTCGCGACACGGGATGCGTGGATGCCACTGCCACCGACGCCGCCACCGCAAGGATCTCCTCGGGTGTCACATCCCCAAAGGGAACGACCTCAGAAAGCGAGAGCTCTCCCTTTGTGACGGTACCGGTCTTGTCAAATACCACGGTATCGATCTCGGTCAGCTCCTCGATGAACTTGGAATTTTTGATGAGAATACCCTTTTTGGTGGACACCGAGAGGGCGGCGATCATGGGTGCTGAGCTGACCAGCATCTGTCCGCAGGGGCAGGACACCACCAGGATGGCGATCGCCTTGGAGATATCGGCGGTAATGAGTGCCACCGCACCCGCCACAGCGAGCACAAAGGGGATGTAATAGGCAAGAAAACGGTCAATAAGACGTGATTCGGACACCGAGATGTTCTCAGAGCCCTCCAGCAGCTTGAGGATCTTGGAAAAGGAGGTATCGACGTGCTCCCGTGTGACCTCCACCACGATCCTTCCGTCCAGATTGACGGTGCCCGCATAAACCGTGTCCCCGGCCTTGGCATGGGCAGGCTCGGGCTCACCCGTCAGCGACTTCTGATCGATGTTGGTTTCTCCCGACAAAACGATACCGTCGATCGGGATTCCCGAGCCCGGCTTGATGACGATGCGCTGCCCTACCTTCAGGGTCTTGACATCCACCACGCTCTCGCTCTCCCCCTCCAAGAGGATCGCGGTATTCTGCTGCATTTTTTTGAGCCCCTCGATCACATCCCTGCCGCCCATGATGCTGCGCTCCTCCAAGAGGTGCACCACATTGAGGATCAGCGGGATGAGCAGCGCGAGGATCAGCTCCCGATTAAATACACATGCCACAATGGCGATACCGACAAGGATCTCCATTGCGTTGGTCAAATTTTTCGTGAACAAGCCCTTCAGGCCCGCCACGATCACAGGCACGCCCTCAATGAGAACGCCGATGAAGTAAAGCAGCTGCGGAACCACCGGATAGCTTCCGCGCAAAACGTACGTATAGAGCAATCCCACGGCAAGGCAGCAAATGGTTGCCACGCCGCACAGGATGTCCTTCGTCAGCTTTTTTCGCCCCTCGTCGGTCAGATTCTCGCGAGAAAGTGCCTCAAGGCTGTTGCGCCCCATATTATCAATATTTTCCATAGCACCTCCGAACATCAGAACAGGATACGGTCAAGCGATGATCCCTGCCGCACTACTGCGGATTCAAAAAGATCTTGCTGTTTTCATCCTGCACCATGTAGACCCTTCCGATCGTGCGCATAAACTCAATCGTTTTGTCGGTGTAGATCCGCGCCTTGACTACGTCGGGATTCTCCTCATATTCCTCTACAACACCCCAGAACTCTGCCAGATTGGTGGTTGCCTGCGCCTCTGCCAACGCCTTGGCGGAGGTTGCCTGCGCCACGCGGAGATTGGCATCGCTTTTCGCCATGGGAAGAATGTTTTCACGGTACTGGTAGGCACGCTCGATGATGGTTTCTGCCTGCACGCTCGCGGAATTCACGCGATTGTAAACGTCGCGCACCTCCTCGGGCATGGCAACGCTTGTCAGCTCAACTGCCGCAAGCGTGACACCGACATCCATCATATCCAGCTTTTCCGAGGAACGCATCATCACCGCCCTGGCATAGGCGTCCTTGCCGTCGGTCAGCAGATTGTCCACGTCAAGCCGTGCCGCCTCGCAAAGCATGGCATTGCTGACAGCGGCGTTGATCAGCGCATCGACGTCCTTGACGTGCAGCGCGTACGCGATCGGGTCGGTGATCGAATATTTGACGGATGCCGCGATCACGGCAATGTTCTGGTCGCCCGTGATAACGTACCCACCCTCGGAGGTCGACGCGGCAGTTTCGGCGGTATAATGCGTGGTCACGCTCAGCTCGATCACGCTGCCCGTGGGCACGGTGATCACCTCGTCGATGATATAGGGGAAGGCGAAGAGGATTCCCGGCTCATGCACCTGATCCTCGTAGGTGTCGCCCACCAGCTCACCGAAGCGGAGCACCACTGCCACGTTGCCGCTTTTGACCATGCGGATCCCGGTAAAGAAGATACCGATGACCACGACGATGACCAATATAAGAAAATACTTGGTCACGGTTTCCAGCACGTCGGCAAATAATGTTTTTTGCTTCATGGCAGCCTCCCTCAGTTCAGCGGAATGCCGTTTTCGGCGGCAGCCGCCTCGATCAGCGCGGTGACCTGATCGACCAGCGCCTGACGCTTGTCGTCGGGAAGCTTGCTCAGGATGTAGGAGAGATCGTTGATCACGGTCCGATCCCCCTCAATGGTCATGTTGCTCGAATACTCGGTCAGGATATTGAAGGGGTATTCGTCTGCCTTGACCACCAGAATGGTGGAGCTGTTGACCGAGGAAACGATGGTGTCAAGATTCTGGAGGAAGCGATAAAGCTCCAGATTCTCCTTCTGTGCCGCGGCATAGATGGCGGCAACGGCACTCTCGGTTTCCGCGCGGATCTTGGCGGCGTCGATCTCACCCTTACTGGTGATCTCGGCTGCCTCGGTATCGGCACCCGTGGTGATCTTATTTGCCTCCATATCGGCATTGGCAAGAATGATATCGATCTCCTTCTCGCGGTCGGCACGCATCTGCTCAAACACAGCGTCAAGGTTTTCATCGGGCAGCGAGAGGCGGAGAATGCTGACGTCCACCACGGTCACACCGTAATTGGCGGCACAGTTATCTCTCACGCGCTCAAAGATTTTTTGCTGGATCTCATCGATCTTGATCTTTTCGCTCTCCAGCGACACCAGTGCCGTCAGCTCATACTCACCGAGCGTGCTGTTGGTGGCACTGAAGACCTGATCCTTGATGAACAGCTCGACCGAGCCCTGGGCGCCCACACTGTTGTGGAACTTGACGGGATCGTCGATCTTCCACGCCACGTAGGAGCGCAGCTTGACGTTGCGCTTATCCATGGTGGTGGTTTCCAGCGTGTTGGACTCCAGATACTGCAATCTGTCGTCGTAGGTCACAACACTCTCAAAGGGCCAGGGCAGCTTGAAATAAAGCCCCGCCTCGGAGGTTTCCTTGCGCACAGCGCCAAAGCGAAGCACCAACGCGCAGCTTCCCTCTCTCACCTCATAAGTAAAGCCGAACCAGAAAAGCACCAGCAAGACGACTGCCGCCGTCATGATCTTGGCGATCCTGCCTGCGGTCAAGAATCTCTTTTTGTCGGTCCTTGCCGCCTTTTTATCCTTTATATTTTCCTGATGGTTCATAAAATCCTCCGTGTGGTTCAGTATGCGGAGCTCGGAAGGTTTCCGATATAGATGTTAGACGTGTTGACACCGTCGCCCACGATGACGATCTTGGCTCCTCCGTAAGCACTCTTGATCGCTTCAAGGTACTTGTAGTATCGGTATTCGTCGGGATATGCGGCGTCAGCGTTCACGCTCGCCATAAACGAGGCGACCTCGGACCGTGCCGTCGCAACCTTTCCGTAATGCGCCGCCTGCTCAATGCCGACCAGCGTGTCGTAATAGGTATTTGCCCAAGCCATCGTTTCTCCCGCCTGTGCCTCGGCGTCCAGCAGCCGCTTTTCTGCCTCGATCCCGGCACTGATCAGCTTCTGGAATACGTCTGCAACCTCCACGGGCGGATGGATGCTCTCAAGCACCACGCCCACAACCTCGATCCCCGTGCGATAATGCTCCATATACGCCTTCAGCTCCTCGCAGAAGGTTGAGGCAAAGGCAAGACGGTCTGCCGCAAGCAGGGAATTGAGATCGGTGTTGATCATACGCGCCGTAATGATCTCGTAAGAGGCGGCACTGAGCATCGATTCGGGGGAGGCACAGTAGGAAAGATAGCTTCCAAGGTCGGCTATGCGGTACTCGACGCGCAAATTGACCGAGGCGACCTCCTGTCCTCCGCCCAGCAGCAGGCGATATTCCTCGCCGCCGTGCGCCTCGGTCCAGAGATTGTCGGTATCGTCCGCGCCGATATAGCCGATCGACATGCGGTTGACCGTCTTGGTGTCATAGACCTCCACCTTATCAAAGGGCCAGGGAAGCGTGAAATGAAGCCCCGGATCAAGCGTTTCCTGCTGCAGCTTGCCACAGCGGTAAAGCGCACCCTCCTGATGTGCCTCGATCTGCACCACGCCCGTAAAGCCCCAGATCATCAGAATGGTCAGCATCACGCCGTACGGGATCACGCGCTTCACCAGCTGCATGCTCCAGAGTGAGCGCATGGTGATGCCCGTGTTCTTCTCAAGGTAGGTCAGCACGCTGAAATCGCCGCCACCCATGCCGGGCATGGGCACGATGACCTCGGGCTCTGCCTCGATCTCACGTCGGATCAGCTTGGCAAAGAGTGAGAGCATCAAAAATACGGTTTCGTAAACAAAGAGAGCAACCAGCACGTACACAAGGATGCGCTGGGCATCGTAAAAGCCGAGCAGCTTGACCGTGACCGCCACCGCGCAAAGCAGCTGTGCCACGCGCGAAAGAGCGAAGGCGCTGCGCAGATTGTGCATCAATGCATCGTCAAAGCGTGCGGTCGCATCGCGGTCCTCCCGCACCTTACCCTCCCCGTCACGGGGCGTTGCCACGTGCTTGCACCATTTGTCAAACACGATGAACACCACGAAGAGCAGAATGAGGATCACGGGGACGTGATAGCCGAGCTTATAGGTGTCTTGCAAGCGGGGCACGTATCGGAAGAAGTACAGGTTGACCACCGCCGTCGCCGCCACGATCAGCACCGCCGTGATGGCAACCCTATGCCGTGCGCAGTAGGTGCGCGCCGCGCAAAGTATTTTTTGGAAGCGGATCCTCAAAAAGCGCCATATCTTTCTGGTGCGCGTTTCGCTTGAGGGATCGGCTTGTTCCTCCTTGCTCCGACGTTTTCGTTGCGTCGGCAATCGGAGAATGGGAAGAAAAAGCAGCAGATTGACAAGGGCGGGCAACAGCTGTATCATCGCAAGCAGCGCAAGCGAGAGATAGCTGACCGACTTGTAGAGCATCAGCAAAACGACCGATGACAAAACAAGACATGCCACCGAGGCAAGTGCCGTCACCTTCCCCTTGGAAAGTCGGCTCGGGGGGGTACGCTTCATGAAAAAACCTCCTTCAGGGATTCTCTTGACAAAGAAGCATGATGAAAAAGCCTCCGCCCATGGAAAAGCGGATAAGTTTATTATATATATCAATACTATTTTTGTCAAGTTTATATAAAAAACTTAACATATGTGGAAAATATTATCGGATCATGCAAAGACCGCAACAATCGGTTCAACGAAAAAAGGCAGAGAGAAGGCTCTCTGCCCGATCGATCGTTTTTGTCCCTCGCACCAACTTCCCCGTTCACCAGAGAAGCAGGACAAGGCGCACCGCAAAAAGCAAGGCGCAGGCGTAGCACCTCGCGTCAAGCCGCTTTTGAGGAGCAACGACGTATTGCGCCGCTAATCGGATAAACCAAGCACCGCGTATATGCGTGCCGCAGTCGCAATCCCCTCCCCCGTTGCAGTTGCACCGCCTGCGGCAAGTGCATAACGGAGAGCATTGTCCTTATCGGTGCTCACGCCAAATAAAAAGCCTGCGACCATCGAGTCGCCCGCGCCCACCGTACCGATCGGCTTTCCGCCCATAGCGGCGGCGCGCCGCACCTCTCCCGCATCATCCAGCAGCAACGCTCCGTCACCGCCAAGCGACACCAGCACGTTTTGCGCACCCAGCCGTTGCAGCTCACGCGCCGCGCTCAGGAGCTCCTCCTCGTCATGCAGCTCCCTCCCCACAAAGGCAGAGAGCTCGGCGCGGTTGGGCTTGACAAGGAAGGGGCGGTAGGGGAGCAATCCTTTCATCCATTTCGGTTCGGTATCGACCACCACGCGCACCCCTTTACCTGCCAGACGGGATAGGATCTGCTCATAAATGCGAGATGGAACGCCTGCGGGAACACTTCCCGCCAGCACCAGCGTATCCTCCTCGGTCAGACCCTCAAGCTGCTCCAGAAGTCGGTTCAGCTCCCCGTCGCGCACGGCGGGTCCTCCTGCATTGATCTCGGTTTCGCGATCGGCACGCAGCTTGACGTTGATGCGCGTCATGCCCTCCTCCAGCATCACAAGCTTGTGCGAAAGCCCCGCCTCGTCCAAAAGGCGGCAAAGCTCCCTACCCGTAAAGCCTGCGGCAAAGCCGAGCACCACGCTTGGCAGCCCCAGCTCGCGGAGCACGGCACTGACGTTGATGCCCTTTCCTCCAAAGGTCACGCTCTCTCTTGCCGAGCGATTGGTGCTCCCCTGCGAAAGAGCGTCAAGGTGCATGGTATAATCAAGGGCGGGATTCAGAGTTACGGTATAGATCATAGCTCCTCACTTTCAAGCGCACCCGTGTCGGGGTGCGCTTTCTCGTCTATCGGTCAACATACCCGTGAACGGTACTGCTTTCAGGAGATCCACTCCCCATCCTTCATCACGCGTGCGGGCATAGCGTCATCGATGCTGTTAAGGAAAAAGATATCGGCGCGTGCTCCCTCCTCAAGGCTCCCGCGCTCCCCTGCCATGCCGAGATAGAAGGCAGGCGTGCGGGTTGCCGAAAGCAGTGCTACACCAAAGGGGATCTCGCAGAAGGCGGCAAGATTCTGCACACCGCGCAGAAGGTCGAGTGTGCTGCCCGCCAGCTTTCCGTCAGGTGTAAGCGCCATGCCGTCCTTGACCACGGCAGGCTGACCCGCGATCTCATAGGTGCCGTCGGGACATCCCGTGCCTGCCATGGAATCGCTGATCAAAATAAAGCGATCGGCACCCTTAGTACGGTAGGCAAGGCGCACGGTTTCGGGCGCAATATGGATGCCGTCACAGATCATCTCCACAAAGGCGCGCGGATCGGTCAGTGCGGCGGCAATGGGACCTCCCGAACGGTGATGAAGGGGGGGCATTGCATTGAACAGGTGCGTAAAGCAATCGGCGCCCCCGTCAAGAGCACGCTTGGCAGTGGCATGATCGGCATCGGTGTGCCCGATGGAAAAATGAATACCGTTCCTTACGCATGCGGCAAGAAAGCTGCCGTCCTCATCAAGCTCGGGGGCGGCGCTGATCTTTAAAATGGGCAGTGAAGAAACGGTGATCAGCCTCTCAAGCTCGTCGACCGAGGGTGCGCGCAAGAGCTCGGGCGCATGAGCGCCGCGACGGGATCCTGCCAGCCAGCAGCCCTCAAAATGAATGCCGATATAGCTCTTTTCTCCACAGGATGCCGCACGGGAGAGCGCCGCATGCCAATTCTCCTCGGTATCCGAGGCAAGCGTGAAGAGCACGGCTGTCACGCCCCGACGGGCATAGTCGTTCGCCATGGTGCGGAGCAGTGCGACGTCCGCGGCACAGAAGTCACCTCCGCATCTGCCGTGCGTGTGCATATCGATCATACCGGGGCAGGCGTACTGTCCCTCGCCGTCGATCTCGACATCGGCTGCGGTGGGCGCAACGATGCGTCCGTCGCGCACGTAAAGCGTACCCTCTTCAAAGCGCCCGTCGGGACGATGGATCTTGAGATTTTTAATAGCAAGCGTCATATCAAAGCCCTCTCAGTAAAGTCTCGTATTGGGGCAGGAGCCAGTCATAGCTCTCTGCCGAGAAATGGCAGTTGGGCGAAGCCCCGGCGAAACGCCCCCGTCGATCGCAGCCGACCTCTTTCCGATGTCATCGTGCAGACCTCTTTTGTCGTGATCTTAACGCCGATCAGATCCTTCTGACAGGACCCGTAGGCGCTCTTCCCTCAAGGTAATCTCCGATCACGCGCTCTGCCTCCTGCGCGCTCTCCACCGTAAAGATGAAATGTCCTCCGCGCACCCCTGCGGCGGAAAGCTCGCGTCCCCTGTCGCTCATCACAGTGGGACGGGAATTGAGAATGATGTTTCGATGCGGCATCGCGCGCAGGATCGGGAATTTTTCACCCCGTCTGTCTACGAATTGAAGCTCCCCCTTGTGGCAGGCGTCACAGCCGCCGAGCTCCCTTCCGACGCATTTTTCAAGCGTCATCAGCGGTATGCGCCCATAGATCACAGCGTCCGCGCGACCGCGCAGATCCCTGATCTGCGGCAAGGTCAGCTCGGGCGAGAGAAGCACATCCTCAAAGCCGAGGGCGAGGAGAACCGAAAGGGTCTCGCTGTTGGTGACGTTGAGGCGGAAATCACCGTGGGGTACGAGCCCCGCCTCGGTGGCAAGAGCAAGATGCCCGAGGTTTCCGACCAGCGCATGCCGTGCCCCTGCCGCCACCGCCCGCCTCAGCTCGCTCCTGATCCCCTCTGTTTCATGATCAAAGATCACGGGGGGCAGCACCACACCGTCGGCAGGGGGTGCAAAGCCGTCAAGCGGAAGATAGATGTGCTCAAAATAGTCGAATGCCGAAGGCGGAATGGCATCGGCACGCGCAAAGCGCGCCGTGGGGCGTGCGGGGCGCGAGCCTGAGGAGGAGCGAAGGGTCACGGGCAACGGCTTTCTTCTCGGCGGCAAGCTCTCCAGCTCGGAAAGCGCCGCGCGGCGCAGCGCGTTCAGCCGTGAGATCGGCACCATCAGCCCCTCGTCCATATCGACCGCGAGAGTACCGACGGCATACGGCGTTCCGCCCAGCCTTGAGAGCTTTTCCCGTACCGTCCCCTCGTCAAGAGGGGCATTCTGTGCCTCAAACGGGCGATCTCCCTTGACGGTGACCTCCCTCCCGTTTGCCTTTACGGAAAGACGCATCGGCTCATTGCGTTTCATGGAGAAGCACATATCAAGCGAAACACGCCGCGTGATACCCTCAAAGGGGACGGTATCGCGGCTTCTTTCCTTATCCCGATCCGAGCGGACGCCCAGCATACCGCGCGAGATACTCTCGGTGAAATACGCATCGGTGAAGCCTCCCCTCGAAAAGATATCGGCAAGATATCTCATTTCGGCATCGTTGGCAGCGCGGCGCCCGTCAAGCAGACGGCGATAAACGGCAGTCACGTCGCGCACGTATTCGGGCGCCTTGAGTCTGCCCTCGATCTTCAGAGAATCCACACCCATTTCGATCAGATCGGGAATATGGCGCGCAAGACAAAGGTCCTTTAAGGAAAGCGGATATTTCCCGTCGGCATCGGGCAGGCGGCAGGGCTGTGCACATTCGCCGCGGTTGCCGCTTCGCCCACCGACGAGGGAGGAAAACAGGCACTGACCCGAATGCGATACGCAGAGTGCGCCGTGTATGAAGACCTCTGTTTCGATGCCCGCATTTTTAACAAAATCACGCATATCGCGTGCTGGCGTCTCCCTTGCCAGCACCATACGGGAAAAGCCCATATCGGCAAGCACTCTTGCCGCACCGATCGAATGACCGGATGCCTGCGTGCTGGCGTGAAGCTCTACGTCGGGAAAGGCGCGGCGCACCAGTGCCGCGCCCCCCGGATCAGCAATGATGAGGGCATCGGCACCCGCGCCGATCGCCATATCGGCGGCGGCAAGAAAGTCCTTCAGCTCTCTGTCGGTGGCAAGCGTATTGAGCGTCACGTAGGCGCGCACGCCGTAAGCGTGCGCCAGCGCTATGCTTTCGCGCATCGTGTCTGCGGTAAAATTCTGTGCCCGCATGCGTGCGTTGAAGGCAGGTCCGCCGAAATAGACGGCGTCTGCGCCCCCCTCGATGGCGGCTCGAAGCGCCGTCGGCGAGCCCGCGGGGGCAAGCAGCTCGGGCAGTTGACCCTTTTGACGCATCGGCTTAATATCTCTTTCCGTCCTCGTAGTCGAGCATATCAAGCATCCCGGAACGGGACTCGTTCTCAACCTGTTCACGGGAAGCGGTCACAGGAGCCGTGCTCCTTGCACCGCCCCTTGCAGAGTCAAGCAGAATATCGTCAATGCTCATCTGCTCGTATTTGCGGGTCACCTGCTGCTCGTGCGGCGTGATCTCAATGGCAGGCTCGGGCTCACGGGTGGAATAGGCGGCAGAGGGCGCACGCGTTTCCACACACATGGCGGCAAGGCGCTCGCGCAGCTCGCGCACCTCGGTCAGGATGGAGAGCACCTGGTCATGCATGCGGTCGGCACGCGCATTTGCTTCACCGTTCTGACGCACCAGCTTGGCGTTCAGCTGGAAGAGGGTGGCGTTATCCTGCAGCAGCGCATCGTATGTACCGCGGCTGACCTGGAGCTGTGCACGGAGCGTTTCATTCTCACCGCGCAGCAGATTTGCCTCATAGGTATCTCCCGTGGGATCGGTGCTGTCCACGTAGCGCTCCAGCTCTGCCACACGCTCACGCAAATGCATGCATCTGGTGCTGTAATCCAATGCCAGCAGCAGTGCCGCCTCGGTTCGTGTGCAGGAATGCCCGGGCGCGGAGGTCAGCGTGCGAAGCTGACGGTCAAGCTCGGACACGGCGGCGTCTATGGTCTCCTGTGTTTCGTCACAAACGATATTCATGGGAACATCGGCAACGGTCACCGCAAATTTTTGTTTCATGATGTCGACCTCCTTGGGTAAAACCCCTTGCGCAAAAGTTTTTTTTGGAGTATAATAGTTCTGAAATCTATTATAATACAATTCTCCCGATTTTTCAAATACTTTTTTAAGGAATGCAAAAAATATGTCTACCCTTTCTCAATGCCACCGCATCGTGGTCAAAATCGGCTCCTCCACTCTCACGCACGACGAGGGTCATCTCAATCTCCGAAGGATCGAGGCGCTTGCCAAAACGCTCTCGGATCTCAAGAATGCAGGCAAGCAGGTGATCCTGGTCTCCTCGGGTGCCGTCAGCGCGGGCGTGGCTCGTCTCGGCACGCACCGTCCCACCTGCACACGCGAGAAGCAGGCGATGGCGGCGGTGGGACAAAGCGAGCTGATGAAGCTCTATTCCCGCTTCTTTGCCGATTACGGGCATACCGTGGCACAGATGCTGCTGACCAAGGACGTGATCGACAACCCCGAACGGCGCGCCGCCGCAGAGGACACCTTCCAAACCCTGCTTGAGATGGGCTGTATTCCGATCGTCAACGAAAACGACTCCGTGTCAACGCTGGAGCTGAACTTTGGCGGTAACGACACGCTCTCGGCATACGTGGCACTGGTCTGCCACGCCGATCTCCTGATCAATCTCTCGGATGTTGACGGTCTTTTTGACCGCGACCCGCGTCGCGACCCCCATGCAAAGCTGATCCCCGTTGTGGAAAGCCTCCACGACGGTGTGCTCGCCATGGCGGGAGGTGCCGGCACAGACCGAGGCACGGGCGGCATGGCAACCAAGCTGACCGCCGCACGCATTGCGCTGGAGGCAGGCATTCCCATGTACATCTTAAACGGCAAGGATCCCCACATTCTTTACGACCTCTTGGACGGAAAGCGCGTGGGAACCTACTTCAAGGCAGGCAACAGCTGACCTGCTAAAAAACCGTATTTCCACTCCGTTTGCGGGGGAAATACGGTTTTTTATTCGATTGCAGAGGTTATTCAAGCTCAAATGCGCCCGTATACAGCTGATAGTAAACGCCCTTATCGGCGATCAGCTTTTCGTGGTTGCCGCGCTCGATGATCCTGCCGTGATCAAGAACCATGATCACGTCCGAATTCATAACGGTGGACAGGCGATGGGCAATGACAAACACGGTTCTGCCGACCATCAGCTGATCCATACCGCGCTGCACGATCGCCTCGGTACGCGTATCGATCGAGGAGGTTGCCTCGTCAAGGATCATCACGGGCGGATCTGCCACGGCAGCTCTTGCAATGGCAATGAGCTGACGCTGCCCCTGCGAGAGGTTGGCTCCGTTGCCCGTCAGCTCGGTTTCATAGCCAAGCGGCAGACGCGTGATAAAATCGTCGGCACCCGCAAGCCTTGCGGCGGCACGGCACTCCTCGTCGGTGGCATCCAATCTGCCGTAGCGGATGTTGTCCATGACGGTACCCGTAAAGAGGTTGGTTTCCTGCAGCACGATACCGAGCGAGCGACGCAGATCATCCTTTTTGATCTTATTGATGTTGATCCCGTCATATCGGATCTTGCCGTCCTCGATATCGTAAAAGCGATTGATGAGGTTGGTGATAGTGGTCTTTCCCGCACCCGTCGCACCCACAAACGCCACCTTTTGTCCGGGCTCTGCGTAGACGCTCACATCGCGCAGCACGGGCTTGCCCTCCTCATAGGAGAAGTCGACCTCGGAAAGACGCACATCGCCGCGAAGAGGGGTATAGGTCAGTGTGCCATCTCCATGCGGATGCTTCCATGCCCATTGACCCGTACGAACAGCAGATTCCGTGACCGTGCCGTCGGGCGCGATCTCGGCATTGACCAGCGTGACGTAGCCCTCGTCGGCTTCGGGCTGCTCATCCATCAGGGAAAACAGACGCGCGCCGCCTGCCATACCCATGACCACGGCATTGATCTGCTGTGACGCCTGATTGACGTTGCCCGTAAACTGCTTCGCCATATTGAGGAAGGGCACGATGATGCTGATGCTGAAGACGGCAAAGCCGCCGTTCGGGTGCAGAAGACGGGAGATGCCCACGTTGGGGATCCCCGAAAGCAGAAAGATCCCTCCCGCCACCGCCATGATCACGTAAAGAATATTACCGATATTACCGATGATGGGTCCGAGCGTATTGGCATAGGAGTGCGCCCTTGCGCTGTCCTCAAACAGCGCGTTGTTGACCTCCTCGAAATCCCTTGCGGATGCCGCCTCGTGGCTGAAGACCTTGATGACCTTCTGACCGTTCATCATCTCCTGAACGAAGCCCTCTGCTCTGCCCATCGACTTCTGCTGACGGACAAAATATTTTGCCGAGCCGCCGCCAATTTTTTTCGACACCATGACCATAGCAAACACGCCGACGAGCAGCACCAGCGTCATCCAAAGGCTGTAATAAAGCATGATGGCAAGCACCGAAATCAAGATGATGACCGACTGCAGCAGTGCGGGCATTGCTTGGGACACCAGCTCGCGGAGCGCATCGATATCGTTGGTATAATGGCTCATGATATCGCCGTGCTTGTGCGTATCAAAGTAACGGATGGGAAGATTTTGCATCTTTTCAAACATGGTACGGCGGAGCTTGCAAAGGAAGCCCTGCGTAATCACCGCCATCAGCTGCGTCTGCAGAATGATCGCGACCGTGGAAAAGACATATAGTGCCGCGAGCAACACCACCTTGGGTACGATCTCGCCCGCAGCCTCTGCCCACGTGCCGCCACTCAGCTGCCACGCCTCGATCGAGGCGATGACCTGCTGCATGAAGATGGAGGGGATGGACGCCGTGACCGAGGCGATCACGATACACACCACGATCACGGGCGCGAGCACAGGATAATAGCCAAAGAGCATCCTCAGCACGCGGCCGAGCACCCGCTTGTCGGGCTTTCTCTTTGCCGTCAAGGCTTGCTTCTTACTCATGCTCCTCGCCTCCCTTCGTCTGTTGGTCGTGGATCTCACGGTAGATGTCACAGGAGGACAGCAGCTCACTGTGCGTGCCTGCGGCAACGATGGCGCCGTTTTCCATGATCAGGATCAGGTCGGCATCCTCTACCGAGGCAACGCGCTGTGCAATGATGATCTTTGTGGTTTCGGGAATGTAGGCACGGAAGCCCTCTCTGATCAGGGCATCGGTCTTGGTATCCACCGCGCTGGTGGAGTCGTCAAGGATCAGGATCTTCGGCTTCTTCAGCAGGGCGCGCGCAATACAAAGGCGCTGCTTCTGCCCTCCCGACACGTTGGTGCCTCCTTGCTCGATATAAGTATCGTAGCCATCGGGGAAGGAACGGATAAACTCATCTGCCTGCGCAAGGCGACACGCCTCGACCAGCTCCTCGTCGGTCGCATCGGGATTGCCCCAACGGAGATTTTCCTTGATCGTGCCCGAAAAGAGCAGGTTCTTCTGGAGCACCATGGCAACGCCTCCGCGCAAAACGTCAAGATCGTAGCGGCGTACGTCCACGCCGCCCACACGAACCGTTCCCTCGGTGGCATCGTAAAGACGGGGGATGAGCTGCACGAGCGAGGTCTTTCCCGAGCCCGTACCGCCGATCACGCCCACCGTCATGCCCGATCGGATGTGCAGCTCCACATCCGAGAGCGAGTTGCGCTTCGCCTTGGCAGAATACTTGAAGCTGACACCGTCAAAATCGATCGATCCGTCCTTCATCAGCGTCATGGCATCCGCAGGCGAGCAGATGGTAGACTCCTCACCCAGCACCTCACAGATACGCTTCATCGACTCGGCAGACATGGTCAGGATCACGTAGATCATCGACAGCATCATCAGGGACATCAGCACCTGCACACCGTAGGTAAGCATTGCCGAGATCTGACCCACGTCCACGCCGTTCTCACCGTTGATCGCCATACGGGAGCCGACCAACAGGACGAAGATCATATTGAAGTAAAGACAGATCTGCATGATGGGGCGGTTCCACGCCACGATGCGCTCGGCATGCGTGAAATCCGAACGGATATCCTCTGCCGCCGCACCAAACTTCTCTTTTTCGTATTCCTCGCGGGAAAATCCCTTGACCACGCGCATCGCACGCACGTTTTCCTCGATCGACTCGTTGAGGCGGTCGTATTTGCGGAACACGCGGCGGAAGGCAGGCATTGCCCTTCTGCCCACCATCAAAAGACCGAAGGTCAGTACGGGAATAATGACCACAAAGGTCAGGGCAAGAGGACCGCCCATCACGAATGCCATCACCACCGAGAAAATGAGCATCAGGGGACTGCGGATCGCCGTGCGGATCAGCATCATATAGGACATCTGAATGTTCTGGACGTCGGTGGTCATACGGGTCACGAGCGAGGAGGTGGAAAATTTGTCAACGTTCTCAAAGGAAAAGGCATTGATCCTCGCGTAAAGATCGCTCCTGACGTTGCGTGCAAAGCCCGAGGAGGCACGCGCACAGCAAACACCCGCAATGCCGCCGCAGGCAAGCGAGGCGCACGCCATGACCGCGAGCAGAATGCCCGTCATGATCACGTCGCGGAGCACCGCACCCGCCTTGATCTGGTTGACCAGATTCGCGGTGATAAAGGGAATGAGCGTCTCGATGATCGCCTCGCCCACAATAAAAACGAGGGTGAGGATGGTTGGCTTTTTGAACTCGCGGATGCAAGCAGCCAAGCGTTTGAACATAGCATCTCCTTTTCTCCAGGGGTGACATCCCCCTTGGTGTTTCGTCGATCTTACGATCAATTAATTTAGTATTAAATCAAATACCAAACTATTTTAGCACCTTCCTTCGATCTTGTCAAGCGTCCTAATGTAAACAAATTTTCCCCTTCTCGAAAAATGTGTCTGCCCTCTTTGGGCAAAAACGGCAGGCACACCGTTTTGGTGTCCCTGCCGTTTTTTCTCGGCTATGCCTTGATAAAGAAGTCCCTTCGCCTTTGCCAAGCACCGCTGTTACAGGCACAAATCCTACATCTGCATCCCTTTTTATTGATACATTTCATTCTTGACGACGCAGCGACGCATGACGATGCGGTCACTTCTTCAGCTTTTCCTTCACATAGGAGATCTGTGCCTTGATCGAGGCGGCGGAGGGGCCGCCCTCAGAGGTGCGCTTGGCAACGCAGGCGGAAAGATCGATGGCGTCGTAAAGATCGCCCGAGAAGAGATTACTGTAGGAGCGATAGGTTTCAAGCGTCAGGGTCTCAAGCACCGAGCCTGTTCTGATGCACTCCGCCACGATGCTGCCCGACACACGGTAGGCATCACGGAAGGGCATACCCTTTCTGACCAGGTAGTCGGCAAGGTCGGTGGCATTGATAAAGCCCTCCTCCGCCGCCTTTCTCATGCGGTCAGAGCGCACCGTCATCGTGTCGATCATAGGGGTCATCACGTCAAGGCACATACGCACGGTTTCAGTGGCATCAAATACGCTCTCCTTGTCCTCCTGCATATCCTTATTGTAGGCAAGCGGCAGTCCCTTCATGGTCGTCAGAAGCGCCATCAGATCACCGTAAACGCGCCCCGTCTTACCCCTGATCAGCTCTGCCATATCGGGATTCTTCTTCTGCGGCATGATGGAGGAGCCTGTGGTGTAGGCATCCGAAAGCTCAATAAAGCGGAACTCCCAGCTCGACCAGAGGATCAGCTCCTCCGAGAAGCGGGAAAGGTGCATCATGAGGATCGAGCAGGCGCTCATGAACTCCAGGCAGAAGTCGCGATCCGAAACACCGTCAATGCTGTTGCGGCAAATATCGGTAAAACCAAGCTGATCCGCCTCAAAATGGCGGTCAGTGCCATAGCTGGTGCCTGCCAGCGCGCAGCAGCCGATGGGAGAAACGTTGATACGGGCACGTGCATCGGAAAAGCGGTCGATGTCGCGCAGCAGCATCATGGCATACGCCAGCAGATGCTGTGAAAACACGATGGGCTGTGCGCGCTGCATGTGCGTATAGCCGGGCAGAATGAAGTTGGTATACGCCTCTGCCTTTTTCACCAGCACCTCGACAAAGCCAACGATCTTCTCGGTAATGGCATCCACCTCGTCACGAAGATACATGCGCAGATCCAGAGCCACCTGGTCGTTGCGGCTTCTTGCCGTGTGCAGCTTTTTGCCCACTGCACCGAGGCGCGCCGTCAAGACCTGCTCAACGAACATATGGATATCCTCGGCAGAATCATCGAACAGGAGCTTGCCCGAGGTCAGGTCAGCGAGAATGTCGCCAAGACCCGCGATCAGCGTGTTTGCCTCCTCCTCGGTAATGATTCCCTGCTTGCCGAGCATGGCGGCATGCGCGATGCTGCCCATGATGTCCTGGCGGTACATCTTTTTATCAAAATGCATTGACGAGTTGAAATCGTCAGCCAGCTTTTCGGTATCGCCTGCGGTTCTTCCCGCCCACATTTTAGCCATAATTGATCTCCTTATCATCAAAAACTGTGAATCACACGGCATACGGGGTCGTTTTTTGCCAAAAAGTCTTTTCTCACCCTGCCGATTTAAAACACGATGTGGGGCTGCCCGTTCGGCAAGCGCCGAACGGGACAGCCCCGCTCTTACAGAGAGGGGCGAGAGAGCGAGTCGACTCCCTCCCGTCCCCGTGCGATTATTTCTTGTTTCTGGCGTAAGCCATTGCCTGCACCTTGACGGGCAGACCGAAGAGGTTGATGAAGCCGTCGGCATCCTTCTGGTTGTAGTCGCTCTCACCGAAGGTGGCGATCTCCTCACTGTAAAGAGTGTAGGGGCTCCAGACGCCTGCGTTGATCATATTGCCCTTGTAGAGCTTCAAACGTACCTTACCGGTCACGTTCTCCTGCGTCTTATCAACAAATGCGCTGAGTGCCTCGCGCAAGGGGGTGAACCACTGACCGTTATAAACCAGCTCGGCAAAGGTGACGGCAAGCTTTTCCTTTTCATGCATCGTAAGCTTGTCAAGGCAGATGCTCTCCAGCACCTCATGTGCCTTGTAAAGAATGGTTCCGCCGGGCGTTTCGTAAACGCCGCGACATTTCATGCCGACAAGACGGTTCTCCACGATATCGAGAATGCCCACGCCGTTTTTGCCGCCGATCTCATTGAGGGCAAGAATGATCTCCTTCGCGCTCATCTTCTTACCGTCAAGCGCCACGGGAATTCCCTTTTCAAAATCCAGCTCGATATAGGTGGGAGTGTCGGGCGCATCGATGGGAGAAACACCCATCTCAAGGAAGCCCTTGTGCTCATATTGCGGCTCATTGCCCGTATCCTCAAGGTCAAGCCCCTCGTGAGAAAGATGCCAGAGGTTCTTATCCTTGGAATAGTTGGTTTCACGGTTGATCTTCAGGGGCACGTTGTGCGCCTCTGCGTATTCGATCTCCTCCTCGCGGGACTTGATGTCCCACTCGCGCCAGGGAGCGATGATCGCCATATCGGGGATCAGGTGCTTGAACGCCAGCTCAAAGCGGACCTGGTCGTTGCCCTTGCCCGTGCAGCCGTGGCAAACGGCATCTGCCTTTTCCTTGATGGCAACCTCTGCAAGCGCCTTGGCGATGCAGGGGCGTGCATGGCTGGTACCGAGCAGATAGCCCTCATACTTTGCACCCGCCTTCATGGTAGGGATGATGTAATCGTCCACGTATTCGTCGGTCACGTCGAGCACATAAAGCTTGGAGGCACCGGTCTTAAGCGCCTTCTCCTCCAGACCCTCCAGCTCGTCCGCCTGACCCACGTTGACCGAAACGGCAACGACCTCGCAGTTGTTGTAATTTTCCTTCAGCCACGGGATGATGATGGAGGTGTCAAGACCACCCGAGTACGCCAATACGACCTTTTTGATATCCTTCTTATCCATGGTAAACTCCTTATGTATCCGTGCGGCACCTGCCGCGCTGTGTTAAGCATGCCAATATCATAGCACGAAGCCCCGACTTTGTCAAGCGCTTTTCTGAATATTTTTTCATTTTTCTGCATTTTATCCAACAGTAACAAACCGAGTCGTCCGCGCCCCGCATCTTTTGGTTATTTCGCTTGTTACATTCCTAAACATAGGCTGAGTTATAGAGGGGCTTTCGCAAAGCCAACCGATAAGTCCTCTGCATCAATCGATTTTCGATGAATATTGTTTCAAAATATTCACTCAATCATTCAGCCCGTCATCCGAAAAAGTCAGCTCAGCCGTAAGTGCAAAGTGATCCGAATAGTAAAGACCGTCCTTTCCCTCGTCGGGCACAAGGCGTGTCGGCGCGGCGGAAAGATCGGTAAAAATATAGTCGATCTCGTGGCGCGCACCAGCCGCCCCCTTGAAGCCGTGGAAGGTCGCGCCCACGCCCTCGCTGATGCATCTGCCGCCACGTGTGGCAAGCAGCTCCTTGGCAAGCAAGAGCTCGGGGGAATCGGGGAGCGCGTTCATATCACCCATGAACACGAAGGGTGCGTCGGTGGCGAGCACGGCACGCGCATTATCCAGCATACCGAGGTAGCGTGCATCCCTTCCCTTGTGATCAAGGTGCGTATTAAGAACGGTCAGCACGCGATGCTCTCGCTTGCAGTAAAGCTCGGCAACTGCGGTAATACGGGGGCAGCTGCTTTGATCTCCGCCATAGCGGGAGCCGGGAACGCTCGGCGTATGCGAAAGCCAGAAGTGACGCAGCGACAGCAGCTCAAAGGCGCCGCGCCGAAGGGCGATCGCCACCGATTCCCCGTCGTAATGCTTTTCCCTTCCGCAGCCCACCACGGTATAGTCGGCAAGCGCCTCCCCCAGCCACTCGCGCATCTCATCGGTGACCTCCTGAAAGCCAATGATATCGGGGCGCTCGCGCTCCAGCATCGCAAGAATACGGGGCTTGCGCTCCCAGAAGGAATTGGCGCCGTCGGCAAGGACCGCCGTCCGCATATTAAAGCTCATGACCTTGATACAGCTGTTCATGTGATTCTCCTTACAAAGCAAAATTCGGAAAATTTCCCTTTACCTCATTATAGTGTCGTGCCGACGGCTTGTCAATAACGTCATTGACAAAACAGCGGCATTGCGCTACAATAGAAGCAGAAACGGGCTTAGCACATTGACGAAAGGAGCACCTATGGACCAAAAGCTGATCGTGACCGACCGTCTTTCCAAAAGCTACGGCGGTCTTTTTGCCCTGCGTGATCTTTCGCTCTCACTGGACAGCGGAAGGATCATCGGGCTTCTCGGACCGAACGGAAGCGGAAAGACCACCCTCATCAAAATCCTTGCGGGGCTTCTGACCCCCACTGCGGGGCGCGCGCTGATCGACGGCTCGGAGCCCGGAGAGAGGACCAAATCGTTGGTTTCCTATCTGCCCGAGCGCCCCTATTTCAACTCCTACATGACGGTGAGTGAATGTCTTTCCTTTTTTGAGGATTTTTATGCCGATTTTGACCGCCTACAGGCAGAACGAATGCTGCTCAGCCTCGGCGTTCCCGTCGACGCCAAGCTGAAGCACCTCTCCAAGGGAACCAAGGAAAAGGTACAGCTCGTTCTGGTGATGTCCCGCCGCGCGAGGCTCTATCTGCTGGATGAGCCCATTGCGGGCGTTGACCCCGCCGCAAGAGATTACATTTTAAAAACCATTATTTCAAGCCGAAACCCCGATTCAAGTGTGCTGATCTCAACGCATCTCATCGCCGACGTGGAGAGCTTTCTTGACGAGTTCCTGCTGATCAACCGTGGGCAGCTTATGCTCTCGGGCGACGTCAAGCGCTTGCACGCCGAGCGCAACATGTCACTTGACCACTACTTCAGGGAGGTATTTGCATGCTCCGCAAATTACTGAAATACGACATCAAAAGCCTGAAGCGAATGTGTCTTCCCGCCCTGCTGATCCTTGCGATACTGACGGCCGTGGCTATCCCCGTCATGGTCCTGTTCGTCAAAGCGACCGAGCGCGTCGCGCTGACGGACGGCAGCTTTTTCGATCAGCTGACCGTTGTCGGCGGTGCCTTCTTCATCCTTGCCACCGTTTTTGCGTTGATCGCCGCCATCGCCCTGCCCACCATCGGCGTGCTGATCGATTTCTACCGCACGCTGACCACCGACGAGGCTTATCTCACCTTCACCCTGCCCGTCAAGCCGCGCCGGCTTCTGCTTTCCAAGCTTCTCAATTCTGCAATATGGAGCGCCGTGATGGGCGCAGCCGCCCTCCTCTCGGCATTCATCATCCTTCTCACGATAGGAATTGCGGTCGGTGCCGAGGGTGGCTCGGATCTCTCCACCGAGGAGATCCTTCTCCCCGCCGCAGATATCCTCTCCTCTGCGATCACCAAGATCCTGGCCGTCATTTTTGTCGTCATCAGCTTTATCAACACCCAGCTTCTGTATTTCATGGCAATCTTTTTCGCCTCGGTCATCACGCAGAAAAACAAGCTCTTGACCGCTATTGCCATGGTGATCGGCGCCTACTTTTCCTACAGCACGCTCTCGGGCATCTTCTCGCTGATCCTCTCGCTGATCCTCGGTCTCTCGGGAGCAATATACACGCACCCTTCGCTCGCATCGATCATCACCCTTAGCGTCTATATCCTCTTCCTCTCGGGAATGAGTTATCTGTTTTTCCGTCTGACCGAGCATATGATGGAGAAAAAGCTGAACCTGGCATAGTCCCCCCAAAAAACGAGCGCTCATGACACGGGGTGTCATGAGCGCCTTTTTGGGTCATGAAATGCTCAGTGCATCTCCTCGATCGCCTCGTCGGAGCGAAAGATCAGAGAAATGCACCAAACGCCTGCCAGCGCCACCGCGGTATAGATGATTCTGGCAAGCAAGGAGTCCACACCGCCGCAGAGCCATGCGACAACATCAAACTGGAAAAGCCCCACAGAGCCCCAGTTGAGCGCACCCACAACGGTCAGGATCAATGCAATACGGTCGATAACGGTCATGCTTGTACCTCTCTTTCAAGAGCAGTTTGGCGTTCAAATTGCCCTTTGCCTTTATTGTTTCCTTCTTTTTTGAGGCAAAACGAGGTAAAAATTTCCGTCTTCTTTACACACGCCGAAAAATGTGTTATACTAATGATATTGAAAAAAACGAAAGGAGAGGGGATATGGAAGGCATTGAGGCTGCCATTCCGCGTTACGTGCACGCCGTGCTGGACGCCCTGGAGCGCGCGGGCTTTCGCGGCTATCCCGTCGGAGGGTGTCTGCGCGATCTTCTGCTGGGCGTGACACCGTACGATTTCGACGTGACCACCGACGCAATGCCGCAGGATCTGCCGCAGATATTCGGTGATTTTCACACCGTGCCCACGGGGCTTTCGCACGGCACCGTCACAGTCCTCTCCGAGGGACATCCCATAGAGGTGACCGCGCACCGCGCCGAGTCGGGGTACTCCGACAGCCGCCATCCCGATCGCGTGGCATTCGGCGTTTCGCTCGCCGACGACCTTGCAAGACGGGATTTTACCGTGAACGCGATGGCATGGAGCAGGGGGGAGGGCTTGATCGATCTGTTTGAGGGGAGATCCGACCTTTCCCGACGCATCCTCCGCGCCGTAGGCGACCCTGAGGCACGCTTTTGCGAGGATGCGCTACGCATCCTTCGCTGCTTCCGATTTGCGGCACAGCTGGATTTTACGGTCGAGCCCGACACCCTGTCGGCAGCAAAAGCGTGCAGGGAGGGGCTATCCCGCATTTCGGCAGAGCGCATTTTCTCCGAGCTTTGCCGCCTTCTTGTGTCCCCCGCCGCCGTGCGAGGGCTTGCTCTTATGGACGAAGCGCAATGCATCCCCTTTGTCTTTTTCGGCACCGATCCCGACCGCGCCGCCTTTGCCCGCCTCATAGAGCTCCCTGCCGACGCAGCGCTCCGCCTCGCGGCGCTGCTTTCGCACGAGCCGACTGAGCGCGTGCGGCGGCTCTGCCGCGACCTGCGCACATCCAACCGCTTTTCCGACACCGTTTGCGGGTATATCGACTCTCTCGGGGACGAATTACCCTCCTCTTCCTATGCCGCACGCCGCTTTGTCTGCCATCATTTCCCCTATTTTCGCGAGGCACTGCTGCTGCGGCGTGCGATCCACGGGACCGACGTCACCGATGCCGAGCGTCTGACCAACTCGGTATTCCGCGACAAAAGCGCCATCGAGCTTCGCCGCCTTGCCGTCAACGGCAAGGAGCTGCAGGATACCGTGGGGGTTTCTCCCGCCAACACCGCAAAGCTTCTTCTGCTCTTACAGGATCTCGTCTGGCAGGATCCCGATCGCAACAAAAAGGCGGTCCTGCTTCGTGCGGCATCGGAAATTCTTAAGAAAGGAACGCTGACATGAGCAACGTCAGATTCGAGGAATTCACCTTCCCCTCCTCAAACAAAAGGGACACCGTTCACGCCTATCTCTTTGCCCCCATCGACACGCCGCCCCGCGCCGTCATTCAGCTCTCTCACGGCATGTGCGAATACGTACTGCGCTATGATCTGTGGGCACGTCGCTTTGCCGCCGAGGGCTTCGTCTTTTGCGGAAATGACCACATCGGTCACGGCAACACCGCCCCTCGCGAGGAGGAGCTCGGCTTCATGGGAGGTGAGGCGGATGCCGACCACCTGGTGGAGGATCTGCACACCATGTCCTCACTGATGCGCGAGCGCTTCAAGGGGCTTCCTCTTGTGCTCTACGGACACAGCATGGGCTCGTTTGTCGCGCGGCTTTATCTTTCGCGCTACGGAAAGGAGCTTGCCGCTGCGCTCATCTCGGGCACAGCGGGGCCGGGACAACCCACGGGGCTCGGCAAGGGGCTTGCCGCCGCCATCGAGAAAGTCAAGGGCGATCATCACCGCAGCAAGCTGCTGACCTCGGTTGCCTTCGGCAGCTACAACAAGCGCTTTGCCAGGGAGAAGGACGAGTTCTCCTGGCTCACGCGCGACGAATCGGTGCGGCGCGCTTATGCCGCAGACCCCTTTTGCCGCTTCGTGTTTACCACTGCCGCCTATCAAACGCTTTTCTCCCTGCTTGGCAGAGCTTCTTCTAAAAAATGGGCACAAACGGTACCGAAAAGCCTGCCCATTCTCATATTCTCCGGCTCGGAGGACCCCGTTGGCGGCAACGGGAAGGGCGTCAGAAGCGTGACCGAACGTCTTCGCCGTGCAGGACACACCGCCGTGACCGAGAGGATCTACGAGGGCGGACGGCACGAGATGCACAACGAGCTTTGCCGCGACGAGGTCTTTGCCGACCTCATGAATTATCTGAATGACGTGTTGAAAACGGAGGACACAGATGACACTTGACGATATCAAAAGCATCAAGGGTAGGATCCTCGGTGTTGACTTTGGAGAGGCACGCACGGGACTTGCCCTGTCGGATGCCTCCCGCTTCCTCGCCTCTGCCATCGGTAACATCTCGGGGGGAGGGCTGGAGCGCTCCGCCGCCGCCATCAAGGAGACAGTCGAGCGCGAGGGTGCGGTTGCCGTGGTGATCGGGCTTCCCGTCAACATGAACGGCACCGAGGGACCGCGCGCCGAGCGAATACGCCGCCTTGCCGAGATGCTGCGCGAGCTGATGCCGGAGATCCCCGTGGCACTCCTTGACGAGCGCATGACCACCATGGCGGCATCCCGTTTTCTCAACGAGACCAACACACGCGGCAAAAAGCGCAAGGGTGTGATCGACACCCTGTCGGCAGAGATCATTCTGCAAAACGCGCTTGACCGTCTGAAGCGCTGAGCCATGGCAGCCAAGCAACAAGCCGCGGAGTGGCGCCGTCTTCTCATCGACAGCACCGAGCTCACCTATCTTCTTACGCGCAAGCAGGTCAAAAATATCAACCTGCGCATCAGATCGGACGGCACGGTTGCCGTGTCTGCCCACCCGCGCGTGACGATCGACCGCATCGAGCAGTTTATCTGCCGCGAGGCAGATTTTATCGGGGCGGCACGGGTACGACTGCAAGCGCGCCGCGCACAGGCTCCTCGCCCCTTGCTGCTGCTTGACGGAGAGCATGTGCCGATCGGAGGCGTTTTTTATACCGTTAGCCTACAAAAAAGCCAACGGCGCGAGGTGCGCATCGAGGAAGGGCAGCTTGTTCTTTGCCTGCGCGATCCCGAAAGCTATCCTGCGAGGAAGCGCGCCTTTGACGAGTTTCTTGACCGCGAGGCGCGCGCACTGTTGGAGGAGATGACCCGGCGCGCGCTCCCCCTCTTTTACCCAAAGCCCCCAACCATGCCCGCGCTCTTCTTCCGCACCATGAAAAGCAAGTGGGGCGTCTGCCGTCCCACGCAGGGGCGCATCACACTCAATCGCAATCTGATCTATCTGCCCACAGCACTTGCCGAATACGTGGTCTTTCATGAATTGATGCATTTTGCTCATCCCGACCACAGCCCCGCCTTCTGGGCAGCGCTCGGCAGGCGGATGCCCGACTGCAAGGAGCGTCGGCGGGCGCTTGCCGAATTTCCCGTCCCGTCCTTTTCCGACGGGCAGGACACGGTTGATGAAAAGCCGCTTCGCGGTGAATCCTACCCCTTATCCTATTTCTGATTTTGGAGGAAGCTTATGAAGATCACAAACGACATCAAATATATCGGCGTCAATGACCATGAGATCGATCTGTTCGAGGGACAGTACGAGGTGCCGAACGGCATCGCATACAACTCCTACGTCATCATCGATGAGAAGATCGCGGTGATGGACACCGTTGACTGCCGCTTTGACAGGCAGTGGTTGCAAAACCTTGCCGCCGCACTGGACGGCAGATCCCCCGATTACCTGATCGTGCAGCATATGGAGCCCGATCACTCCTCCTCCATCCGCGCTTTTACCGACGCCTATCCCGAGGCAACCGTCGTTTCCTCCGACAAGGCATTTACCATGATGAAAAACTTTTTCGGCGCCGACTTTACGCAGCGCCGTCTGGTCGTCGGCGAGGGGGCACGCCTCTCGCTCGGTCGTCACGAGCTCTCCTTTATCACGGCACCCATGGTGCACTGGCCCGAGGTCATCATGACCTATGACAGCACCGACCGCGTGCTCTTTTCGGCAGACGGCTTCGGCAAATTCGGTGCGCTGGACGTTGAGGAGGAATGGGATTGCGAGGCAAGGCGCTATTATTTCGGGATCGTCGGTAAGTACGGCGCGCAGGTAACCTCCGTTCTTGCCAAGGCAAAGACGCTGGACATTGCCATCATCTGCCCCCTGCACGGGCCGATCCTGTGCGAGAATCTGGAGCACTATCTGCGCCTTTACGGCATTTGGGCGTCCTACGGTGTGGAAAGTGAGGGCGTTGTCATCGCTTACACCTCGGTCTACGGTAATACGCAAAGGGCGGTGCTGGAGCTGAAGGAGCTGCTGGAGCAGGGGGGCTGTGCGAAGGTCACACTGCACGACCTGGCAAGAACCGATATGGCAGAGGCAGTGGAGGACGCCTTCCGCTACGGCAAGCTGGTGCTTGCCACCACCACCTATAACAACGACATTTTCCCCTTCATGAGAGCCTTTATCCACCATCTCGTCGAGCGCGGCTATAAAAACCGCACCGTGGCGCTCATCGAAAACGGAAGCTGGGCACCTGCCGCCGCCAGGGTCATGCGCGGCATGCTGGAAGCCTGCCGTGGGCTCACCTTTGCCGAAACCGCCGTTCGCATCACCTCGGCACTGAACGAGGAGAGCCGCGCACGCCTTGCCGAGCTTGCCGCCGAGCTTTGCCGCATGAATTGAAGAGCAACGCTCGGAGCATACTATACTCTGCAAGGAGGCGAAGCGAATGAAACGATACGTCTGTGAGCTTTGCGGCTGGGTCTATGACGAAGCGAAGGGGCTGCCCGAGCAGGGTATTGCCCCGGGTACGGCCTTCGATGCCCTGCCCGAGGATTTTGTCTGCCCGCTGTGCGGCGTCGGCAAAGAGGAATTTGCAAAGATCGAAACATGAAAAAGGGCTTTGCACCCGTAGGTGCAAAGCCCTTTTCTTAGCGCGTGGAGAGCACAAAAAACAGCGTGGTCACAAGTGCAAGCCCGATCGAAGCAGCGATTCCGACGATTCCGAAGGTCCTTGGCTTCTTCTCGCCCGAGCGTGCCAAGGGAATCGAGAGAAGCACACTGACCAGCGAGAGCATCCATTCGGCAGCGGCGAAGATCACCAAAAACACAATGCCGAATGCTCTGCCAAGACCGTCTGCAAGCTCGCCGGAATCCTTGGGCGTCAGCATAACATCGACCGAAAGCGATACCGAGAGCACGGTTGCCGCAAGCGCGGCAAGCAGGAAAATCGTGAGAACGATCAACAGGATCCTTTCAACCTTTTTCATCGCATGAAGCATTCTCCTTTCAAAAAATTACAGGGGTAAAAATTCGACCAACAAAACGGCAAGGCACGCGGCACCCGCCACCACGGGAAGCTTGCAGCCCCGAAGCCCCAGCACCACCGCGACCGCTAATGCCGCCAGCGCCGACAGGGTCGTGGAGGTGGCGGACAGCATGGCGGGAAAGGTCATCACCGACAGCGTAACGTAGGGCACGTAGTAAAGAAAGGAACGAACGGTCCTGTTTTTGATCTCGCGGCGAATGAGCACCAGGGGCAGCACGCGGATGAGGTAGGTTACACCCGCCATCAGCAGAATGGCAAGCAGCAGATTTTCCACTCTCATACACACACCTCCCCCCCTTCCTCCCGTACGGGAAAGAGCAGTGCCGCACCGAACGAGATGAGCAGAGTCAGCAAAATGATGCGGAAGCCCTCGGTCAACCACGTGAGTGACAGAAGACGGGTCAGCGCCGTCAGCAGCGCACTTGCCGCCATGGAGATCGCGACCAGCCCTGCCAGCACGCGGCTTTTACGGGCGGGAGGCAGAATAATGGCGAGGAACATGGCGTAAAGCGCCACACCGAGCGCGCTGGAGGCACGCGCGGGAAGCACGTTGCCCATGGCGGCACCGAGAAAGGTGCCGAGCGTCCAGCCGGGAACCGCCACCGCAATGGCACCGTAGCTGTAATAGGGCGAGAGCGTCCCCTGCGTCGCCGAGCTGATACCGAAGATCTCGTCGGTCACACCGTAGCCGATCAGAAAACGGTGCAGAAGCGAGGTGGAGGGGGAAAGCTTTTGCGAAAGCGAGCAGGACATCAGAAGATACCGAATATTGATCACCAGCTGGGTGAAGGCGAGCTCCACGTAGGTGGTGCCCGCACTGATCAGTGCAATGCCCGCCGCCTCGCCTGCGGAGGTGACGTTTAAAAGTGACAACAGCGCCGCCATAGGTGCGCTGAAATGGGCAATGCTTGCCTTGATGCCCAGTGCGAATGCCACGGCGAAATAGCCGATGGCAATGGGCATCCCGTCGCGCATGCCACGATAAAACCAGGATCTGCGATTCATGTTATGCCTCAAAGAATTTGTTCGACCGGCAACAGCCACATGGGCACTGCCGTCACCCTATTGTATCGCGTTTTCGCGCTTTCGTCAAGCCCTCACGCGATATCTTCGGCACAAGACGCCCCGCATTAAGAATTTGAAGAGAGATCGTGAACCGAGAGAGAAAGCATTTTAAAAAAAGAGAAAGCCACAGCTTGGATTTTCCAAAAAGCTATTCTTAACGGCAGGGGCGCTATTTCAGCACCCCTGCCGTTTGTAACCTATAAGTAAATCTTATTTTCCTTGCGCGTGGCACAGCGCTCGGCAAGGCGCTCACGGAGTGCCGCGCACGCCTCAGGGGCATTGCTGCGCGCTCCCGTGGGGCACACCTTCACGCAATGCATGCAGGAAAAGCACCTTTCGGCATCCACGATGCGAACGTCATGCTCGGGAATCGCCTTGACGGGGCATCCGCGCGCACAGCGGCGGCATCCGATACAGGCATCACTCACCACGGGGCTCATCGGTGCATATTTGACCTCGCGGTAGGGGCGGTTTCCGGGTATCGGGGGCTCCTTTCGGTCGCCGCTTTTCCATTTTGCCGCAATACGGGTGCCGAATTCGATCAATTCCACCTCATCCTCATCGCTCGGTCTGCCACTTCCGTAGCAGCGGGCAAGCGAGTGCTCGGTCACCGCCTCCACGCCTGCCAGAACGCGGAATCCGCGCGCGACAAGCAGATCGCGCAGCTCCAGCATGGTATCATCGATCGCGCGGTTTCCGAAGCTGACGGCAAGCACCGCCGCAGCGCCGTTTCCCTCAAGGCGCGAAAGATTCTCTGCCGCAAGAAAAGGTACTCTGCCACCGTAAGCAGGCACGGCGACCACGCAGACGTCCTCGCTCTCAAGCGTGGGGAGCGCGGCACCCTGCCAAAGCAGCTCCACACTCTCTGCCCTGACGCCAAAGGCTCCGGAAAGGATCCTTGCAACGCGCTCGGTTCCTCCCGTCGGGCTGAAATACATCGTATATACCTTCATATCTCACCTGTAATAAACGTAATAGACCACAACAGTGCGCACCTTTCCGCCGTGCTCCAGATCGGGCGCGGTAATGACGACACCGTCCTTGGAAAGCAGCTCTGCCGCCTCCATATCGGCGATCTTACAGCGCATCAGCACGTCCGAGGATGCAAAGACCAGGAGCTCATCATCCTTGATGTTGAGTCCACCCGATCTGCCGATCACCTCGTCCACGTTGTCAATGCGCTCGGTCACGTATTTCACGTGATGACCGCAAATGCGCTGTGCCATGTCATAGCGATAGCGCCTGCTTTTCGGATTTTTACTTTTGGTCAGCTTTTCGAACACGCGTCGAAGCATGCTTTACCCTCCAGATACGAATCTCTCCCTTTTCAAGTCGAACCGTTCCTTTTTCAGCGACTCTGCCGCAAAGAAGCTCGGTTGCCTCGGCGTCCAGCGAAACGTCAAAGGGCTGATCACCATTATTTACTGCCACAACGATACGGTTTTTGCTGTTTTTTCGTTCGTAAGCCAGCGCGTTCTCGCTCTCGGCAAGGATGGAAAATTCACCATCCCACAGCGCGGTGTTTTTCTCGCGAATGCGGCCGAGCCTTCGGTAAAAGGCAAGCAACTCGGCGTCCTCTCTGCCCCATGGAAAGGGGCGGCGGCAGAAGGGATCGTGATAACCCTCCATGCCCGCCTCATCACCGTAAAAAAGCGAGGGCACACCGAATACCGTGTACTGCAATGCCGCTGCCATCTTCAGTCGGTCCTTGGCAACGCGACGCTCGCGCTCGGTCATGCGCATCACACGCAGCTGGGCATTGGAAAAGCGCCCGTCGTCGGGCTCACCGCCCAGCACGGTCAGAATACGCTCGGTATCATGCGTGGAGAGCACGTTCATCAGGGAGTGGCAGACCGAGGTGGGATAGGATCCCCAAAGCTCGCGCAGCACCGACGTCAGCGCGCTCGCGTCCCCCTCCTTTACGAAGGAAATGATGCCCCGTCTTAGGGGATAATTCATCACGCTGTCAAGCTGTCTTCCACGAAAGTAGCGACGGCGCCTGCCATAGGCGATCTTGTCTGCGGCGTTCTCCCAGACCTCGCCGAGCACCACGCCCTCGCCCCCTGTTGCCTCCTTGACACGGCAGCGAAGATCGTCAAGAAAGGCGTCGGGCAGCTCGTCGGCAACGTCCAGTCGCCAGCCCATCACGCCCGCCCGCGTATATTTTTCAATGACGCCTCCCTTGCCCACCAGATAACGGTGAAGCTCGGGATTGACAAGGCGCAGCTTCGGAAGGATCTCGATCCCCCACCAGCTCTCATACACATCGGGAAATTTGCGAAAATAGTACCATGCGGTGTAGGGAGAAAGTGTTGATTGATAAGCACCCTTCTCGGGATAGCTGCCGTATCGGTTAAAATATCGGCTGTCGTCACCCGTATGGTTGAAAACGCCGTCCAGCATGACGCCCATATTCCGTTTTTTTGCCTCGGCGATCAGATGCTCCAGCGCCTCCATTCCCCCAAACTGCGGGTCGACCGTTTCATAGTCCCCCGTGTCGTATTTGTGGTTAGATGCCGCCTTGAAGATCGGACTTAAGTAGATCACGCCAACGCCGAGACCCTTCAGATAATCCAGCTTGTCTGCCACGCCCCAAAGCGTGCCGCCAAAGAACTCATTGTTCTTCACGGGGGCTCCCGGATAGGCGCCGAACTGCTCGATCTCCTCGTGCCAATTCTCATGATAGACCGCGCCGTCGGGTCGCTCGCCGCCGCGAGGGGCAAAGCGATCGACAAACACGTGATACATGGTACGTCCGCGAAACCACTGCGGCGTATCAAAGCTGTTTTCCGACACCAGCAAGCGGAAGCGCCCCGCCGAGCGCGGCGAGAGGGTATAGGTCACGTTATCCTTGGTATCGGTAAAGAGGGTGTCGGCTCCGCGCAGGAAGAGCAGCTCGTAATAAAAAAGCCCCTCGCCCGCCTCGCCGCAAAGCGCGGAAAGCGAAAGTGTGATACGGTAAAGCTCCTCCCCTCCCTCTCTGGTGACGAACCGAAGAGGAAGGTCTCGCGCCTGCTCACCGTCGGGCACAAGGCGCAACACCACCGCCGCCGCGCCGAAGGCGCGGTCAAGACGGACGGTGAGGGTCAGCTCATCGCGGCAGAAGAACGCCCCCTTATCGGTGGCGTTCTTGCCGTTCACGGTTTTTTCGATGCGCGGTAGCGCGACATCCAAGGGCCGCTTCAGTAGCATTATTTTTTACCCGTCAAGCGCTGCAGACCCCAGATGCGATCGGCATATTCGTTGATGCTGCGATCGGCGGCAAAGTGACCTGCCGCGGCAATGTTGACAAGCGACATGCGGTTCCACTTTTTCTGATCCTTGTAGGTGTCAAGCGCCTTGACGTGTGCCTGACGATAAGATTCAAAATCGGCAAGGCAGAGGTAGGGATCCGCCACACCGGGACCTGCCAGCAGATACGTCGCGATATCGGCAAAGGATTCGCCCGCAAAGCCGACGTTGAGGAAGTTGACGATGCGTGCAAGGCGCTCGTTGCTTGCGTAATAAAGAGGCGCGTTGTAGCCCTTGGCAAAGAGCTCCTCGACCTCCTTGCTCGTCAGACCGAAGATAAACATATTCTCCGCACCCGTTGCCGCCTGCATCTCGACATTGGCGCCGTCCAGCGTACCGATGGTCAGCGCACCGTTGATCATCAGCTTCATGCAGCCCGTACCGCTTGCCTCCTTGCCTGCCATGGAGATCTGCTCACTGATCTCGGCGGCGGGAACCAGCACCTCAGCGGCGCTGACATTGTAATCCTCAAGGAAGACCACGCGCAGCTTCTCGGCGATCTGCGGATTCTGCTCGATATCCTTCTGGATCATGCAAAGCAGCTTGATGATGCGCTTTGCCATGGCGTAGCCGGGGGCTGCCTTTGCACCGAAGATGAAGGTCTGGGGCTGAATATCAAGGTTGGGGTTATCCTTGAGGTCAAGATAGATACCGATGATATTCAGCGCGTTGAGCAGCTGGCGCTTATACTCATGCAGACGCTTGATCTGCACATCGAAGATCGAATGGGTGTCCAGTGCCTTGCCGCACTTTTTGGAGAGGAAATTGGAGAATCTCTCCTTGTTCTTATGCTTGATCTCGGCAAGACGGGCAAGCACGCTCTCGTCGTCGGCGTACTTCAGGAAATCTGCAAGGATCTCGGGATCCTTGCGGTAGCCCTCACCGATACACTCGTCAAGCAGCTTGGCAAGCATCGGGTTGGAATAGACCAGCCAGCGACGGTGTGCAATACCGTTGGTCACGTTGTCGAAGCGGTCGGGATACATGCGGTAAAAATCCTTGAAAACGGTATCGACAAGGATCTGGGAATGAAGCTTGGACACGCCGTTGACGGTGTGCGAGCCGATGACCGAGAGATTTGCCATACGCACCTGACCGTAGGCAAGCACGCTCATCGAGGAGATGCGGTCCCAGTTTCCGGGATAGAACTCCCATGCCTCGCGGCAGAAGCGCTCGTTGATCTCCTTGATGATCATATGGATACGGGGCAGCTTGAGTGCAAACAGATCCTCGTTCCAGGTTTCAAGAGCCTCGGGCATGACCGTGTGGTTGGTATAGGACACCGTATGCGTCACGATATCCCACGCACGATCCCAGGAATAGCAGTAGTCGTCAATCAGAATACGCATCAGCTCGGGAATACACATGGCGGGATGGGTATCGTTGATGTGGATCGCCACCTTGTCGGCGAGATTGTCAAGAGTACCGTAGACCGCCATATGGTCGCGGATGATGCTCTGGCAGGATGCCGAAACCAGGAAATACTGCTGCGAGAGGCGGAGCAGCTTGCCCTCGGTGTGATTGTCGGAGGGATAAAGCACCTTGGCAATGATGTCGGCGGCGTTGCTCTGCTGCATGGCGCGGCTGTACTGTCCCTGTGCGAACAGACCCATATTGAAGTTCTGAATATCGCGCGCGCGCCACAGGCGCAGCTGGGAAACGGCGCTGCTATCGGCACCCGAGATCATCATATCGTAGGGCACTGCCTCCATTTCCTCGCCGCCCTCGTAGCTGATCTGCAATCTGCCGTCACGCCATTCCTCCTTTACGCGGCCGCCAAAGCGAACCTTGTAGACGCGGTCGGTGCGGGGCACCAGCCACACCTCGCCGCCGGGAAGCCAGACGTCGGGCAGCTCGATCTGCATACCGTCAACGATCATCTGCTTGAAAAGACCGTACTCGTAGCAAAGAGAAAAACCCGTTGCGGGATAGTCAAGGGAAGACAGAGAATCCATAAAACAAGCGGCAAGACGGCCAAGACCGCCGTTACCGAGGCCTGCGTCGGGCTCGCATTCGTAAAGATCGTCCAGATCAAAGCCAAAGCTCTTGATCGCCTTTTGGTACTGCTCCTGCAAGCCGAGGTTGCAAAGATTGGTCTTCAGAGATCTGCCAAGCAGAAACTCCATGCACATATAATACACGCGCTTTGCGCCCTCTTGATTGACCTTGTTTTTGAATTCGCCCCGTTTTTCGGTCAGGATATCCTTGATGGTCAGTGCGGCGGCCTTGTAAAGCTGGTCGCGGGAGGCCTCCGCGGGGGTGCAACCGAAATGACGGGAAAGCTTTTCGGTAATGTTCTTCTTGACTTCGCTTGCATTGGGTTTGTAGTTCATAATTCGTGTTCCTCCAGAGGTTTAGGTATCAAAACGGACATCTACGGATGTCCTGCCGCAGCGCGGCAAAGATATATCAAAGAGATTGATACATTTCAAGATAGTGGCGTGCTGACTCCTGCCAGGAGAAGTCGGTACGCATGATGCGGCTCATCAGCCTGTCACGGCGAGCCTCGTCACGCCAAAGGGCGATGGCGGCTGCGGTGCGCTCAAGGAGCTCCTCACCGCTGTAGTTGGCAAAGGTAAAGCCGTTGCCGAAGATTCTTCTTCCCTGCTCCCAATAGCCCTTGATGGAATCGTAAAGGCCGCCCGTTTCACGCACCACGGGAATGGCGCCGTAGCGAGAAGCGATCATCTGCGAAAGACCGCAGGGCTCGGTTTTCGAGGGCATCAGGAAGATGTCACACGCAGCATAGATCTGCTTGGCAAGATCGCGGTCATAGCGCAGCAGCGTGCGCACCTTGTCGGGGAACCGACGCTCCAGCTCGACGAAGAAATGCTCGTAATCGGCATCTCCTCTGCCAAGCACCACCAGCTGAAGATCCTCGCCCCCGATCAGACGTGCGGAGATCTCTGCGATGATATCAAGCCCCTTGTGGGCAACAAGGCGGGAGATCACGGCAAGCAGCGGCACATCGCGGCGCGCGGGAAGCCCCAGCGCCGATTGCAGTGCCAGCTTGTTCTCGGGCTTTTTCGCACGCGTGCGCCAGCTGAAGGGCACGGGAATAGCAGAGTCCCTGGCGGGGTTGTAATACTTATAGTCGATGCCGTTGAGGATGCCGCACAGCTTGCCGCGGTGATCGTTCAAGACACTGTCAAGCCCCTTGCCAAAGGCAGGGGTGCAGATCTCCTCCGCATAGCGGGGGCTGACCGTGCTGACACGGTCGGCACACACGATCGCCGCTTTCATCAAATTGATCGAGCCGCCGAAATCCATCAGCTCATACTGCTCGAAGCCAAGGGCAAACACGTCGCCGAGAATGCCGAAGTGATATTGACCCTGATATTCGATATTATGGATCGTAAAGACCGACTTGATGTTGCGGTATTGCTTTTTCTTTGCAAACAGGCACTTCAGGTAGACCACCGAAAGCGCCGCCTGCCAGTCGTGGGCGTGCAGGACATCAGGGTAGAAATCAAGCTTTTCCATGGCACAGAGCGCCGCCATAGAGAAATAAGCAAAGCGCTCACCGTCGTCAAAGCTGCCGTATAACGAATCACGCTTGAAGTAGTATTCGTTATCAATAAAATAATATGTCACCCCGTCCTTTTTGAGTGACTTGACACCGCAGTAAAGCTGACGCCATGCGAGATCGACGGTAAAGACCGCCTCCTCCTTCATTTTGGCACGCCAAGCATCCGAGATCTGCCCGTAAAGAGGCATGATCACACGCACGTCGGTATCGGGGTCGGCGGCAAGTGCGGCGGGCAGAGAGCCCAGCACGTCACCAAGACCGCCGGTGGCGGCAAAGGGCATTGCCTCTGCGCCGACAAAGAGAATTTTTTTCATTGGTTGCTCCTTCTATGAAAATCCACAAGGGGGCATGATGCCCCCGTGTGCTTTTGACTTGTCACAAGCGCAAGAGCGCTTGAACGATCCGGGTTACTTGTGCTCGGCGGTCAGACCATCACGCCCTTGCCGATGTAAAAGGGCATGGTTTCGTGGCCGCACAGCTCTCTGCCGTCCTTGATCACGACGTTCTTATCGGTCACCACGCAGGAAAGACGCACGTTTTCACCCGTCAGGGTATCCTGCATCAGAATGCAGTTGCTGACCGTGGTACCCTTGCCGACCTTGACGCCGCGGAAGAGAATGGAGTTTTCCACACTTCCCTCGATCACACAGCCGTCGGCGATCAGCGAATTCTTCACGCATGCCTCGGGCGTGTAGCGCGTGGGCGTGGAATTGCGTACCTTGGTAAAAATGGGCAGATTTCTGCGATAGAAGAGCGAGGTACGCTGAGGGGGATCGAGCAGACGCATCGAGCAGCGGAAATAGCTCTCAAGCGAATTGATCCTGGCAAAGAAGCCGTCGTAAAAGTGAGCATAAAACTTGTCTTTCCCGAGGTTACGGGCAATGACGTCCTTATAAAAGCTCTTATGACCGTGCGAGATGGCATCGTTCACGACACGCTGCAAATAGGTGCGACGCACCAGCCAGATATCCGCACAGATCGTCACGTCACCCTGCTCGCCGCTGTACTCGGCAATATCGATGACTCTGCCCTCCTCGTCGATCACCGGCACCTCGGTATGGCTGTCAAGCGGCTGGATGTCGGTATTGACCTTCGCGGTGATCATGGTGAAATCGGCACCGCTTTTCTCATGTGCGGCAAGCGCCGAGGCGAGATCAACGTTGCAGATCACGTCACAGTCCGAAAGCACCATCACGTCCTCGGTGCAGCGGTTGATGAAATTCATCACGCCCATCAGCGACTCAAGTCGGGTGGAATTGAATCTGCCCGCCGCCGCGCTGTCGTAGGCGGTGATGAAGGGGGGCAGGATCTTGATGCCGCCCGTGCGTCGGGCGAGATCCCAGTCCTTGCCGTTTCCGAGATGGTCGAGCAAGGATTGATAGTTATCGTGGGTGATGACACCCACCTTGGTAATGCCCGAATTCACCATGTTGGAGAGCGCAAAATCGATCAGACGGTAGCGCCCGCCAAACGGGATGCTTGCCATCGTACGGCGGCTGGTCAGTTCGGGAACGGTGGAATCGTGAATGTTGGAAAAAATAATACCTGCTGCTTTCATATTCCTGCCTCCTTACTCCGAGATGATCGCACCGTCGGCAACGGTTGCATTTTCCCCGACACAGACGCCCTCGCCGAGCACGGCAATTCCCTTTGCCTCGCCGCGCGCCTTGCCGACCGTGGCACCCTTGCCGATCTTGACGTCATGGTCGATCATGGAATATCTGACAGTGGCGTTTTCGTACACGATGGTATCACCCATCAGCACCGAATCCTCCACCACGGCACCCTCCATAATACGCACGTTCTTGCCGAGCACGCAGTTGCGCACCGTGCCGAGGATCTCACAGCCCTCGGTGATCGAGCAGTTCTCCACCACCGCACGGGGGCCCACGTACTGAGGAGGCGCATTATCGTGACGCGCGAGAATGCGCCAGTTGTCGGCATTCAGCGGAAGATTGGGGTGCTCTCCGAGGATATCCATATTCGCCTCCCAAAGAGAGTCGATGGTGCCCACGTCCTTCCAATAGCCCTCAAAGGAATATGCCATCATCTTCTCGCCTGCGGCAAGCATGGCGGGAATGATGTTTTTGCCGAAGTCGTTCGAGGAGCTCGGGTCCTTGGCGTCGGCAATGAGATAGTCCGCCAGCTTCCTTCGATTGAAGATGTAAATACCCATCGATGCCTTGGTGCTGTCGGGATTCTTCGGCTTTTCGGAGAATTTGTAGATGGTGCCGTCCTCATGCGTGCTCATGATACCGAAGCGGCTTGCCTCGGAGAGGGGCACGTCGATGACCGCAATGGTGCAGTCGGCGTTGGTTTCCTTGTGGTAACGAAGCATCTTGGCATAGTCCATGCGATAGATGTGGTCACCCGAAAGGATCAGAACGTAGTCGGCATCGTAACGCTCGATAAACTGCAGGTTCTGATAAATGGCGTTCGCCGTGCCGCTGTACCAGTCGGCACCGCTCTTGCCCTGATAGGGGGGCAGGATCTTCACGCCGCCGTAGTTGCGGTCAAGATCCCACGGAAGGCCCGTGCCGATATATTCGTTCAGCACCAGAGGCTGATACTGGGTCAGCACGCCGACCGTGTCAAGCCCCGAGTGCACGCAGTTGGAAAGCGGAAAATCAATGATACGATATTTGCCGCCAAAGGTGACGGCGGGCTTTGCCGTTTTCGAGGTCAGTGCATAAAGACGGCTGCCCTGCCCTCCGGCAAGAAGCATGACCACGCATTCTTTTTTTCTGATCATGATGAATTCCTCCGTTCGGTTTGTTACTTGAATGAGTCAATGCAAGGGAAAACGCGAGGGGGTCATTTCTTTTGGCGCTTGGGCGTCCTTCTGCGACAGGAGAGAACAAGTGCGCCGAGAGGAGGCACTGTCAGCACGGCGGATTGCGCCTCGCCGTGCATGGGCACGTCCTCGGTGCGGATATCGCCCGGATTCTCGACACCCGTTCCGCCAAACTCGGGACGGTCGGAATTAAAGACCTCTCTCCAGATACCCCGATAAGGAAGCCCCTGCCGGAAGCATTCCCTCTTTACGGGGGTGAAATTCAGGATCACCACCAGCTCCCGATCCGCGGCATCGCGACGCCGATAGGAGATCAGGCTCTGATCGCAGTTGTCGGCATCAAGCCAGGTAAAGCCCGCCCAGGAATCGTCACGCTGGTAAAGTGCGGGGCTTTCGAGGTAAAAGCGGTTCAGCGCCGCAGCGTAATGCTGCAGCTGCGCATGCTTCGGGTAGTCAAGCAGGAACCATTCGATCTCGTTTTCAAAATCCCATTCTCGGAACTGCCCGATCTCGCCTCCCATAAACATCAGCTTTTTGCCGGGATGCGTCATCATATAGGCAAGGAACACGCGGGCTCCTGCAAATTTGTCCTCGTATGTGCCCGGCATGCGATCGAGAAAGGACTTCTTTCCGTGCACCACCTCGTCGTGCGAGATGGGAAGCACGTAATGCTCGCCAAACGCATAGGTGAGCGAAAAGGTGAGATTGCCGTGATTGAACTTGCGATAGATCGGGTCGGTCTGGGCGTAATGGAGCGTATCATTCATCCAGCCCATATTCCATTTCATTGAAAATCCGAGCCCGCCGTTGTCAAACGAGGTGAGGTTGCCCCACGCCGTCGACTCCTCGGCGATCATCAGCACGTCGGGGAACTTGCCCCGCATGTGACGATTGAGCTTCTGAAAGAATGCGATCGCCTCAAGTGAACGGTTGTCCCCAAAGACGTTGGGCACCCATTCGCCCGGCATACGGTCATAATCCAGATAGAGCATGGATGCCACCGCATCGACACGAAGCCCGTCAACATGGTACTTTTCCGCCCAGAAGGCGGCGTTGGAAACGAGAAAGCACTGCACCTCCTCGCGCCCCACGTCGAAGCAGCGTGTGCCCCAGCCTCGGTGCTCCATGCGGTCACCGCCCTGATACTCGTAAAGGGGCTGTCCGTCAAATTCGTAAAGCCCGTGTGCATCCTTAGGGAAATGCGCGGGCACCCAGTCAAGGATGACGCCCACTCCCGCCTCGTGCATGATATCGATAAACCGCATGAAATCGTGCGGCGTGCCGAAGCGTGCGGTCGGCGCGTAATAGCCGCAGACCTGATAGCCCCAGGAGCCGTCAAAGGGATGCTCCATCACGGGCATCAGCTCCACATGCGTATAGCCCATCTGCTTGACGTAGGTGGCAAGCTCGGTCGCGATCTCCCCATAGGTAAGGTAGTCGCCGTTCTTTTTTCGCCTCCACGAGCCGAGGTGCACCTCGTAGATATTAATGGGACGGGACATGGCGGGCTTTTTTGCCTCCCGTCTGCGGTAGGAAAGATAGCTTGCGTCACGCCATTCATAGCCTTCAATATCAAAGTAGACCGAGGCGGTTTCGGGAGGGCACTCCATATAAGTACCGTAAGGGTCTGCCTTATATCGGTCGCCGTGCGGCGTGTGCAGCTTGAATTTGTAAATGCTTCCGTTTCCAAAGCGCTCCGACGACACCTCGCCCTCAAATACGCCGCCGTCACTGATACGCGTCATGGGGTCACTTTCAGACCAGTCGTTGAAATCTCCCACCACGAATGCCGCTACGGCGTTGGGCGCCCAGACACGGAAGACAAAGCTCTCCCCTTTCTTGTGCACGCCGAGATATGCGTAGCTTTCATAGTTTGTGCCTTGGTGGAAATAGTAGGGAGCAAGCTCTCCCATTACTGACATAAGACCCCTCCTTTGCGTGGTATTGACCGTCCGTGCGATCCGCACCCCTTTGATGCGGTCGGACTTTTTCTCTCTATTATAAGATCGTAAGTCTATTATACAACAATGACGCGCAAATTTCAATGGGGGATGTTCATATTTTTTTAAATTTTTTTCTGTTTTTTTGTCACATTTTTGAAAATTGCGATATAACACCGGGGCCATGACCCGCGATTTTCCCTCTCCCCCATCGCATTCTAAACAATAATAATGAAGAAAGCTCTGCGCGTCGGAACACAAAGCCAACTGTAGCCTGCACGTTTTTGCACTCGTTGAAAAACCTCAAAAAGCGCCTTTTTTCACACCGTTTAAGGGGATTTTTCAAATCCACGGGGGGACGGCGCATCGCCTGCACGCCGCAGAATTTCGCGCAAGGCAGACACTCGCCCTGCTTTTCGAACTGTTTTTTGGCGATCTTCGGCTATTGACAGAGCTTTATATTTCTGTTATAATATCATTTCGAAGATATAGAAGAGGGGGAGATGGCGATGACACGGTTTTTTCCCATGCTGACGGGCAACGAGGCACTCCGTACGCGTATCGGTGCGGATATCGCCTCCGAAAGCTTCTCCCATGCCTATATTCTGGAGGGTCCCTCGGGCAGCGGAAAGCACACGCTTGCACACGCCATCGCCATGGCAGCAGCGTGCCGTGACCGAAGCCTTCCCGATACGACTCTGCCCTGCCTTTCCTGTCCCACCTGTAAAAAGATCGCCGAGGGCTATTGCCCCGATGTCATCCTCATCTCCCGTCCCGAGGGAAGAGCGACCATGGGTGTGGACACGGTGCGAAGCATCAGGGAGAGCATCTCTCTTGTTCCCAACGATCTTGATCTGAAGGTCTATATCATCGAGGATGCACATACCATGACCGTACAGGCGCAAAACGCGCTTCTGCTCACCCTGGAGGAGCCACCCCCCTTTGTTCTGTTTTTGCTTCTCGCCGAGGATGCGGGCGCTCTGCTTGAAACCGTGCGGTCACGTGCCCCTGTGCTCCGAATGCAGCCCATCGACAGGGATACCCTGCACCACTATCTGACCGAGCAAGCACCTCCCGCGATGCGGGGGGCGGCTGCCGCGCTGCTGCGCGACAGCGCAGAGGAATTTGCCGCCCTGCTTACGCTCTCGGACGGCAGGATCGGCAGGGCGCTCTCGTTGCTTGACCCCAAAAAGCGCGCACCGCTGATGGAGCGTCGCAGGATCGCCGAAGCGGTGGTCGAGCGACTTTCCGTACGGGGAGGCTATGACGAGCTGCTGCTGACCATGCTCTCTCTCACACAAAGCCGTGAGGAGCTGAGCGCCCAGCTTACCGTGCTGACAAGTGCGCTCTCGGATCTCGTGCTGCTGACCAAAAGCGAGGGGGCACCCCTTTCCTTCTTCACCGACCGTGAACGCGCCGCCGAGCTTTCGGCAAGCTTTACCACAGCAAGACTGCTCCGCGCCATCACCGCACTGAACGAGGCAGGCGAAGCGCTTCTTGCCAACGCAAACGTCAAATTGACACTGACCCGCCTGATCGAACGTCTGATCGCGCGGTCATCAAAAATGGAGTAAACATGGAAGAAAAAAAGAAAAAATTCTCGCAAAAAAAGGATCACGAGGCAGGTGACGCCAGAGGACGCATCTCGGTGCGTCCCGGCAATTTTGCACCGCCCGCCGCACCAAGGGGCATGGGAAGCTCTTCCGGTGCCGAGAGGGCAGCTGCGCCCCAGGGCAAGGAAAACACCCCCCGTTCCGTGAAATCTGCCGCGCCCCAGGGTGAGCCGCGCCGCGAGGGACAGAACGAGCACCGCGGAGGTCGCCACCATCACCGCGGCGGCAGGGGGCGCCACCATCAGAACGCAGATCGCCAGAATCAACCTCCGCGCGCCGAAAAGGAAGCGCAGGGAGAGCTGAGCGCCTCCAAGGTCGCCGAGGCACGCACACAGCAAAAAAGCAATCCCAACAACGCCCCCCGTCGGGATCACCGCGACAAAAACGAGCGCCGCAACGGCAAAAATGAGCAACGCGCGGGCAGTGCATCCCGTACAGAGCCGCACCGCGAGCGCCGACAGGAAAACGAGCGCCGTCAAAAGAAGGGAGAGCCCACTGCGGAGGTCAAGACCCCCTCCACCGATCTGCTTGACAGCTCCCTGTTTCGCGACGACACCTTTGAGGGAGGGCTGTTCTCCTCTCTTTCCACCTCGCGAAAAACGCAGGAAAAGGCGCCCGAAAGCGCTGTGGACACCGCGGAATTTGAGGTCGACATTGCCACAGCCGCCTATCTGGTAGAGGATATCCCCTGCGGCTTCCCCACGCCCGACGGCAAGGCGGTCGAGGTCATCGGCGTGCGCTTCCGTCATGCGGGCAAGGTCTATTTCTTTGCCCCCGGCAACGAGCGCTTCCGCATCGGCGAGGCAGCCATCGTGGATACCGCAAGAGGTCCTGAGCTCGGCGAGGTCGTCATGCTCAACCGCAAGGTTGCCGAGCGACAGATCATTCAGCCGCTGCGCCCCGTGCTTCGCCGTGCGACCAAGGAGGATCTCGCGCACTATGAGGAAAATCAAAAAAAGGAGCAGGAGGCACTCCTGATCTGCTCCGAAAAGATCGCCCGCCACGAGCTTGATATGCACCTGGTCGATGCGCAGTACTCCTTCGACAATTCCAAGCTCCTCTTCTATTTCACCTCGGAGGGTCGCGTGGACTTCCGCGAGCTTGTACGCGACCTTGCGGGCGTTTTCCGTACCCGCATCGAGCTGCGCCAGATCGGCATCCGCGATGAATCAAGGCTCATCGGCGGTCTTGGCATGTGCGGCAGACCCTTTTGCTGCACCACCTTCCTCTCGGATTTCGGTCAGGTTTCGGTCAAAATGGCAAAGGAGCAGGGGCTTTCGATCAACACCTCCAAGATCTCGGGCTGCTGCGGCAGACTGATGTGTTGCCTGCGTTACGAGCACGAGGCCTACGCCGCCGAAAGCGCTCTGACCCCCCGCAAGGATGCGCGCGTCAGCACCCCCGACGGCATGGGCACTGTGGTGGATTCCTCCCCTCTTGCCGGCACCGTCAAGGTCCGTCTTGACAGTGCGCCGGAGGAAGCACCCGTCACCTATCACCGTGACCGCGTGACCGTGGAAAGCCGCAAAAAGGAGGCTGCTCCCGCCGCGCAGAGCACAAGGAGCAGTGACGACAGCAAGTCTTCCGATATGGGCGTCACATCCAACGCAGAGCACGCGGAAGAGAACGGCTGATATCCCAAAAATATTTTTCGACTTTTTTCTCAAAAGGTATTTGCTTTTTGATAAAAATGTGCTACAATGAAATCACTAATCTGAATGGAGGTATGAATCATGGCTTACAAAATTACCGATGCATGCGTTTCCTGCGGTGCCTGTGTTGACGAATGTCCCGTTTCCGCCATCAAGGAAGGCGCTGAGAAGTATGAGATCGATGCAGATCTGTGCGTCGAGTGCGGCGCTTGCGAGGGTGCTTGCCCCGTTGGTGCTCCTCAGGCAGAGTAATTGACATATCTGCCGAAAAGCCGATCTGTCGGCTCTTCGAAGAAAGCGGCACGAGGGGTGACCCGTTTCGTGCCGCTTTTTCCATTGAGAGAAAGGAGAATCTTTCGTGTGTAAAGGGGATCGCCCGCCGCTGCGGGAGGACGAGCAGCTCGTTGAGGTCAACGAGCACCTGCGTCTGATTGAAAAAAAGAACGGTCTGCGCTTTGGGACAGACGCCTTCTTGCTCTCCGCCTTTTGCCGCACGAGGAGCAGTGCCCGTGCGGTCGAGCTGGGGACAGGCTCGGGCATCGTATCCCTCCTGCTTGCCGCACGCCGAAAGTACGCCCACGTCACCGCCGTGGAGGTGCAGGCAGAGCTTGCCGCACTTGCCGCGAGGAATGTCGACCTGAACGGCTTTTCAAGGACCGTTTCGGTGCTTTCTCTTGATGTGCGCGAGCTTTCGTCGCGCACGCTGGGCGGCGAGGTCGAGGCAGTGCTTTCCAATCCACCCTATATGAAGGAGGACAGCGGCTATGCCTCTCCCCACGACGTCAAGCAGGCGGCACGGCATGAGCAGCACGGTGATATCCGCGATTTTGCCGCCGCTGCGGCAAGATGCCTGAAATACGGCGGCGTTTTTTACACTGTTTACCGCCCGGACCGCTTGGATTCGCTGTTTACCGCCCTACGGGGCGCGAATTTTGCGTGCAAGCGCATGCTTTTCGTACACGACAGCCCCGATAAGGCACCCTCTATGGTGCTGACCGAGGCAAAGCTCGGTGCCGCCGAGGGGCTGACGGTGCTTCCGCCGCTTTTCCTGCACGACACACCAAACAGGGGTCTTCCCCGTCCTCTTTCGGCGCGCGCCGAGGAGGTCTATCGCACGGGAGAATGCTGAGCGCTTCGCGCAGCGCCACAGAGCAAGGCAAGCCCTGCGGCTTTCCGCGATCTCGGTCGGTCAAGGACATCAACCAAGCCCCGTATAGGCAACGATCCCCTCGTAGATCCCGCGCGCGAAAAGCTCGGGACTCTCGTTCATCAGGCGGGCATCGCGCGCGTTGGTGATAAAGCCAAGTTCCAGCAGTATGGCGGGCATGTCGGTACGCTTCAGCACGTAAAGCGACGGACGGGCAAACACACCCCGTCGCGGCAGTCCCGTCGCAGCCTGCAGGGCATTTAAAATGCTCTCCGCGAGCGCCGCGGCAGTGCCGCCAAGCGCATATACGAACGCCTCACTCCCGGTTGCCGCAGAAAGCTCGGATGCATTGGTGTGCAGGCTGATAAAATAGTCTGCACCCCAGTTGTTTGCCTGCTCGGTACGGGCACGCAGGCTGGTCGTATTGGACGTGCCCAGCTGCGTTTCGGGCGTCGGACGGGAGAGCAGCACCTCATAATTTCCGCTTTGCCGAAGCAGTGCCGCGGTTTCCTGCCCGATACGGTATACGATATTTTGCTCTCGAAGCCCATTTCCCTCCGCGCCTGCGTTGGGATTCACGGGATTATGTCCCTGATCGATATAGATCCTGATTGCCAAGCGGATGCCTCCTTTACCGTTTCTATCCCTCATTCTATGCACCGTCACCTCAAAAAGTCACGACCCGAGAAAGGACCACGCCATGTCAAGTGAAGAGAAAAATCGCATCAACGGCAAAACCCTCTATCTGGTGTCCACCCCCATCGGAAATCTTGCCGATCTCTCGGAGCGCGCGAGGAAAACGCTTTCCGAGGTGGATTTCATTGCCGCCGAGGACACGCGCAATACCGCCAAGCTCCTGATGGCATTCGGCATTTCCCGACCGCTGGTTTCCTATCACGAGCATAACAAGCGCGAGCGCGGCAGCGTGATCGTGGAGCGTCTGCTTGCAGGGGAGTCCTGTGCCCTCGTCACCGATGCAGGCACGCCTGCCATCAGTGATCCCGGCGAGGATCTGGTCCGCCTTGCCGCCGAGGCAGGCATCACGGTGACCGCCGTTCCGGGTGCCGTGGCGGGCATCGTCGCGCTCACGCTCTCGGGGCTTGCCACCGCCCGTTTCAGCTTTGAGGGCTTCCTGCCCCGTGACAAGGGCGAGCGCCGCGAGCGACTTCTGGAGCTTTCGCGTGAAACGCGGACCATGCTTGTACACGAGGCACCTCACCGCCTGCGCGCCACGCTCTCCGAGCTTTCGGATGTGCTCGGCGAGGAACGCGCGATCGCCGTGTGCCGCGAGCTGACCAAGCGCAACGAGGAGATCCTGCGCACCACGCTCTCGGGCGCCGTTGAGCACTATCGCACCGCCGAGCCGCGCGGAGAATACGTGCTGGTGATCGCAGGGAGCGAGAGAGGGCACACCGACACGCAAGAAAACAGTCTTGCAAGCACGCTCTCCCCTGCCGAGCATGTCGCATACTATGAAAAGCAGGGGCTTGCTCGCATGGATGCCATCAAGGCGGCAGCCAAGGATCGCGGCATCCCCAAAAACGAGCTTTACCGCACGTTGCACCGCAGCTGACAGACGGTGGATCGCACAAAAGAGAATATTTTGTGAATCCCCTTGATTTTTCGGTCGGCTTGTGCTACAATGCTGTTATTATTTTGATACTATTTACCGCAAAAGGAGATTCCCCCATGGCAAAACGGACAGTCGGCGTGATCGGCGCCACCGGCATGGTCGGTCAGCGTTTTCTGACCCTGCTTGACAACCACCCTTATTTTGAAGTGACGGCTCTTGCCGCCTCCGCACGCTCGGCGGGCAAGACCTACCGTGAGGCAGTGGGCGACCGCTGGAAGATGAAAACACCGATGCCAGAGGCATATGCCGACATGAAGGTGATCGACGCCGCAAACATCGAGGAGATGAAGCAGCGCTGCAATTTCGTCTTTTGCGCCGTCGATATGAAAAAGGAGGACATCCGCGCGCTGGAGGAGGCTTATGCCAAGGCGGAGATCCCCGTGGTTTCCAACAACTCGGCACACCGCTGGACGCCCGACGTCCCGATGGTGATCCCCGAGATCAACGACGCCCACCTTGCCGTGATCGAGGCACAGCGCAAGCGCCTCGGCACCAAGCGTGGCTTTATCGCCGTCAAGCCCAATTGCTCGATCCAGTCCTACGTGCCTGCTCTGACAGCACTGCTGGAGTTTGAGCCCTACGAGATCGTGGCAACCACGTATCAAGCCATCTCCGGCGCGGGAAAGACCTTCCGCGAGTGGCCCGAGATGATCGACAACGTCATTCCCTACATCGGCGGCGAGGAGGAGAAGAGCGAGCAGGAGCCTCTGCGCGTCTGGGGCAAGGTGGAAAAGGGCGAGATCGTCAAGGCGGCGGCACCCGTTATCACCACCCAGTGCATCCGTGTGCCTGTCAGCGACGGTCACACGGCTGCCGTGTTTGTCAAATTCCGCAAAAAGCCCACCAAGGAGCAGATCCTTGCCGCATGGAAGAGCTTCTCGGGAAAGCCCCAATCGCTGGGTCTGCCTCACGCTCCCGAGCAGTTCATCACCTACTTCGAGGAGGATAACCGCCCTCAGGCAGCGCTTGACCGCGATCTTTACGGCGGTATGGGCGTTTCGGTCGGCAGACTGCGCGAGGACACGGTCTACGACTGGAAGTTCGTAGGTCTTTCTCATAACACCCTGCGCGGCGCGGCGGGCGGCGCTGTGCTGATCGCAGAGCTTTTGCACCGCGAGGGCTACTTCGACTGAGCACACCGACCCGACACCGCAAAAAGGAGGCTGTCGCATTTCGGCAAAACTGTCTGCGATCTGCCCGCTCCTTGGCATAGCAAAGGGGCTGCCTCAAATGCATGTGCATTTGAGGCAGCCCCTTTTCCTTTACCATTCGGGCTCGTCCGGCAGGGCGGGATCGCCCGGCTTGGCGGTCTGTCCGCCGCCTTCTCCCGCAGGAGGTGTGTCCACAGAGGAAACAAGGATATCACGAGGCATGATCCAAAAAATTTCAATTGTCGGCATACGGTACTCGTTTTTCATCATTTTCCCTCCTTCAGCGCCACAGCACCCATCACTTGATGGCGACGCTCATATTTTTCATGCGCTCCATGGCAGAGCGAAAAACCGTCTTGTCGTTTTCGTGCGTGAGGCTTTCCTCGGCGATCTCCAACGGGATCCATTCGACCTCGGCGATCTCGCCCTCACGCGCCTTGATATTGGCATCGGTGGTAAATGCCAGAAAATACACCACTTCCTTCATGACACCGGGTGTCGGGCTATAGGAAACCGTGGCGCGAAAATCCGAAATAATGGCAATACGGGATGCCGTTTCCTCCATGACCTCACGCAGTGCGGTGGCGTATTCGCTCTCGCCCTCCTCCACGTGACCCTTTGGGAAGGAACGGTGTCCTCCCGCCTTATGACGGATCATCAACACAAAAAATTTTTCTCCCTCGCGGCGCACCACCAGTGCGCCGCAGGATTTTTCCCAGGTCATTGAACAAAAGCCTCCTTTGATCGGAAAACGCGTCAGGATGATCCGTCATCACTGACGGATCTCCTCCATCACAAAGGCCTCCAGAATGTCGCCGACCTTAATATCGTTAAAGCGGTCAAGTCCCACACCGCATTCATAGCCGTCAGCCACTTCCTTGACGTCATCCTTGAAACGACGCAGCGACGAGATCTTATCCTCAAAGATCACCACACCGTCACGCACCACGCGGATCTGAGAGGCGCGGGTGATCTTGCCATCCTGAACATAGGAGCCCGCGATCATACCGACGTTGGGCACGTGGATGGTCTGACGCACCTCGGCGTGACCAAGCACGACCTCCTTGAACTTAGGCGCAAGCATGCCCTTCATGGCAGCCTCGATCTCCTCGATGCATTCGTAAATAATACGGTAGGTGCGGATATCCACCTTTTGTCTTTCGGCAGAATCGATCGCGATCTTATCGGGACGGACGTTAAAGCCGACGATGATGGCGTTGGATGCCGCCGCCAGCATAACGTCGCCCTCGATGATGCCGCCCACCGCGGAGTGGATGACACGGACCTTGACCTCCTCGTTCGACAGCTTTTCGAGCGACTGCTTGACAGCCTCGGCAGAGCCTGCCACGTCCGCCTTTACGATGATGTTCAGCTCCTTGACGCCCTCCGAGATCTGTGCAAACAGATCGTTGAGGTTGGCACGGGCATTTGCCTTGAAGCCCTCCTCCTTCGCCTTGTCGCGGCGCTGGTCGGCAAGGGTTCTTGCCATGCGCTCGTCCTCGACGGCGGCAAACTCGTCGCCTGCCTCGGGAACCTCGGCAAGACCGACGATCTCAACGGGAACCGAGGGCCCCGCCTCCTTAATGGTACGGCCGGTATGGTCGTTCATGGTACGGACACGGCCAACAGCGGTTCCTGCGATCACGATATCGCCGCTGTGGAGCGTACCGTTCTGCACCAGCACGGTCGCCACGGGTCCGCGACCCTTATCCAGCTTGGACTCAATGATAATGCCCTTGGCGCGGCGGTCGGGATTCGCCTTCAGCTCCTTCATATCGGCAACCAGCAGCAGGCTCTCCAGCAGATCGTCAATACCCTCGTGCTTCAATGCGGAGATCGGCACGCAGATCACGTCGCCGCCCCACTCCTCGGGAACGAGGTCGTACTTGGTCAGCTCCTGCTTAATGGCATCGGGGTTTGCACCCGGCTTATCCATTTTGTTAATGGCAACGACGATGTCGATGCCTGCCGCCTTGGCATGATTGATCGCCTCGACGGTCTGGGGCATGATGCCGTCATCGGCAGCCACCACCAGGATGGCAATATCGGTCGCCTTGGCACCGCGCGCACGCATGGAGGTGAACGCCTCGTGTCCGGGTGTGTCAAGGAAGGTGATATCTCTGCCGTTGATCTTGACGCGGTAAGCACCGATGTGCTGGGTGATACCGCCCGCCTCTCCTGCCGTTACGTTGGTATGGCGGATCGCATCGAGCAGCGAGGTCTTACCGTGGTCAACGTGACCCATGACGCAAACGACGGGAGCACGGTCCAAGAGATCCTCTGCCTTATCCTCGCTGTCGTCAAACAGCTTCTCCTCGATGCTGACAACGACCTCCTTGGTCGCCTCGACACCAAGCTCGGATGCGATCAGGAACGCCGTATCAAAATCAATGGTCTGATTGAGGGTCACCATCATCCCCATCATCATCAGCTTCTTCACGACCTCGGCGGGCGCGATCTTCATACGGGAGGCAAATTCGCTCACCGTGATCTCCTCGGGCAGCTGAACGTGAAGTGCCTGCTTGGTGGCGGGCGCGGATGCCTTTTTGGCATTCTTTTTGCCGGCGGTCATGGCATGCGTGCCCACCTGCTTCTTGAAGCGCTGATTGCCGCCGCGTGCATCACGCACGGCATCGGGCACAAAATTGTCAAGACGCTCATCGTATTTTGCAAGATCCACGCTGGAGCCGCGCATATCCACCACACGGGTGGCGCCCCTGCTCTTCTGTGCACCGTCACCGCCCTTGGGCGTCTGACCGCGCGTGATGACCTGAGGACGGAACTGCTCGCGGACGATGCGTCCACCCCCCTCATCCTTATCGCGGAAGCCGCCGTCACGGCGAGGTGCGCCGTGAGCTGCGGGACGTGCCGCGCCGCCGCGGTTATTGTTCTGAGGCTGACCTCCGAAGCTCGGCTTCATGCCGCCAAAGCTGCCGGCACGGCCAAAGCCTGTGCCCCCCTGGGGTACGCGGTCGCCCGCGCCTCTGTTGAAGGATGTGCCGCCCTGAGGTGCACCGTCATGACGGGATGCCTGAGGACGGGCGTCGGCACGGGGTGCGGCAGCGGCAGGCGCTGCGCCGCGCTGGGGCATGGTGGCACGCAGATTCTGCGGAATATTATAGGTACGCGGAGAGGGACGGGCGGGTGCCGCAGGTGCCGCCTTTTCGGCGGAGGGAGCCCTCTGCGGTGCCGTCGGCTCTTCTTTCTTCTCCTCGGGGGCAGCCTTGACAGGCGCCTCCTCCTTTTTCTGCTCTGCCGCCTTAGGCGCTTTCTGCACGGGGTTCTCTTTGGAGGGAGGGGTATCCTTGACAGCTTCGGTCTTCGGTGCGGACTTCACCCCGTCAGCTGCCTTTTCTTTCTGGTCTTTCGCCGCAACGGATGCGGATTCCTTCTGCCTTGCGGGCTTTTCCTCCGCCTTTTTTGCCGTTTCGGCGGGTGCTGCCTTTTCGGGCGCCTTTGTGGGAATATAGGTATCCCCAAAGAGATAGTCGTCAATGCCCGAAACCTGCTTGTTTCGCGTCAGCGCCTCAAACAGAATGTCAAATTCGCGAGGCTCCAGTGCCTTTTGTGTCGTTTTGCACTCGATGCCCTTTCCGGTCAGTATTTCGGTAATGTCCTTGCTTTTGACACCGAGATCCTTTGCCAATTGTGCTACTTTAAAAGCCATATTTCCTCCTTGTCTTCCGCCGTCCGTGCGGAACACCTTCCAAAGTTTGGTCGTGTTACCTGCTGCCCTTGGGCAGTGTCATCTCAACTTAAGTTTCATCAAACAATGCACCGATCGCCGATGCAAGGTGCGGGTCGGTCACGCCGACAGCGGCAACCGCGCCCTCTCTTTTGCCGACCGCCAACGCCAGCGCAGCGGTATCGACCTCAAGCCGAACCAGCCGTACGCCGTAATAGGCTGTGCGATCAAGTATACGCTTTTTCGTGTTGGGGGAAGCGTCACACGCGAGCGCTACCAGCAGCGGCGTTTTCCCCCGCGTCCCCTTTCGCATTGCCTCGCAAAGCAGGGGAACGCCGACGGTCAGTCTTCCCGCCCTTGCGGCAAAGCCGAGCAGCGAGAGTGCCCTTTTGTCATTCTCCCTCATGTGCCGTCAGCTCGCTTTCCATGGCTGCAAAGACACCGTCCGGGATCTCGCACTCAAGGCTTCGGGAAAGGCGTCTGGTGCGGCGCGCTTTTTCAAGGCAGGCAACATTCCTGCAAATATATGCGCCTCTCCCCGATTTTTTGCCGGTGAAATCGAGCGTGACCTCACCCTCGGGGCTTCTGACCACACGCAGCAGCTCGCTCTTCGCACGCCGTTCATTGCAGCCAAGGCATTGACGCTCGGGGATCTTTCTCTTTTTTTGTTCCATTTCTAACACCGTTTACGGGGTTATTCTGCTTTAATATCGATCTTACAGCCGGTCAGTCTTGCGGCAAGACGGGCGTTAAGGCCCTCTCTGCCGATGGCGAGCGAGAGCTGCTCGGGCTCTACCAGCACGCGGCAGCTGCGCTCACCGGTCATCTCGACCGAAAGAACGCGTGCGGGAGCAAGTGCCGCGGCAACGAATTCCTCAATGCTCTCACTGTATTCGATGATATCGATCTTCTCACCGCGCAGCTCGTCAACGATGCCTGCGATACGCATGCCGCGGTTACCGATGCACGCGCCGACAGGATCCACATCGGCATCACGGGAATAGACAGCGACCTTGCTGCGCACGCCCGCCTCGCGGGATACGCCCTTGATCATCACGACGCCGTCGGTGATCTCGGGGATCTCCAGCTCGAACAGACGGCGAACCAATCCCGAATGAGAACGGGAAAGAGTCACCAGCGGTCCGTGTGCCTCCTTGTTGACCTCCATCACGAAGACCTTCACACGGTCGTCGACCGCAAATTCCTCTCCGGGGATCTGCTCGCTGCGAAGCAGAACGGCACGCCCCGTGCCCGTGTCAAGCACCACGTTGCCGTTGACGGGGTCGATCTTGCTGACGGTGGCAGTGATGATCTCCTCACGCTGGCTCTCGTATGCCTCCTGCATCACCTTGCGCTCACCCTCACGGATGCTCTGAATGATGACCGACTTGGCAGCGGCGGCGGAAAGACGGCGGAAGTTTTCGGGCTTGACCTTGATCTCGATCAGCTGACCGAGGCGATAACGCTTGGAAAGCGCCTTGGCGTCCTCAAGCGAGATCTCCTGCTCGGGGTCTGCCACGGTTTCCACCACGGTCTTCTGCTGAAAGACACGCACATCATCCTTTTCAAGGTCAAAGGCAATGCGCACGTTGGCGTTATTGCCGTACTCCTTATGATATGCCGAGACGAGAGCCGCCTCGATCTTTTCGATCATGTACGCCTGGGGAATACCCTTTTCCTTTTCGAGGAGCTCGAGTGCTTTCACAAACGATTCCTTGCTGCTTTTACTGCTCATGGCTATATCCTTTCATAACTATGTTCGTCTTGTTGATGCGGTACCTTACGGCTCGGTCAGAATTCAAAAACCGTGGTCAGCTTTGCGATCCTGTCACGGGGAAAGCTTTGGAGCTCTCCCTCGACCGTCAGCAGAACAGCGCCGCTCTCATCTCTGCCCTCCAAGATCCCGCAAAAGCTTTTTTTGCCGTCAACGGGTGCAAAGAGGCGCAGCTCCACCGTTTCCCCGAGCGAGGCATCGATGTGTGCATCGGTACGAAGCTCGCGCTCGATCCCGGGCGAGCTGACCTCAAGGTCGTAGGCGGTATCGATGGGGTCTGCCTCGTCAAGAAGAGGATCAATGGCGCGGTGCATCCGTTCACAGTCCTCGATGGTAACGCCCTCGTCGCTGTCAATGGTGACACGAAGAATACGGCGCGCACCCTCCTTGACAAACTCCACGTCCCACAGGATCAGTCCAAGCTCGCTTGCGGTAGGCTCGACCAGTGCACGGACGGCTTCCGCAATGTTCTTCACTCCTGCCATGATTGCTCCTTTCTGATTCAAACAAGAGGAGCAGGTCCTGCAACCTGCTCCATCCCACATCTTCATACTGCAAGTAGTATACCATTCTTTTTCGCTTTTTGCAATAGGAAATCAAAATTTTTTTATTTTTTTTGCAAAGTTCCGCTTTTGAAAGCATTTTTGAAGCTCTTTCCTTGCATTTTTCACAAATCCTTCATCTAAACTGTTTACAACCATCATAAACTATGTTATAATAATATAATAGCAAACTGTTTTAATCCTCGAAAGGAGCCGACATGAACCAAGGCGCACTCAACAAAAACGATATTCTCTGCTGGCGCGAGCTCACGGTCCTGCCCGACGGGGGCAAGCTTGCCGCCATCGGCGCGCTCAGCTTCTTCTCCTGCCTTGTGGTCCCGTTTTTGCAAAGCACGGGTGTCGCACTGCTTTATGCCCTCGCCTGTGTATTTTTCCTTTATACGCTTACCCACTCGATCGGCAGCATCCTCGTGCCCGCCCTGCCCGTTTTCCTGATCTACTATTTCACCTCCAGCATTCCGCTGACGGTGGGCTTCATCGCCATTCTGATGGGGGGCATGTCGGGCGCCTTTGTCATCCTTTGCTGCCGCAAGCACAAAAAGGACTACCTTTGGATGCTCGGCGCGGCGGCTGCGCTGCTGCTTGTGCTTTTGATGAAGGGAGATCCGCTGAACGCTCTGCTCGTGCTGCTTCCTCTGCCCGGTGCGCTGGCTGCCGCCCTTCTGTTCTGGCGCTGCACGCCTCACACCCCCTCGCTCCTGGTGATCGCAGGTGTCGTGTCAGCCACGCTGGCAACGGCGCTGGTCGTCACGCTTGCCGCGACGGACAACCTTACCGCAAATCCCCTCCTCCTGCTGGCAAACGGCATCTCGGATGCCGTGATCGCCACCATGACTGAGGCGCGCGCGCTTTATGCCGAGCTTGGCATCAGCATTGCCATCTCGGATGCCGAGATCGCCGCCACCGCCGCCTCGATCGTCAATCTCCTCCCGGGACTTTTCCTCGCGATCTCGACCGTCACGGCATTCTTCATCTGGCGCCTTTTCATGCAGCAGCTGCTGTATACCGGTGTGCTTCCCCGTCTGCCCATGCGTCTGGCGGTGCTCACGGTCAGCCCACTTGCGGCGGCACTCTTCATTCTTTCCTATCTCGTCGGACTCTTCGCGGGAGGCTCCGCCTCCATGGCGGGCGCAGTTGCCGAAAACCTTGCCCTCGTGCTTGAGCCGGGACTGGCATTGGTGGGCATCTCGCACCTCTTTGGCAGAGGAAGACAGCGCGGATGTCTTTCCACGCTCATTCTGTTCGGTCTGATGTATCTGCTCTGGGTCAACCCCATGACGGCATTTGCTCTCGGCGCCTTCTTTGGCGCGATCAGCATTCTCTTTGCCCGTTTTCTTCCCCACTCCAACCAAGACAACAAAGGAGATAAGTGATGCAAAAACATTCCGAGCCAAGCTATCGCACAAGTGTCGCACTCCCCCTGCTGATCCTCTTTCTCTTAGGGCTGATCTTCTTCGGCACTTATATTGCCGCAGGGCACTTCTCGGCGGCGCCTCTTCCCGTCAGCAGAGCGCTGATCTTTCTCGGTGCATACGCTGCCACAGCACTCGTATCCTGTCTGTTCTTCCTTTTAAAGGAGCGCAAGCAGAGAAACGAACAGATCCTTTCCGAAACACTGAACACCAAAATGCACAATATGTTCAAATACGCGGTCGGACTTCCCTATGCCATCGTGGACGAGCAGGGACGCGTGCGCGCCATGAACAGCGCCCTGCAAAAGCTGCTCGGCATTGACGATCCCTTTTACCGCGGCTCGGTTTCGGATTTCTGCGGCGGTGTTTCGCTGCAGGAGATCGTTCGTGCGGGTATCAAGGGAGAGGAGTCCCGCACCGAGGTGGGCCGCCTGACGATGGACGCCATCCTCGCCGCCACCGACGACACGCAAAAAAGCGCTGAGCCCGTGCTGCGCAACATGGAGGACGGCACCATTGTTTCTCTCTTTGAGGGGGGACGCTTCGTGGCGCGCGCCTATGCGGTAGAGCTCAACGAGCGCGTCAATTATCTCGTCACCTTTACCGACGCCTCCGAGCTACTCGATCTCAAGGAAAAAATGGACCGCGATATGCCCGCCGTCGCCTATATCGACGTTGACAACCTTGAGGAGCTGACCCAGTACACGCATGTCAACTACCGTGACGCCTCGCGTCAGGTCGACGATATTCTCATCCAGTGGGCAGCGAGCCTCAACGGCTATCTGCGCGAATACGAGCGTGACCGTTACGTTCTCTTCTTTGCACAGGAGAAGCTACGCCTTTGCGAGGAGGACCGCTTCAGCGCACTGCTTGACCGCATCAGGGACATCCGCCTTGGCGAATACGGCATCCCCGTCACGGTTTCGGTGGGCATCTCGCTTGCCGACACCTCGATGGCAGAGCGCGCCAAGGAGGCAAGCTCGGCACTCGATATGGCATTGCAGCGCGGCGGTGACCAGGTTGCCGTGCGCCGCCGTGACGGTATTCGTTACTACGGCGGTCAAACCAGACCCTTCCAGCGCCGCACCAAGGTGCAGTCCCGCGTGGTCGCAAGCTATCTGCTCACCAAGATCTCGGAGGCGGATAACCTCCTCATTATGGGTCATCATAACCCCGACTTCGACTCGATCGGCTCCTGCGTAGGCATCGCGCAGTTCGGTCTTCTTGCAGGCGTCCCCACCAAGATCATCATGGATCTTTCCAACTCCAACTACCGCATTGCGACCGAGCGCCTGTGCGCCTCGCGTACCTACAGCGAGATGTTCGTTTCGGCACACAAGGGGCTTGATCTGATCCGGTCGGGCACACTGCTCATCATCGTGGATGCCAACAACTTCAACATTCTCGAATCCAAGGAGGTCGCCGACAACGTCAGGCAGGTGTCGGGCAAGATCGCCATCATCGACCACCACCGACAGACCGGCGAATATCACTTTGAGCCTGTCGTCAACTACATCGACCCCAGTGCCTCCTCTGCCGCCGAGCTGGTGACCGAGATGCTGGAGCAGAGTGAAAACAGCTACAACGTGACCAGCGACACCCTGGTTTCGGACGAGGTAGCAAGCGTGATCCTTTCGGGCATCATGCTGGATACCAACGGCTTCACCCGTAACACGGGCAGCCGTACGCTGGATGCCGCCCGCTATCTTTACGGCAAGGGCGCCAATGCAGAGTACGTGCACACCTTCTTCAACCAGGACTACTCGGATTACGTCTGCGAGCGCAGCTTCTCAAGCTGCACACTGATGCACGGAAACACCGTGGGTCTTACCTGGAGTCAGGGCACGGGCAGAGGCCCGGAGGACAAGATCGCCGCGGCGAAGGAGGCGGAGCGCCTTCTCAACGTCAAGGGCGTTTCGGCATCCTTCGCCCTTGTGGTCGTCAACAACGTGGTGCACATCTCGGGTCGCTCGGACGGCTCGGTCAACGTGCAGCTGATCCTCGAAAAGCTCGGGGGCGGCGGCAGATATGACTCGGCGGGCGCAGCCCTCTCCGACGTATCGCTTGACGCCACCATCAACGATCTGCGAGAGGCGATCGAGTCTTATTTTGAGGAATCCGAGGAAGGTCGCCGCAGTACGACCTGATTCGGGTGAAAACCGATATCACTCACATCAGTCACATATTCTGTATTTGAAAGGATAGCATCATGAAAGTCATTCTCACCGCCGACGTCAAGGGACAGGGCAAAAAGGATCAGCTCGTGGAGGTCTCTGACGGTTACGCACGCAATTTTCTCTTCCCCCGCAAGCTCGCCATTCCCGCCAACAATCAGTCCATCAACGAGCTGAAGGGCAAGGAATCCGCAAAGCAGCACAAGATCGATACCGAGCGCGACACCGCAAGGAAGGCAGCCGCAAGGCTGGAGAGCATTTCGCTGACCTTTAAGGTCGGCGCGGGTGCCGACGGGCATCTCTACGGCTCGGTGACCGCCAAGGATATTGCCGAGCGTCTCCAGAAGGAGCACGGCATCACGGTCGACAAGCGCAAGATCTCCCCCTCCGATCCCATCAAGGCGTACGGCACCTACGAGCTGGACGTTCGCCTTTATACCGACGTCACGGGCAAGATCCGCCTGACCGTCACCGAGCCGTAAGGAGTCAACTTCTATGGACGACATCATGAGAACCGACGGGGATCTTGTGCGCAAAATGCCCTGCTCTCTCGCCTCCGAGAGGGCGCTGCTCGGCTCGATCCTCATCGATCCCGCCTCGATCACCGATATTCTTTCCACCGTGGGCGCGGATGATTTTTACATTGCCGAGCACAAGCAGATCTTTCTTGCAATGCGAGAGCTGTTTGACGCCAGCCAGGAGATCGATCCCGTCACCCTGATCGACACACTGGTCCACAAGGGCGTCTACGAAAAGGCGGGTGGCGAGGATTACGTACGCTCCCTGCTGGAGGCAACGCCCAGCGCCATGAACATCGCCGACTACGCCCGCATCGTCAAGGAGGAGAGCACCCGTCGCCGCATCATTGCGGCATGCAGTGAGATCTCGGATATGACCTATGGCGAGCAAGAGGGCGTTTCGCATATTTTAGACTACGCCCAGAGCCAATTTACCGAGATCGCGCAGGGGCGCGATTCGCGCAGCTTCCGCCATATCCGTGACGTGCTGCGCAACTTTCTTGACAACCTGCACCGTCTTTCCGCCGACAAGGATGCCGCCTCGGGCACCCCGACCGGCTTTTCGGGCGTTGACCGCCTTCTGGTCGGCATGGGCGAGGCAGACCTCGTGCTGATCGGCGCGCGTCCCGGCATGGGTAAAACCTCCTTTGCCATGAACATTGCCACCAACGTCGCCATGTCCACCGGAAAAAAGGTTTGTATCTTCTCGCTGGAAATGTCGGGCGAGCAGCTGGTTTCCCGTATGATCGCCAGCGAAGCACTGGTGGACAGCTACAGCCTGCGCTCGGGTCAGATCAACGACGATGACTGGAAAAAGATCGCCGATGCCGCCATGCGCCTGTCGAACACCGATCTTCTCATCGACGACACATCGGGCATCACCGTCACCTCCATGAAGGCAAAGCTTCGCCGTGTGGAGAACCTCGGGCTCGTGGTCATCGACTACCTGCAGCTGATGGAAAGCGAGCGTCGCTCGGACAACCGCGCCCTTGAGGTAGGCGATATCTCCAGAGGACTGAAGCTGATGGCAAAGGAGCTCCGCGTTCCCGTGATCTGCTGTGCTCAGCTCTCGCGCGGACCCGAAAGCAGAACCGACAAGCGTCCGCAGCTCTCCGATCTGCGCGATTCGGGCGCCATCGAGCAGGATGCCGACGTGGTCATGTTCCTTTACCGTGATGAGTATTATAAGACAGACCGCGATCCCAACCAGAAGGAGGGCAACGTGGCAGAGGTCATCATTCAGAAGAACCGCCACGGCTCGACCGGAAACGTCAAAATGGGCTGGATCGGAACCTATACCAAGTTCCGCACCATCGACAACGAGCACGAAGAGCCGTGATGAGCACCAACAAAAAAAACCAACTCGCAGGCTTCAAGGACCCCTGGCGTCTGGCATCCCTCCCCGAGGGAGCCCCACTTGCCGTCGCGCTCTCGGGCGGCGCCGACTCGGTCGCTCTGCTCTCGCTGCTGTGTGAGCATGAGGGCGTGCACGCCGTGCACGTGCACCACGGCATCCGCGGCGAGGAGGCAGATCGCGACGCGCACTTTTGCGCCGCACTCGCAAAAAAGCTGGGCGTGCCCTTTTCCCTGCTTCGGGTGAACGTCCCACAGCATGCCAAGGAAACGGGAGAGAGCCTTGAAACCGCCGCGCGCAACGCGCGCTACGCCGCGCTTGCCGCCTGGATGAGGCGAGAGGGCATCTCCCTGCTCGCCACCGCCCATCACGCCGACGACCAGCTCGAAACCATGCTTCAGCATCTTCTGCGCGGAAGCGGCACGAGAGGGCTTTGCGGGATCCCCGCAGCACGCCCCATGGGCGAGGGGCTTTGGGTCGTCCGCCCCCTGCTTTCGGTATCAAAGGAGGCACTGCTTGCTCTTCTGGCAGAGCGCGGACTCTCCTACGTGACAGACAGCACGAACGGCGAGCCCTGCTGTGAGCGCAACCGATTGCGATTGCAGATCATTCCTCTTCTGAAGGAATTAAGACCCACCGCGCCCCTCGACGCCGCACACTGTGCCGAGCGATTGGCACAGGATGAAGCATATCTTGACGGCATCGCCTCGGATTTTTTGCGGCAAGAGGGCAGAGAGCCCTCGGTTGCGGCACTGCGCGAGCTTGCCGATCCGATCCTTGTCAGAGTCCTGCGTCGCCTGATGCCGAGCCCTCCCACGGCAAGGCACATTGATCTCATCCGCCGACTGCTTGACACCGAAAGGCGCCATGCTGACCTGTCGGTCCCACCGCATACGGTGGTCAGCGTGGAGTCGGGCAGACTGCGCATCCGCGAAAAGTCCCCCTCCTTGGGGCAGCCCTTCCTTCTTCCCGTTCGCCCGGGTGAGAACCGCATTCCGCAAACCGGCGCACTGGTGATCCTCGGGGCATGTCCGGAGGAGCTGCATGCCGCCGCAGCGCATACCTATCGCTATACCACACGCATCGATCTGAATACCGCAGAGATCAACGGAGCACTCATGCTGCGTCCGCGCCGTCCGGGCGATGTGATCCTCTCACACGGTATGCATAAGGCGGTCCGCCGCCTCGCGGGGACGCTGGAGCTCCCCCCTCGGGTACGGGCAGAAATGCCCCTGCTCGTTGACGACAGGGGTGTACTGGCAGTGCCCTTTGGCGCTCTGCGCGACGGCGCGGGCACGGACACGGATACCCACGTGACCTTTTACTTCAACTGATGTTTAAAAAGAAAGGCTTTTGTGTAGGATGAATAAGGATATCGAAAGCATTCTCGTCAACGAATCCGAGCTGGATGCGCTGACCGAGCGACTCGCCGCCAGAATCGACGAGGATTACAGAGATACGGGCAGGCCGCTTGTGATGGTCTGCATCCTCAAAGGCTCTGTGATGTTTTACGTCGACCTGATCAAAAAGATCAGGCGACCCGTGGAGATGGAATTTATGAAGGTTTCCTCCTACGGCGCGGGAACGGCAAGCTCAGGCTGTATCAATCTGCACCTGGATCTGAAGCGTACCGATTACCCCTCGCTTGACGTCATTCTCGTGGAGGACATCGTGGACAGCGGAAGAACGCTCTCCATGCTGACCGCGCTCTTCAGGGAGCGCAAGGTACACAGCATCGCCACCTGCACGATGCTTGATAAGCCCTCCCGCCGCGAGGTGGACTTTGCCCCCGACTATGCAGGACTTTCCATTCCCGACAAATTCGTGGTGGGCTATGGACTTGATTACAATGAATATTATCGGGACCTGCCCTACGTGGGCATTCTGAAGCCCGAGGTATATACCAATCACTAATCCCCGGAGGAAGCATGAAAAACCATATCAAAAGCATCATTTTTTACGTGTTGCTCATTGCGCTGATCATCGGCGCGGTCGCAACCATCTACCGCAGCACCGAAAAGGAAAAGATCGTTCTCGGTGACGTCGTGACCTATTTTGAGCAGGACCGCGTCGTATCCTTCGTCATCGACAAAAATTACAATATCACCATGTCGGTCATCAGGACTGACGAGGGGGGCGGACTCGTGCAAAACGCCGACGGCACCTGGAGCACGGAGGAGATCTCCTACCGCCTGCGCTCGGTGCAGACCTTTGAGGACTATTGCAACGACTACGTCAAGAGCAACAGCAACCTCAGATCCTTTGATATCGAGCCCGAGGCATCCTACCCCTGGTGGATCAGCCTTCTTCCCTCGCTGATCGTCATCATCCTTCTGGTCGCGCTCTGGTTCTTTATGATGAACTCCGCGGGCGGTCACGGCTCCAAGATCAACAGCTTCGGCAAGGCGCGTGCCAAGACGGCAAGCGACACCAAGGAAAAGACCACCTTTGCCGACGTGGCAGGCTCCAACGAGGAAAAGCAGGAGCTTGAGGAGATCGTAGAATTCCTCAAGGATCCCCATAAATTCACAAGGCTCGGTGCCAAGATCCCCCACGGCGTACTGCTGGTGGGCCCTCCCGGCACGGGTAAGACACTGCTTGCCAAGGCGGTTGCCGGCGAGGCGGGTGTTCCCTTCTATTCGCTCTCCGGCTCTGATTTCGTTGAGCTTTACGTCGGTGTGGGCGCTTCCCGTGTGCGCGATCTGTTTGAGACCGCAAGAAAGACCCCTGCCAGCATCATCTTCATCGACGAGATCGATGCCGTGGGCAGACACCGCGGCGCGGGTCTTGGCGGCGGTCACGACGAGCGCGAGCAGACCCTCAACCAGCTGCTGGTGGAAATGGACGGCTTCGGCTCTCACGACGGCATCATCGTCATGGCGGCAACCAACCGCCCCGACATTCTTGACCCCGCATTGCTCCGCCCCGGTCGCTTTGACCGTCAGATCACGGTCGATGCCCCCGACATCAAGGAGCGCGAGGCGATCCTTGGCGTTCACGCCAGGAACAAGCCTCTCGAGGATGCCGTCAGTCTTGAAACCGTTGCCAAAAAGACCGCCGGCTTCACGGGTGCCGATCTTGCCAATCTGCTGAATGAGGCGGCACTGCTGGCAGCACGCCGCAACAAGAGCCTGATCGGTATGGACGATATCGACGATGCCTTTATCCGCGTGATCGCAGGCCCCAAGAAAAAATCCCGCGTGATGAGCGATCGTGAGCGCAGAAACACCGCCTTCCACGAGGCGGGCCACGCCATCGTGGCACAGCTTCTCCCCTATCTTGACAACGTCCACCAGATCTCCATCATTCCCTCGGGCAGAGCGCTCGGCTACACCATGAGCCTGCCTGCCGAGGACAAATACAGCGTTTACAAGCAGGAGCTGAAGGAGCGCATCGCTGAGCTGCTGGCAGGTCGCGTTGCAGAGTCGCTGGTGTTCGGCGACATCTCGGGCGGCGCCTCCAACGACATCGAGCGTGCCACCAACATTGCCCGCAAGATGGTGACTCAGCTCGGCATGTCCGACAAGCTCGGCCCCATCAAGTACGGCACGGCTGACAGTGAGGTCTTCCTCGGTCGTGATTTCTCCAGCGGCACCGACTATTCGCCTGCCGTTGCCGCCGTGATCGACGAGGAGATCAAGGCACTGATCGACGAGGGCTACGCCACCGCCGAGCGTCTGCTCCGCGAAAACCGCGGGAAGCTTGACTTTGTGGCAGAATTCCTGCTGAAGCACGAGATCATGGACGGCGACCAGTTTGCCGCTGCCATGGAGGAAGGTGCTACCATGGAAACGCTTGAGGCAATTGCCGCCGACAAGAAGCGCCGCAGCGAGGAGGAAAACGCAGAGCGCGAGCGCCGTAACCGCGAGGCTGCTGCGGCTACCGAGGCGGCTGATGCATCCCCCGAGCTTCCCGATTTCAAGGACCCCACCGAGAACGATCGGAAAAACGAAGTGGCTGACAACGACCGCGACGAGTCCGACCGCTGACCGCCTTTGCAGGGCGGCGCGGCAGCGCGTCGCCCATCAAAAGAAAGGATACCTATGAAGGAAGCAAGACTTGGCATCGACATCGGCTCCACCACCGCCAAGGTGGTGCTGGAGCGCGATGGCAACATTCTTTACGAATGCTACGAGCGACATTTCTCACAAGTTCGCATTAAAACGCTGGAGATCCTTTATCGCTTACAGGATAAGATCGGCAGCTCCCCCTTAAAGGTCGCCATCTCGGGATCGGCGGGTCTGGGGCTTGCGCGTGCGGCAGAGCTGCCCTTCGTGCAGGAGGTCTTTGCCACGGGGGAGACCGTCAGACGCATGCAGCCCGACACCAACGTGGTCATCGAGCTGGGCGGCGAGGACGCCAAGGTCATCTTCTTTGACGGCGGCACCGATGAGCGCATGAACGGAACCTGCGCAGGCGGCACGGGCGCATTTATCGATCAGATGGCGACCCTGCTTGACCTCACGGTCGAGGAAATGGACGCCCTGAGCCTTGAGGCGACCCGGATCTATCCCATTGCCTCGCGCTGCGGCGTATTTGCCAAGACCGATATTCAGCCCCTCCTCAACCAAGGCGCCGCCAAGGCGGATATTGCCGCCAGCATCTTCCGCGCCGTGGTCAATCAGACCATCGCGGGACTGGCACAGGGGCGAAAGATCGAGGGCAAGGTCATGTTCCTCGGCGGTCCCCTCTCCTTTAACGAGGGACTTCGCCGCCAGTTCCTGAAGGTTCTGAAGCTCTCCGAGGAAAACGCCGTGTTCCCGTCCTATGCCCGCGTTTCGGTGGCACTCGGTGCGGCGTTTTACGCCGCAGGACTTACGCAGTCCTATACCTTTGACGAGCTGATCGAGCGCGTGGAGCGCTCTGCATCGGTCAAAACCGACACCTCCCGTCTACCCCCCCTCTTTCTCGACGAAAAGGAATACGCCTCCTTCTGCGAGCGCCACGGTGCCTCCACCGTTGAGAGTGCCGACGCCGCTGTCTACGAGGGCAACGCCTATCTCGGCATCGACTGCGGCTCCACCACCACCAAGCTGGTGCTGATGAGCGAGGATAAGAAGCTGCTCTATACATATTACGACTCCAATAAGGGCAACCCCGTGGGGATCGTCAAGGAGCAGCTTGACGCCGTCTACCGCCTGTGCGGCGATCGTATCTGCATTGCCGCCAGCGCGGTCACAGGCTATGGAGAGGAGCTGATCCGCCACGCCTTCCGCCTGGATCACGGTCTGGTAGAAACCATGGCGCACTTTACCGCCGCGCGTTATTTTAACCCCAACGTCGATTTCATTCTTGACATCGGCGGTCAGGATATCAAATGCTTCAAGATCAAAAACGGTGCCATTGACAGCATCATGCTCAACGAGGCGTGCTCCTCTGGCTGCGGCTCCTTCATCGAGACCTTTGCCAAATCGCTTGGCTATGATGCTGCAAGCTTCGCAAAGCTTGCCCTTTACGCCTCCTCCCCTGTCGACCTCGGCTCGCGCTGCACGGTCTTTATGAACTCCTCGGTCAAGCAGGCGCAGAAGGACGGCGCCACCGTGGGGGACATTTCGGCAGGTCTTTGCGCCTCGGTGGTCAAAAATGCCATTTACAAGGTCATCCGTGCAGGCAGTGCCGACGAGCTGGGGGACAACATTGTGGTCCAGGGCGGCACCTTCCTCAACGATGCCGTGCTCCGCAGCTTCGAAAGGGAGCTTGGAAAGCCCGTCATCCGCCCCGCCATCGCAGGTCTGATGGGGGCTTACGGCGCCGCACTCTTTGCCAAGGCAAACGCGCCCGCCGTAACCGCAACCCTCACCCCCGATGAGCTTGCCTCCTTTACCCATTCCTCAAAGGCGGCAGTCTGCCGCGGCTGTACCAACAACTGCAACATCACCGTCAACACCTTCTCGGACGGTGAAAAATTCATCTCGGGCAACAAGTGCGAAAAGGGTGCCGGCAAGTGCCCCTCCGAGAACCCGCTGCCCGACCTGCACGCCTACAAGAGAGGGTTGTTTGCCGCCATGACCCCCAAGGAGGGCACACGCGGCTTTACCGTGGGCCTGCCCCTCGCGCTCGGCATGTACGAGCTCGGTCCCCTTTGGTATACACTGTTTGACGCGCTGGGCTTCGGCGTGCGCTTTTCCGGCTTCTCCAGCCGAAAGATCTACGCCAAGGGGCAGTACAGCATCCCCTCGGATACGGCATGCTATCCTGCCAAGATCATGCACGGTCATATCGAGCAGCTGATCGAGGACGGCGTCGACGCCATCTTCTACCCCTCGCTGACACGGAACGTGGACGAGGGCGTATCGGACAACCACTACAACTGTCCTGTCGTCGCCTATTACTCCGAGCTTCTCAAGCACAATATGGATTCTCTCTCGGGTCTGCGCTTTTTCTATCCTTATTTAAACATTAACGACGAAAAGCAGCTGACCGCAGAGCTCCTTGACTTCCTCAACCGCGAATTCGGCGGCTTTACCAAAAAAGAGGTCGCGCAAGCCGTACGGGCGGCTTACACCGCCTACGAGGCACACATGGCAAGCATTCGCGTCGAAGGCGAGCGCGCCGTCAAGCGCGCTCGCGACGAGGGCAAGCGACTCATGGTGCTGTGCGGCAGGCCCTACCATATCGACCCCGAGATCGGGCACTGCATCGACCAGCTTGCCACCACGCTCGGCTTCGTGGTGGTCAGCGAGGATTCGGTAGCACATCTTGCCTCCTCCCCCATCAAGGTCAGCGTCCTCAACCAATGGACCTATCACGCACGCCTTTACAACGCGGCACGCTTTGTCACCGAAACCAAGGGGGCTGAGCTGGTGCAGCTGGTTTCCTTCGGATGCGGCATTGATGCCATCACCACCGACGAGGTGCGCACCATCCTTGAGGAGCAGGGCAAGCTTTATACCCAGATCAAGATCGACGAGATCACCAATCTCGGTGCCGTCACCATCCGTCTGCGCAGCCTGATCGGCGCGCTGGAGCAACAGAAAAAGGAGGGCGCGGAATGGCAACGCAAAGAGTAATATTTACCAAAGAGATGAAGCGGGATTACACCATTCTCCTGCCCAATATGCTGCCCATGCATTTCAGACTGCTGGCAAAAATGCTGCAAGCGCGCGGCTACCGTGCAGAGCTACTGGAAACCTCGGATCACGAGATCATCGAATGCGGTCTGAAGTACGTACATAACGACACCTGCTATCCCGCGCTGCTCATCATCGGACAGTTTATCAACGCTCTGCAAAGCGGCAAGTATGACGTCAACAAGACCGCACTGCTGCTCACCCAGACGGGTGGCGGCTGCCGTGCCTCCAACTATATCGCCCTGCTCCGCAAGGCACTGCAAAAGGCAGGGCTTTCACAGGTGCCCGTCATCTCGCTGAACATCTCGGGGCTTGAAAAGAACCCCGGCTTCAAGCTGACCCTCTCACTCGGAAAGGAAATGCTTTATGCCGTCTATTTCGGTGACCTTCTGATGAGCCTTGTCAACCAGTGTCGCCCCTACGAGATCACAAAGGGCAGCACACAGGCTCTCGCCGACAAGTGGGTGGCGCGCCTTTGTGATGAGCTGGGTGGCGGCAAAAAGGTCAAATACGACTTTATCAAGCAGCGCTACGCCGATATTCTGCGCGATTTCGAGCTGAATCTCCCCCGCACCGCCGAGAAAAAGGTGCGTGTGGGCATCGTTGGCGAGATCTTTGTCAAATTCTCCCCCCTTGGGAACAACGACCTTGAAAGCTTTTTGGTCGGCGAGGGTGCCGAAACCGTGATGGCAGGCCTTCTTGACTTCCTCATGTACTCGGTCAACACCGCCGTGGTGGACACCCGACTCTACGGCATGAAAAAGGGCAAGGGCAGGCTGATGAGGTGGGCATATGATTATCTGCACAAAAAGCAGCTCGATTTCATTGCGCTCTACAAGGAGCACAGCCACTTTATTCCTCCCTCCGATTTTGAAAGCACGCGTGCCGCTATCAAGGGCTATATCAGCGAGGGCGTCCAAATGGGCGAGGGCTGGCTGCTCACCGCCGAAATGCTGGAGCTGATCGAGAGCGGCGTCAAGAACGTGGTCTGCACCCAGCCCTTCGGCTGCCTGCCCAACCACATCGTGGGCAAGGGCATGATGAAGATCATTCGCGAGCATCACCCGGGCGTCAATCTGGTCGCCATCGACTATGACGCGGGCGCCTCGCGCATCAACCAGGAAAATCGCCTCAAGCTTATGCTTGCCAATGCAAATTTGCAGTTGCAGGAAGAAAAAAAGGAGGAGGACACTCTTCTCACGGTCTAAGGCTTCCTCTGCAAGATGTCATAAGGGTGGGCATATCGTGACAACAGAATAGCAATTGCCCCCGCCGATTCGGCTGTTCCTCAGGATGACCGAGTCGACGGGGGCAATGTTATGGCGAAGTGACGGCAAAGCATAAAAAACGGACAACTCTCGCCGCGAAGGTCAATCAGCCCGATCAGTCATACCGTCCCCGAGATCAGCAAAACACGTGCAACCGTGCTTTTTTTGATGCCGATCACGTGCGCGTGAGAGCACCGCACCGCCCCACATGCCAAAAATATACCGTGCGCGACATTTTCCCCTTCTGCATATACTCATAGTAGTACCATGCGAAAGGAGAAATTTTCATGCAACTGGACCGCGCCGCATTGCAAAAAATGCTGATGCTGAACGACCGCCAGCTTGAGATCATCATCAGAAAGCTGGCACAGGAATACGGTCTTGACCTCAGTGCCTTTCAGATCAAGCCGGGTGATATGGTGGGACTGCGTCTGGCACTCCAAAATGCCAGCGATGAGGATCTGGTGAAGCTGGGAGAGCAGTTGAAAAGGGGGAAGCCTTGAACGTGCAGGAGCAGAGCATGCCGCCCGAGGAGCCGTCCGGCATGCCTGAGGAGGATTTTTCAAGGCTGCTTGAAAGCATCAGCACCATGGCACCCTTGGTACGCGGCGTGCTGGGCTCCTCCCCCCAAAAGGGAGATCGATCCCCCGCTGCCAGAGGTCGGGAGGGCTTACTGCTCGCACTCAAGCCCTATCTCTCGCCCTCGCGGTGCGCGGCGGTGGATTATTTCATTCGACTTGACCGCATCAGCGAGCTCCTCCGAGCCACGCTTTCTTAGGGAGGTGTTATGTACATTCAGTCCGGAACGTCCTCAGGTACTTTACACGACGGAGATTCGCCGCCCGTGATCCCGCCAAAGGGATATAGCGGCAATGCCTTCAGAAGGCAAGAGACGGTTCCCGAGTCACCGCCTGCATCCGCCGAAAACGAGGTGGAGGCGCCACCGTCTGCCATACCGTCCGACACAGATCTGCACGCACCGCCGCCAAGACAAGACACCGAGGGGAAGGAGGAAGGGACAGCACCGGTCGGGGGAAGGGTGAGCAGCGGGGGGATCCTCTCCCGTTTTCCCTTTCTCTCCTCCCTTTTCCCTCCCCCTCGCCACCCGAAGGAGCGACAAAGGGAGAGCAGCCTGCTCGAATGGCTGCCTATCATTTTGTTCGTGCTCTTTACGCTTGACGAGCGCGAGGATCACGACATTCTGCCCATTCTGCTGCTCCTGCTTCTGTGGGATTGACGCGAAGCAGCATGCGCCGATAGCGCGGCAGCACCAGCGGATCACCCGAGGTCAGCATACAGTAGCCCCGTGAATCGGGCGAGCGAGCAAGCCCTGCCTCGCGGAGACGGCGGGCGAGCTGGCGTACCGTGCCCGCGGCGCCGTCAAGGATCGGCACGCGTCCTTGAAAAAAGCTGTCAATATCATGACGGGCAAAGGGAAAATGCGTGCACCCCAGCACCACGGCATCGGGTGTATTTTTGCCCGTATACGGGGCAAGCAATTCCGAAAGATAGGCAGTCATTCGAGGGCTTTCCATCGCTTCCTCCTCCACCAGCCGCACCAGCAGAGGTGCCGCGAGAGGGAGGATCTGTGCCCTATCCCCAAAGCGCGCCAGCATTCTCGAAAACCGCACCTCTGCCAGTGTGGTGCTCGTGGCAAGCACCAGAATGCGCGGATGCTTGGCAACCGCAAGCGCCGGGCGAAGCGCAGGCTCCATGCCGATGATGGGTGTATGAGGATATGCGGCGCGCAACGCGTCTGCCGCCACGGCAGTGGCGGTATTGCAGGCGATCAGCAGTGCCTTGCAATGGCACAGCAGACGTTTGGCGTGTGCCGTCACGATGCCGCGCACAGCCCCCGGATCCTTTTCGCCGTAGGGGCTCATAACTCCATCCCCGAAATACAGGAAATTCTCATGCACAAGCCGCCTTCTCGCCTCTGCGAGAACGGCAATGCCCCCAACGCCGGAATCCAGTACGGCGATGGGGGCGTTCCTTCCCTTTTGGACAAGCACGCCCCCCCGAACAATTCGGGGGGGCGTACCGTTGATGCATTCCTTTCCACTCATTTGCATACTCCTTCCTGAAGGTGCTGTGAGATCGAAAAACCCGAAGGATGTCGAGCGCAGGATCTTTGCAAAGCGTCATTTGCTCATCAAAACGCTCCGAGTGAAAGCAGCGTTCAAGAGCCGCCGTGTCGCACGGGCACGGATCTGCCGCAAGTCGGCACGCAGGCGCTCTCATGACTCCGCCGTCAGCAGATATCCCACGCCCCGTACCGAGCGAATGCGTGATTTTCCGTCAAAGGCAAGCTTGCGCCGCAGGCGATAGATCAGCACCTGCAACACGTTGCTGCCTCCGCATTCATTACCAAGTGCGTCAAGCAGTGCCTGCGCGGTCACGACCCTTCCGCGATCCCGCAAAAGCAGCGTCATCATTTTTTCCTCGGAGGCGCTAAGGGCGATGCGGCGACTCCCGCAGATCAGATACCCCGACACCGTATACATCTGCTCCCCCGCTTCTCGGTCGCGATGGGCAAGCCCGTGCAGGAGCTCCTGTAATCGCTCGGTCGGGTAGGGAACGGGAAGGATCGGAAAGGAGGGAGATCCTCGCCCCGACGTCGGCGCACCCTCCGAAAAACCGATCACCGCCGCGCCCGTGCCGTTTGGGAGCGCCGCGGGAGGATGATCGAGGTCAAGCAGCCAAACCGAGGCTTCCTCGGGCTTGGCGCGTGAAAATCCACCCCGTATAAGCTCTAATTCGAGCATACGCTCAAGCGTTTTATCGTTTGTCAGAAGAGCGATCATGCTTCTGCCTCCATGGCGCAAAGCGCATCAAACACACGCGCAAGATCCTCTACGTGCTCGGCATGCATCAGCGTGTCCCTTGCCTCTGCGGATCCGCGCACGCCCTTGGTATACCATGCCATGTGCTTGCGCGCCTCGGCAATGCCGATGCGCTCGCCCTTTCTTCTGACGAGATCGGCGGCGTGAAGCAATGCCGTGTCAAGGCGCTCACGAAGCGTCGGCGCCTGATAAGGGATGCCCTTGAAAAAGGAGATCAGCTCGGTAAACAAAAAGGGATTTCCGAGCGCCCCTCTTGCGATCATCACACCGTCACACCCCGTGTCCTCTATCATATGCCGCACATCGTCGATTGAGAACAGATCTCCGTTTCCCACCACAGGGATCTTCACCGCCCGCTTGACGTCGGCGATGATGCCGTTGTCACTGGAGGGCGCATAAAACTGCTGTCTGGTTCTGCCGTGCACCGTGACAAGATCGGCGCCTGCCTCCTCCATCCGCTTGGCAAAATCCACGGCGTTGCGGGAATGCTCATCCCACCCCGCACGCATCTTGACCGTAACGGGCAGATGCACTGCCTCCTTGACGGCGCGCACGATCGCTGCGGCGCGTAATGGCTCACGCATCAGTGCACTTCCCTCGTGGTTTGACACCACCTTTGCTACGGGGCAACCCATGTTAAGATCGATCGCAATGGGTGCCGCCTCGCTCTCGTTGTCCCGATATGCGCCCGATTCGATCAAAAGCGCCGCCTCGCGCATAAATTCGGGCTCACTGCCAAACAGCTGGATCACCATAGGTCCGTCACTTTTTCTGACGGTGGCAAGGCCTGCGGTGCGGGCAGGGGCACTTCCCCTGCCCTTCTGCTCATAGCAAAGTGCCTTTGCCGAGATCATCTCGCTCACGGTGCACTCAGCTCCCGCGCGGTAGCAAATGGCGCGAAACGAGGGGTCGGTCACCCCTGCCATCGGGGCAAGCATGACGCCGTTTGAAAGAACAGTCTCCCCGAGTATCAGCGGCGCCATCAGCTGTTGTAAAGGCGTACGATACGGCACGCCTCCGCGTGGATCCTGCGGCAAAGCTCCTCATCAAAGCCTGCGGCGATCCCGGGATCGGCAATACTTCTCGGAGAGATCATACGCTTGCGCCCCGTCAGCATATAAAAGATGGTCACAGCGGCGATATAGCTGCCAAGCGGTGTGGCATGGTTGCCATCCTCACGGTACAGGGCGTCAGCCTGCTCGTGCTGGAGGATCCGACTGAACACCTCACCCACGGGGGCGAAGCGGCAACCGTGGTTACGGCAGAAGGAAAGGTAGGCATCGGTCATCACGTGCTGGGATTTGCGGTCATCGCGGCACGCCCAGGGCATGTAAAGATAAAACCGCGCTCCGCTTTCCTCGGCAAGACGCTTCAGCTCCTCCGCACCCACACGAAAGCTCGCCGGATCAAAGCTGCTTGCCTGGTCTTGTGCGATCACCACATCGTATCCGCCATAACGGATGTTAAAAAGCACATCGTGCTTGGTCGTATGATAAACAAGCGACTTCCCGCCCGTCGTGGAAATGGTGACGTGAGGTCTTGTCCCAACCGCCTCAAGCAGCTTCAGAACAGTTGCCCCAAGATCGTTGTAATAGGTATGACTGTTGCCGATAAATAACAATTTCATCATGTCATTGCTCCTTGCTGTTTCTTTCCTTTATCATAGCACAAAAGGGGCACACCGTCAAGCAAAAATGGGAGGAAGCGCCCAAATCAAATTCCTGTCGGGAGGTGCGGTACAAAATATGTAAAGCCCCCTTCGGTTTGGCTTTTCATCGCAAATTATCAAGAAAGCTCCCCCAAAAAGACGGCGTTTGACCGCATCATTGTCATCCTGCTTTTTTTCTCTCCCGTGCCGTCGTTTTTTCCCGACCGAATGGGGCTTGACCCCGCGTGGGTTGCCGTGATAGCATGATGACAACTGCCCATCCGGGCAAAAAAAGGAGGAAAAAAAGATGAAGATTTGGAAAATGCTTGGCTGCCTTGCACTCTTGTGCATCATGATCTGCGGATGCGCTGCGCTTGGCACCACCACGGCTGCCCAAACGGGCGGCGAGGAACAGGAAAACGCCGAAGGCGGCGAGGAAGTGACGGGGGGGCAGTCCAACCTGTCAGCTCCGGAGCAGAGCACGCCGCAGGGCAGCGTTACGGTAACGCCCACCTACAGCGAGGGGCTTCGCTTCCGCAGCAACGGGGATGGCACCTGCGCCCTGTCGGGCATGGGCAGCTGCACCGCCAGCTGTCTGCTGATCCCACCGAAAAGCCCTTCGGGTGACACTGTGACTGAGATCCTTCCCTTTGCGCTGAAGGACAGCATCATCGGTGCGATCGAGATCCCCGCGGGGGTCACCACGCTTTCTGCCGATTCCTTTTCGGGATGTGCGCGCCTTGCCTACATCCGCGTGGCAGCAAACAACACCAGCTTTGCCGAGCACGACGGCGTGCTTTACAGCAAGGATCTTTCCACGCTGATCTACTGCCCCAGTGGCAGAAGCGGCGCCACGCTGAATCTGCAAAAGAGTCTGCGTCGCATCCGTGCAGGCGCCTTTGCCGAGTGCACCACCCTCACCACGGTGGTCTTCGCGGGCACGACCTCGGAGTGGCACCAGGTCATCATCGGTGACCTGAACCAGCCCCTTTACGATGCCGGCTTCCGCTTTGAAGAATAACCTCCAAACGAAAAAACTCCGCAAGCGAGTCGAACAAAAAAGGAGCAGACATACAAGACTTCCTTGTATGTCTGCTCCTTCTGCTCTGCGGATGAACCGATGCCGCTTGTGCGTAAACGAGCCATCACGCTTTGGCGCTCGCCGTGATTTCTCATCGGCACGCCCCTGCCTCATAAAGCGGATCGCCGCCTTTCAGGATGCATCCTCGTAGTTGGTGTCCTCGCGGAGGGTCGCCATGGCATCACTGTCAAGATAATCCGTGGGGTCGACCTGCAAGCCGCCAACCGTCATCTCCAGGTGCAGATGGGGCTCCTCGGCGATCTCCACCATCGCGCTCTCACCGACGGTGCCGATCACGTCACCTGCCTTGACGGGTGTGCCGACGGCAATGCCGTCGGGCATCTCGCCCGAAAGATTCTTGTAGATGGTATAAGCATCACCGCCGTGCTTGACCGCCACGCAGCGGCCCATGCTGAAATCATCCCAGATCTGAGAGATCACGCCATCTGCCATCGCCGAAACCGAAGCGCCCGCCACGGTAGAGATATCAATACCGAGGTGTGTGCGGTAATCCTTCATCGTGGGAGAAAAGACCTGCACGGAGGCATCGTGCTCCTTGGCAAGGACCCCCGAAACGGGCAGAACAAAGCGACCGGGCAGAACGCTTGTCTGCTCGTCCTTGTCATCAGGCTCCTGCGTGTCGGGATCTTCACTGTCATCGGGATCCTCCACACCGGTGGGCTCACTTCCCTCGTCCTCAATGGGCGGCATCTCCTCCGGGGTGCGGTTGGCGATCACCGTGGTGACGATAATGGCGGTCAGCACCAGCAGCATGACCAGCACGGTAACCGCAATAGCGCGTGCGCCTTTATCCTCACGCAGCTTCAAAAAGAACTTGTTTTTCTGCATTTTTGCTACTCCTTTTCTTTGTGCTGCTTCTATTTTTGCCCTCTCGGGGCAATTTATACAGAAAAGGAAGCAAAAAACAAAAAACAGACCACCCGTGCGGCATGCGGTCGCACGGGCGGTCAAAATTCCGATCATTTTCTCTCGTTGATCGGGATGTAATCGCGGTGGGGAGTGATACACTTATAGGCGGGACGGATGATCCGCTTGGCGGTCAGGTATTCCTCGATACGGTGCGCACACCAGCCCGACACGCGCGCAATGGCAAACAGGGGGGTATACATGCACTCGGGGATGTTGAGCATGCGGTAGATGAGCCCCGAGTAAAGGTCCACGTTGGCACACATCTGCTTTTCCACACCCTTGTACTTGCGGAAGATCTGGGGGGTCAGACGCTCGATGGATTCAAGCAGGGCAAAATCCTCGCCAAAGCCCTTCTTCTCGGCAAGGCTGTGCGCATAACGCTTGAGCATGCAGGCGCGGGGGTCGGACTTGGTATAGATGGCATGCCCCATGCCGTAGACAAGACCGCTGCCGTCACCCGCCTTGCCCTCCATGATCTTCAGAAGGAAGGAGGTCAGCTCGTCATCATCGCGAGGATCGCGCACATTTTCCTTGATGCAGTCAAACATCTCCTGCACCTTGATATTGGCACCGCCGTGGCGGGGACCCTTCAGGGAGCCAATGGCAGCGCCGATCGCCGAATAGGTATCGGTGCCCGAGGAGGAAAGAACGCGGCACGCGAAGGAGGAGTTATTGCCGCCGCCATGCTCTGCGTGCACGACAAGGCAAAGATCAAGCAGCTTTGCCTCCTCATCGGTATAAGATTTATCGGGGCGCATCATGCGCAGGAAGTTCTGTGCCGTGGAAAGCTCGGGACGGGGGTTGTGCAGATTCAAGCTGTGCCCGCCGAACACATTACGGTAGACCGCATAAGCATGCGCTGCGATGACGGGAATGCGCGCCACCAGCTGCATGCTCTGGCGAAGCATGTTGGCAAGCCCGGTGTCATCGGGGTTTTCATCATACGCATAGAGCGAGAGCACGCCGGTTGCCATCTTATTCATGATGGAGCGCGAGGGCGCCTTCATCAGGATGTCCTCGTCAAAGCGTGCGGGCAGGGATTCGTAGCCGCTGATCAGTTTGGTAAAATCGGCAAGCTGCTTCGCGGTAGGCAGATGACCGAAAAAGAGAAGATAGCAGCACTCCGCAAAGCCAAAGCGGTCCTCCTTCACAAAATTCTCACAAAGGGTGGACATGCGGTAGCCGCGGTAATAAAGCTCACCCTCAACAGGGGTTCTCTCACCCTCGTTGATGATATAGCCGTGCGCATTACAAACACGGGTCACACCCGCCATGACGCCACTGCCGTCGGGCTCACGCAGACCGCGCTTGACGTGATAGCTGTCAAAGGCGGTGGCAGGGATCTGGTACGCGCTCATGGATTCCTCCACAAACTCGCGCAGCAGCTGATCTCTTTCGGCATCATTTGCAAATTTTTGATCAAAGGATTGCATGGGAAAGCACCTCGCTCTCGAAGGATTTGGGTTATATTATAGCATATGCACGGGATTTTTGCAAGACGCAAACGAAAAAAATTCATTTTTTCACAAAATCTGTCATTCCATGAAAGAGCAAAGGGTGCCCCTGCCGTTAAGGCAGGGGCACCCTTTGTCGGTCGGGATCAATAATTCTCGGCACGAACCTCAAAAAAGCTCTGCGGATGTACACAAACGGGGCAGATCTCGGGGGCCTTTTTGCCCATCACGAGATGACCGCAGTTGCGGCACTCCCACATGATCTCCTCGCTCTTGGCAAACACTGCCTGCATCTCCACGTTCTTCAGAAGTGCGCGGTAGCGCTCCTCATGTGCCTTTTCGATCTTTGCAACGGCGCGGAATTTCGCGGCGATCTCGGTGAAGCCCTCCTCGTCAGCCTCCTTCGCAAAGGTGGCATACATATCGGTCCACTCATAGTTCTCGCCTGCGGCGGCAGCGGCAAGATTCTCTGCGGTATTTCCGAGCTCGCCGAGAAGCTTGAACCACATCTTGGCGTGCTCCTTCTCGTTCTCGGCAGTCTTTGCAAAGATCGCGCTGATCTGCTCATAGCCCTCCTTTTTAGCCACGCTGGCAAAATAGGTATACTTGTTGCGCGCCTGACTTTCTCCGGCAAACGCCTCCATCAGATTGCGTTCGGTCTTGGTTCCCTTGAGTTCCATGCTGAAAATTCTCCTTTTTAAATTATTTTTGTTCTGCTTGCTCACAACATGGGCAAACGGTGTGTAAAATCAGGTCGTAGGAAAGAACGGGCATTGCCAAATGACGCTGCAAAACGGCAGCAAAATCACCCAGCTCGGCATCAATGAGTCTGCCACAGACCGTGCAAAGCGCATGCTCGTGCACCGTGGGGGTCTTGTCGTAAAAATCAGCACCCGTAGGGGTGGGGATCCTGCGGATCAGTCCCGCCTCGGTCAGGGCGTGCAGATTGTTATAAACGGTTGCCAGCACGATACCGGGATACACCTGCCTCACGCGGCGATAGATCTCGTCTGCCTGCAAATGCCCTTCGGATTCTCGCAGCACCCGAAGCACTGCTGCTCGCTTCGGAATCACAGCGCCACCTCCTTTTAGAATGATTCTAAATATATTTTAATCATTTTAGAGGTGTTTGTCAAGAGCATTTTCTAAAAATTAGAACAATTTTATTTTATCGACTTCCGATCAGCTTATTTGCCAACGCAGAAATGTGAAAACAGCTCGGCAATGATATCCTCGTCCACCTCTCTGCCGTTGACACCGCCCAGCGCCGACATAGCAAGCTCCGCCTCCACACACACAGCATCCAGCGAAATGCCCTCATGCAGTGCCTCAAGGGCACGGTCCAGCGCCTCCGCGGCGCGCACGAGCGCCGCGTGCTGTCTGGCATTTGCCACGATCGCATCATGGCGGATATCCAACCCCTCCTGCAAATACAGGCGCTCCACCAGCTGCTTAAGGGGCTCGATCTCCCCCGTCGCGGCGCTGATCTCCACCACATGGGAGATTGATGCGAGCAGTGTTCTGTCAAGACGAGGCGTGCGATCCTGCTTGTTGAGGACCGCCACGACCGTCCCCTCAACCTTTTTCAGGCGCTCGATCAATGTCAGCGTACCCGCATCAGCCTCCCTTGAGGCATCAAACACGGCAAGCACCAGCTCGGCGCGCCCGATCGCTTCCTCGGCGCGGTCCACGCCGATGCGCTCAACGGCATCCTCGGTTTCGCGCAGTCCCGCCGTATCGGACAGACGCAGGGTGACCGCACCGAGGCTGACGGTTTCCGAAAGCACGTCACGCGTCGTACCCGCAACGTCGGTCACGATGGCTGCCTCGCGCCCGACCAGTGCATTATATAAGGTAGATTTCCCCGCATTGACAGGTCCGCAGATGACGGTATCCACTCCGTTTGCCACCGCATAGCCCGTCCGCCAGGTGGCGGCAAGCGTGCGTACGTCGTGCAGCAGTGCCGAAAGCGCAAGAGAAAGCTCCTCGGTGCCCATGGAATTGAGATCCTCGTCGGGGAAATCCACCTTGGCAAAAATATCGGCAAGAATGTGGCAGGCGCGCTCGTAAAGTGCCTGGACGGCATGAGAAAGCCTGCCCTCCATGCCTGCGCGTGCCAGGGCAAGCCTGCCCTCGGTGTCGGCATCAAGCAGTGCGCCAAGCGCCTCTGCCTCAGTCAGCTGCATCTTGCCGTTCATCAGCGCTCTTGCCGTAAATTCACCGGGGCTCGCAGGCACAGCGCCAGCCTCCAGAACGGCACAAAGCACGGTCTCGGTCAGCAGTGGACCGCCATGACAGGAGATCTCTGCCACGTCCTCACCCGTAAAGGAATGGGGGGCGGCGAAAAAAAGCGCAATGCCCTCGTCAAGAACCTCTCCCGTGGGGCGTCTGATCTCGCCGAACGCGGCGTGTCGGGGATGCGCCACGGGATCTCTTCCCCGTGGGCAAAACACCCTTTGGAGAATTTCCCGCGTGCTCTCCCCCGAGATGCGGATCACGGCAATGCCGCCCTTTCCGCGCGGCGTAGATACGGCGGCAACGGTATCGATAACGCTCATAAAAGCTCCTTTCAAAGGCCGGAAAGGGCACGGTGAACGCCGCAACGGCGCACCTCACCGTGCCCTTTGTCATTAAAATTCGCCGAACTCGTCGCGGCTGTCGCGGCGGGCGGTGCTCTCCACACCATCGGTATCGAGATACATCACGACCTTGCGGTTGTTCTCGCTGCCGATCGAGTTGGTCGAAACGCCTGCGATGTGCTGCACCTCGGAATGAATGATGCGACGCTCATAAGGATTCATGGGCTCCAGCATCACACTCTTTTTGTAGCGCAGGACCTGCTCTGCCTTCTTGCGGGCAAGCACGCGCAATGCCTCCTCGCGCTTGGCGCGGTAGTTCTCCACGTCAACGGTGATGCGGCAGAAGTCGCGCTTCTCGCCTGCCACCTTCTTGTTGGCGGCAAGGTTGGCAAGGTACTGGAGCGAATCCAGCGTATCGCCGTGGTGACCGATCAGCACGCCCACGTCCTTGCCCTCAACACGGATCAGCTTGTTTTCATCATCGCTCTCCACCAGCGTCACGGTCGCCTCAAGGCCCATGCCCTTCACCAGATCCTTGATGAAGTCTACGGCAACGGCAGCACCCTTCTTGTGATAGACCGCAGAGATCTTTGCAGGAACGGCACCAAAGCCGAGGAAGCCCTTCTTCGGCTCCTCCAGAACGGTATATTCAATGGCAGAGGCGTCGGGAGCGCCAAGCTCGGCAACCGCCTTGGCAACGGCATCCTCCACGGTTTTCGCGGTTACGGTAATTTCCTTTTTCACTGTCTTATCCTCACTTTTTCTCGTCGTCCTTGCGATCGTCCTTCATGGGCGCGCGCATATCGTTCTTCTTTTCCTCCTGCCCGGCAGGCTGCTCGCTCTTCGCGGGATCCTCCTTCTTCTCGGGCACGGAGGGGGGCAACGGCTCATCGTCATCATCGATATGATGGAGCGATCTTACCTTTTTGCCACTCGGCGAGGTGCGCTCACCGGCAGGCTTTTTCTCATGCTTGGTCTTGCCCTTCAGCTCACGCTCTGCCGCCTTATAATCCTCCTCGGTGAAGGTGGGAAGCGGCATTGCCTTGTGAATAACAAACTGCTTTACAGTGGAGATGATGCACTTGAAGATCCAGTAGATACCGACCGCAGCAGGCACGATGAAGGTGATATACACGCTCATCAGGGGCATGGTGATGTCCATCATGTTGTTGGAGCAGCCCATCTGAGGATCGGTGGTCACAGGCTGATAGGTGAACTTGCGGGTCAGCTTCATGCTGGCGAAATAGAAGGCAAAGGTCAGCACAGGGATCAGCAAAAGCACAAAGGGCTGACGGAAGCCGGGAATGATGCCCATATTAAGACCGAAAAGGTTAAAGTTCAGCTCGGGCAGATTGTTGAGCGCGTTGAAGCACTCCTCACGGTTGGCAAAGAAGGCAAAATTACGAAGTCCCTCCAGCTGACCGCCGCCGAGCTGAGAAAGCAGCTCGATGGTGCCCTTGCCCGTACCGAGCTCAAGACCCAGACCGCCTGCGGCGCGCGCCGCAGTGCAATAGGTGGAAAGCGCGGAGGAAAGGCTTTCGGCAAGACCCAGCACATAGCGGAGCGGATCGATCACGATATTATACAGCGCGATCACGATGGGCATCTGGATAAGCAAGGGCAAGCAACCGCCCATGGGATTATAGCCCTCATCCTGATAGAGCTTCTGGATCTCCTGGTTCATCTTCTGCATGGTGACCTGATCGTTTCTGCCCTTATACTTGTTGCGGATCGCCATTTCCTTGGGACGCAGCCTTGCCTGCTTTCGCGAATTCTTCTGCTGTCTGATACCAAAGGGAAGCATCAGGAGCTCGACCACGATGGCAAAGAAGAACAGACCAAGCACGTAAAGACCGCCCGTCATCTTGGTCAGAAGCTGCACGAACTTGCCGATCAGCACAAGCAGCGTATCGATGGGGCCGTTATCAACGGTCAGATCCACGACCTCCGCCATACGGGTCACGATACCCGTTACCTGCTCGGCAGTCAATGCATTGTAGAATTCATCAAATTTCAAAATAGAGGGGTCGTCAGCGGGCTTGACGAGCAGAAGTGCCGCCTTTGCACCCTCAAGGCTGACGCCGGAGGGGTCGGGCGCGGGCAGGTGATTGTCGTCAAAACCGGGGGCGCTCATGTTATAGCCCCGCGAGGCAGCCACAAACTTCTCGCGCGCCTCGCTGCTCTGGGGCAGGATGCGTGCAAAATAGGTTTCGGCGTCCACGTCTGCGGAGGTCCAGGAGGAGTTGATCTTTTCTTCCTGCTTTACACAGCCGGAAAAAGCGACCAGCGCCGTCATGGCAAGCAAAAGCGCCATGGCAATCGAGAGCACTCTCGACATCGTTTTCTTTTTCATGGATGATTTTCCTTTCTTTCGGAGATCTCGTTCGGGGTATCCTCCCCGTTCATCTCACGATCGGACGCGATATTCTGAACGTCCTCGTCGGGACGCTCGCTGCCGTCCTCGCAGCAGTCGTTCGGTATCGGTATCACACGCGGACCGCGGTAACGCAGTCCCTTTTCCGGCACGGGATCGTATCCGCCCACACAGTAAGGGTTGCAGCGGAGCACACGCCACACCGTCAGGATCAGTCCCACGAAGAAGCCTCGCTTTTCAAAGGCCTCGATGGCGTAAGCCGAGCAGGTGGGGGTAAACCGACAGCACGGATTCCTCTTCAGCGGTGAGAGATACCTTCTGTAAAAGCGTATCAGCAGGATGCAAAGATGCTTCATGCCTTTTTCTCTTCAAGCATGCCGAGCACGCGGAGCGCGCGGCGCATTTCCCTTTCGACCTCGGGGGTCTTCTTTCCCTTGATCTCCTCTCTTGCCACCAGCACAACAAGAAAGCCCTTTTTGATCGGCTCCCGTTGACAGATCAGACGGTAGGACTCCCGCAGCAAGCGCTTGGCACGGTTGCGGGGAACGGCGCCTCCCAGCTTTTTGCTGACCGAAAGTCCAACGCGGTTCAAATACTGCTTTTGGGGATTTGCCAGCATCAGTCGCTTTGCAGCATAGTCGCGCAGCACATAGACCGCCAGCATCCTACCCACAAAGCGCGTGCCCCTTTGAAAGGCCTTGTTGTAAAGGTGATGTTCCTTGATCGCATAATTCTTCATGCTTCACTGTCCTTTGCTTCCGTCAAAAAAGTTTTTGCAAAAAATGCCCCATAACGAAAAACGCCGATGTCCGTGGAAACGCCGCAGACATCGGTCGGTTTTCTATGTGGGCGTATCAGACTCAGTAAGTCAGTCTCTTTCTGCCTTTTGCGCGTCTTCTCTTCAGAACGTTTCTGCCGTCTGCAGTTCTCATTCTTTTTCTAAAACCGTGCTCTTTCTTTCTCTGACGCTTTTTGGGTTGGTAAGTTCTGAGCATAGTGGCACCTCCTTCAAATTATGGAATCGGAAGCGTGTTTTGGCAATGAGCCTCAGGAACGCTTTTTACAGTGACATCATATATTATATACACAAGTCACCGAAATTGTCAAGAGTTTTTTTTATTTTTGCCGTTTTTTTTCATTTTTTGAGCGAAACACAAACAAACGCCCCTCTTTTGGAGGAATTATTGTGCAAGTCGCGGCATGGATGCTCCAAAGGAAAGGTCACAGAAGATGGGGCAGTGGTCCGAGCCGAGGAAGGAATATTCCTCGGTCAGCATCCCCATCGCAAGCACCTGATAGCAATTGCGCGCCGCCATATTGCCGTAAATATGGTCGATCGCCATGATCTCGTAGTTCCCGTTGATCGACTGGGGATCCACCCAGATCCCGCGCTCCTCACTATAGGTCGAATAGCCGTGATTGGTGCGCATGGTCAGCTTAGCACCCGAGGGAGCCGCATCATTGAGGTTGTAGAAGGGATATGCCCCTTGGTTCATTGTGGCAAGACTCACGTAACCGTTCGCTCCGCGCGAGTTGTAGTCACCGCCGTAAAGAATCGGGATCGTGCCTGCCGCAATACCGTGCTCCGCGGCAAATGCCGCAGCGGCGGCGCCGAGCTCATCTCTTGCCGCAGCCATCTGCACGCAGCGCCCGACGTCATCCTGGAACACATTGTTCTGCCACCAAAGATGGGTCGAGCCCACCATGAAGACCTCTCCCGTCGCCTTGACACGGAAGATCGCCCAGTTGACACCCTTGGAGGAATCCCTTGCCTTTTGCTTGATCTCGGCAGGCGTGTAGCCGTAAAGAAGATCCGGATACTCGGTATAGCTGAGTGTGTCAAACTGCAAATAGCCGCATTCCAATACGTCCAGCTTATCCGCGCGGTAAAACAGTGGGGTACGGCGCTGATTTTCGCTCCCCTCGTAGCCCGGCACCACGATCTCGGTATAGAGAGGCGCCAGCATCTCGCTCATGCCTGCGGCGCGCACAGCAGGTGAATATTCCTGCAAGCCGAGCACGTCGGGCAGATACTCATAGTAAAGCTCGACCAGCATGCCAACGCGCTGTGCCACGTCACCCTCGCTGCCGCCGTAGACGTTATTGAACATCACACGCAGATCGCCGCTGTTGAGAAGCGGCTCACTGGAGAGCCCGGAGCCTCTGCCGGTGCGGTCGTTCTCCGCCGTGAGTACGATCGAATCCTGCGAGCCGCGGAACACGCGCTCATTGAGCATATCATACATCTTTTCGTAGCCGTAAAGCGACTCGGCATAAAGCTCAAGAAGCCCCTCTGCCGCCTTGATATGATAGGTGTGATCCTGGTCAAAGGAGGCATTGCGCGCAAGTGAGGTGCCGATGCGGATCTGCCCACCCTCGGCAGATGCCTTGGAGGCATGAACGATCTCAAGAGAATACCCCGTGCGCTTCAGCAGCATTTCCTTCAGAAGAACGGCAGTACGCCACTCCGACGGAATATTCTTGTCGGGCACCACGATGGTGAACTCCCAAAGGGGGACACCGCCGATGCTCACGCTCCCGATCGAATAGTTGCCTGCCTTGGCATAGCTTTCGCTCTCACGGTAGGTCAGCACACCGTTTTCATCGGGGGCACGGAGCAGATTTTTTTTGAAATACTCGACCGCCTCCTCGGTGGCGGCAACGGATCTGCCGCCGATCACAAAGGCAGCACCGCTGATGCCCACGAAATAATCCTGCTCACGCAAGGGGGCGGTGACACGCTGACAGGCATCGACCTCTACATTGCCGACGATCAGGTTGCCCTCCTCGACACGGATAAACCCCGTAAAGGACCACGCCGAGGTCATCGTGACCTTGGCGCCCGTTTTCTCCTCGATCGCGGTCTTCAGCCCCTCCAGCATATCGCTTGTGGTGGTGGCGGGATCGTACAGGATGTGGCATTCGCCGTTCGCGACCACGGCAAGCGTGACCTCGTCGATCGGTTCATCCTTGCAGGCAACGAGCAGGGGCATGCACATGGCAAGCAGCAGTATCACAGAAAGAATTTTTTTCATAACGAACACCTCTCTACAATCAACAGCATTATACCACTGTGTAAGCAATTTGTCAACCGACGCTTGCTTTTGGGAAGGACTTATGCTATACTGTAAGCTGAAAAAAGCCTTACCGACTGCGGCAACAGCCGAAAAGAACCGAGCCGATCGGCTCATGGAAAGAGGAAGCATGAAAATTCTGGCACTTGGTGACGTCGTGGGTGAAAAAGCCCTCCGATACCTCGAAGCAACACTTTGGCAAAAGCGGCGCGAGCTCGGCGCCGAGCTCGTACTGGCAAACGGAGAAAACCTTGCCGAGATCCACGGCATCTCGGCGCGCGGCGCCGAGGCACTTCTCGCGGCGGGCGTCGATTTTATCACCACCGGCAACCACGTATTTGACCGAAGAGATTCTTACGACTTTCTGAATGATTCTCCCTCCATCATCCGCCCCTGCAACTATCCCCCCACCTGCCCCGGAGAGGGCAGCCGCGTGATCACCTCCCCCGAGGGCTGGCGCATTCTGGTGATCAACGTATCGGGCTGCGTCTTTATGGACGCCCTCGGCGATCCCTTCCGCGCCGTGGAAAGCGAGCTGGAGCGCCACCGCCGGAAATACGACTTCGCCGTGCTTGACGTGCACGCCGAGGCAACCTCGGAGAAGCTGGCGCTGGCACGCTGCTTTGACGGACGCTTTGCCGCCGTATTCGGCACGCACACCCACGTTGCCACCGCCGATGCGCAGATCCTTCCGCGCGGCACGGGCTATATCACCGATCTCGGCATGACGGGACCCGTACACAGCATTCTGGGCGTGACCCCCGAGGACGTGATCGAAAAAATGAGAACACATATGCCCCGCCGCTTTACAGTGGCAGACGGGGAGATACGCGCCAACGGCGCTCTGTTTGACATCGACCCTGTCACGGGTCGCGCAAATGCCGTCAAACGGGTTGAGTTTTAAGAGGTTTTTATGGAAAAGATCAAATTCCGTGCGGGCGCACTGCTCGCCCCCGTCCCCCCCGTCATGGTCAGCTGCGGCAGCGGCGCTTCCGCCAACATCATCACCGTTGCATGGACGGGTATTCTCAACACCGTCCCCCCGAAGACCTACATTTCAGTCAGACAAAAGCGACATTCCTACGGTCTGATCAAGGAAAGCGGCGAATTCGTGCTCAATCTCACCCCCGCATCCTTGGTAAGGACCGCCGATTTCTGCGGCATGTATACGGGTGCGAAGGTGGATAAATTTGAAAAATGCCGCCTTACCAAGCAGGCGGTTGAGGAGGTGGGCACGCCCCTGATTGCCGAGTGCCCCATCTCACTGTGCTGCCGCGTGAGCGAGATCGTTCCCCTTGGCTCTCACGACATGTTTATCGCCGACGTGGTGGCGGTCTATGCCAACGAGGAGCTGCTGGACGGAGCAGGAAAGCTCCATGTGGAGCGCGCCGATCTTTGCGCCTATGCGCACGGCGAATATTTCTCGCTCGGCAAGCGACTCGGCTCTTTTGGATTTTCCGCCAGAAAAAAGCCCAAAAAGCAGAGGAAGCCCCACGAAAGAAGCTGATCCCTCCTGATCGACATTGACTCAAAAAGGAGCTGTCTCAAATGCGAAATTTGAGACAGCTCCTTTTGCTATGTTGAAGGGGCTCGGCAGATTTAGGCGAGAAGCGTTGATCGCGAGGCGTGAGGCGTACAAAGGTACGTCGAGCCTCGGGAGCGACGGTAGAAAAAGTCCGATTATAAAATATGAGATCCGTAGGATTTCTACCTTAAAACTGTCTCATTTACGGCTTTTGCTATATTTGAGATCGTTTTTTCTTTGTTTTCGGACTTTTTCGGTCTCGTCAAATGTGACAGCCCCTTTTCCTGCAGATGAAATTTCACTCGGTCGGTGAGGTCTTACGCTTCTGCGTCCTTTTTCACGGTTTCCCCGATCACGGTAGCAAGGCTTGCAACCGATTGCAGCTCGGTGGGAATGATGATCTTGGTCGCCTTGCCGTCTGCCACCTTGGCAAACGCATCCAGCGTCTTGAGCGTCAGGACCTCACTGCCGGGCTTGACGGCATTGAGCATACGCAGACCCTCTGCGGTCGCCTGCTGCACCTTCAGGATCGCCTCGGCTTCACCCTCTGCCTCGCGGATCTTGACCTCGCGCTCTGCCTCGGCACGCAGGATCGCCGCCTGCTTTTCTGCCTCCGCATCAAGAATGGCGGACTGCTTGCGGCCCTCCGCGAGCAAAATCGCAGAATTCTTTTCACCCTCGGCACGCAGGATCAGCTCGCGGCGCTCGCGCTCTGCCTTCATCTGCTTTTCCATCGCGTCCTGGATCTCACGGGGCGGAATGATGTTCTTCAGCTCCACGCGATTGACCTTGATGCCCCAGGCATCGGTCGCCTCGTCAAGGATCATACGCATCTTCGTGTTGATGGTGTCACGGGAGGTCAGCGTGCCGTCAAGATCCAGCTCGCCGATCATATTACGAAGCGTGGTGGCAGTCAGGTTCTCAATGGCGAAAATGGGATTGGTCACACCGTAGGCGTAAAGCTTGCAGTCGGTGATCTGATAATACACGATGGTGTCGATCTGCATGCGGACGTTATCCTTGGTAATGACCGACTGGGGTGGGAAATCCACGACCTGCTCCATCATATTGACCTTCTTGTTGATGCGGTCAATAAAGGGCACCTTGACGTGGATACCGTTTTTCCAGGTGTCGTGATACGAGCCAAGGCGCTCGATCACGTAGGCGTGTGCCTGAGGCACGATGTGGATGTTGGTGATCAGCAGGATCAGGATGACGAATGCGACCACCGAAACGGCGATAATGATACCTGTCATAGTACTTCTCCTTTTTGTTTATTGTGTTTTCAGTGTTTTTACGATAAGCTTTACGCCCTGCACCTCAACGATCTCGACCTGCTCCCCGACGGGAACCGTTATCTCGGGATCCACGGTGCGCGCAGACCAGCGAAGCCCCTTGAGCTTGACCTCACCGCGCTCCCCGGTGTTGGAGATCTCCTCGGTCACAAGCGCCCGTTCGCCGATGACGGCGTCCACGTTGGTACGGCACTCGCGGGAGAGCTTCCATTTGCTGCAAAGCGGTCGGGGGACGATCACCAGGGCAAGCCCCACCAGCACGAAGACCATCACCTGGACATACGGGGGGACACGAAGAAGAGCAAGAACGGCGGCGATCACCGAGGCGGGCATGAACCAGATCGCCACGAAATCCGAGGTCAGCGCCTCCACGACGATCGATACGACCAGCAAAGCGATCCATAAATACGGCATAAAAAGCCTCCTTTCGGCAAACGGCGCTTGTCGACAAGCCTTTGATTTGCTTGTATTCAGTATAGCATTTCGAGGGGCGTGCTGTCAAGCGCGAAAAGGGGCTACCTCGCGCCGTTTCGGGCGCTTTTGGCAGATTTTTGTCACAGAGCACGCTCTGCGCGTTTTTTTGGCGTCCGCATCCCCTCTTTTCGCCGTTTTCGACATTTTTCGGCAAGATGATACAAAAGAAAACGAGGGAAGAGGGCGGCTGCCCCCTCCCCTCCTCGCGGGAGATCGCCGAGGATCGCGAAAACACGGCAAAGAGCCTTCCTTTGCTTCTTTTATCAATACAGTCCGTCCTTGCCGCAAAGTCTTCTGTGTACCAGGTGCAGCCATCCCATCGGGATCACGGGCAGCGCCAGCGCCAGTGTAGTCAGCAGCTCACGAGGCGTCAGCGGCATGGTGCGCAGCACGGTGCCGCCCAGATACACGAACAGGATCTGTACCGTACCCACCGCCAGCATGATCAGCAGAAAGGTCGGATTTTTTCCGATTCCCGACAGCATCCGAACGCGGTCGGTGCGTGCGTTGAAGCAATTGAGAACACCAACAAAAATGAAGAAGGCAAAAAACGCGGTCAGCAGGCAGAGATCGTTCGGCACGGTGCGGTAAAATCCGCGGATAACGGGAGATTTCAGAAAGAAGACCGACATTGCCACCGAAAACAGGGTCAAAAAGGCGATCCTTCCCGTGATGGCACGCGTGAGGATCGGCTCGTCACGTCGCTTGGGTGCCTCCTTCATATAAAAGGGCATCGGCGCCTCGCCCGCAAAGGCGAGCCCGCCCAGCGTATCCATGATCATATTGATCCACAGCATCTGCACCACCGTCACGGGTGCGTCAATGCCGATAAAGGGTCCGATGATCGAGATGCCTACCGCACAGAAATTCATGATCAGCTGGAGAGTAATGAACTTTCGGATGCTTTTGAAGATGGTGCGCCCATACAGCACCGCGCGCGTGACCGAGGACAGATTATCGTCCAGCAGCACCACGTCCCCCGCCTCCTTTGCCACCTGCGTGCCACTGCCCATCGCAAAGCCCACATCGGCGCTCTTGAGCGCGGGGGCATCGTTGATGCCGTCACCGGTCATACCCACCACCAGACCCAGCTCCTCCGAGAGGCGCACCAGACGGCTCTTATCCGAGGGGAGTGCCCTTGCAATCACGGCAAGCTCGGGCAGCACCGCCTTGACCTCGTCATCTGACAGGGCGGCAAGCTCTCCTCCGTCCAGCGCCACGCCTCCCCTTCTCAAAATGCCGCAATCCGCGGCAATGCGCTCGGCAGTTTCCTTGCCGTCGCCCGTCATCATCACCACCTGCACTCCCGCGTTGCGCAGGATCGACACCGCCTCCCGCGCCTCGCGGCGCAGCGGATCGGAAAACGCCGCGGCGGCGATCAGCGTCAGCGCCTTCGGAGGCTGATCCTCCGTAACGGTATCGGATTCGCAGATCAAGACCACGCGCTCCCCCGCGTCCATACGCGCCCGTATCCGCGTGAAGAATGCCGCCCTTTGCAAGGGGCAACGCTCCCCCGCCGCATTCAGTGCCGACGTGATCTGCGGCATCAATCGCTCGGGGGCGCCCATATAAAAGCCGCCACCGCCGCAAAGCCCCACCGCGGCAAGCTTGCGCTCGCTGTCAAAGGGGATGCGCGTGCAGATATCGAATAAAGGCGGCTCCTCCTTCAGGAACGCTGTCAGCAGGGCGCGCCCTGTGCTGTTGCCCCCGAGCGCCACCACCTTGCCCTCCCGTTCTCCTCGCTCTGCGCCCGACACGGCGTAGGCACCGAGCAACAGGTGAGGAAACAGTAAAGGGGCACGCTTCTTCAGATCTGCCGCCGAGGAATAATCCCCCGTAACGGTCAGGAAACGGCAAAGGGTCAGCCTGCCCTCGGTCAGCGTTCCCGTCTTATCGGTAAAGAGAATATTCATGCTCCCCGCCGCCTCGATCCCCGCAGGCTTTCGTACCAGTACCTGATCCTTGACCATGCGACGGATATTGGCGGAAAGCACCACGGCGATCATCATGGGCAGACCCTCGGGCACGGCAACCACCACAACGGTCAGCCCGAGCATCAGGGCATCCAGCAGGATCTCTGCCATGAAGTGGAGATCGCGCAGGCGCGAAAGGATCACGCCGCCCTCAAAGGCGGCATCCATGACGATACCGTGAAACAGAAAGGCAAATGCGCAAAATGCCGCTGCCACATAGCCGATGCGGCTGATCTGACCTGCCAGCTTTTCCAGACGCAGCGTGAGGGGACTTTCCCGCTTTTGCATTTGCAGCTCTCCCGAGATCCCCCCGAGGTAGGTGGCATCCCCGACCGCAGTCACCTCCATCTCTCCCTCTCCGGAAAGGACCGTACACCCTGCAAGCAGCGTCCTCGCGGAGGCAGGTGATCGGAGATCGCCTCCCTGAGAGGGATATTTTTCCACCTCGCCACTCTCGCCTGTCAGTGCCGACTGATCCACCGTGACTCTGCCGCAATAGATCACCCCGTCTGCGGGGATGCGCTCTCCCGCACCGAGAAGCACCACGTCACCGACCACCACGTCGCCCACCTCGATCTCCCTCACGCACCCCCCGCGCCGCACACGGCAGGTCTGTGCGCCGCAGCTCTCGCAGAGTCTTGAAAACGCTGCCTCGCTGCCATACTCCGACAGCGTGGAGATGAGCGTGGCAAGCATGACCGAAACGGCGATCCCCGCCGTCTCAAACCAATCATGACTGCGAAAAAGAAGGAGCAGGTTGACAGCAAGCGCGGTCAAGAGCACCTTGATCACAGGATCTCCGAGATTGGCAAAAAAGCGCCGCCAGAAGCCGATACGGCGCGCTTTGGTGAACAGATTTGAGCCGTGTGCTCTTCTTGATTTTTCGATCTCGCCCGGCAGAAGTCCGATCTTTTGCCGCGTGCGCATTTCTCTTCCCGTCATGCCCTCGCTCCTTTTTTGATTTACTTCTCCATCTTATGCGACGTCCTCCCGAAAAAGAAGCACACGACCGCTTCTTTGCTCACAACTCTTCGGCAAACGGCGGTAAAAGACCGCGAAAACTCAAAACAGGCGCGGCACACGGATCTCCGTGTGCCGCGCCTGTGATTGTTGAAAGCATGAGGCCCATATCGTCCTCAGCGTCCCTCCGCCGAGAGGATCTCGGCGTCGTCGTGAATGTCCTGTTCACCCATGATGGCGCAAAGCTCACTTGCGGTGCGCTCCATATCGTAGGTGGTAAAGTTCAGCCGCAGAATGTCGTTTTCCTTGATCACGCCGCCTGCGTAATAATCCCTCGCATTCTCATCCTTTCTGACCGACAGCACGTAGCAGGAGGCGGGCCAGAGAATGTCGCGGGGCTCCTTGCCCACGGCAAAGGAGCCGGGCATTGCCACAACGTCAACGTCAACGATGCTCTTGCTTCTGCCGCGGTTCTCGCGGTGGATCTCACGCTCCATGGCGATCTCGTTGATCGAGGTCACGCCGACCACCTCAACGATCACGTAGGAGATGATCACTGCAAGCAGAATGGGCAGCACATTGCCGAAGCCTGAGAGGACCTCCACCGAAAAGACCATTGCCGTCAGGGGCGTGCGCACCGAGGCGGCAAAGAAGGACGCCATGCCGATCACCACCAGCAGCATGAAATAGCGAGGCTCAAGCAGACCCATCGCGATCATGCCCTCTGCCAGCATAGAGCCGATCAGCGCACCGCAAACGAGAAGGGGGGTGAAAAGACCTCCCGTCGCACCAACGTCGTTGGAAAGAATGACCAGCAGCGACCGCACCAGCAGCAGGGCGAGCGCCACGTACCACACGACGCGCTGCTCAAGAAGCTCCTCGATCAGAGCATGACCCGTGCCGATGCATTGATAGGAGAAGCAGCCCACCAGCGTCACGAGCAGGAAGACGGGAGCCACCTTAAAAAAGGTATGTACGTTCTTGAGCCTTTTGTGAAGAACGGTACGGATCTTCAGCGTCGTCTTGGCAAACAGAAAGGCGAACAATCCGCACAAAAGTCCCACGGGGATCGCCACCCAGATCAGACGCAGGGGCAGGATCTCACCGATGGTGAAGTGGAAGAGCGCGCTGTGCTTATCAAAAATACGGCAGAGCACCTCCAGCACACCCATGCCACACATGACACTGGAGATCGAGGACATGATGAGCAGGGGGGAGAAGCGGCTGTGCGCCTCCTCAAGTCCGAAGAGCACGGCGGCAACGGGGGCTCCGGTGGCGGTGGCAAAGCCCGCCGTGGCGCCGCCCGTCATCAGATAGCGCTCCCAGGCACGGTGCTTTTTGGCAAACAGCTTGGTCGTGCCGCTGCCCACGGCGGTTCCCATCTGCACGGCGGGACCCTCGTCATTGCCAAGCGGAATGCCGCAAATGTAGGAGAGCAGCGCCGAGGTGAACACAAAGATGATGTTGCGCAGCCAGTGAAAGGTGATCAGACCCCTCATCAGCGCCACGGCTGTGGGAATGCCGCCGCCACGGGAGTGGGGCGAATAGGTCAGCGCAAAGGAAACGATGAGCGCCGCAAGGAGGGCACCGATCGCCAGCAACGGAATGTAGGCGGGATTGGCATTGGCAAAGGCGTATATTTCCTTCGACCACTCGATGATCCTTTCCGAGATCACGCGAAAGGCAAAAACGATACCTCCGGTGATCATGCCCGTGATGCCCGCAAAAATCACACAGGGCAGAATGACATTCTGTATGTGCTTTTTGACACGTTTTTTCATACGTCCTCCCGGGGCAATGCCCCTCGGTTTATCATTACAACACCGTATTATACTCCATTTTATCCCTTCTGTCAAGCGCGCGCACGATAAGTGTTATGCATGATCCCATACTCCGGACTGATCGTATCCCCCTCAAGGAGGCAATGATGCAAAAGCGGAGATTATGGTTGCAAATGTTGGGAAAAGTCACACACACCGTCAATATTGACAGAAAACAGGGAAGATTCCATCTGAAATTTAAATGAAAAGGCACAAAAAAAATCGTTTTTCATCTTGCAAATTCGGTTTTGATATGCTATAATCAACTCAAAGCGTGCGCGCGTGCATACGCATTCTCGAAAGGAAGTTTTATGCGAAAATTCGATACCCAAGTTCAAAATCTGAAATACAAGGTGCTGCGCGAGGTCGCACGCGATGCCTTTGCGGGCACGCTGCACGAAACGGCGATCGAGATCCCCAAGCGCATCATCCCGGGCAAGGTCCCCTCCATGCGCTGCTGCGTCTACAAGGAGCGCGCCGTGCTTGCCGAGCGCGTAAGGATGGCGATGGGCGGTCACAGGGAGAACCCCAACATCATCGAGGTCATCGACATCGCGTGTGATGAATGTCCTGCCGCAGGCTATGAGGTCACCTCCTCCTGCCGCGGCTGTCTTGCCCACCGCTGCGAGAGCGTATGCAAGCGGGGTGCCATCACCTTCGACGAGCACCACACGGCGCACATCGATAAGTCCAAGTGCATCGAGTGCGGCGCCTGTGCCAAGGTCTGCCCCTACTCTGCCATCGCCAACCGCAAGCGCCCCTGTCAGAACGCCTGCAAGGTCAAGGCGATCAAAACGGGAGAGGACAATGCCGCCGTCATCGATAACAAAAAATGCATTGCCTGCGGTGCCTGCGTCTATCAGTGCCCCTTCGGCGCCATCGTGGACAAATCCTTTATCCTTGATGTCATCGATATTCTCAAAAAAAGCGAGGGCAACGCCGCCTATCACGTGCGTGCGGTCGTCGCACCCTCGATCGCCAGCCAGTTCCATTATGCAAAGCTGGGGCAGGTCTTTACGGGTCTGAAACAGCTTGGCTTTTACTCGATCACCGAGGCGGCGCTGGGTGCCGACATGGTCGCCACCGCCGAGTCCAAGGAGCTTGCCGAAAAGGAATTCCTCATCAGCTCCTGCTGCCCCGCCTTCGTTTCCTACGTCAAAAAATCCTTCCCCGATCTTCTGCCCTACGTTTCCGAAAATCTCTCGCCCATGGCAGCGATCTCGCGTTACTTAAAGGACAAGGACCCCGATTGCAGGGTGGTCTTTATCGGTCCGTGCACGGCAAAGAAGGCAGAGGTGCAAAGGGAGAGCGTACGTCCCTTCGTGGATGCGGTCATCACCTTTGAGGAGCTGCAGGCCCTCTTTGACAGCCGTGATATCGACATCACCGCGCTGGAGGAGAGCTGGCTTGACGACGCCTCCTACTTCGGTCGCATCTTCGCCCGCTGCGGCGGTCTTTCGGATGCAGTGGCACAGGGCATCAAGGAGCAGGGCATTGAGGACTTTATCCTCAAGCCCGCGACCTGTGACGGCATCGAGATGTGCCGTGCGGCTCTCCTCAAAAAAAGCAAGAATATGCTGGACGCCAACTTCATTGAGGGCATGGCGTGTACGGGAGGCTGCGTCGGCGGAGCCGGGTGTCTCACACACGGAGAGCGCAACAAGGCGGAGGTCGACAAATACGGCATGCTTGCCGCTGACAAAAGTATGAGTGAGACCCTGTCTCAATTCAAAAAATAAATGCATTTTTATATCCCGAAAAAGGAGAAGCGAAAATGGAAAGAAAATTAGGTATCAACTGTCACTGCCTCAATGACGTACCTTCCGTCGAGGCGCTGGATCAGATCAAGGCCGTCGGCTTTGACATGTTCTTTTCCGATCCGATCAGTGATCCCAAGATCGCGTGTGAGTTGAAGGAAAAGGCAGAAAAGCTCGGGCTCGAATTCGGTTCGATCCACGCTCCCTTCAGCGGCATCAATGACTTTTGGCGTCCCAGCCTTGATTACCTTGCACTCTACCGCAGCATTGAGGCAAACATCGACGCTGCCGCGGCAAGCGGCGTAAATCTTGTGGTCGCGCACGTTTCCTCGGGCTGGAATCCCCCTCCCGTGGTAGACGTCGGCTTTGACCGCTTTGACCGTCTGGTGGAATATGCCGTGCGCAAAAACGTACGCATCGCCTTTGAAAACATCCGAAAGCTTGGCAACATCTCCGCCCTGATGGAGCGCTATGCCAAGATCCCCGAGGTCGGCTTCTGCTTTGACTGCGGTCACGAGCACTGCTATCTTGAAACCGTTCCCTTCCTCGACCTCTTCGGTAAGCGCACCTTCTGCACTCACATCCACGACAACTGGGGCAGAGATAAGGAGGACCCGATGAAGGATGCCGACTACCACCTCCTGCCCTTCGACGGCACCTATGACTACGAGGCAATGATGCGCCGCCTTGATAAATACAACTACCAAGGCGCCCTTACCCTTGAGGTCAGCAAGGGTACCCGCTATGCGGAGATGAGCGACGAGGCGTTCCTTACCACCTGCTATGATCGCATCAAGAAGATCTCTTTGATGTAAGAGATGAAAGGAGATTTCGCTATGAAAAGAAAGTTTGGCATCAACGCCCTTTATTTGAAGGACTGCAACGATATCGAATCTCTTGCTCTGATGAAGGAGGCGGGCTTCGAGGCCTTCTTCAGCGAATCGTGCGACCCCAAGCACGTGCTGGAGCTCAAAAATGAGGCCGTCAGGCTCGGACTTGATTTTGAATTTATCCATTCTCCCTTCTACTGGAAGACGCCCGAAGGCCGTGTCATTCACGTCAACACCTATTGGAAGCAGGATCTTGACTATCTGCCCCTGTTTGAGAAGGTGAAGCTCTCCATCGACGCCGCCAAGGAGGCGGAGGTCAAGACCATCGTCCATCACGTAGGCGGCTACTGGGTCCCTCCGCAGATGAACGACCTCGGCATCTCCCGCTTTGACGCAATGGTGGAATACGCCGTCAAACGCGGCGTGCGCGTGGCGTTTGAAAACCTCCAGCACATCGGCAACATCTCGGCACTGCTCGATCGCTACGAGAACATCCCCGAGGTCGGCTTCTGCTATGACTGCGGCCATGAGCACTGCTATACCGAAACCATTCCCTTCCTTGATCTTTTCGGCAAGCGCACCTTCTGCACGCACCTGCACGACAACTGGGGCAGAGATAAGGAAAACCCCATGAAGGACGCCGACTATCATCTGCTGCCCTTTGACGGCAACATCGACTACTCAGTGATGATGAAGAAGCTGGATCGCTACGGCTATGAAAACTCGCTGATGCTCGAATGCGGCCCCGGCGCAAAGTACAAGGACCTTTCGGCACCCGAATTCTTTGCCCTTGCCTATGAGCGTGTCAAGCGCATCTCAGAGTCCTGATCGCAAAAGGCAGCCTTTCAACGCAAACAAACGACAAAAGGGGCAGAACGCATTGAATGCGTTCTGCCCCTTTTTTGACAAGCACCGCCTTAATGAAAGGCAACCATATGATCGAAATGCGTTACCAAATTTTCAATGTGATTGCAGATTTAGGATGTGCACCGCACACGCTCTCGGGAATGATCACGCTATCATAGTATTTTTCATAATAGCTAAGATCTGCTACTGTATATGGAAGCACCAGCGTTATATCGCTGTTCTCTTTTCCAACTTCCTTTTGGTGGTGCTTGATGACCGATGCGACATATTCGTCAAACTCACCGTTACGTCCGATAAGAAAAGCTACATACGATTTGGTTTGTATTAATTCTTTTACAATTGGAGCGAGTTGATTTCTTAACCGCCTCGGGTCATCAATTTTCCGATACCAAACAAAGAAACAGTAAAAACCTCCATAACAGCCATTCCCGCCTTCGCTACTATAAGCACAAAAAAATATAAAGCTATACTCATAGTATATCGCTTCTCGAAAAAATATCAATAGTATGTAGAGGTTTTATTTGAATATTTATAGACTATATGTAGCGCTAATGAAGGTAGGGATTATTATGAGTGGCATCGCAAAGGTTTTAGGTCGGCGAATCAGAAATTACAGAGTCGCTAGCGACAAGAGAGCGAATTGAACACGGTTTCAAGGGGCAGATGTCCGCCCATGCTGCCGCAAAAGCCTTGTAAATATCCGCATATTCACGGCGGCTTTTGCGTTGCCTTGGCAAAAATCTGCTCCCTTGAAACTCGCCTCGACCCACAGTCGATGGTTTTCGCGGTGATTTTGTCACTGCTCGATGCAGTCAAGTATTACTTTACAAAGAGAGCAGGGGCAAAAGCGCCCGTAAAATGCGCCTGTGGGCGTGCTCAACTCGCTCTCTTGTCCCTAGGCAAGAGAGCGAATGGAACACGGTTTCAAGGGGCAGATGTCCGCCCATGCTGCCGCAAAAGCCTTGTAAATATCCGCATATTCACGGCGGCTTTTGCGTTGCCTTGGCAAAAATCTGCTCCCTTGAAACTCGCCTCGACCCA
>SVTT01000020.1 GCA_015063625.1 Oscillospiraceae bacterium
GTAGAAATTCTTGCGAATTTCAATTTAAATGTGTGTTTTTTAGGTGCGCTCTTGGCACTCGACGTATTTGTATACGCCTAACGTGCCAAGATCACACCTTCTGCATCTAAATGACGTAGCCCCGATTTTTTTGAAGCCGTTACTTTTAAAAAAATACAGCGTTTCGACGAAAAGGACTTGCAAAAATGTGTATAATAGTATATAATAGATTATTATAATTTTACTTTAGTGAAAAGGAGGCGAGACCATTGTATCTGAAGTCACTTGAAATGCAGGGCTTTAAGTCCTTTCCGGACAAGACCAAGCTGACCTTCGAGAGGGGGACAACGGTCATCGTCGGCCCCAACGGAAGCGGAAAATCCAACATTTCGGATGCGATGCGCTGGGTTCTCGGAGAGATCTCCTCAAAGAGCCTGCGCGGCACCAAGATGGAGGACGTGATTTTCGGTGGCGCCGATAGCCGCCGCCCGATGGGCTTTGCCGAGGTTTCGGTCACATTTGACAACACCGATCCCGTCAACCGTCTGGACTGCCCTTACGATGAGGTCACGGTCACCCGTCGCTATTACCGTGTCGGCGAGAGCGAATATTATATCAACCGTCAGGCATGCCGCCTGCGCGATATTTACGAGCTTTTTATGAACACGGGTGTAGGCAGAGATGGCTATTCGATCATTGGACAGGGCAAGATCGCCGAGATCATTTCCCGTAAATCCGATGAGCGCCGCAGCATTTTTGAGGATGCATCGGGCATCGCCAAATACCGTCACCGCAAGAATGAAACCGAGCGTAAGCTGCAAACGACCGAGGATAACATGGCACGCGTGGGTGACGTGTTTCGTGAGGTAGAGGCACAGGTGCTTCCGCTTGAAAAGGAAGCTGAGCGCGCGAAGAAGGCGCTTGAGCTTCACGATATCAAAAAGCGTGTGGACGTCCAACTTTGGCTCTTTGACTCCGAGCGACTCAGCGCCGATATCGAAAAGGCGGAGGAGCTTTATCGTAACAGCAGCTACGATCTTCGACTTGCAGAGGAGGCGATCGAGGATTACAATGCGCAGAGCGCGCGCCTTTTTGAGGAGGCACAGACCAATAATGCCGAGGCTGCAGCGGTGCTTGAGCGCATGCAGGAGCTGACCCGTGAAAATCACGAGCGCGACAGCCAGTTTCACGTGGCGGGCGCGCGTATCGCCGCAACCAAGGAAAAGATCACCGATGCCGAGAGGGGCATTCTGGAAAAGGAAAACCGTGCCCGTGCCGAGCAGGAGGAGGGTGACCGCCATCGCGCAAGGCTGGAGCTTCTTGTGGGAGAGCGTGATCGTCTTGACGCGGATCATACCGCAAGGGCAGAGCACGCCCAGGAGCTTGCCAACAAGGCGCTTGCCCTTGCAGGCGAGGTCGCCACTGCACTGGATGACGTCAATCTTCGTGAGGAGGAAGTGAGAAGCATTCAGGTCAGAATGCAGGTCATTGAAAACAATCGCCAAAGCGATCAGGGACGCAACGAGAGCATGACCGCCGAGATCGAGGAATACCGCGCCGTTTCGGCGGAGTATGAGAAGAAGGCGGCAGAAAATGAAAGGACTGCGGCGGAATACGGTGCGCAGATCGAGGAGGTCACCGTCGGGCTGACGGCGCTCGGCGAAAAGCGAGCAGCGCTTAGCGAGCGCATCGAAGCGATCGCGGCTGAGGAAGCCGAGATCAAGCTGCAATCCGACCTTGCCCGTCAGCGCATGGAAGCCTTCCGTGCGATGGAGGAGCATTTCGAGGGATACAGCAACAGCGTCCGTTTTGTCATGGATGCCTATGCCTCGGGGCGCGTTACCGATGCCGCAGGGCGAAGGTGCGGCAGGATCTACGGACCCCTTTCCAAGGTCATTTCGGTGGAGAAAACCTACGTGACCGCCATGGAGATCGCCCTCGGTGCGAATCTCCAGCACATCGTTGTGGAGGATGATGCCGTAGCCAAGGCGGCGATCTATGCGCTGAAAAAAGCAGAGGCGGGCAGAGCAACCTTCTTCCCGATCTCGTCGATGCGCGCGCAGACCCCTACGCCCGAAATGGCAGAGGCGGCAAAGTGCTCGGGCTATCTCGGTGTGGCATCCGAGCTCGTACAGTGCGAGGAGCGCTTCCGCGATGTGGTGGGCTCGCTGCTCGGCAGAACGGTGGTCTTTGACACATTGGACCATGCCACCGAGATGGCGCGTCGTACTCATTACCGAGTCAAGGTCGTGACGCTTGACGGACAGGTCATCAATGCGGGCGGCTCCTTCAGCGGCGGCTCGGTCAAGCAAAAGGCGGGCGTTCTCTCTCGCGCAGGCGAGATCGAGTCGCTTGCCAAGCGGCTCGAGGAGCTGGCGGCACGTACCGCACGGTGCAACGAGGAGCGCGCCGAGCTTGAGCGCGAGCTTGAGCATATTTCGGGTGAATACGACGATCTTGACAGTCGCCGCGGTCTGCTTGCCGCATTGCAGTCAGCAGAGTCGGGTGAGGCGGCACAGCACCGTGCCAAGCTGGAGGCAAACGAGGCGCTGATCGAAAAGCTGAGATCGGATTTTGAGGCGCTGGTGCTCCAACGTGCGGGCTACGAGGAGGAGCTGATCCGCCTTGCCGAGCAGGAGAAGGTACTGCGCCACCAGATTCGTGAGATCGGTGCACTGCGTGCCGAAAAGGACGTCGAGCGCAACGGACTTCTCGACGAAAAGAGTGCGGTCGAATCCGAAATGACCGAGCTTTACATCAGGATCAGCGTCGTGCGCAGGGATATCGAAACCGAGCAGCAGTATATTGCCGAGTCGGACGGACGTGCGGCAAGGATCGCCGAGGAGATCGGGGCAGAGCGTGTCCGCATTGCCGAGCTTGAGGAGAGCATCCGCGTCGAAACGCTGCGCCAAGAGGCAAACAGAAACACCTTTGCCGAGGGCGAGCAGGTGTTGGCAGAGCTGAATGAGCGCCACAAGCACCTGACCGCAGGCAATATGGATATTGAAAAGCGCCGCGCGGGCGTCAATGAGCGTCTGCGCAATAAGATGGCGGAAAAGGAAAATGTGTTCAAGGCGCACACGCACAACGAAAACCGCCTTGCCCGTCTGCGCGAGGAGCAGGACAAGCTTTCGGCAAAGTTCTGGGAGGATTACGAGATGACCAGAAACGATGCCGTGGCGCTGGGCTACGAGCCCATTACTGCCGAGCAGCGTGAGGAAACAGTGGCATTGCAGGCAAGCTGCCGCAACCGTCTGCGTGCCATCGGCAACGTTGATCTTGACGCGGTCAACAAATACAAAGAGGTGAAGGAGCGCTATGATTACATGGCGGGTCAGATCGCCGATATGACGGCGGCAAGGGACGATCTTCTGAAGATCATCAACGATCTCGAAAGCGAGATGAAGACCTCCTTTGTGACCACCTTTGAGAAGATCAACGAGAATTTTAACCGCACCTTTGCTGAGCTCTTTGGCGGCGGCAGTGCGGAGATCTCTCTCTCCGACCCGAGCGATGTGCTGACCAGTGGCATCGAGATCAAGGCGGCGCCTCCCGGAAAGATCATCAAGAGCATGACCATGCTGTCGGGCGGTGAGCAATCCTTTGTTGCCATTGCGCTGTTTTTTGCCATTTTGCAGGTCAACCCCACGCCCTTCTTTATCCTGGATGAGATCGAGGCGGCGCTTGACGAGGTCAACGTGGCACGCTTTGCCGCATACATCAAACGCTATTCGCTGGATACGCAGTTTATCCTGATCACGCACCGTCGCGGTACCATGGAGGCGGCAAACCGTCTTTACGGTGTCACGATGCCCGAGCGCGGCATCTCCAAGGTGCTGGCGCTTGACGTGGCTTCGGTGTCGGGTAAGGAGGAAGGAGATGAGTGGAATGGGATTTTTGGCTAAGCTGAAGGAGGGACTCTCCAAGACCAAGCATGCGCTGTTCGGCAGGATCGACGCGCTTCTGAAGCATTTTGTGCGTGTGGACGAGGATCTGCTGGAGGAGCTGGAGGAGCTGCTGATTACCGCCGATGTAGGCGTTGGCTCAACGGAGGAGATCCTCGACCGACTGCGTGACGAGATCAAGGAGGGACGCCTCAAGGAGCCCGAGGACATCAAGCGGTCGTTGCGCGTGATCCTTTCGGAAATGATCGGAGAGGGCGATGTGCTGCACCTTGACACGGTTCCCTCGGTGGTTCTTATCATCGGTGTGAACGGCGCGGGGAAAACGACGTCGATCGGCAAGATCTCAAGTCGACTCAAAAAAAGCGGGAAGCGCGTGGTGGTTGCTGCCGCCGATACCTTCCGCGCCGCCGCCATCGACCAGCTCGCCGTATGGTGTGACCGCGCGGGCGTGGATCTGGTCAAGCAGCAGGAGGGCTCCGACCCCGCCGCAGTGGTGTTTGACGCCATCCAATATACCAAGAAAAAGCAGGCAGACGTGCTGATCATTGATACGGCGGGTCGTCTGCACAACAAAAAGAATCTCATGGATGAGCTTGCCAAGATCAACCGTGTGATCTCGCGTGAGCTACCCGATGCCGCGCGTGAAAACCTGCTGGTGCTGGACGCGACCACGGGGCAGAATGCCATTATGCAGGCAAAGGAATTCAGCCACGCCGCAGAGATCACGGGTCTTGTTCTGAATAAGCTGGACGGTACCGCCAAGGGCGGCATCGTGCTCTCCATTCGCCGCGAGCTGGGGCTTCCCGTCAAGTTCATCGGTGTGGGTGAGAAGATCGATGATATGCAGGAGTTTGATGCGGAGGAATTTGTTGCCGCACTGTTTGAAGGATGAAGAATCAATGGACTGTGGTACTAGCCACACGTAATCGGGGCAAGCTTGCCGAGCTTGAAAGGCTGCTGACTGCCCTGCTTGGCGACGTGATCACCCTGAAGTCGCTTGACGATGTGGGGATCACCGAGGGGATTGAGGAGAATGGCACGACCTTTGAGGAAAATGCCCTGATCAAGGCGCGTGCCGCTGCCAAAAGCGGCTATATCGCCTTTGCCGACGATTCGGGACTTTGCGTTGATGCACTGGACGGAGAGCCCGGTGTTCGGTCGGCACGCTATGCGGGCGTGCACGGGAACGACGCCGCCAATAACGAACGGTTGCTCCAAAGGATGTCGGACAAAAGCGATCGCCGTGCCGCCTTCGTTGCCGCCTTTGCCGCGGCATTTCCGGATGGCGGTGAGCCCCTGGTGGCACGGGGCAGCGTGGAGGGAGAGATCCTCTGCGCACCGCGCGGAGAAGGGGGCTTCGGCTACGATCCGCTATTTTATTACCCACCCCTCGGTAAGACCTTTGCCGAGCTGACGGGGCAGGAAAAAAACAGGATCAGTCACCGCGGTGCGGCGGTTGCCGAGCTTGCAAGGCTTTTTGCCGCACGAATGGGGCTGAAACGGGAGGACTGACAGAAATGTTGACAAGCAAACAACGCGCACAGCTGCGCTCTCTTGCCGCCAATGAGGATACCATTATGCAGATCGGTAAAAGCGGCATTACCGATACACTGATCGCCACGGTGGGGGATGCGCTGGAGGCGCGTGAGCTGATCAAGCTCCGCGTGCTCGAGAACTGTGACCTGACGGTTCGCGAGGCGGCAGAGGAGCTTGCCGCCGCCACGGGCGCCGAGGTGGTGTCGGTCATCGGCACCAAGTGCATCCTTTATCGCGAATCCAAGACCAAAAAGAAGCTGGTGCTATGTTAAACGGCATCATGCGCATCGGCGTGTACGGCGGCACCTTTGCCCCCGTTCACAACGGTCATGTGATGGCGGCAAGGCAGTTTATTTCACAGATGGAGCTGGATCTTCTTTATGTGATCCCCGCCGCCGTCCCTCCTCATAAGCAGATCGATGCCTCGGATGATCCCCGTCACCGCCTCCGCATGTGCGAGCTCGCTTTTTCCTGTGTGGACAAGGCGATCGTCAGCGACATGGAGATCGCACGGGGGGGGAAGAGCTTTACAGTGGATACCCTGCGTGCCCTTGCGGGTGAGGACAGAAGACTGTTTTTGCTCACGGGCACCGATATGATGCTGACGCTGGGCGAATGGCGCTCGGCAGAGGAGATCTTCCGCCTTTGCTATCCCGTATATATGCGCAGGGAAAAGGACCCGATCCTGGAGGCGCGCATCGTCGCCAAAAACAAGGAATATCTTGAAAGGTTCGGCAAGGTGGTGCGCCGCATCCCCGCCGACGTGATCGAGATCTCCTCCACCGAGATCCGCACGATGGTGCGCGAGGGAAGACCGCTTGACGGTGTCGTTCCCCCGATCGTTGCGGCGTATATCAAGGAGCATGGGCTTTATGCGTAGCGTCATTGATGCGAGGGCGCTTGATGCACTTCGTGCACGGGTGAGCAGCAGAATGTCCTCTTATCGTTTTCGGCATACCGAGGGCGTGGAGTCAATGGCGGTGCGGCTTGCCGCACTGTATCTGCCGCATGATGCCGATCGTCTGCGCGTGGCGGCATTGCTGCACGATATCACCAAGGAGCTTGCCCCTGCCGAGCAGCTTGCCCGGATGCGGGAGATGGGAATTGTGCTTCGCCCCGATGAGGAGGCATCCCCCAAGATCTGGCACGGCATCACTGCCGCATGGATCGCGGAACGGGACTACGGAAGCCTTGCCGACCCCGATATTCTTTCGGCGATCCGCTGGCACACCACGGGCAGAAGGGGGATGACGCTGTTCGAGTCGCTTCTCTTTCTTGCCGATTATATCGAGGAGGGAAGGCGCTTTGAGGATTGTGTCCTGCTGCGCCGCACCTTCTTTGATGCACTGCCCGAGCGCATGGATCGGAGCGAGCGCCTTTCGCATCTGCGCCATACACTGTTGCTCGCGCTTGATGCCACGCTGAGGGAGCTTCGGCAGGGGGGCGCACCCGTTTGCCTTGATACCGAGGCGGCATACGAATATTTAAAAAATGAAAATCATCCCTTTGAAAGGACTAAGATATGAACGAAGAAATGCTTGAACAAGAGATCAGCCTGCCCTCGCTTGCTGATGCCGATTCTCTGACGCTTGCCGAGGCAGCAAGGGACCTTCTTGATGCAAAAAAGGCAAGTGATCTTTCCATCATCTGCGTCGAGGGGCGCAGTGACATTACCGATTATCTGGTGCTCGCCACGGGCACGTCTGCACCCCATGTCAAGGCGCTTGCAGGCGAGCTTGAATATCGCCTCGGGCTTCGGGACGCCCACCCGCTGCATACCGACGGTCTGAACACCCGTTCGTGGCAGATCGTGGATTACGGCACGGTCATGGTGCATATTTTTGACAGGGAGACCCGTGCGTTTTTCAACCTGGATAAGCTCTATAAAGAAGAAAAGACCGAGGCGTCGGAATAAGGAGATATGATGAAATACGATTTTACCGCCATCGAAAAGAAATGGCAGGATAAATGGGAAAAGGCGGGTATCTTCCGTGCAAAGGACCATGATGCGCGCAAAAAGTTTTATGGGCTGGTTGAGTTTCCGTACCCCAGCGGCTCGGGTATGCATGTGGGGCACATCAAGGCGTATTCGGGTCTTGAGGTGGTCAGCCGCAAGCGCCGTATGGAGGGCTATAACGTGCTGTTCCCGATCGGCTTTGATGCGTACGGCTTGCCCACCGAGAACTCGGCGATCAAAACGGGCATCCATCCCCGCGAGCTCACCGACCGCAATATCGAGCGCTTCAGCCAGCAGCTGAAGCGCGTGGGCTTCTCCTTTGATTGGGATCGCGTGGTCGATACCACCGAGGAGGGGTACTATAAGTGGACCCAGTGGATCTTCTTGAAGATGTTTGAAAACGGGCTGGTGTTCCGTGATACGGCGCTTGTCAACTATTGCCCCTCCTGTAAGGTGGTTCTTTCCAACGAGGACTCGCAGGGCGGCAAGTGTGATATCTGCCACAGTGATATCGTGCAGAAATCCAAGGATGTCTGGTATCTGCGCATTACCGCCTATGCCGATCGCCTCCTGCAAGGGCTGGAGGGGCTTGATTATCTCCCGAACGTCAAGATGCAGCAGGTCAACTGGATCGGCAAGAGCACGGGCGCGTTCGTCAATTTCGCGCTCAAGGGTATTGAGGAAAAGCTGCGGATCTATACCACCCGTCCCGATACGCTGTTCGGCGTGACCTTTATGGTCATGGCACCCGAGCATCCCCTGCTTGACCGTTACCGTGACCTCATCGAAAATGCCGACGAGCTGGATGCTTACCGCGAGGTGTGTGCAAAAAAGACCGAGTTTGAGCGCACCCAGATGAACAAGGACAAAACGGGCGTATGCATCAAGGGCATCTCGGCAGTCAACCCTGTCAGTGGCAAGGAGATCCCGATCTATATTTCGGATTACGTCATGATGGGCTACGGCACGGGTGCGATCATGGCAGTGCCCGCGCACGACGAGCGCGACTATGCCTTTGCGAAAAAGTTCGGCATCGACATCATTGAGGTCATCAAGGGCGGAGATATCGAAAAAGAGGCGTATGCGGGTGATGGCGAGATGGTCAATTCCGACTTCCTCAACGGCTACACCAACAAACAGGATTCGATCGCAAGAATGATCAAGGAGCTTGAAGGGCTTGGTGTGGGAGAGGCGGGCGTGCAGTTCAAGATGAAGGACTGGGCATTCAACCGCCAGCGCTATTGGGGAGAGCCGATTCCGATCGTGCACTGTCCCACCTGCGGCATGGTTCCCGTGCCCTATGAGGAGCTGCCCCTGCGCCTTCCTCCCGTTGAGAATTTCGCGCCGGGTGAGGGTGGAGAATCTCCCCTTGCCAAGATCGATTCCTTCGTCAACTGCAGGTGCCCCCGTTGCGGCGGCGCGGCAAAGAGAGAAACCGATACCATGCCCCAGTGGGCAGGCTCGTCGTGGTATTTCCTGCGTTACATCGATCCGCTGAATGCCGATGTGCTTGCCGATCCCGATAAGCTGAAATATTGGCTGCCCGTGGATTGGTATAACGGCGGTATGGAGCACGTTACGCGCCACCTTATTTACAGCCGCTTCTGGCACAAGTTCCTTTACGATATCGGCGTGGTTCCTACCGAGGAGCCCTATGCCAAGCGTACCGCACAGGGACTTATCCTCGGCCCCGACGGGCAAAAGATGTCCAAATCCCGCGGCAACGTGGTCGACCCCAATGACGTGGTGGATGAATTCGGTGCGGATACCCTGCGTGTTTATATCCTTTTTATGGGTGATTACGGCAGTGCGGCTCCCTGGTCTGAGAGCAGCATGAGGGGCTGTAAGCGCTTCATCGATCGCCTGGTCGCACTTGCAGACAAGGCAAAGGGAAGGGGCGTGACAGCGGCACTGGAAACGCCCTTCCATCGCACGGTGAAGAAGGTTTCCGCCGATATCGAGGAAATGAAGTTCAATACTGCTATTGCCGCGCTGATGACCCTGCTCAATGAGATCGATGCCGTGGGTGCCCTGACGGTCGATGAGCTTGGCGTTCTGCTCCGCCTGGTGTCGCCCTTTGCGTCCCATATTGCAGAGGAGCTTTGGGAGAGCATCGGCGGCGAGGGCTTCTGCTCGCTTGCACCTTGGCCCGAATATGATGAGGCAAAAACCGTTTCGGCTACCGTTGAGGTTGCCGTGCAGGTCAACGGTAAGCTGCGCGGCGTGGTTGCCATGCCCAAGGGCGCGGCAAAGGAGGATGCGCTTGCGCTGGCAAAGGCGGATGAGCGCGTTGCTGCTGCGATTGCGGGAAAGACCGTCCTCAAGGAGATCGTTGTGCCCGATAAGATCGTCAATTTGGTCGTTCGCTAAAAAACTCGAAATAAAAATTGAAAAGACTATTGACAGAATGAGAAAAAATGTGTATAATAAACAAAGATTGTTGTTTTGCAACCGCGAGGGGAGGGAAATAGAAAATGGCAGAAGTTAAGCTGAAAGAGGGCGAGTCCCTTGACAGTGCTCTGCGTCGGTTCAAGCGCCAGTGCGCACGTTCCGGTGTCCTTGCCGAACTTCGCAAGAGAGAGCATTACGAAAAGCCCAGCGTCAAGCGTAAGAAGAAGTCTGAAGCTGCACGCAAGCGCAAGTACAAGTAATGAATAAGAACCGACTCGGGCGACCTGTATTCACAGGTCGCCCGAAGCTTTTTGAGCATTCAATAAAAAAAGATCGGAGGTCAACATCAACCGTTGACCTCCGCGTTCTTTTTGTGTCTATATTGCTTTGAAAAAAGCACAAGGAAAAGGATGCCGATAAAGGGAGAGCACCACCGCGAGAAGTGCTCGCCTTGAGCCATCACACCAAGGCATGGTGCACCGCGCAGGCACACGCAGCTTTTGTGTCGATCATTTTTCCTCAAAGGGGTCCTCAATCACGGGGGTGTCGGATTTCACCTGGTGCTCACCAAGCACCTGCTCAAGCGGGATGTCGGCTCTTGCGGCGACATTCTCCTCGAGAATGACCTTGTCCGAGTTTTTGGGCAGGAAGCCGAGATAGCGGCAGAGCATTGGTACCCACGTGAAGGCGAAGTAGCCGGCGGCAAAGGTGATGAATGCCCAGCAGAACTGCGGCCACGTAGCGTGCGATGCCACGTTGGGGTTCTCGAGAATGCATTTCTCTACCACGATGATGGGGGCAATGATGACCATGGCGAGGTTGACACAGTGCAAGTGACGGGGGTATCGCTTGATCAGGAAGCGCAGACCCTTGGAGAGCACAAAGGAGCCGATGCCGTAGCCCACCAGATAAGACAGCAGCAGGAACAGACGGGAGGGATGAAGGATCAGTGCACCGAAGTCACCGACCAGATTGATAAAGGCGTAGTAGTAGCCAAGCGCCATCAGCGTGACGGCGAAATCCACGCCGGGAATAACCAGAGTTGCCGAGGTCACGATGCCCACACACAGCATTAAGATGTAGTCAATGGGGAAACGAATGACGTCAAAGTTGACGATCTCACCGTTGGTAATGACCAGCGCGTAGACCAGAAATACGGCACCCACGATGATCATAATGACATAGTTTGACCATTTTTTCAGATCCTCGCGGCTATCCACCAGCATGCGCGGGATGCTGGCAACGAGAAAGCCCAGCACTGCGGCGATCACGGGGATGGGGAAGCGAACGTAAAGCGTATTGACGGCAACGGCGCCTGCCAGCGCTCCCGTACCGTAGCCTGCAACCAGCACCAGCAGGAAGGTGAGGCTCTGCTTGGTTTTGCTGAAAATGTGGCTGATCGCGTAGATCATGTCGTAATACACCAAAAGCACGATCGCAATGGTGCTGGCACTGAGCCCGGGCACGGCAAGGCTTGCAAACCCGATCAGAATGCCCTTTAGATAAAGTCCAAGCTTATTCATGAAACCTTTCCCGCGGCAAGCGCCGCGTGCAGAGGTATTTTACAAAGATATCAAATTATATTAACACAAAAATATGAACATATTGTGAACTCGTGCCGTTTTGTCGAAAAAGTTTAAGGCAGTGCCAGCAGATCGAGGTCCCATGCGGGCAGTGAGCGTCGTCTTGTCAGAAAAAGGCGATAGCCGGGGACAAGATCGCGGAGCAGCAGGGGAAGGGAAAACAGATCCTCGCTGCGGTGATAACAGGCGATCCGCAAGCGCGGACTGTGCGTGGCAAGGGTATCCCTTGAGCCAATGAGCGCGGCGGCCTCCGCACCCTCCACGTCGTATTTGATGTAGTCGACGGGACGTCCCGACAGCAGTGCATCGGGGGTGGAGGTCGCCACGGTCACGCCCTTGGTGTTATGCCCGGTGGCAAGTCCTGCGTTACGGTTGCCCGAGGCGTCGAAGCACGCCTCTCCGATGCGGTCAAGCACGGCAACGGCATGCGCCTCGATGACAAGCCCGTCTGCCGTTTTTGCCCACGCCGAGAGCTTTTTGAAGTTGCGGCGGTCGGGCTCTGCCGCAAGAGCGAAGCAAAGGGGGGCCACGGTCTGCATCTCTTTGATGGTGTCGCCGTTATAAGCGCCGAGATCTGCCATGCTGCGCACCGTATGAAGCTCCAACAGCTGTCTTGCACGGTCCTCGCCGTGGCAGGCGGACAGCAGAAGATCAAGTCGCCCCGTCAGCTTATATGCAAGCACGAGATCAAATATGCGGCGGGATTCGTCATCGCAGAGCAAAGCGCGTGCCTCGCAGAGCTCCCCTTTATGAAGGGAGAAAAAGGCAGCGTCAAAGAGCGTATCGCCGCAAACGGGCACGTCGGGCACAAAAAGGGGATAGCGCGCCGCAACGCGCTCGATCAGTGCGAGCACTTCCGGTCTGGCACTGCCAAAGGCAAGCAGCACCACGCATTCCCCGGGGGGATAGGTGGCGCAAACATCGGAAAAAGAGCGCACGGGCATGCCGTGAAAGGCGTGCCCGCGCACAAATCCGTCACTGGCAAATACACCCGCAACGCGCACGCCCTTTTTTTCAAGGACACGCAGTATTTTGTCGGCGCCGTTTCCCATCCCGTAGAGCAGGATATCCCGTCGCTCAGCGGTAAGGGTCTGCCAGAGATCGGTCACCGAGGTCAGCTCTTCAAAAAAAGGGAAGGACATATCAGCCCATCTGACCCGTCAGCCTGCGACCGCCCAGCACGTGGAAGTGCAGGTGCTTGACAGACTGACAGCCGTCCTCGCCGCAGTTGGTGATCACGCGGTAGCCCCCTGACAAGCCCTCGCTTGCCGCGATCCTTGGGATGATCTCAAAGATCCTCGCAACTACGGCACTGTTTTCGGGGGTAATGCCGTCAGCCGAGGCAATATGCTCGCGAGGGATGATCAGCACGTGCACGGGCGCCTGGGGATTGATGTCGCGAAAGGCGTAAACCAGCTCATCCTCATAGACCTTGGTCGAGGGGATCGTTCCCTCGAGGATCTTGCAAAACAGGCAATCCATAGCCATTCTCCTTTTGTTTATTTCACGAATTCCTCGTAGATGGCGGAAAGGGTCTTTTCGTAGTCGTCCTCATCGACACCGATGATGATGTTCAGCTCGCTGGAGCCCTGGTCGATCATGCGGATGTTGACGCCGGCACGGTTGACGGCGTTGAATACGCGTGCCGCCGTGCCCTTTGCCTTGACCATGCCGCGACCCACCACGGCAATCAGACAAAGCCCGTCAAGGATCTCTACGTGATCGACGCGCGCCTGACGGCTGATGCTGTTGAGCAGACGCTCGCGGCGACCCTCAAGCGCGGAGGTGGCGACCACGATGCTCATGGTGTCGATACCGGAGGGCAGATGCTCAAAGGAGACCTCGTTATCCTCAAGGATCTCCAGCACGCGGCGGCCGAAGCCGACCTCTGCGTTCATCATATCCTTTTCGATGTGGATGACCGAGAAGCCCTTTTTGCCCGCAAGCCCCGTGATGATGCGCTTGGTGTCGTAGTGCTCGGTCGAGGAAACGATCATGGTGCCGTCATCCTCGGGTGCGTTGGTGTTGCGGATGTTGATCGGGATCCCCGCGTAGCGTACGGGGAAGATCGAGTCCTCGTGCAGCACGGTGGCACCCATGTAGGAGAGCTCACGCAGCTCCTGATAGGTGATGGTTTCGATGGGGGGAGGATTGTCAAGAATACGGGGGTCGCCCATCATAAAGCCCGAAACGTCGGTCCAGTTCTCGTAGAGATCGGCACCCACTGCGCGTGCCACAATGGCGCCCGTGATATCGGAGCCGCCGCGCGAGAAGGTTTTGATGGTGCCGTTGGGCATCGAGCCGTAGAAGCCGGGAATGACGGCGTTCTTGTGCCGGGCAAGCAGCTTTCCGAGCACGCTGTTGGTCTTTTCCTCGTCAAAGGTGCCGTTCTCGCGGAAGAAGATCGCGCGCTCGGCGTCAATGAATTCAAAGCCGAGGTATTTGGCAAGCACGATGCCGTTGAGGTACTCACCGCGTGAGGCGGCGTAGTCACGGCCGGAGGCGTGCAGCATGGCGCTCTTTACAAAGGCAAGCTCCTTTGAAAAATCAAAATCCATACCAAGCTCGCGGATGATGCTGTAATAGCGCTCCTCGATCTGCTTGTAGTATTCGTCGATATCTTCATGGTTGCGGATCATCTCATAGCAACGGTAGAGCATATCCGTGACCTTGGTATCGGTCTTGTGGCGCTTGCCGGGAGCAGAGGGCACGACGTAGCGGCGCGCGGGATCTGCGTGGATGATGTCGGCAACCTGCTTGAAATGCTTCGCGTCGGCAAGAGAACTGCCACCGAATTTGACAACTTTAGTTTGCATGATAACTCCTTGCATGGTCAGAGAATAAAAAATAGGAGGCGGATCGAAATCTGCCTCCTATTATTATATTACGGTGCGGCGCACCGTGTCAAGAGGTTGCGCGGTATTTCTGCAAAATCAAAGAGAATTTTCGCTCTCAAGATAGCGCTCTGCCTGAGTGCGGAAGAGCTTGGCATACTTGCCGTTTTTCTCCATCAGCTCGCGGTGTGTGCCCTCCTCGGCGACCCTTCCGTTGTCAAGCACCACGATCTTGCTGGCAATGGTGGCGGAGGAAAGGCGGTGCGAAACAAAGACAGTGGTCTTGTCCCCTCGCAGCTCGTCAAAGCGGCGGAAGACCTCCTGCTCGGCAATGGGGTCAAGCGAGGCGGTCGGCTCGTCGAGAATGATGATGTCGGCGTTGCTGTAAAAGGCGCGTGCCACCGAAAGCTTTTGCCACTGACCGCCCGAGAGCTCGATGCCGTTTCGGTCAAAATAGCGCATCAGCTGGGTGTCGTAGCCGTCGGGTAACCGTTCGATAAATTCGCTCGCACCCGCACGCAGGGCGGCGTCCCTGATCTCATCACTGTCGCTGCTTCGCGTAATATCGCCAAAGCGGATGTTGTCAGAGGCGCTGACGGCGTATTTACCAAAGTCCTGGAAGAGGATACCAAAGAGGTGGCGAAGCTCCTTGGGGTCATAATCGCGCAGATCCTTGCCGTCGAGGAGGATCTCGCCCTCGGTCGGGTCGTAAAGCCTTGTCAGCAGCTTGATCAGCGTGGTTTTGCCCGCACCGTTCAGACCGACCAGAGCCACGGTCTCGCCGGGGCGGAAAAAGAGATTGATGCCATCGAGCACAGGGCGGTCGGTTCCGGGGTAGGAAAAGCTGACGTTGCGGAACTCAATGGTATGTGTGCAGCCCCGCACGGGGTGTGCGGGCTCTGCGGTGCGGGGAACGATCAGCTGCTTTTCCTTGAGGAAGGAAAGCAGGTTGTCGATAAAGAGCGTGCCCTCGTAAATGGTAGCGGAGGTGGTGATCAGCGTGGTCACCGAGGAGGCGATGGAGGTGAGCGCACCGGTATAGAGCGAGTAATCGCCGATGCGGTAATCGCCCTTGAACACACCGTAGGCGATCACGGCAAAGAAGAAGCAGTTGAGAAGCGCCGAGAGCACGGCAAAAAAGATCTGCCAGATGTTTTCGCGAAGGATCAGGCGTCGGAGCCCCTTGTAGTAGCGTTCGAACACATTGTTATAGCGCTCGCGCAGCTCGTCGCCGATGCCGTACATGCGGATCTCCTTGGCAAGATCCTTATTCACGGTCAGCTCTGCGTAGTAGTTCATCTGGCGGCGGTCGATGGAGCGCACGCGCATGTAGGAGAAGGATTTGCGGCGGTAGATAAAGTTGACCACGGCAGAGGGGATCGCCGCTACGGCAATGGCGAGGGTGGCAAGAGGAAGTGCCCTTGCAAGGATGACCACGTAGCCCACCAACGAGATCAGGGTGCTGATGACGTTGAAGGTCGAGTTGAGGATGGTGATGGGGCGGTTGCTTGCCTCACGGTTGGCATTTTCCAGCTTTTCGTAGAAGGCAGGCTGGTCAAAGGAGGAGAGATCGAGTGCCTGTGCCTTCTCCATGATTTGTAATTTGACGTGACGCACCACGCGCTCACCCGCCATACGGGTCACGGCGTTTGACAGGCGTGCCACCACCTTGCTGAAGATCTTGTAAAGAAAAAAGGCGATCAGCAGGAGCAGCACCATCGAGCCCCAGAATGCCGCAAGATCAAAGGTCTTGCCGAGCGCCTGCTCGGTGACGATGTCCTGTAAGCGGTTCAGCACCTCGCCGGTCAGCAGTGCGCCCAGCACGGGCATCAGACCGTCAAACAGTGCGATAAAGCACATCAGAAACAAAAAGGAGGGACCGCTTTTCCAGACAAGACCGAAGATGTAGAAAAGACGGGAGAAGAAGCCGCCGAGCAGCTCCTTAAGATAGCGCGGGAGATCGGCGGGTGAACGGGGCGGTCTCACGCGGTCGTATTGATATTGCCCGGGTGGCAAGGGGCGCTGTGCCATAAAAACCTGCTTTCCTCGCGAACGATAAAACGATATACCTCATTATATCATAAAGCTGCCGGCTGTGCAATAAAAAAATGTCCTCCCCGAAAAAATATCGTCGAAACCTTGATTTGTGTGAAACTTCATGATAAAATAGAGCTGTTATTACCGAAAAAGAAAGGGGATCCCTATGTCCGCTTATCTGTTGCCCTCCGATATCCTGATGCCCGATTTCAGTACCGTTGACGGTACGCTGTGGTCCTCGATCGCCTGCGATCAGTTTACGGGTGAGCCCGAATACTGGAAGAGCCTTGACGCCCGTGTGGGGGATCGTCCCTCCACGCTCCGCCTGATCCTGCCCGAGGCGTTTCTTGGCGAAACGGCAGAGCGTGTTCCCGTCATTCAGAAAAATATGGAGCAATATCTGCGTTCGGTCCTTGTCAAAAGACCGAACAGCATGATCTATCTTGAGCGTGTCCTCTCGGACGGCGGCGTGCGCCACGGACTTGTCGGTATGATCGATCTTGAGCATTACGATTACCGCAAGGGCGCAAAAACGCTGATCCGTGCCACCGAGGAAACGGTTGCCGAGCGCATTCCTCCCCGCCTTGCAGTCCGCCGTGATGCCGTGCTGGAGCTGCCGCACGTCATGCTGCTGATCGATGACCCCGCAAGGACCGTGATCGAGCCGCTTGCCGCCCGCGCCTCCTCGCTGGAGCTTGCCTATGATTTTCAGCTGGTCGAGGGCAGCGGAGCCGTTCGCGGCAGATTTGTCGACAGCGTCGGACTCGGACGTGTCGAGGTGGCGCTGGAGCGCCTTGTTTCACCCGAGCACGTTCGTGCTCGCTACGGTGAGGACGTGGCGCCTCTGCTCTTTGCCGTGGGGGACGGAAACCATTCGCTTGCCGTGGCAAAGGCATCCTATGAGGAGATCAAGGCAGCACACGGAGATTCCGCACTTTCGCATCCCGCGCGCTATGCGCTGGTCGAGGTGGTCAATCTCCACGATCCCTCCTTGAAGTTTGAGCCTATCTACCGCGTGATGACCAACGTGGATCCCGATGACGTGCTTGCCGAGCTTGAGGCATACGCCCTGTCGCTCCACGGCGGCGCGGCACCCCAGGAGGCCCGTTTCCTTTCGGCGAAGAGAAGGGGGACGATGCACTTTGGTGCACCCTCCTGTCAGCTGACGGTCGGCACGCTGCAAGCGTTCATCGACGGCTATCTTGCCGCGCACCCGGGCGCAGAGGTGGATTACATCCATGGAACCAGAACCGTCGAAACCATTGCCGCAGGTGAGAACGCGGTCGGCTTTATCTTCTCGGGCATGGAAAAGGACGACCTCTTCCGCACCGTGATCTATGACGGTGCACTTCCTCGCAAGACCTTCTCAATGGGGCACGCCGAGGATAAGCGCTTCTATCTGGAGTGCAGACGTATCAAGTAAATGTATAAAAGACGCTTGCGCGAAAAAAACCGCGCAAGCGTCTTTTGTTTTGCTCCCCCATTGTGACAGACTTTGCAAGGACGACCCGATATAATAGACAATATCGGGAAGCTTTTTTAAGGGGGGTGTGCGATATCGAGCGCGTGGTGTGGGGAGATCTTTTGTTTCTTGTCAACTTTTGCATGGACTTTCAATGCCTTTTTATTACCGCCAGACTGCTTCACCGCAGATTCTTCCTGTGGCGCACGGTGCTCTGCGCAGCGCTCGGTGCGACGTATGCCGTGGCGGCGCTCTTCTTTGAAACCTCGGGAGTGGTTGCGTTTTTTGCCGATCTCGGCGTGTGCTTTCTGATGTGCGTCGGAAGCTTCCATACGAGGCGTGAGGGAATATTGCGGTGTCTGCTTCCCTTTGGCTTGTATTTTGGTGTTTCCTTTGCCGTAGGGGGCGTAATGAGTGGTATGGCATCCCTGCTTTCGCATGTCGAGCTGCCGATCGGCAGTGCAGATACCGAGCTGTCCTCGGGAGCCTTCTTTTTGCTCGCCGCCGTAGGTGGAGGGCTGACCTTTTTCTGGGGCGTGTTCTGTAAGCGCCGCGCGAGTGCTAAGCGCGCCGTGCTGCGTGCTGTGCTTCTCGGGCGCGAGCTTCGGGTGGAATGCATGGTCGATACCGCAAATCTTTTGCGCGATCCCGTCAGCGGAAGACCTGTTGTGATCCTTTCGGAGCGCGCCGCGGCGCGCATTTTTCCCACCGCACTGCTTGCCGCCGCGGTGAAGGCAGACACGGCGGCGCTTGCCCTGCTGCCGAGTGAGCTCTCGCACCGCGTGCGGCTTCTTCCCGCCGCTACGGTCACGGGGGGCGGCATGCTGATGGCGGTGGCTCCCGACCTTGCATGGGTGGATCGGGGAAAGGGCGAGGTACCGTGCGAGCTGCTGCTTGCGCCTGCCTCTCTGTCGGTGTCGAGAGGGGATTTTGAAGCGCTGCTGCCTGCAGAATTTATTGCTTAACAAGGGGGGGACATCATGATCGCATTTTTTAAAAGAATTTTTCACCGTCTGTTCCCGCGGGGCGGTGTGTATTACGTCAACGGACCCGACGTTCTTCCCGCACCGCTTTCGCACGAGGAGGAGCACGAGGCGCTTTCAAGGCTTCCCGAGGACGAGGAAGCAAGGGCGTCGCTGATCGAGCACAATCTGAGACTCGTGGTCTACATCGCGCGTCGCTTCGAAAATACGGGAACGGGGCTTGAGGATCTTGTGTCGATCGGCACGGTGGGGCTGATCAAGGCGATCAACACCTTTCGCACCGATAAAAATATCAAGCTTGCGACCTATGCCTCTCGGTGCATCGAAAACGAGATCCTGATGTATATTCGCAAGCGAAGCCCGCAACGGGGCGAGGTTTCGATCGATGAGCCCTTGAACATCGACTGGGACGGCAATGAGCTTTTGCTTTCGGATGTGCTGGGCAGCGAGGAGGACGGGGTCGCCTTTGAACTGGAAAAGAAGGAGGAAAAGCGGATCCTGCACCAGGCGGTTGCCGCCCTTTCGCCGCGCGAGCGCCTGATCATCGAGCTGCGCTACGGCTTCTCGGGCAGAAGGGAACTGACGCAAAAGGAGGTCGCCGATATGCTGGGGATCTCACAATCCTACATTTCAAGGCTCGAGAAAAAGATCATTGCCGAGCTGCGCGAGCGAATCGCCGATAAGATCTGAGAATATATCTCATAAAAAATAAAATATTTTCAAAAAACACTTGCAAAGTTGCACTTCGTATGTTATAATCAATCGTATTCTGAAAAAAGAGAGGTGGAAAACATGAAAGCAGGAATTCATCCGACCTATGAGGAGACGACCATCATCTGCGCATGCGGCAATGTGGTTAAGACCAAGTCTACCAACGGCGGGGAAATGAAGGTTGAAATTTGCTCGAAGTGTCATCCGTTCTTTACCGGCAAGCAAAAGCTGGTTGATGCGGGCGGTCGCGTTGATAAGTTCAACAGAAGACTCCAGGCAAGAAAGTAATCAACTTCATGCGGGTCACAGGGTGATCGGCACCGAGGGGCAAGCCGTGCGGTCGCGCATGGATTGCCCCTTTTTCGTTGATACTGTAAGGGGCAGGATATTGCCTTTACCAAAAGAAAGGAGGGAGATGTCATGGAAAGAGCAGAGAATACGGTCGGTGCACGTGCGGCACTGGTCAGCGTGGTGACGCGTGACGGCGACGAACGTGAGGCGGAGATCTCGCTTGCCGAGCTTGAGCGCCTGCTGGAAACCGCGGGCGGCAGCGTGGTGTTTACCATGATACAGAACAAGGAGGCGCCCGATGTGCGCACCTATATCGGCAGCGGTAAGGCGGCGGAGCTTGCCTATTATTGTGCGCGCAACGAGGCGGATCTTGCGGTGTTTGACTGTGAGCTTTCTCCCTCGCAGATCCGAAATCTTGAGGAGGTCCTGGGCGGAGACGTGCGCGTCATTGACCGTTCCATGCTCATTCTTGACATCTTTGCGCTTCACGCCGCCAGCGGTGAGGGTAAATTGCAGGTCGAGCTGGCACAGCTGAAGTATACCGCACCTCGCCTGATGGGCAGGGGCACAGAGCTTTCCCGTCTTGGCGGCGGCATCGGTACCAGAGGCCCCGGCGAGTCACAGCTGGAAACCGACCGTCGCCATTTGCAGCGTCGCATCCGTATGCTGGAGAACGCGCTGGAGGAGGTGGCGGAAAATCGCCGCACCAAGCGCATGGCACGGGATCGCTCGGGGCTTGCGCGCGTGGCGATCGTGGGTTACACCAATGCGGGAAAATCCACCCTGCTCAATCATCTGACCGATGCGGGCATTCTCTCCGAGGACAAGCTGTTTGCCACGCTTGATCCCACCACTCGCAAGTGTGAGCTGCCGGGCGGTGAAACCATTTTGCTGACCGATACGGTAGGCTTTATCCGAAATCTGCCCCACCATCTGATCCATGCCTTTCGCTCGACGCTTGATGAGGCTGTCTATGCCGACCTCTTGCTCGTGCTGGTCGATGCATCGGACCGCGAGGCGGAGCGACAGCTCGCCGTGACTGAGGAGCTGCTGCGCGATCTCGGAGCGGGCGAAAAGCCAACGCTTTATGTGTTCAATAAATGCGATCTCGGCGTGGCATTGCCGGGAACGGCTCACGGCAGAGAAAACGTTGTTTTCATCTCTGCGGCTACGGGTCAGGGGGTCGACCTGATGCTCTCGCGTATTGAGGAGATGCTGCACGACGGATGTCGCCGCGTCACCTTCCGCATCCCGAACGCCAAGCAGGGTGCGCTTTCGCTGCTTTATCGGAACGCCACGGTGGAATCGGTGGAGTACGGTGCCGATGCGGTCGAGGTGGTTGCTACGGTAGACGATAAGACCTACGGGCAGCTGCGCGAATATGATGCCGCGCCAAGGGAGGAAAAGTCGAATGAGTGGTGAGATCTTTCGCACCGTGCTCTCGGAAACAGAGGCAGAGTTGGAGGAAAAGCGCTCGCTTTTTATTGCCGCAGTAAGGCGTGTTGCAAGTGAGGAGGAGGCGGAGGCGTTCGTGAAGGAGCGCCGCCGTGCACACCCCTCGGCAAGGCATACCGTCTATGCCTATATTCTCAAAAAGGGCGCGGAACGGTATTCGGACGACAGTGAGCCGCAGGGTACGGCGGGGCTTCCGACACTGGAGGCGATCCGTCATGCGGGGCTCTCCGATGTTTGTATTGCCACCACCCGTTATTTTGGCGGCATCCTGCTCGGAACGGGTGGGCTCTGCCGTGCATACGGTCGGTCAGCACAGTTGGTTCTGGAGGCGGCGGGTGTTTCGGAATACATACCGTTTACCGACTTTTTGCTGGAAATGACCTACCAGGATCATCAGCGGCTCGCCAAGGAGCTTCCACGCTTCGGTGGGCGTGAGCGCGCCTGTGATTACGCCGATCGCGTGCGGGTCACAGTGGGTGTTCCTGCGGGTGAGGGCGCGGCGTTTGCGGCGCGCATTGTCGATCTCACGTCGGGGCGCTGTACCCCGCAGCAGCTTGAAACCTATCTTGATGGAGTATAGCTTGGCAGGGCGCGGTGCGGAAAAAGATGCAAAAGGGATCGCCGTAGGGCTGCCTTGCTCGGCTCTCTTCTGCGATAGCTCGGTTGTCTTCGGTTGCAGTCGGCTTCGCGCACATGTGCGCGAAGCCGACTTTTTTGCTGCCGTGAAATTTTTTTGCCGAAAAAAAGAGATTTTCTTTTTTTTAGCGTATATTAAAAATGTATCAAATTTTCAAGGAAAGGATGGTGTTGTCCATGGCAGACGTTCGTACAAGATTGATCGAACGTGAAAACAGCATGCTTTCGCCGTTTGCCTTTCACTCCGCCGATACAAGGGGACGGGCGCACCCCTTGAAGGAGTGCGACCTTCGGACTGAGTTCCAGCGTGATCGCGACCGCATCATCCATAGCCAATCCTTTCGCAGACTGATGTATAAGACTCAGGTCTTTCTCGCTCCGGCGGGGGATCACTACCGTACGCGCCTGACGCATACGCTGGAGGTCACGCAGATCGCTCGGACAGTGGCACGGGCGCTCTTTTTGAACGAGGATCTGACCGAGGCGATCGGGTTGGGACATGACCTTGGGCATACGCCCTTCGGTCATGCGGGCGAAACCGTGATGCGCCGCATGTTTTCCCCGGATTTTTCGCACAACGCTCAGGGTGTTCGTGTGGTGGAGTGTCTGGAAAACGGCGGAAAGGGACTCAATCTTACCTTCGAGGTGAGGGATGGCATCGCGCACCATTCGGGCGAGGTGCTTCCCGTGACCCTTGAGGGATGCGTGATCCGACTTGCCGACCGCATTGCCTATATCAATCACGATATCGACGATGCGCTGCGTGCGGGTATTTTGCGTGACGAAGAGATCCCGCCGTTGCTGCGCCGCGTGCTGGGCGACTCGCACGGTGCCCGTATCGACACCATGGTCGGCTCGGTTATCCGTGCCAGCAAGGACCGTCCCGCGGTCGAGATGGAGCGTGATATCGGTGAGGCGACCGAGGAGCTGCGCGCCTTCTTGTTCAAGCGTGTGTACCGTGACAACGCAGCCAAGGATGAGGAGGTCAAGGCAAAGGACATGCTGGCAACGCTCTTTCGGCATTTTGAAGACAATCCGGAGCAGCTTCCGGGGCTTTACGGCAAAAATCTTGCTACCGAATCGGTGGGGCGCTGCGTGTGCGATTATCTGTCGGGCATGACCGATCGCTATGCGATCGAGCTTTACAGAGAACTCTTTATTCCGGAGGTGTGGCGCGTCAAATGATACCAAAGGAGATCATTGAGGAGATCCGTTACCGATCGGATATCGAGGACGTGATCGGTACATACGTCACGTTGAAGAGGGCAGGCTCAAACCGAAACGGCTTGTGCCCCTTCCACAGTGAAAAGACCCCATCCTTTACCGTCTTTCCCACCACAAAAAGCTTCTATTGCTTCGGCTGCGGTGCGGGTGGGGACGTCATCACCTTTATTCAGAAGATCGAAAATCTGGATTACGTCGCGGCGGTGGAGCTGCTTGCCACAAGGGCGGGGATCACCATTCCCAACGACGTGACCCCCGATACGGCAAAAAACGTTTCTCGTCGCCGTGTGTATGAGATGAATCTTGAGGCGGCAAAGTTTTTCAGATCCGCACTCTTTGATCCGACCGTCGGCGCAGAGGCAATGCAGTATCTTACCGAGCATCGTCGCATGGGCAGTGCGGTCATCAAGCGCTTCGGACTTGGCTATGCACCAAACGATTTCGGCTTGCTGACAAGGCATATGCGGCAGAAGGGGTTTGGCGAGGACGAGCTTGTGGAGGCGTTTTTGTCGGGCAGATCCCGCAAGAGTGGTAAGCTGTATGATCTGTTTCGCAATCGCATCATGTTCCCCGTGATCGATACGGCGGGTAACATCGTGGCGTTTGGCGGTCGCGTGATGGATGACAGTAAGCCCAAGTATCTCAATTCCGCCGATACGCCGGGCTTTAAGAAGAGTCGCATCCTGTTTGGGCTCAATTACGCAAAGGATCACTGTGCACAGGAGCTGATCCTGTGCGAGGGCTATATGGACACCATCGCCATGCACGCGGCGGGCTTTGAAAACGCCGTCGCCACGCTTGGTACGGCGATCACATCGGAGCATGCAAGGCTGCTTTCACGCTATACCAAGCGCGTTGTGATCAATTATGACAGCGATGAGGCGGGGCAAAAGGCGGCGGAAAAGGCAATGCAGCTGCTCTCCGAGGTCGGGTTGACCGTTCGGGTGCTGAAGCTGAGCGGTGCCAAGGATGCCGATGAGTTTATCCGCCGGTACGGTGCGGACCGCTTCCGCAGCGTGATGGAGGCAAGTCGCACGGCATTTGATTTCAGACTTGAAAATATTCTTTCACGCTATGATATTATGACCGCGGAGGGAAAGATCCGTGCGGCAAGAGAGATCACCTCGCTGATCGCGGGGACCGGCTCGGGTGTCGAACGGGAGCTATACCTGCGCGCCGCGTCGGAGAGACTCGGTATCTCTGGTGAGAGCCTTGGCAACGATGTGGCGAGAGTGAGGACGCGTATGCGCCGCGAGGCAAGGCAAAAGGAGAGCAGAGAGGTTCGCATGTCGGCGAGGAGCTTTGGAGATCGCGTCAATCCCGATGCCGCCAAGAGCCCTGCGGCGGCAGCCGCGGAGGAAGTGATCCTCGGGCTTTTGCTGCTCTATCCCGAGCATCGCAGGGCGTGTGTCGACGGAAGGGTAGAGCTTGGTGAAGCCGATTTCTTTACCGATTTCGGAAAGCGGAGCTTTCACGCCGTCATGGAGATGGAAAGGAGCGCGGACGGTTTTTCCTTCTCGGCGCTCGGAGAGCACTTTACACCCGACGAAATGGGGCGCCTGGTTCGATTACAGCAGGACCGTGGGTCGTTGCAGAACAACGATCTTTCGGTGCTGACCGCAGCGGCGGCGTCGCTGATCGCAGAACGGGAGAAGCGGGAAGCAAAGGAGGCGGGGGACTGGCAAAGCGAAATTGCCCGTCGCCGTACCGAGCTCCAAAAGAAAAAGGAACAAACAAAGATATAAACGGAGGCAAGCATGAGCAACACCGAAAAAGAAATGAAGGAGCAAGAGGTGCTCGAGGAAGCCGTTGCGGAAACGGAAAAGGAGCAGGAAAAAGAGAAGAAGGTCGATATGAATGAGCTGATCGAAAAGGGGAAAAAGGGTGCCCTGTCGACCAACGACCTTGACGAGGCCATGGAAAGCATGGACTTTGATATGGACAGCCTTGAAAAGCTTTATGAGGCGTTTGAGGATAACGGTGTTTCGTTGCCGGGTGACATTTCGGGCAGTGAAATGGCGGAGATCGAAAACGAGGTGGAGCGCTTTGGCGGCGGAGAGAATATGGAACGCATGCTGGAGCAGGAGGGGCTTTCGGTCGATGACCCTGTTCGCATGTACTTAAAGGAGATCGGCAAGGTACCGCTTTTGACGGCAGATCGCGAGAAGGAGCTTGCAGGTCGTATGGCAGAGGGCGACGAGAATGCAAAGACCGAGCTGGTGGAGGCAAATCTTCGCCTGGTGGTCAGTATTGCCAAGCGCTATGTGGGTAAGGGCATGTTCTTCTTGGATCTCATTCAAGAGGGCAATCTCGGACTGATGAAGGCAGTGGACAAGTTTGATTATACCAAGGGCTATAAGTTTTCCACCTATGCGACGTGGTGGATCCGTCAGGCGATCACCCGTGCCATTGCCGACCAGGCGCGTACCATCCGCATCCCCGTTCACATGGTGGAAACCATTCATAAGGTTTCCCGTTATCAGCGGCAGATGCTGCAAGAGCTCGGTCGCGAGGCAACGCCTGCCGAGATCGGCGAGAAGATGGGCATGAGTGCCGAGCGCGTGCGCGAGATCATGAAGGTTGCGCTTGACCCCGTGTCGCTTGAAACGCCGATCGGCGAGGAGGAGGACAGTCATCTTGGTGACTTCATTCCCGATGAGGATACTCCGGCTCCCTCGGAGGCGGCATCCGCAACCATTCTGCGAGAGGTCATCGAGCGCGAGCTCAATACTCTCACCCCCCGTGAGGCACATGTGATCAAGCTGCGTTTCGGACTTTACGACGGCAGAACACGTACGCTTGAGGAGGTTGGCAAGGAGTTTGACATCACCCGTGAGCGCATCCGTCAGATCGAGTCAAAGGCGCTTCGCAAGCTGCGCCACCCCAGCCGTGCGCGCCATCTTCGCGGTTTCTTGGATTGATTTTTGAATTATCGTGAAGTTGCACAAGTTCTCTTGGCTTGAATGCGGCATAATAACGGTTTTTCTGTTTGCTTTAGAGAATGTTTGATGCCTGTTTTGTAAAAATTCACCTTGAAAATTCAGGCTCTGCTTGACAAAAAAGCGCTTGGTCAACAACCTTGAGGAATCGGGCGACTTGACAGAAATTCCTTAGTAGTGTAAAATACTTGTATATGATATATTTTCGTGTGCGCGTGTGTCCATTCAACGTGCGGACGAAAAGGAGGTTTTCTATGACAAAGAAGATTATTTGCCTGATCCTGTCACTGCTCTTGGTGTTGCCCATGCTGGTTGCCTGCAGCGACAAGGGTGACGCGATCGATGACACGGTGGCGGATGCATCTCGCTTCACCACGACGCTGAATATGTGGGTGATCACCGAGAACCCTTACCTTACCTCGCAGGAGGATTCGAACGCCACCGAGGGGGAGAAGGCTGCGAGAGCAGATGCCCTCGCACAGGCAAAGGCGGTCAATGATGCCATCAATAAGCTCACCAAGTCGAAGTTCAAGACGCAGGTCAATATCAAATACTTCACTGAGGACGAATACTACGCTGCTCTTGAGAATGCGTTCGTCAAGCATGCCGAGCAGCTCAAGAACGGTCAGGGCATGAGTGGCATTTCCGAGAGCGAAGAAACGATTCTCAACGAGTACGGCGTTCCCGAGCTGAAATACCCCACGGTATCCGAGTATCAGGTTGATATCATGTTCCTCAGCGGCTACGAGAGATATCTCACTTACATCGAGAACAAGTGGATCGTCAATTTGGAAAAGCAGATGGTGGACTCCGCACAGAAGATGATCTCCTACATCAGCGAGTCATTCATTCGTTCCGCTGCATACAACGGCGCGCTCTACGCATTCCCGAACAATCACGGTGTGGGCGAGTACGTTTACCTGCTTGCCGATAAGGAGTTGATGAAGGAAACCTCGGTCGATCTGAATGACAAGACTATTTATGATACCGAGTTCCTCTCGTACCTCAATAGCATTTATGCCAATTACACGGGCGCCGATAAGGTCTATCCTATCTACAGCGAGAGTGGAAAGGTCGATCTTGATTATGCGCACTACTGGAGCTTCGACCTTGATAAGGTCAACGGCTTCGCTTCTTTGGACAACGACAAGTTCTCCATTTTCGGTGACAGCTATGCAGGCAATGCTGTGCTCGGCAACCAGAATCTGCTGACCGATGCCAATTACATGAAGTATCTGGCAACCAAGGCGCACTACGAGGGCTCTGCCGACTATATCACCAATGACCCCGACGCCAAGGCTGCGGTCCGTATCGTCAAGGGCGGCTGGGAGGTGAAGGCGCAGTATGAGAAGGAGGGCTATGAGGTCCTCGTTATGCAGTACCCCGAGATCAACAATGATGAGATCTTCTCCTCCATGTTTGCCATCGGTGCATATACCTCAAGCCAGGCAAGATCTGCCGAGATCGTTACTTATCTCAATACTGATGCTGAGGTCAGAAATCTGCTCCAGTACGGCATTCAGGATGTCAACTACACGCTTGATACGGTCACGGTGGATGAGGAAGAATATGTCTATGCCGTTCCTACCGCCGAAAATGCTTATCTGATGGATATTGCCAAGACGGGTAACCAGTTTATCGCATATCCGAACAGTGCCGATGATGTGCTTGAATGGGATTTCGCAAAGCAGCAGAATCTCCAGGCCGTCAAGTCCTCGGTCCTTGGCTTCAACCATGACCGCAAGCTTTATAAGTTGGATGAAACCTCTGTGCGCATTGTCAATGCCGTTTCGGAGGCTGTAGGGGAAGGGCTCGCTACCCTGAATTCCTACAGCAGTGTATGGGCAATTTATGATCTTGCACGTGCTGCCGATACTCCGGCAAAAATGGCAGAGTTTCTGCTGTCGATCACGGGTGGCATTTCCTACACCGTCGGCGAAACCACCACGCCCATCACCGCACAAACGCTGGAAGCTGCCTTGACTGCATTGCAGAATGCAGAGATCGTCAAGGGGATCGATGCTGTTCAATCCCCTTATGCACTTTATCGTGAGTGGGCAATCAAAATGGGCTATCTGATCCAGTCCAAATAATTTTGCCCCCAAAAAACAAGAAAGCGCACGTGCTCCCCACGGAGCACGTGTGCTTTCTTCCTTCTTATTTATATAAGGCTCTTATAACAGATTGGCGAGTCCGAATTGCTCCAATCTGCGCAGCTCGGCGGCGGCGTTCAGCGCAAGCGCACGAGAGCGCTCGAACTCAAGCGTGTCCTGCTCTCTTGCGGCGATCTGCAGCTCCAAAAGGTATTCGGTCATGTTGTGAACCTCCTCAAAGGAAACCGAAAGACCGACAAGTGCCTTGTTTCTTTCCCAATAGTCCTTCAAGATAAGCAGGGGTTGCTCGGCGCTCGCGGGTTCGGTCATGGAAACGAGATCCGATTCCAAACGGTCGGCAACACGATTGATATAGAAACAGTTGACCGTGATGACCGAAAGCAGAGCGAGGAAAGCGAGGGAAGAGCAGATAAAGGTTTTCATCTCGTATCCTCCATGTCAATGCGATATAGCTCTCCGATGTCGTTGATGCCGAGAAAAAAGATCTTTTTGAGCTCGGTTTTTTCCTTTTTAAGATAAGAGATCAACCAGTCGTCGGAGAGATTCAGCAGGTCGAGGTTGTAGCGGTTGATCTTGCCGTCCTCGATCAACGCGTGAATGACCCCTCCTTCTTCGGGAGAGAGTGAAAGATCCCTCGCGCTGGGAGGCTGCGCGGCTCGCTTGGGGATGATCGAGATCTTGCCGTTCTGCTCGAGAATGGCATAGTCGACATCCTCGGGAGTGGCAAGCCCCGACTGTCGGATCTCGCTGATCAGCTCGTCAAGCGAAATGCGAATGCGGCGCATCTCCTTTTGGTCAAGCACGCCGTGGCGGATCAATACGGTCGGTCGTGCCGATACCACATTTTTTAATGCGGGACATTTGACAAGGATCATCGAAAGCATGATCTCAAACGCCAGTATGGTCACCAGCGGGATCACGGCGTATACCACGGGGATGTCCTGGTCGGCAATCGGCAGGGATGCGATCTCGGAAACAAGCAGCGTGGTAACAAGCTCCGATACCTCCAGCTCTCCCAGCTGTCGCTTCCCCATCAGACGCATGGTCCCGATCAGTAAAATATAAATGATCACGGTTCTCACAAATATCGTCAGCATGGTTTTCTCCCGATCCTTAAGGTGGTTTTGTTGATAGTTTGTGAGATTTTTTTGTATTTATGTATAACTTGTCCCCGATTGGTGACAATAAAAGGGAGCTCGCGAAAAAAAGTGGAAAAAAGTACAAAAAAGGGGTTGACAAATATTTGGAATCGTGGTAAGATAAGAACGTTCTCCGAAAAGAGAGTGCACAGCTCCTTAAAATATCCTGAAAAAACTTCAAAAAAAGTTGAAAAAGGGTATTGACAAGGGGGGAAGGCTGTGGTATAATAACAGGGTCGCCGCGAGAAAGCGGAGGCGAGATGGTCTTTGAAAATTGAACAACGAGAGATAGTATGAAGCACAGCAAGTGCGAAAATATCTCGACAATTCTGAAAGAGAATACAACTCTAAAAAAGTAAAAAGAGCAATCAAGCTCGGAATTGATTT
>SVTT01000021.1 GCA_015063625.1 Oscillospiraceae bacterium
AGCCGCGTGACGCATTTGGAAGCCTCTCTCCGCTACGCTCCGTCCGGCTTCCAAATGCGTAAAGATTGAACATAAAATGTGTATACAATCCTCTTGCACAACTGTTTACAATCTTGCTCTTGACAGAAGGCGCCGACCCCTACCGGGGTTGATCATGCCCGAACCTGTCGCGAGGACATCCATGAACGGGTCGTCGAGGGCGCCGAAAAACGGGTCGTCGAGGGCGCCGACCCCTACCGGTTTGATCATGCCCGAACCTGCCGCGAGGACGTCCACAAACGGGTCGTCGCGGGCGCCGACCCCTACCCGTTCACGCTCTCCTCCCGATCCTCAAGGTAGGGAGAAAGGTCATAGGAAAGCAGCTTTTTGCGATCCATTTTTCCCTTGCTTCTCTCAAAATAGGCAACGCTGTTTCGCAGAAGCAGCAGGATCTGATTGTTGGGGGTGCGGCGCTCCGCCTCACAGAGATAGAGCACCTGGCGCAGCAGCTCCTCCGGCAGACGCACGGTCACGGTGGGTTGTTGTTTCATGGTATTTCTCCTTTTGCGGATGCCCCGCACGGGGGGCGCTCCGTTCTTTTTTCACGATGCAAAGGGGCAGATCGCCCCCGCCCGGAAGCTTAATAGGTGGGCGTGTCGAGATACCAGCTGCCATCCTGCAGAACGAAGCCAAGGCAGATGGTGACGATCTCCTCGGGCTTGCTTTCAAGATAGCTTTCCATCTCCACGTAGACGTATTTCGCGTTGCTCTTTTTGCCCCGTTTCTCGCTGTAACGCATGGTGTCGTAAAGATACACGCGGTCAACCGCAAAGCCCTTTTGCGTATTCGACTTCTTCAGATACAGATTCCCCTCGGTATCGGTGTACTCGATATAGCGCGAATACAGCGTGCCGCTGTCTGCATCCGAGATGGTAATGCCTGTAAAGAGCCCCTCATAAACCGCACCCAGATAGGCACTGCCATATACCTGCTCTGCCTTTTTCTTGATGTCTTCGATGGCAAGATAGCCGCAGTCACGGCGCACGTAGTCGTAATTTTTATCGTCACTCTCGGCGTAGTAAAACTCCGCCTCCCTCTCCTCGTAATCGGGGAGCTTATAGTAATAATACTCGCTTCCCTCCTCGTGAAAGAGGATGCCCTCGGCGATCTCGGTGCTCCTTCTCGCATAGCGATAACGGCTCTTATCCGCGACCGTCAGGGGGCTTTTGTCCTCGACGTCAACATAAAGCGTGGACTGATCGGGGGCGCGGTCGGTCACACAATACTGGTAGGCAACGATCTCTCCCACGCTCTCGTCGGTGAAGGTGTAGTAGTAAAGCCGCGCGCCGTTCTCGGTGTCCTCGGTCAGGGCGTAGCCCTCCCCGTTCGACGCGACGTAAAAGGGATGCCTTTGGTAGTTTTTGCGATAAACTCTGGGGTAGGTGGGCAGCCCCTCTCCGAAAAGGATCTCGTTAACGGCTCTTGAGCCCTCCACCAGCGCCTCGATACGCGGGCTCAGGCTCGAAAGCTCGGGGGGCTTGTTTTTGATCACGCTGTTCACGATCAGAAGGGTGGCAAGCGAGATCAGAACGATGGCAATTGCCACAATGGCGGCAATGAGTCTTTTTTTCATAGGCTTCTCCGATGAATGGGATATGGCACGCAGCGCGTGTTTTTGACCCGTTATGGGGGATATTGCTCATGACCCCGACGACATAGGCGTCACTCGGGGTCATGAGCGAGGATGATATGATTTACTCTTCGGGGCTCTCTGCCTGCTCAGGCTCGGCGGCAGGCGTCTGCTCGGGCGCTGCACCGACGGTGTCCTCGGGACGGTGGCTCTCGGCAACCGCCTCCTCGCCGTCCTCGCCAACCTCCTCGTGGGCAACCCCAGAGAAGCCCGCAAGGCTCTGTCCCTCGCCAAGGCGCATCACGATGACGCCCGAGGCGGTTCTTGAATAGGTATTGATGGCGGCAACGGGCGTGCGGATGACCGTACCCGAGTTGGTGATCATCATCAGGTCGTCCCCGTCGTCCACGGCGGCAATGCCCGCCAGCAGACCCGTCTTCTCAGTGAGATTATGGCAGGTCACGCCAAGTCCTCCGCGTCCCTTGACGCGGAACTCCTCAAAGGGAGTACGCTTGCCGTAGCCGTTTTCGGTCACGGTAATGAGCTGCTTCTCGTCGTCTACCACGACGGCTCCGACCACAAAGTCGCCCTCGCGCAGCTTGACGCCGCGCACGCCGCGTGCGGTTCTGCCAAGCGGTCTGACGGTCGACTCGGAGAAGCGCGCGGCACTGCCCTCGTGTGTGGCAAGCACCACGTCGCGGTCACCATTGCTGAGCATGACGAACACCAGCTCGTCGCCCTCGTCAAGATTGAGTGCGATCTTACCGCCCTTGCGCTGGTACTCGTACTCGGAAAGCAGCGTGCGCTTGATCACGCCGTTCCTTGTCACCATGGTCAGGTACGCGTCCTCGGAGAACTCGCTGACGCTGATCATGGCTGTGATGGTCTCTCCCGGGACGGTTTCGATCAGATTGATGATATTGCTGCCCTTGGCAGTTCTGGATGCCTCGGGGATCTGGTATGCCTTGCGCATAAAGACCTTGCCGCGGTTGGTGAACATCATCAGATAATCGTGGCTGTGCACGACCATCAGCTTTTCGATAAAGTCCTCCTCCTTGGTGGTCATGCCGATGATGCCCTTTCCGCCCTTGTTCTGTGCGGCATAGGTATCGGCGGGCAGTCGCTTGATATAGCCTGCGTGCGTCAGGGTAATGACGCAATCGTGCCGTTCGATCAGATCCTCCAGCGCGATATCCTCGCCTGCCGCCACGATCTCGGTGCGACGGGGGTCGGCATACTTGCGGCGGATCTCGCTCATCTCCTCCTTGATGATCGCCTTGATGCGGTTTTCATCCGACAGGATATCGCGCAGATCCTTGATGAGATTGTGCAGCTTGAACAGCTCGTCCTCGATCTTCTGTCTTTCAAGACCCGTCAGCTTTCCAAGCGTCATTTCCACGATCGCCTGTGCCTGGATCTCGGAAAGCCCGAAGCCCGACATCAGCTTTTCCTTGGCGTCGGGGATCGACGCGGTGCTGCGGATGAGGTTGACGATCTCGTCAATGTTGTCGTTGGCGATCTTGTAGCCCTCAAGAATATGGGCGCGTGCCTCTGCCTTATCCAGCTCGAAGCGGGTGCGTCGGGTGATCACGTCCTCCTGATGGGCGATATAGTGATCAAGGATCTGGGGCAGCGAGAGCACCTTGGGCTCGTTGTTGACCAGTGCGAGCATGTTGATGGCACAGGTGTCCTGAAGCTGGGTATTTTTGTAGAGCTGATTCAGAATGACCTGTCCGTTGGCATCGCGGCGGTAGGAGATGATGATATGGATACCGTTTCTGCCGTTGGAAACGTCCTTGATATCGGTGATGCCGTCGATCTTCTTCTCGCGTACGAGCGCGGCGATCGACTGCACCAGCAGGCTCTTGTTGACCTGATAGGGCAGCTCGGTGACGATGATGCAGTTCTTTTCCTCATCCACGCGGCACTTGGAGCGCACCATCACGCGCCCTCTGCCCGTGCGGTATGCCTCGATGATGCCGTTTACACCGTAGCAGGTGGCGGCAGTGGGGAAATCGGGACCCTTGACGTACTGCATCAGCTCCTCGACCGTGCTCTCGGGGTTCTCCATGCGGTAAACGGTGGCGTCAATGACCTCTCCGAGGTTGTGGGGAGGGATGTTGGTCGCCATGCCGACCGCGATGCCCACCGAGCCGTTGACCAGCAGGTTTGGGAAGCGCGAGGGGAGCACCGAGGGCTCACGCAGGCGGTTATCGAAGTTGGGGACAAAGGTGACGACCTCCTTTTCAAGGTCCGCCATCATCTCGTCCGAGATCTTGGCAAGGCGCGCCTCGGTATATCGGTATGCGGCAGCACCGTCACCGTCCACCGAGCCGAAGTTTCCGTGTCCCTCCACCAGAGGATAACGGAGAGAGAAATCCTGCGCCATGCGCACCATGGTTCCGTAAACGGCGGAGTCGCCGTGCGGATGGTAGCGACCGAGCACGTTACCGACGGTGGTCGCCGATTTGCGGAAGGGCTTGTCGCTCGTGAGGTGATCCTCATACATCGCGTACATGATGCGGCGCTGACCCGGCTTCATACCGTCGCGCACGTCGGGCAGAGCACGGGACATGATGACCGACATGGAGTATTCGATGAAGGCCTGCTTCACCCGCTTCTCCATATCGACGTCTTCTATTCTTTGATTCGGAAATTCTATATTTGCGTTTTTGTTGTGTTCCACAGTCCTGTCCTCTCCTTATCAGATATCGAGGTTTTCGGCAAATTTGGCGTTCTGCTCGATAAACTCGCGGCGCGGGTCGACCTCATCACCCATCAGGGTGGAGAAGATCTGGTCACAGAGAATGGCATCCTCCATGGTCACGCGCAGGATGATGCGGCGCTCGGGATCCATGGTGGTTTCCCACAGCTGGTCGGGATCCATCTCACCAAGACCCTTATAGCGGTCTGCCTCGATGTTCTTGCCGCCACCCAGCTCCTCGATGATGGCATCGCGCTCTGCGTCCGAGTAGGCATAGCGCTCGCCGCCAAGCTTGGCGCTGCGCTTATAGACCTTATAAAGCGGGGGCTTTGCGAGATAGATGTGTCCCTTTTCGATCAGCTCCTTCATGTGACGGAAGAAGAAGGTCAGCAGCAGGATCTGGATATGTGAGCCGTCAACGTCGGCATCCGCCATAATGATGATCTTCCCGTAACGCAGCTTGGTGATGTCAAATTCCTCGCCGATGCCGCAGCCGAGCGCCTGGACGATCGGGATGATCGAGGTATTCGCGTAGACCTTGTCAAGTCGGCTCTTTTCGACGTTCAGGATCTTGCCGCGCAATGGGAGGATCGCCTGGAAGCGCGGATCTCTGCCAAGCTTTGCCGAGCCGCCCGCGGAATCTCCCTCCACGAGGTAGACCTCGGTAAGCTCGGTGCGGCGCTCGGTGCAATCCGAGAGCTTTCCGGGCAGGGTCATGGATTCGAGTCCGTTCTTGCGACGGGTCATCTCTCTTGCCTTGCGTGCTGCCTCGCGGGCACGGTTGGCGGTCATTGCCTTCTCGACGATGGTCCTTCCGACCGAGGGGTTCTCCTCCAGGTACTCGGAGAGCTTTTCCACCACCAGCTTTTCGACAAACTGGCGCATGTGGCTGTTGCCGAGCTTTGTCTTGGTCTGCCCCTCGAACTGTGCCTCCTTGAGCTTGACCGAGATCACGGCGGTCAGACCCTCGCGCACGTCGTCGCCCGAGAGATTCTTGTCGTCTGCCTTCAGCTGGCCGTATTTACGGGCATACTCGTTGATGACCTTGGTGATGGCGTTTTTAAAGCCCACCTCGTGTGTTCCGCCCTCAATGGTATTGATATCGTTGGCAAAGGTAAGAAGCGTTTCGTTATAGGTATCGGTATATTGCAGGGCGACCTCGGCAATGGTCCTTCCCCTCTCCTCCTCCACCTTTTCCGCCTTCATATAGATGACGTCGGGGTGGATGACCTGACAGTGCTTTTGTCCGTTGAGATAGCTGACAAAGGAACGGATACCTCCCTCGTAGACAAGCTCCTCTCTCACCGTTTCCTCGCTATTGCGCTGGTCGGTGATCGAAATAAAGACACCCGCGTTGAGGAATGCCTGCTCGCGTAGGCGCTTGAGCAACACCTCATAATCGAATACGACCTCGTCAAAGATGGTCGCGTCGGGCTTGAAGCGCACGAAAAGACCGTGCTTTTCGGTCGCGCCCTCATCCTTGAAGGGTCTTGCCACCGCTCCGCGCTCAAAGCGCTCGGTATAGCGTCTGCCCTGATAGCAGCTTTCAAGCTCGATCCACTCGGAAAGCGCGTTGACGACCGAGGAGCCCACGCCGTGCAGACCTCCCGAAAATTCATAGCCGTTGCCGTCGAATTTACCGCCCGCATGAAGCACGGTAAAAATGACCTCCAGCGTCGGGATGCCCATTTTGGGATGGATACCGCCGGGGATGCCCTGCCCGTCATCCTGCACCGACACCGAGCCGTCCGGCAGCAGCGTGACCTCAATGTGCCGGCATCTGCCTGCAAGCGCCTCGTCGATGGAGTTGTCCACGATCTCATATACGAGATGGTGCAGACCTCTTTGCGAGGTCGAGCCGATATACATGCCGGGGCGGCGGCGCACCGCCTCAAGTCCCTCAAGAACCTGTATCTGGCTGTCGTCGTATACCTGACGCGTTTCTTGGTTGTTTGCCATGTTCTGTCCTTCCTTTTCCATGTATCGCGTTTTCTTCGCTGTTATCCTTTTGCTTCTTCATACTGCGCACTGCCGCTTCTTCCCAGCAATGCGGTAGACGAGATCTGTGAAAAGCACACCCCGTATCCCCCTTTTTTTCGAAAAAGGATAAAGGATTTCGGGATCTCCTCGGTCGCACTCTCCACGTTGCCCTGCTTCTCCGCACGGGCGAGATAGCGCCGTGTGGTACCGCTGACGGTTGCCGCATCGGTATCGAAAATACCGAGGATGTCCTTTTCTCTGATATTCTTGTTGTTTCCGATGTGTAAAAACATTTGCCTTATTCCTCGTGATACGTGCCGCCCTGCACGTAGATCCGATGTGCCCCCTCAAATCCTTCTTTTTCACAGGTGGTCATGATCACCTGCTTGCCGACGATCTTTTTTAGGAGATATTCTCTTCTTCCCGCATCCAGCTCGGAAAGCACGTCGTCAAGCAGCAGCACGGGATATTCGCCGCAATCGGCACGGCAAAGCTCTCCCTCTGCCAGCTTCAGCGCCAGCGCCAGTGAGCGCTGCTGCCCCTGCGAGCAATAAAGCCTTGCCGAGCGACCGTTCAGCTCGACCTCAAGATCGTCCTTATGGATGCCGTAAAGCGTTGCCCCCGCACCGAGCTCTCTTTCATGATAATCCGAAAGCTTGCGCAAAAGTACCCTTTTTGTTTGCTCTACGTTATCATATTCCGAAAATTCTCTGCCGCCGCAGCCGAGATAGGCGAGCGTGGGGATCTCTCTTGTTCCCGTCATATCGGCAAAGATCTCCTTGAGATGCTGCTCGGCACGTTTGATGAATGCGGCACGGCGGGATGCGATAAAGGCTCCCTCCGTTGCCAGCTGCTCCGACCACACCGAAACGGTTTCTTGAAACCCGTCAGGATCCTTTTCGGCACTTTTGATGAGCGCATTTCTCTGCTTTAAGATGCGATGATAGCGCTGGAGTGCCCCAAGATACAGGGGCTCTGCCGCGCTGATGGCAATATCCAGAAAATTTCGCCTCTCCGAGGGACCGTCCTTTATGAGAGAAAGATGCTCGGGGCAAAAAAGCACGGCGCGAAAGCTTCCCACCAGCTCGGACATACGGGAGAGCTTAACCTTGTTTTTCTCTACCGTTCTGATCCTTCCCGAAAGAAAGCGGAGCGTGATGCTTTGCTCCCTCTCCCCTCTTTTGAAATCCAGCGTCAGCGACGCCTCGTTTTCCCCAAAGGAGATGACCTCCGCCGTGTGCTGTCCGCGAAAGCTTTTACCGATCGAGGCATAGTAGACCGCCTCTAGGAGATTGGTCTTTCCCTCGGCATTATCGCCGTAAAGGACGTTGACCCCCTCGTCGAAGCAGACGCTTGCCTCCCTGATATTTCTGAAATTGCAAAGCGTGATCCTTCTTGCCAGCATGCCCCTTTATTCCTTGGTTCTCACAGGCAGAAGCATGAAGATATCCTCGGCATTCTCATCCTTTCCGTCGGCAGGCTCAATGTTGATGCTGGTCAGAGGTGAGGAGAGCGCAATGCGGACCGTGTCCGAATCACAGGCGCGGATCGAATCAATGAGGAAGCGGTTACTGAAGGAAATGGTGAGATCCCCTCCCTCGTGTCCGACCTCCACCTCGTCGTAGGTGCTGCCCGCTGTCGAGCTTGCCGTGATCTTCAGAACGCCGCTTTCAAGGGTCAGCTTGACGTTGGATCTGCCGGTCTCGGCGACCCTTTCCTCGGTGATGAGCGCCGCACGCTCGAGAGCCGATACCAGCTCCTCCTTGTCCACCGTGGTGTAGATCTTGTGCTGACGGATAATGATGCGGTCATAGTCGATATATTCGCCGTCCACCAGCAGAGAGAAGAAAATGAGATCTCCGATATAGAATACGATGTGCTTTCTTGCCATGTGGATGGACATTTCCTTCGCCTCGTCGTCCGAAAGAAGCTTATAAAGCTCATTGACGGTCTTGATGGGAAGAATGAAGCGGAAGCGCAGATCGCTGCCGTCCTCGTTTCGATTCACGAGCTCGGTCCTCAAGGAGCATTTTGCGATCTTGCAGCCGTCGCAGGAAACCGTCAGCAGCGTGCCATTCTCCACTGCCACGTAGCAACCGTTCAGCACGGGCCGCTGGTTGTTGACCGCCATGGCGTGCATGATCTTTCCGAGCATTTTTCGGAAGATCCCCTCTCCCACGCAAAAGCCGCGGTTGCTCTCAAGAATGGGAAGCTCGGGGAAGGAGGCTCCCTCCAGTGCGTTCATACGGTGCGTGGACTTTCCGCAAACGAACTGCGCCGAAAGACGGCTGTCCACCGAAAAGGTGACCTCCTCGCCGTTCATCACACGCATGATCTGCATAAACTTCTGTGCGTTGACGATGTAAAAGCCCTCCTCCGTCACCTTGCTCTCGACGGTGGTGCGCATACCCTTCTCTCCGTCAAAGGTGGTGAGAATGCAGGTATCGGGATGCTTTGCCTCGATCAGGATGCCGCCCATGGCGGGATTGGTTGCCTTTCCGGTTGCCGTGCTCATCAAAGGGGCAATGACCGAAAGAATGCTCTGGCGGTTGAAAACGATCTTCATAAAAACTCCTTTTTTTGGAAAGCGCCGCGCGGCGCTCCAGAAAGATATGATGATTTAATAATGCAGTAATCGTATTATTAGGGGCTGGGGAAACTGTGGAAAAGTCCGTGAGCCCTTGCGGCAAGCCGATTTCCGCTTTTTTGAGGTGGGGGTAAGGCTGCCGAAAAGCGACTGAAAAATGACTGATAAAATGTGGAAAACCTCGGTGTGCTCCGAAGGAAAAAGGGCAGAATGATGAGAGCCGAGTAAAAAAAGACCTTTCTCAGAAAAAATTGAGTTTTCCACAGTCTTGAGCCCTGTGGAAAAGAAGAAAAAAGAGCTTTGAAGGAGCACCCGTTTTTCTTTTCAACAAGGAGCAAAATAAGTTCCCACGGGGAAAGGAGCAGCCTTTCACCGCCTTTTCCGCAGGGGAGATGGGGGTGTGGGAAAACGGTGGAAATCAGTGTCCCACCACTTCTTTTTTCATGTTTTCGATATCCATGGCAAACAGGGGGTCTGCCGTGATGCGCTTCTTGACCACGTCAAGCGATGCCATCACGGTGGCATGGTCGCGGTCAAAGAGCTTGCCGATGTTCGGATAGGACATCTCGGTGATCTCGCGGATCAGGTAGACCGCGATGTGACGGGCGCGCACGATCTCCTTGTTGCGCTTTTTACCGATGACCTCTTCCTTTGGAATGTTGTATTTTTTAAAGACCGCCGAAAAGACCTTATCAATGGTGACGTTCAGCGGCTCGGCATCTCCAACCAGCTCCTCTACACAGTTTTTGGCAAGCTCCAGCGTGATCTGTCTGCCGTCCACAAGGAAGCATTTTGCCGCGATCTTCTTGATGGTGCCCTCGATCTGACGGATGTTGGAGCGCAGATTCTCGGCAAGATAGGTCAGCACCTCGTCGGGGATGGAGAGGTTCATATCCTGTGCCTTTTTCTTGATGATCGCGATACGAAGCTCAAGGTCGGGCAGACTGATATCGGCGAGAAGACCCTGCTCAAAGCGGGAGCGCAGGCGCTCCTCAAGGGGGTTGATATCGCGCGGAGGCCTGTCCGAGGCGAGAATGATCTGCTTTCCTTCATCAAAGAGTGACTGGAAGGTGTGGAAGAATTCCTCCTGCGTGGCGACCTTTCCCTCGATAAACTGGATATCGTCGACAAGCAGCACGTCACAGAAGCGGAAATAAGCGCGGAAGCGGGACATATTCTGATTCGAGAGGCAATCGATCATCGAATTGATGAAATCGTCACCCTTGATGTAAATGACCCTCGCCTCGGGATCACGGCGGCGGATCTCGTTAATGACCGCAAACATCAGATGGGTTTTACCCACGCCACTCGGCCCGTAGATGAAAAGGGGGTTCCACTCTCTTGAGGGGTTGTTCGCCACCTTCCAGCACGCGGCACGCGCAAACTTGTTGGTTTCTCCCACGATGAAGTTTTCAAAGGTGTACTGCGAGCGAAGCGCCTTGATGGCACCGTCCTCACCGGGTGCAACGTCGTCGGGGAAGCCGCGCAGAAGCTCGTCCTCGTAAAGCTCGGGAAACTTTTCCTCTCGCTCGGCTTCTTTTCTATACATATTGGTCAGTCGCTCGATCACGGGCGAGGGGAGATTGCTCTCCTCTGCCTTGAAAAGGACCTTGATCTCAAGGCCGCAGATCTCCTCAAACTGCTTCTCGATCACGGGCTTATATTTTTTTTCAAGCACCGGCTTTTTGAATTTTGCTCTGGTGAAGAAGGTGAGCTCGGCAGTCTCCTGATTATAGTCAACCGGCTCGATATCTCCGTACCAGAGATCAAAGATGGTGGGGACCGTGGTTTCACGCAGGTTTTCCTTCACCATTTCCCAAAGCGAGAGGATACCTTCCATCAGTGCCATGCGCGCCCTCCTTACTGTGTTAAGAAAATTTGTAAACATAGATATTATAACATATAAAAAATAAAAAAACAACACGCACGCGCGCGTGTATGTGTTATATATTGAAATTTTAACAAATTATTTACTTTTAAAGAGGTCCTTTTCGAGGGCGAAACTTGATTTTGACAAAGGGATAGTTTATACTAACAGTTGAAAAAGGAAAGGAGGGGAGTATGAAAAAAGTTATTTTTGCCGTCAAGGGCATGACCTGTGCCGCCTGTGTGGCACACGTGGAGCGCGCGATCAGGGCCGCCCTCGGGGATGAAATTCCCTTTAATGTCAGTCTGATGTCGGGCACCGTTTCTCTTTCTGTCGAGGAAAGGGAGAGCGAAACAGCGCTCTTTAAAAGGATCGAGAGGGCGCTTTCCCGCAGTGGTTACGGACTGGCGGAATATCGCTCATCCGATAACGAGGGCAGAGAAAAAAAGGAGCAGACAACCGAAAAAAGAAGGTTGATCGCCTCGGTGCTGCTGACGGCGCTGCTGATGGCTGTCGCCATGTGGCACATGACCCCTCTTCCCACGCCCCCCTTTCTTGACGGAGCGCGTCATCCCCGTATCTTTTTTCTCATCCAGCTGGGACTGACCCTACCCGTGCTCTTTCTCGAGAGAAGATTTTACAAAAACGGATTCTCTGCCCTTTTTCACCGCGCACCGAATATGGATTCTCTGGTTGCCGTCGGCTCCTTTTCCTCAGTGGTATACGGCATCGTTGCGGGCGTGATGATCTTTCTCGGTGTTGCGCGCGCCGATCACGCGCTGGTGCACCGCTATCTGCACGAGCTCTATCTTGAATCGGCAGCAATGATCCTCACGCTGGTATCACTCGGAAAGTACCTTGAGGGGCGCGCACGCCACCGTGCGGCGGGTGCCGTTCGCGCACTGATCGCCGAGGAGCCGACCTTTGCCCGCGTGGTACGGGGCGGAAGGACCTCTGAGATCCCCCTCTCCGAGCTTGCCGTGGGAGATACCGTTCTGGTGCCCGTTGGCGAAAAGATCCCCGCAGACGGGGTGGTCATAGAGGGAGAAGGCAGCGTCAACGAGGCAATGCTGACGGGAGAGTCCGTGCCGAGAAGCGTGCAAAAAAACGATACCGTTTCGGGGGCTACCCTTCTTTCCGAGGGCTCACTCACGGTTCGCGTTACGCGCGTGGGCGAGGAAAGCACTCTGCGCCGCATCGTGGCGCTGCTGGAGGAGACCGCCGCCACCAAGGCGCCTGCCGCACGGCTTGCCGATCGCGTCAGTGCCGTTTTCGTGCCCGTTGTGCTTTTCCTCTCGGTGCTGACCGCTGCCATATGGCTGATCGCCACAGGCGACGCGGCACTTGCCTTCAGGACTGCCGTTTCGGTGCTGGTCATCTCCTGTCCCTGTGCCCTCGGGCTTGCCACGCCGACCGCCATTACGGTGGGAAGCGGCAGGGGGGCGCGCTTCGGCATCCTTTTCAAGAGCGCCGAGGCACTTGAAACGCTTGCGGGCGTGGAGATCCTGCTGACCGATAAGACCGGCACGCTGACAAGGGGTGAAATGACACTGACCGATCGCCTTGATCTCACTGATGATCCCGAGGAGAACAGCCTGCTGATCGCTTCACTCGAGCAGCGCTCCACGCACCCCATTGCCCTGCCTCTGTCTGCCCTTTGTGACCGAACGCTTCCGCTTGCTGAATTTTCCTCACTGACGGGGCTTGGACTGATGGGCAGTACGGAGAGTGGCAGACGCCTTTTCGCGGGCAAGCGTGCCCTTTTTTCGCCCTCCCGTGGGGCTCCCGCCATTCCGGACGAGGTGAAGGAATGGGAGGAGAACCGAAAAAGCGAGGGAAAGACCGTGGTCATCCTCTCGGACGCCGAGCGCGTGCTTGCACTCTTCGCCGTCGCCGATACCCTGCGTGAGGACAGTGCCGCCGCCGTGGCAGCCATCCGCGCGCTGGGCGTGAAGACTGTGATGCTGACGGGAGATCATCGCGCCGTTGCCGAAAAGATCGCAAGAGAGGCGGGAATCGACGCGGTGTTCGCCGAGCTGCTTCCCGAGGACAAGGAGCGCGTGGTGCGCGAGCATACCGAGCGCGGACCTGTCGCCATGGTGGGGGACGGCATCAACGATGCACCCGCGCTTGCCCGTGCCGACGTGGGGATTGCCATCGGTGCGGGGACGGGCGTTGCCGTGGAATCGGCGGGCGTGGTGCTGGCGGGAAACTCACTGATGGACGCCGCCGCCGCGATCGAGCTCGGAAGAGCCACCAAGCGAAACATTCGCGAAAATCTCTTTTGGGCGCTGTTTTATAATGCCTGCTGTATTCCGCTTGCGGCAGGTGTTTTCTACCCCGTTGCAGGGCTTTTACTCACCCCTATGATCGCCTCCGCCGCCATGAGCTGCTCGTCGATCTTTGTGGTGCTCAATGCACTGCGCCTGGGGCGCTTTGTCCCCTCTGTGAAAAAAGGATCTTACCATGAAGAAAAGGAGAAGGAAAACATGCTGTTTGCAAAGAAGGAAAACGAAACCACCACGCTTTCGGTCGAGGGAATGATGTGCGGTCACTGTGCCGCCCGTGTGGAGGAAGCGCTCCGTGCCGTGAAGGGCGTGAAGAAGGTGACGGTGACGCTGGAGCAAAAGACCGTGACCGTAGAGGCATCCGCGCGTGTCAGCAGAGATACCCTCGCTGCCGCCGTGACCGCCGCAGGCTACCGTGTGCTCTGATCCCTGCTGACCGAGGGGTGAGATGGGGCATCCTCAGATCACATCATACATGGTAGGGGCTGGCGCCCACGACAGCCCGTAACACACAAACGGCATCCATGAACGGGTCGTCGAAGGCGCCGAAAAACGGGTCGTCGAAGGCGCCGAAAAACGGGTCGTCGAGGGCGCCGACCCCTACCGGGGGTGATCATGCCCGAACGTGCTGCGAGGTGTGGGAAATCGGGTGCGCGTGCGCCCTGTTTCCACCGCGAACGACCGACGGTTGTTCCCTTGATGATCGCGGTCCTTGGTTTGATTGACCAATGTTGAAATTATATCATACATGGTAGGGGCTGGCGCCCACGACAGCCCGTTACAAGCAAACGGTAACCATGAACATGCCACAAGGCGTCGCCCCCCTCGTGTCATCCTGAGCGAAGGGCGAAGCCCGCAGTCGAACCCGTAGGGCGATGCGGAGCATCGGGATCTGCGAGGGGATGACGGATATAGGGGTATATCGCGAGGACACCCACAAACGGGGCGTCGAGCGCCGACCCCTACCCGGTATGATCATGCCCGAAAATGCCGCGAGGTGTGGGCAATCGGGTCGTCGAGGGCGCCGACCCCTACCGGGTTTGATCACGCCCAAACGTGCCGCGAGGACATCGACAGCCCGTAACACACAAACGGCATCCACGGGCTCCCCTTTGCCGATACAAGCACAAAGAGAGAACAAATCGGTTGATAGCCGAAATGTTCTCTCTTTTTTTGTCCGTTTTCGGTTCAGAGTATGAGGCTCGCTGTTTCCTTGCAGTTCCCTTCGTTTATTTGCGCTGCTCCCGATCCTCCTTACCTCTGTGCAGCTTGTGCACGATGGGAGAGGCAAGGCGGCGATCCTCCAGCGAGGTCACGAAGGGATTGAGGACGGTGGAATAGCTTCCCTCGGTCAGAATGAAGTGCTCAAGCAGCGAGATCTCCAGAAGCTCCAACGCCTCTCTCAGACGCTGCGTGAAGCGGATATCCTCGCCCGAAGGGGTGGAGATCCCGCTTGGATGGTTGTGTGCAAGAACCACCGAGGAGGCGTGCTTGGAGAAGGCACGCTCGGCAATGCGACGTGCCGACAGATGAATGGTGGATACCGTTCCCGAGCCGAGGTGCAGGCAGTCGATCAGGTGCATTCCGTTGTCAAACAGCAGCGCCACGACCTGCTCCGCCTTGCTGCCGAGAAACAGGCGCAGCAGAAGGGAGATGATTTTATCCTCGGTATCGTATACCGTGCGCTCGGTGACGGGAGAAAGCTTTTCCTTGGTATAGCGCCTTGTTACCGCGCCCACCAGGGCAAGGAAAAAGGCGGTGCTCTCTCCGATGCCGAAGAGTGAGGCGAGATCCTCGGGCAGTGCCTCCAGCACCTCGTCCAGAGAGCCGAAATTTTCGATCAGACTGTGTGCCGTTTCGTTGGTGTCGCCGCGGCGGTTGGTATAGTAAAGCAGCATTTCGAGCAGCTCGTGATCGGCAAACAGATCGGCGCCGCCCTCAAGGAAGCGCTGGCGCATCCGCGCGCGATGACCCTCGTGTGGGCTTCGGGAAGCCTGCTTTTTGGGTGCTTTTTTGTCTTTTTCCATACCGTCAAGCGTCCTTTCTAACGCAAAAAGGGGGCTTTGCCCCCTTTTGCATTGGCTTTATTTACAAGGCTCGGGGAAGATCAGTTCTCTTCCTTCCAGTAATCCACCTCGTGCGGCAGATCGATGGAGGAGGCAACAAACACAGGATCCTTGCCCTGCTTGCGTTGCTTTTCATAGTCGCGAAGGGCGCGGAAGGCGTATCTGCCGAGAATGATGATAACGGGAATGTTGATCAGTGTCATGCCGCCCATCAGTACGTCTGCAAGATCCCAGAGCAGGGATGCCGACAGGCCCGCACCCACGAAGATGATCAGGGATGCAACAACGTGAATGGTGATCTGCACGCCGCGTGAGGGTGCTTTTTTGAAGATATAAAGGAAGCATTTATCGACGTAAAAGAGGTTGCCGAGCAGTGTGGTGAAGGCAAAGAGCACCATGGCAGCCGTGATAAAGACAGGACCGAAGCCGCCGAGCGTTTCGGACAGCGCTGCCTGAACGTAGGGCGCGCCACTGAGTGCCTCGGTGGGCTCGACGCCCGAGCACATGCAAAGAAATGCGGTTGCCGAGCAGATGATCAGTGTATCGATGAAGACCGAAAGCACCTGCACAAGGCCCTGCTTGACGGGGTGGGATACCTCTGCCGATGCCGAGGCGTTGGGGGCAGAGCCGACGCCTGCCTCATTGCTGAAGAGGCCGCGCTTGATGCCGTACATCAGGCAAGAGCCTGCGATACCGCCGAAGATCGCGGAGAGGTCAAACGCCTCCTTGAAGATGCGCACCAGCACCGAGGGGAGCGCGGTTATGTTCATCACAACGACGATGAGGGACACCAGCACGTAGGCAATGCCCATCACGGGAACCAACCATTCGGTGACCCTGATGACGCGTTTTCCGCCACCGATCAGGCAATAGCAGACCGCTACCGCGATCACAAGACCGATGATCCATGGCGTGACCTCGGGGTTATAGAAGCTGTAGCCCGAGAAGGTGGATTGCAGGTTATAGGAGGCGAGCATGTTGAAGCCAAGCCCGTAGGTGAGGATCAGCATGACCGAGAAAACGATGGCGAGGGGGCGGCAGCGAAGCGCAGCCTCGATGTAGTAGGCAGGACCGCCGTAGCTGCCCTCGGGTCCCCGTTTTTTATAGATCTGGGAAAGCGTGCTCTCCACAAAGGCAGAGCCTGCACCCACGATGGCAATGACCCACATCCAGAACACCGAGCCGAAGCCCCCGAGGCACAGCGCGGTTGCCACGCCCACGATATTGCCCGTGCCCACACGGGAGGCGGTGGAAACGATGAGCGCCTGGAAGGAGGAAACACCTTTGCCGTCCTTTGGCTTTTCTGCCACGACACGGATCTGCTCCTTTAAAAAGCGGAACTGTACGAAGCGCGAACGCACCGTAAAGTAAATGCCGCCCGCGACCAGCAGAATGATCAACAGATAGCTGTAAAGAAAATTACTGATCGAGGATACGATTTGTGCAAACATAAATACCTCATGAAGAAAATCTGTTCATATTTTAATTATACTTGAAAAGGAGGGGCTTGTCAACCGCGGCGGATAAAATTTTAGCAGAATCGGAAAACAGCTTGCGCCGCAGGAAACGCCCGCTTACACCGTGCCGCCACGCAGCGCGGCACGCGTATTCCGCTTCGCGGAACCGCGGGGTTTCTCCATAGCTTGGGCGTAAACAGGCGGATAAAATTTTAGCAGAATCGAACATGTGGTCTTCGCCGCGAACGACCGACGGTTTTTCCCTTGATGGGCGCGACCCGTAGTTCGATCGACCGATGCCCAAATCACATCATACATGGTAGGGGCTGGCGCCCACGACAGCCCGTAACAAACAGGCGGTAACCATGAACGGGTCGTCGAAGGCGCCGACAAACGGGTCGTCGAGCGCTGACCCCTACCGCGGTTGGGCGGATCAGGGGCGTGCCGCGGGGCACAGACAAACGGATTGATGACATCCCGTCATGAACCCCATTGTCCGACGGGCAATGAAAAATTCGGCGTGTATCCTTGACGGATCACACGCCGAATTTCGTATTTTCTTAATTTGAGTCAAGTGGCTCTCTCGCCAAGGGGGCATACGGTGCGCTGAGGCGCACAGATCCCGTCATTTTACAAGATGGCGCTTGATCTTGCGGGAGGTGGTTTTTTCAAACTCGGTGTCCCGCAGCTCAAGATCCTTGATCTTTTTAAACGAGGGCAGCTTCTTGTTCAGCTCCAGGAGCTTGGCGTAGATCGCCTTGCGGATCTCCTCACTCTCGCATCCCTCCGGGAAGAGGTCCTTGTTGGGATACACGATGGCGGTGAGGTTAACGGTGTCCGAATCAGCTTCCTTTCTGCCGACCACGACCGCCTCTGCGATCTCCTCGATGTTCCCAAGGTATTCCTCGATCTCCTCGGGGAAGACGTTTTTGCCGTTTTCCAGCACGATCACCGACTTCATGCGACCCGTGATATAGATATATCCGTCCTCGTCCATATAGCCGACGTCACCTGTGCGATACCAGCCGTCCTCTGTAAACGCCTTGGCGTTTTCCTCGGGGTTGTTGTAGTAGCCCAGCATGACGTTATCGCCCTTGACCTGGATCTCGCCCTCCTCAAAGCCCTTGTCGTTTTGGTTGCCCGTGGGGGAAATGCGTGCCTCGCAGCAGGGTACGGCAGGTCCCACCGAGCCTGCCTTCGGGGCGTAATAGGGGGTTACGGAGATCAGCGGTGAGCACTCAGTGATGCCGTAGCCCTCGCAGATCTGGATGCCGAAATCGTCAAAGCCCTTGACCATCTCGGGGTTGAGGGGTGCGCCGCCGCAGATGATCTTGCTGAGTCTGCCGCCAAAGGCGCCGACTACGCTCTTGAAGAGCGTGCCACGCAGATCGATGCCAACCTTGCGCAGTCTGTTGGAAAGTGCGACGGTGCGACGAAGCAGCTTTTCCTTGCCCTTCTTGCGCACCTCGTCCCAGATCTTCTTATACATGGTGTTGACAAACAGGGGCACCAGCACAAGACCCGTGGGCTGATAGTTGGCAAGGTTGCGCATCAGATGGCGCAGCGAATCGTTGATGCAGACCGTAAAGCCGTACGTGAGGCTTGCCAGCATGATGGCGAGCTCATAGGTGTGGTGCAAGGGGAGGACCGACATGGTCGTATCGGCGGGGCTGAAGTTGACGGTAGCGCAGGCGGCATTGACGCAGGAGCAGATGTTCTTCTCACACAGCATCACGCACTTGCTGGTTCCCGTGGTGCCCGAGGTAAAGAGCATCACGGCGAGCGATTCGCTGTCGCGATCGGGGAGCGCATAGCCCTCCTCAAGAGCCTTTTCGCCCTGCTCGCGCAGCTTTTCCATAGGCAGAACGCCCCGGGCGTCGGCCTCGGCATCCTCCTTCAAGGTCATGGGGATAAAGGTCTTAAGGCTTTTGTGGGAAGCTCTTGCATTGGCAAATTTTGCATGAAAATCTCCTGAGTATACGATCGCCTCGGCATCCACACCGGCAAGAAAGCCCTCGATCTCGCTGATCGCAAGCTCCTTATCCATCGGGATAATGACACCGCCGCCCATCACGACGGCAAGATAGGTGGCGACCCAGTCGGCCGAGGTCTCGCCGATCACGGCAATGCGCTTGCCCGCAAGCCCCGCCGCTGCAAGGCCTGCCGCCTCGGCAAGCACGCGGTGCGAAAAATCGGCATAGCTGATCGAAAGATATTCCTTTCCGCTTGGATAGCGGAAGACCGCCATGTCGCCGCGCGGGGCAAACATGGAATGCAGATGCTTTAAGGATTCAATGGGGGTGAAGATGCGTTCTGTCTTTTTCATAAACACCTCTTGAATAAAATATTGATACACCTTTATTATAGCGCGGAAAAGGGGCGCTTGTCAAGAAGAGGGGACAACTCTTGGCAATTTGTAATAGGAAAAATATGGAAGCTGTTGTTGAGCTGACAACAAAAAACGGTTGTTTTTTAACGATAGGGTGCCGTTTCCGGCACCCTATCGTTTTATGTCTGAATAAAGCGTTTTTGTTTTTTAAAGCAGTCCGTCGATCACCGAGAGGAAAAAGGGCAGGAGTCGGAGGATCAGCACGCCCAGTGCGATGGCGAGCACCGAGGTGATCACCACCTGAAGCGGTCCGTTTCCCTCGCGCTCATAGCGCACCTCCGCACGGTATTTCAATGCCTCGGGGATATAAAACCGACACGCGGTATATTCGGCAGCCGTCATTTTTTGCATAGGAATGGAGGGCAGCGTCTGCTCGTCCTCTTCCCTCTTGTCTGCCGCCTTGTCGCGATGCTCGCCGCCGTTCTTATCGGCAGGCTCCGACGGCTCGCTGTCCAATACCGAGCTGCCGTCGGCGTGCACGATCACCACGACCTTTTTGAGCATGCTGCCAAAGCGCAGCTCTGCCTTGATCAACACGCTTTTCAAAAAGCCGAGCTCCTCGGCGCTTTTTGCGCTCTCCTTGGAGAGCGCGCCCTGTCTTAACAGCGCGCGCACGAAGGCGCCGGGCAGGTTTCGCTGATAGCAGACCAGCAGGGATGCCAGAATGATGCCGATGCAGAACCCAAAAACCACCGTTACGGTGGTTTTGGCGGCGCTTTCGGTAAAGCGGAAGTGCTCATAATCCTTTGCCTCGATCGAAAAGAGCGAGGCGAGGGAAAGAAGCCCTTGCATTAAAGCTCCTCCTTGCGGATCAGATCGCGTCCCATGTAGGGGCGGAGCGCGTCGGGAACCGTCACGGTTCCGTCGGCGTTCTGGTAGTTTTCAAGAATTGCCGCAACGGTTCTGCCCACGGCAACGCCCGAGCCGTTCAGGGTGTGCACCAGACGAGGCTTGTCCTTGGGGTTCTCGCGGAAGCGGATGTTGGCGCGGCGTGCCTGATAGTCCTCAAAGTCGGAGCAGGAGGAGATCTCCACGTAGCGACCGTAAGAGGGCATCCAAACCTCGATATCGTAGGTCATGGCGCTGGAGAAGCCGAGGTCGCCCGTGGAAAGGCGCACGACACGGTAAGGCAGACCCAGACCCTGCAGAACGCGCTCCGCGTCATTGGTCAGCTTTTCAAGCTCGTCATAGGAGGTTTCGGGAGAGGTGAACTTGACCAGCTCGACCTTGTTGAACTGATGCTGGCGGATCAGACCTCTGGTATCTCTGCCGGCAGAGCCTGCCTCGGCGCGGAAGCATGCCGAGTAAGCGCAGTAGGAGATGGGGAGTTTTGCACCGTCTAAGATCTCGTCGCGGTGCATGTTGGTCACGGGGACCTCGGCGGTGGGGATGAGGAAGCAATCGTTGTTTGCCACGCGGAAGGCGTCCTCCTCAAACTTGGGGAGCTGGCCCGTGCCGCGCATCGAATCGCGATTGACCATATAGGGGGGGAAGATCTCGGTATAGCCGTGATCGCTGTGCGTGTCAAGGAAATAGCTGATCACCGCGCGCTCCAGACGTGAGCCTGCGCCGCGGTAAAAGTGGAAGCGTGCCCCTGTCACCTTTGCGGCGGTGTCGGGGTCGAGAATGCCCAGCTCCTTGCCGAGGTCCCAGTGGGGCTTAGGCTCAAAATCAAACGCGCGGGGCTCGCTCCAACGGCGAATCTCGGCATTTTCGGTGTCGTCCTTGCCGACGGGAACCAGCTTGTTGGGCATGTTGGGGATGGAAAGCAGGGTCCTTTCGATCTCGTCGTCAATGGCGTTGATCTTCTCGGTGTCAGCCTTGACGGTCTCGGAAAGCTCCTTCATCGCGGCGAAAATCGGGGCAACGTCCTTCCCTTCCTTTTTCATGGCGGGGATCGACTTGGAGATGCGGTTCTGCTCCGCCTTCTTTTGCTCGGTGTCGGAAATGAGTGCACGGCGCTCACCGTCAAGCTCTACCAAACGGTCGATCTCGGCGCTGTAATCCTTCTGACGGGTGGCAAGGCGAGCCTTTGCCTCCTCGGGGTTCTCTTTGATCAGTTTAATGTCAAGCATGGTGTTTCCTTTCGTTATTGCTCGTCGGCAAAAATATCGGTGCCGCAAAGGGCTTTCAGCAGATCCTCCATGTCGGAGTCGTCCTCATAGAAGATCTCAATGGATCTTTTCTTGTCGTTTTGTGTGATCTTGACCTTTCTGCCAAGCGCCTCGCGGGTGCGGCGCTCCAGGTCCTTCATCCACACGCGGTTTTGGGGATGTCCCGTGATCTCAGGAAGCTCCTCTGCGGGTGCGGCGTTTTCGCGGCGGACCAGTGCCTCGGTGTCGCGCACCGAAAGCTCCTTTGCCACCACGCGGCTTGCGAGCAGCGGGATCAGCTCCTCGTTGGCAAGACCGAGCAGGGCGCGCGCGTGTCCTGCCGAAAGCGCTCCGGATTTCAGAAGCTCAAGCACCTCGTCGGGTAACTCCAGCAGACGCAGCATGTTGGCGATGGCAGGGCGTGATTTACCCACCTGGCGGGAAACCTCCTCCTGCGTCATGGAAAAGCGCTCCATCAGTGCGCGGTAGGCAAATGCCTCCTCCACGACGTTGAGGTTCTCACGCTGCACGTTTTCGATCAGCGCGATCTGCGCGGTTTTCATGTCGTCACCGTCCAGCACGATCACAGGGACCTCGGTAAGTCCTGCCATTTTGGCAGCACGCCAGCGGCGCTCGCCCGCAATGATCTCATAAGAGCCCTCAAAATTGGGGTTTTGACGCACCAGAATGGGCTGTAATACACCGTATGCGGCAATCGAATCGGCAAGGGCCTCGAGCGCCTCGCGGTCAAACTGCTTTCGCGGCTGATCCGAGCGCGGCTCGATCTCTGCAATGCGAAGCGTGGTCGCGGCGCCATCCTTCATGCCCATGATATTATCGTCGAGGATCGAATAAAAATCTTTTCCGAGGGCGCTTTGCTTTTTTGCCATATTGCGTTTTCTCTCCTTTTATATATGTGTTGCATGATATATATGCGTTGCGCTTGCCATGCGTTATGCCCGAACCAGCAGCTCCTTGGCAAGCTCCAGGTAATCCCGTGCGCCTCTTGCGCTTCGGTCGTGGTAGAGCACGGGCTTGCCGAAGCTGGGCGCCTCGCAAAGCCGCACGTTGCGGTGGATCGCTGTGTCAAAAAGGCGGTCGCGATAGTGCTGTTCAAGCTCCGCGAGCACCTGCTTTGACAGTGCAAGACGGCTTTGATGCATCGTCACAAGGATCCCTGTGATCGAAAGGCGGGGATTATAGCGCTTTTTGACCCTTCCGATGGTGACAGTGAGCTGTGTCAGCCCCTCCAGCGCGTAATATTCGCAGGGCATGGGGATGATCACGCCGTCGCTTGCAACCATGGCATTGATAGTGAGCATGCCGAGCGAAGGGGGGCAATCGATCAGAATAAAATCGTAATCGTCGCGCAGGGTCAAGAGTGCGCGACGCAGACGCGCCTCCGGCTCCTCAGCGTTCAGCAGCTCAAATTCCGCACCTGCGAGCGAGATGTTGGCGGGAATAAGATCGAGATGCTCGAAAGCGGTGTGCAGAATCGCATCGGCAGCGCGACAGCCTCCGATCAGCACGTCGCGCACGGTGTAGCAAAGCCCTTTCTTCGCAATTCCGACGCCACTGGTAGCGCTTCCCTGTGGATCAAGATCGATCAACAGTGCACGATAGCCGAGAGAGCCGAGGCTTGCGGCGGTATTGATGGCAGAGGTGGTTTTTCCCACGCCGCCCTTTTGATTGGCGAATGAAATGATCCTGCCCGTGACGACGCACCTCCTCCGCTGTTACTGTTTGCCTACCTATTATAACACCGAACGTGACAATTTGCAACAGGGTTTTTGAGAAAAAACAAAAGTGCCGAAAAAATTAACATGTCCCGCCGACGGCGGAGCAAAAAAACGGTTCTTGCAGAGCAGGGCGCAGATCTTGTTGAAGGCCTGTCAAAGTCGCCCCTTCAGACTCCGGTTGTTTCACGTGAAACGATCGTTCTCTGCGGCTGGTTAAATGGCAACCTGAGCATGCTGATGTTCCGAACGGGAATATGGCAAGACCTTGCGCTCGCGAGTTGTCTTGCCCCCCAAATGTTCCGCGTGAACCGTATGCTTTTGTCTTTGCCCTTTGTGCGGCCCCTTCCCTTTGATGTTTCACGTGAAACACGCCGCTTTGTCTTGGAGGGAACGATTGCCCTCCTTCTCTTTGGTGTTTCACGTGAAACAGCGCAAGCCTTGCTTGCTCCCATCGATGTTCCACGTGAAACACCGCGTCTTGCCTTTGCAGAGGTTACCCAGCGTTCGGTTTTGGGATAGTGATGAGAATGCGCACCTCCTGATCCCCCTCCTGGCGCTCGCATTTTGCCGATGCGCCAGTCTTTCGGAAAATGTCAAGCGTTCGGTCGATAGAGTGGTAAAGGGGCTGAAGATCGCGCAGAATAAATTTTCCGCGTGCCCCCTCCCTTCTCTGCTCTCCCTGCACCGATTCTTGCGTTCCCACGGTTTTTTTGCCTGCAATGTGCATCTGCTCCTGCGCTGTGTTGGCAAAGTGCACGTCGGGAACTCCGACGTTGCGCGCGCGCGACAGAGGTGCTTGTCCTCCTGCCATGAGTGCTTTTTTGGCAAAATCAGGGCGGTCATCCTTGATTTCAGGGCTTTTCAGGGCAAAATCGGGGCGGTTATCCTTGATTTCAGGGCTTTTCAGGGCAAAATCGGGGCGGTCTTGGTCAAATTCGCAGATGTCTTGACTGTTCCCTGCCCCAAGCAGCTGATCGACCAGCTGCTCTGCTGCGCTGACCGTGAGGCTTCTTTCGGCAATTTGCTCCAGGGCGCGGCGGCGCAGCTCCCGATCCTTCAAGCGGAGCAGCAGGCGTGCGTGGCGCTCGCTCAATCCTGTGCGGCGTATGTATTCGCGCTCGGAGGGGTCGAGGTGCAGCAGGCGGAGCTTGTTTGCGACAGCAGACTGCGACAAACCAATTTTTCGCGCAATTTCCTCCTGCGTCATGTCAAAATCGCGCAATAATGTTGACAATTCGCACGAAAAGTCAAGAAAATGAAGCGTGTTTGATTTGATTTGCTGAATGCAGACCATTGCCTGATATCGGATATCCTCACTGCGCAGGAGCCGCACCGGAATCTCGGTAACGCCCGATAGCAGGGCGGCGCGATAACGCCTTACACCGTCTATCAAAAGGTATTGTGGATGTCGAAAGCCGTCGTTTTGGTGGCAGACGGCGAGTGGATTCAGGATCCCGTATTTTTTGATGGATCCTGCGAGTCTGATGATGGCGTTTTGCTCGGAGGCGAGTGAATGGGATGGGGATTCGGACACGATCTGCTCGGGATGAAGCAGCAAAATGCTTTCCCCCTGCCCCGCCGATGCTCCCTGCTGCTTGAATGCGGTATGACTAACCATTTTTTCTCTCCTTTTTTTTCTTGGGTGATGATCTCATCATATCATACAGCGGGTGCGAAATTTGTCACAAAGAAATGGTAAAAAATGGAATAGTGCAAGGAATGCTGACGCAAACACCAAAAATAACCCGCCCTGCGCTGTGCGGCGCGGGGGCGGGGCGGGCTCGGGGATAAGGAAGACCTCTCGGCGAGGTGAGGGGGAGAATGCTGACAGCGGGACGCGGATGAGGAAAGCTCCGATGCGTAGGCAAGAGGGAGTAATCTGAACCCGCCCGAAAGCCCTGATTTTCAGCGCTTTCGGCGGCAAGTGCGCTTGTAAAGTCCGCACTTGACTTCGCGCCCTTTCCACCAAAATCATCTTAAAATCAAGGCTTTGAGAGTCATCCGAGTTTTGAGAGAGCAAATGTTTGCAGACGCAAGGGAAATTCTTGCAGTCATATGCGGATATGACAAGGGAATTCCCCGATGCGGATGCGGATATCTGCCTCTCAAAACCGAGTTCGGATCGCTCCCTCTTGCCTAGGCAAGAGGGAGTGATCTGAACCCGCCCAAAAGCCCTGATTTTCAGCGCTTTCGGCGGCAAGTGCGCTTGTAAAGTCCGCACTTGACTTCGCGCCCTTTCCACCAAAATCATCTTAAAATCAAGGCTTTGAGGGTCATCCGAGTTTTGAGAGAGCAAATGTTTGCAGACGCAAGGGGAATTCTTACAGTCATATGCGGATATGACAAGGGAATTTCCCGATGCGGATGCGGATATCTGCCTCTCAAAACCGAGTTCGGATCACTCCCTCTTGCCTAGGCAAGAGGGAGTGATCTGAACCCGCCCAAAAGCCCTGATTTTCAGCGCTTTCGGCGGCAAGTGCG
>SVTT01000004.1 GCA_015063625.1 Oscillospiraceae bacterium
TCCACAGTTTTGTCCTTCCAAGGCATTTGAACAACCTCCTTTGTGGTCATTTTTCTGCCTTTATTATATCACAAAACTGTATACAATCATCTTGCACTACCTGTATATAATCATACTGCACTGTACACCCTCTGACGCCCCGTTTTTGAATGCCGTTTGTTTGTAACGGGCTGTCGTGCTATTTGCAGACGCGAGGGGAATTTTTGCAGTCATATGAGGATATGACAAGGGAATTCCCTGATGCGAATGCGGATATCTGCCCCTTGAAACCATCTTCGACTCGCTCTCTTGTCACTAGAGGGTGATCGCGCGGCTATAGGCAATGGCGGCGTCAATGGCAGCATGCCAGTCGGCAAGCCGCTTTTTTCGAGCCGAGTCGGAGAGGGTCGGGAAGAAGGAACGGTCCACTGCGGAAAGGGAGGTGATCTCATCGAGATCGGCAAAGATGCCCGCGGCAAGCCCTGCCATCATGGCGGCTCCTCTTGCTGTGGTTTCGACCGAGGCGGGGCGGATGATCGAAAGCCCCGTGAAGTCGCTTTGCATCGTGAGCAGAAGATCGTTGGCGGCGGCACCGCCGTCAACGCGCAGAGAGGGGAGAGTAAGCCCTGTGTCCTCTTGCATGACCGAGAGGACGTCGGCAGTCTGGAGCGCCATTGCCTCCAGCGCGGCACGTACCAAGTGCGCACGGGTCGTGCCCCGTGTGATGCCGAAAACCGCACCTCTGACTGTGGGATCCCAATGGGGCGTGCCAAGACCCACAAAGGAGGGAAGAAACTGCACACCGCCACAATGCTCGACCGAGGCGGCAAGCTCCTCACTTTCCTTCGCCGAGGCAAGCAGTCCCAGCCCGTCACGCAGCCACTGTATGGCGGCACCGCAGATGAAGACCGAGCCCTCCAGCACGTAGGCGGTCTTCTGTCCGATCTGCCAGCCCACGGTGGTAAGCAGTCCGTTCTTCGAGCGTATGGGCTTTTCTCCGGTGTTCATCAGCAAAAAACCCCCCGTTCCATAGGTGTTTTTTGCGTCGCCCTCACCGAAGCAGCATTGCCCGAACAGTGCCGCTTGCTGGTCGCCCGCGGCGCTTGCAATGGTGATTGATGCTCCAAGCAGCTCGGGAGATGTCTTGCCGAAGATGCCGACCGAGGGAAGCACGCGAGGCAGCATTGCCTCGGGGATATCGAAGAGCCGCAGGAGCTCTCTGTCCCACGAGAGGGTATGAATGTTAAACAGCATGGTGCGCGCGGCATTGGAGGGGTCGGTGACGTGCACCGTTCCGTTCGTGAGCTTGTAGATGAGCCAGGTGTCGACGGTGCCGAACAGCAGCTCGCCGCGCCGCGCGCGCGCGCGTGCGTCTGGCACGTGATCCAGTATGTAGGCAAGCTTTGTTGCCGAAAAATAGGGATCAATGGGCAGCCCCGTTTTTTCTCGGATCATGGGTGCAAGCCCAGCCTTGTTCAGGCGGCGGCATTCGGACTCGGTACGGCGGCATTGCCATACGATGGCGGGGTGGATGGGCTTTCCCGTTGTTTTGTCCCACACCACCACGGTCTCGCGCTGATTGGTGATACCGAGCGCCACGATCTCGGTGGGGTCAATGGCGGCGCGCGCGATCGCCTCTCTTGTCACGGCAAGCTGGGATTCAAAGATCTCCTCGGCGTCGTGCTCAACAAACCCCTCGGCAGGGAAGTATTGACGGAACTCTCGTCCCGCACGCGCCATCTCCTTGCCCTTGCAGTCAAAGACGATGCAGCGGGAGCTGGTGGTTCCCTGGTCGAGTGCCAATAGGTAGCGTTTCATACAAATGCTCCTTTCAAAAAGGAAAATGTGGTGGGACGGGGCTTGAATTTCGCCTTTATTCTATCAAAAAAGACCGGATCTGTCAAGGTGGGCGTGCCTGCTGTCCGTCCGTTTTGCCATATAGCTCGGTAGCCGTAAGAGAGTCGAACCCATAAGGTTTTAAGCGGCATATTTTTCCGTATCCATCGCCAAAATGCTCTTAAATATTCGTATATTCCCCGATCATTTTGGCTTGGCTCCGGAAAAATCTACTCTCTTAAAACTGCTTTGCACCTTACGGGGAGAAAATTTATCGTGGATTTTGTTGGACTTTGCCGCAGCCAAGTGGTACTTTGCAAGGCAAAGTACGGCGGAAGGCACAGAAATTTTCCGCCGTAAGGCTTGTGTGTTCGACTCTCTTACGGCTAGGGACAAGAGAGCGAATAGAACACGGTTTCAAGGGGCAGATGTCCGCCCATGCTGCCGCAAAAGCCTTGTAAATATCCGCATATTCACGGCGGCTTTTGCGTTGCCTTGGCAAAAATCTGCTCCCTTAAAACTCGCCTCGACCCACAGTCGATGGTTTTCGCGGTGATTTTGCCACTGCTCGATGCAGTCAAGTATTACTTTACAAAGAGAGCAGGGGCAAAAGCGCCCGTAAAATGCGCCTGTGGGCGTGTTCGACTCGCTCTCTTGTCCCTAAGCGGGGTGTACGGGGTGGTCAATATGACAATTTTTAGCACAACCCCTTGACATCAAAACAGATAGGTTATATAATTAAGGTTAATATTTTATTTGAATCGGATCCTTGTATACAAGGATCACGGAGGTTGCTATGAACAGAGTTTACAACTTTTCGGCAGGTCCCTCCATGCTGCCGCTGCCCGTGCTTGAAAAGGCAGCTGCCGAGCTGGTGACCTATGGCAGCTCGGGCATGTCGGTCATGGAGATGTCGCACCGTTCTCCGGACTACGAAGCCATTATCAAGGATGCCGAGGCAATGCTTCGCCGTCTGATGAATATTCCCGAAAATTACAAGGTGCTCTTCCTGCAGGGTGGCGCTTCTACCCAGTTTGCCGCCGTTCCGCTGAATCTGATCGGCAGAACCGGCAAGGCAGATTACGTCGTGTCGGGTCAGTTCTCGGGCAAGGCATTCAAGGAAGCGCAGAAGATGGGCTATGATGTGGCACTTGCCGCCACCACCAAGGAGGCCAATTTCTCCCGCGTGCCCACGTTGACCCGCGATATGTTCCGTCCCGATGCAGCCTACGTGCACATCTGCTACAATAATACCATCTACGGTACCAAATATGCCGATGTTCCCGACACGGGCGATATTCCGCTGGTGGCGGATATGTCCTCGTGCATTCTGTCCGAGCCCGTGGACGTCAGCCGCTTCGGTGTGATCTATGCGGGTGCGCAGAAGAACATGGCGCCCGCAGGGCTGACGGTGGTTATCGTTCGTGACGATCTGCTTGACAGTGCCGATCCCCAAATGCCTACCATGCTGGAGTGGAAGACTATGGCAGAGAACGGCTCGATGTACAATACACCCCCCTGCTATCCCATCTATGTGGCAAAGCTGGTCTACGAGTGGCTGCTCTCGATCGGCGGCCTTGACGAGATGAAGCGCAGGAACGAGGAAAAGGCCGCGCTGCTTTACAGCTATCTTGACAGCCAGAATTACTACATCGCGCCCGTTCGTCCCGACAGCCGTTCGATGATGAACGTCACCTTCGTGACGGGCGATGCCGAGCTTGACAAGAAATTTGCATCCGCAGCAGCAGCGGCAGGACTGAAGAACCTGAAGGGCCATCGCTCGGTGGGAGGCATGAGAGCCTCCATCTATAACGCCATGCCTCGTGAGGGCGTGGAGCGTCTGGTTGAATTCATGAAGGAATTTGCCGCCGCCAATCCCAAAGCTTGAAAGGAATCCCGATATGAAACATATTCAGTTGCTCAATAAGATCGCCAAGGTCGGCGTGGAGCGTCTTGACCCCACCGAGTACCGTTGCGGTGCTGACGTTGAGAACCCCGTCGGCATCATGGTTCGCTCTGCCAAGATGCACGATATGGAGCTTGGCAAGGAGCTGCTCGCCATTGCCCGTGCGGGTGCAGGTGTCAATAACATTCCCGTCGATCGCTGTGCCAAGGAGGGCATCGTGGTCTTCAATACCCCCGGTGCCAATGCCAACGGTGTCAAGGAGCTTGCCATCTGTGCGCTTCTGCTTGCCTCGCGCAAGATCGTTGAGGGCGTTAATTGGGCGCGTTCGCTTTCGGGCACCGCTGACGTTGCCAAGCAGGTCGAGGCGGGCAAATCCCAGTTTTCGGGCACTGAGCTGCGCGGCAAGACCCTTGGTGTCATCGGTCTTGGTGCCATCGGCGGCCTGGTTGCCAACGTTGCCATCCGCCTCGGCATGAAGGTGATCGGATGCGATCCCTATCTGTCGGTTGCGGGCGCTTGGAATCTTGATCATCATATCCAGAAGGCAGCAACCTATGAGGAGGTCTACAAGAAATCCGATTACATCACCCTGCATGTGCCCGCCACCGATACCACCAAGGGCATGATCAATGCCGCCACCATTGCCACCATGCGCAAGGGCGTCAAGATCATCAATCTTGCTCGCGCGGAGCTGGTCAATGCAGCCGATCTTGCCGCAGCGATGGCGTCGGGCAGAGTGTCGGCATACGTGACCGATTTCCCCACCGAGGAAACGGTCGCCATCCCCGGTGTCATTACCATTCCTCATCTCGGCGGCTCGACTGAGGAGTCCGAGGAGAACTGTGCCGTGATGGCAGCGGAGGAGCTTGACGAGTATCTTTCCACGGGCAATATCCGCAATAGCGTGAATTACCCCAATGCTTCGATGGCGATCTCGGGCGCGGCGCGCATCTGCGTGCTTCACGCCAACGTTCCCTCGTTGCTCGCCAACATCTCCACCGCGATCTCACAGAAGGGCATCAACATTGAGAACATGCTCAATCAATCCAAGGGAGAAAACGCCTATACCATCCTTGACGTCAATACCGTTGTGGATGATGACGTGTACCGCGCGCTTGCCAATATCGGGGGCGTGCGCCGCGTTCGCATCATCCATTTCTGACAAGACGGTCTTGGGAAGCAAAGGACCCGCAGGGAAAATCTTTCCCTGCGGGGTTTTCCTTTGCATTTCCCCTTGCCAAAATGGGAAAAATATGTTATAATAATACCATCTATCATTATACTTAATGAAAGCCGCATTTGCGCGGCGGGAGGTATTTCTTTGATCATCGCACTGGAGAATGCAAAAAGAGATCTTGTGGATATGCGAGCCAAGCTGGTCGACCTTGGCAGTGCCCTGAGGATCGAGGCGCTTGGTGGCCGCGTGGCAGAGCTGGAGCAAAAGACGGCAGACCCTGCCTTCTGGAGCGACCAGGAGAATTCGTCCAAGGTCCTGCAGGAATTAAAGCAAAGCAAGGATACCATTGCAAATTACGAGGCGCTGTGCGCGCGGCTCGAGGATGCCATTGCACTTGCCGAGATTGCCATTGAGGCAGAGGATGAATCCTGCACGGAGGAGGTCGAGGGCGAGCTTGCCGCCATCCGCGCCGCTGAGGAAACGCAGCGCATGGAGGTGCTTTTGCACGGTGAATACGACCATAATAACGCCATCGTTTCCTTTCATCCCGGTGCGGGCGGCACTGAGGCGCAGGACTGGGCGCAGATGCTTTACCGCATGATCACCCGTTGGGCAGAGCGCCACAATTTCAAATATAAGCTGGTGGATTGGCTTGACGGCGACGGCGCGGGCATTAAGTCTGCCACCATTATGGTGGAGGGAAATAACGCGTACGGCTATCTCAAGAGTGAAAACGGCGTGCACCGCCTGGTGCGCGTATCGCCCTTTGATGCCGCAGGCAGAAGACAGACCTCCTTTGCTTCGGTTGAGGTCATGCCCGAGTTTGCCGATGTCGATAAGGTCGAGGTGCGTGATGAGGATATTGAGGTCACCGCGCATCGCTCCAGCGGCGCCGGCGGTCAGCACATCAATAAGACCGATTCGGCGATCCGTATTTTGCACAAGCCCACAGGCATCGTGGTCGGCTGTCAGACCGAACGCAGCCAGCTCCAGAACAAGGAAACCGCCATGAAGATGCTGAAGGCAAAGCTGATGGAGATCAAGCTGCGTGAACGCCTTGATACCATAGAGCAGATCCAGGGTAACAAGGTCAATATTGAGTGGGGCTCGCAGATCCGATCTTACGTTTTTATGCCCTATACTCTGGCAAAGGATACGCGGACCGGCTTTGAAAACGGCAATATCGGTGCCGTGATGGACGGCGATATCGACGGCTTTATCAATGCCTATCTGAAAATGAACGCCAAGCAATCTTGATGATCCGAAAGGAGTGATACCATGAAGCTCTCACAACGAAAAAGAGAAATCGTCGGGCTTTCCATGCTCGTGTCGGCTGTTTCGCTTTGCGTGACCTTTATCGTGCTCAGCTTCCGCAAAAAGAGCGTGTGGCAGGCATTGCTTGCCATTGCCGCGGCAGAATGCGCTGTCGGCTCTGCGCTGCTGATCAAAAGGGAGCGCTGTCGGACGGTCAATGCGCCCGTCGAGGAAGTAAGCACCGAGGAAGAGGAGCTCTTTACACCTGCCGAGGCGGCTGAGGCACAGCTCCGCATCCGCAGTGTGCTGGGCGGCACGCGCGAGGGAGAGGTGGCAAAGGCACCCTCGCTTCGTCGCGAGATCCCGCGTGACGAGGAGGCAACCGAGGCGGACTTTCAATAAAATCGCATTCGCACATTCGGTCGGATGGAAAGGGGGGACGGAATGAAGACCTTTTTGCGTTATACGTCGGGTGTGTTGCTTTGCTGCATGCTGGCGGTGTTCTGTCTTTGGCGATATGATGCGATCCCCGATCTTTCGGCTGTGACGTCGTTTTTGAAGAGCACGGCGGATTACGTGGGTCATGCCGTTTCCTTTGTAGAGCAGACAACCTCCCCCTCGGGCGGAGGCGAATCGGGGGGCGGCGCGGGCAAGCCCCAGCGTCCTGTGGATACCGCAGGCTCTTATGGCGGATACGATCTTTCCGAGAGCGTCCCCCCCGATATTGAGGCGGCGATCCTTGAGGGATACCGCACGCTTGCCCCCGAGATCGAGCTTTCCTCCTTTGGTATGACCAAGGACGAGGTAAATTCTGCCGTGGCTGCGATCCGCTTTTCCTCGCCCGAATTTTTTTACGTGGGCAATTCCTATGTGATCAACTATACGTCGGGAGATCTTGTGAGATCGGTTGCCCCCACCTACACTCATGACCTTGATGAGATCGCACAGATGCAGGTGGAATACGAGGCGGCGCTTGACGCCATTGTGGCGGGCGTGCCCGACGGCAGTGAGTTTGATAAGATCCTTTATCTCCACGATTATTTCGTGCAGAATTATACTTACGACCATACGCTGACCATCCGTGATGCCTATACCTTCTTTACGCAGAAGACAGGTGTCTGTCAGGCGTATATGCTGGCGTTGATCGCGGCGGCAGAGCGCGTGGGTATTGAGTCGCTTCCCGTGACCAGTGAGGTGATGGCGCACGCATGGAATCTTGTGAGGATCGACGGCGCGTGGTACCATATTGACGTCACGTGGGACGACAGCATGACCCTGCCCTCGCACGTGAGCTATACCTATTTTCTCCGGAGCGATCGCGGCATGATCAATGCTGATGCGGCACGCGAGGAGAGCGCGCGGCATCGCGACTGGAGTGCCGAGCAGGCTGCCGCCGACGAGCGCTATGAAGATGTGATCTTCCGCACCTCCAATACGCCGATCGTCAAATGGAACGACACCTATTTTTGTGTCGGCACGACCGAAAACCGACATGCGCGGGGCGCTGTCTATTCGGGTACCGATGTGACCGAGCTGATGCACTGCTTCGATATTACGGGCGGTTATTGGCTTGCGGGCACTGACAGCTATTATACCGATTGCTTTTCGGGACTTGCTATTCTTGACAATATCCTTTACTGCAGCTCGGGCAATTCCATTCATTACGTGGAGCTCGATGAGCCCTCTGCCACCCCGAAGGTCTATCTTGTGACAGGACTTGGTAGAGGGGAGTGTATTTATGGGTTTGTGGGAGGCGGAACGAGCGTGCTTGATTATGTGATCGCCACCTCGCCCACCGCCGCCGATTATCGCCTTGGAAGCTATACGCTTCCTTGAAAAAAGACCGTGTGTTCCCATGGGAACACACGGTCTTTTTCTTTTATTGCTCGTCCTTGTTGTAGTGCTTGTAGCCGGGGTGCTTGCCCGTCACGTGATAGTAATGCTCGCGCAGATAAAGCAGCTTGTCGATCTGGGGACGCTCGATCTCCTTCGCGCCGCCCAGCAGATGTGCCGCGAGGGAGATCTTGGCAAAGAGCTCCAGCGTTTCCATGCGGTAGTAGGCGGTGATGAGGTCGGCACCCACGGTCAGTGCGCCGTGGTTTTGCAGCAAAAACACGTCGTGCTCGGCAAGGTATGGAGTGATCGCCTCGGGCACCTCGTCGGTGCTGGGTGTGCCGTAGGGCGTGAGAGGGATCGAGCCGATGGCGATCACGGTTTCGATCATTGAGTATTGGTCAAGGCTTTTTCCCGCGACGGCGTAGCCGGTTGCCGTCGGTGGGTGTGCGTGCACCACGGCACCCACGTCCTCGCGCTCTCGGTAGCAGCGCAGGTGCATCTTGATCTCGCTGGAGGGCTTATAGCCGGGCTCGCCCTCCAAGACTCTTCCTTCGGCATCGATGATCACCAGCTTTTCGGGGGTGATCATGCTCTTGCTGATGCCCGTGGGCGTGGCAAGGAAGTTGCCGTCGGGCAGTTTGACGGTCACGTTGCCGTCGTTGGCGGCGACCCAACCAAGCTGCCACATCTTGTGGCAGACGTCGCAAAGCTGCTCTCGCAGTTCCATATATCTCATGCTGTGTTCTCCTGTTACTTATTTTTTGAAGAGAGGTCCGAAGGCGGCGCAGGCGCGGTAGTCGGCGCCCTCCTTGTCCATGCCGAAGGCGTTCCATGCGGCGGGACGGAAGATCTGATCCTCGTCCACGTTGTGCATGGAAACGGGGATGCGGAGCATGGAGCAGAGTGTGATCAGATCTGCACCGATATGCCCGTAGGAGATGGCACCGTGGTTGGCGCCCCAGTTGTTCATCACGTCATAGGCGCTGGCAAACGCACCCTTGCCCGTCACACGGGGGGCAAACCAGGTGCAGGGCCAGGTGTAGTCGGTGCGCTTCCAGAGTGTGTCGCTGACCTCGTCGGGAAGGTCGACGGTGTAGCCCTCGGCGATCTGCAAAACAGGACCAAGTCCCTTGACGAGATTGAGGCGGATCATGGTTGCGGGCATTTGTGCCTTGGTCAGGAAGCGGGAGGAATACCCGCCGCCGCGGAAGTAGCCAAGGTCGGCATAGTTAAAGGTGGAGCTTGCCATGATCGCCTTCTGATCCTCCTCGGTGACCTCGTACCAGGGCTTCATTTCACCCTCGCCGTGTGCGTTCTTGGCAGCGCCGTTTGCGTCAAGGCAGCAGGCGCCCGAGTTGATCAGATGGATCAGACCGTTTGCCTCCTTCGCCTTGCCCTTGACCTCATAGCCCGTTACGCGCTTGATCGACTCGGTGCTCCAGTAGGTGCGCACGTCGGCAAACATCTGTGCGCGGTTGGTGAGCAGCTTCATAAAGAGCATGCCGATGCCGTTGAGCACGTCATTTTCGGTAGCAAGGATGTAGGGCTCGCGTGCACCGTTCCAGTCAAAGGAGGTGTTCAGCAGAGCCTCGGGGAAGTCGCAGTTGGGGTAAAAATCGGTCCACTGGCGCTGACCCTGGAAGCCTGCGGCGATGGCGTTGTGTCCGACACGCTCCTCCTCGCAGCCCTCGGGCAGCTTGTCGTTGCCGTTCATGAGGTCCTTGATGATGATCATCATTTTCACCACGAAATCCCAGTCGGCATCCTTTTCCTTGCGGCTTCTTTGCAGCTCCTCGGGATTTTTGTCAAAGCCCTCGATGCAGTATTGCTTGACCCAAGCCACTGCCTTTTCGTATTCGCTCTGATCGTAAATGCCCTCGGTCATACGGCGGATGATCTCGACCTCGTCCACCGATTCGACACGCATGCCGAGATAATCCTCAATAAAGTCGGTGCTGATGATCGAGCCACCGATGCCCATGCAGATCGATCCGATCTGCAAGTAGGATTTGCCTCTCATGGTGGCGGCGGCAACGGCAGCTCTGCCAAAGCGGAGCAGCTTTTCCTTGACGTCCTCGGGGATGGAGGTATCGTCGGCGTCCTGTACGTCATGCCCGTAGATGCCAAAGGCGGGCAGTCCCTTTTGTGCGTGTGTGGCGAGCACCGAGGCAAGATAGACCGCGCCGGGGCGCTCGGTCCCGTTAAAGCCCCACACCGCCTTGATGGTATGCGGATCCATGTCCATTGTTTCGGCACCGTAACACCAGCAGGGGGTCACGGTCAGCGTGATGTCCACGCCCTCGCGACGGAACTTGTCGGCGCAGGCGGCAGCCTCTGCCACACGGCCGATGGTGGTGTCGGCGATCACGACCTTTACGGGCTCGCCGTTTGAGTAGCGAAGATGCTCGGTAAAGAGTGCGGCGGCACTCCTTGCCATATTCATGGTTTGTTCCTCCAGCGATTCGCGCACCTTCAGCACGCCGCGTCTGCCGTCAATGGTCGGGCGAATACCGATGACGGGATATTCGCCGATGAGTCTGTTTTTTGCCATAAAAAGCCCTCCTTATTTTTATTTTACTAATTGCATTATAGTATATTTTGTGTTAAAATACTTGTAAAATCAAGGCGTCTTATGGGACGAAATTCACTTTTTAGGAGGACGGCATGAGAGATCATCTCTTAAAGGAGGCGACCAAGCACGGTACCCCCGATTTTCCTGTGCAGTATTATTACGTTGATACGGGTCATCCGCGCTACGAAATGATCCTGCATTGGCACGAGGAATTTGAGATCGTGCGTGTGTTGGAGGGCGAGCTGCTGCTTTATATTGACAACGAGCGACATGATATGCACGCGGGTGACGTGGCATTTGTCGGCTGCGGCTGCTTGCACCGCGCAGAGCCGAACAATGCGATTTACGAGTGCGTGGTGTTCGATCTTCATATGCTCTGCCGCCACGCTACGGGGCGCGTGACGAGTTATCTTTTGCCGCTTTTTGATCACCGTGCAAGGCTTTCCCTGCTGAGGGCACAGGAGCAAAGCGATCTGCACTGTGCGGTGGCATCCTTTTTTGGAGTGCTTGCCTCCGTTTTGCCGTACTTTGAATTGAAGGCGTACGCTGCCGCCGCCGAGATCATGTATCTGCTCTATGCCGAACGGCGCATCAGGCTGCCCGCGCGCGGCATCCATGTGGGGCATAAGCGAGAAAGCATTGCAAGGCTGATCGACTGGATCGAGCAAAATTATGCCGAGCATCTCACGCTCTCGGGTCTTGCTGCCATTGTGGGGATCAACGAAAAATATCTCTGCCGTTTTTTTGCCGAGTATACGGGTAGCACACCCATCGAATACGTCAATCGCCTGCGCATCGAGCGCGCCTGCTATCGGCTTGCTGAGGGAGAGCTGAACATTACCGAGGTTGCCTTTGAGGTTGGATTTAACGACAACGGGTATTTTACCAAGATCTTCAAGCGCTACAAGAGCATGACCCCACGGGAGTATCGCACGCTGCTGCTCGAGCAGGCATCTTCCCAGGGTGAGTAAGTATAGGATGTGTGCAAGAAGGGCTGTTGCATTTCACACAGATCAAAGACACACAAAATGAAGGAAAAGGAAGCCGCCTTTGCGATCAGAGCAGGATCGCAAAGGCGGCTTCTGGGGTAAAATTTCTGGGAAATCTCAATTTTGATGTGTGTTTTCGGGGATCGAATAGCCTCCTCTGATCCGTTGGGGACTGACCGTAGCGGATGGGAGTGATCGAGTGTTCTTTCCGAAGATTTTGATGGGTGAGGCGTCGCTCAGGCCTTGAAAATCGCACGACGGTAGCTCTTTTTGCCGCGCTTCACAAGCAGACCGCCTGCCAGCTCCTCCTTGGTGTAGGTCTTGGTAAAGTCGGTCACCTTGTCGCCCTCCACGGTCACACCGCCCTGCTGCACGTTGCGGCGCGCCTCGGATTTGGAGGCACAGAGCTCAGTCTTGACCAGCAGGGTCAGAATGTCGATGGCACCGTCGGTAAGGTCGTCGTCAGAGAGCTCGGTGGTGGGGGCGTCAGCACCCGAGCCGGCACCGAAGAGCGCCTTGGCGCTCGCTTCTGCCTTCGCTGCCTCCTCCTCGCCGTGCACCAGCTTTGTCAGCTCAAAGGCAAGGATCTCCTTGGCGCGGTTGAGCTGCTCGCCCTGCCACGAGTCCATTCTGTCGATCTCCTCAACGGGGAGGAAGGTCAGCATACGGATGCATTTGAGCACGTCGGCATCACCCACGTTGCGCCAGTATTGATAGAACTCGTAAGGGGTGGTCTTTTCGGGATCGAGCCAAACGGCACCGCTTGCTGTCTTGCCCATCTTCTTGCCCTCGGAGTTGAGGAGCAGGGTAATGGTCATGGCGTAAGCGTCTTTGCCCAGCTTTTTGCGGATGAGCTCGGTGCCGCCCAGCATGTTCGACCATTGGTCATCGCCCCCGAACTGCATGTTGCAGTTGTAGGTCTTAAAGAGGTGATAGAAGTCATAGGACTGCATGATCATATAGTTGAATTCAAGGAAGGAGAGCCCCTTTTCCATGCGCTGCTTATAGCATTCGGCGGAAAGCATCTTGTTGACCGAGAAGCAGGCACCCACGTCGCGCAGCACGTCGACGTAATTGAGGTCAAGCAGCCAGTCGGCGTTGTTGACGAGAATGGCGTTGTCAAAGTCGATGAAGCGCGCCATCTGCTTTTTGAAGCACGCCACATTATGGTCGATGGTTTCGCGCGTCATCATTTTTCTCATATCGGTCCTGCCCGAGGGGTCGCCGATCATGGCGGTGCCGCCTCCGATGAGGACCACGGGCTTGTTGCCTGCCATTTGCAGGCGCTTCATCAGGCAAAGCGCCATAAAGTGTCCGACGTGCAGGGAATCGGCGGTAGGGTCAAAGCCGATATAGAAGGTTGCCTTTCCGTTGTTGACGAGCTCGCGGATCTCCGCCTCGTCGGTCACCTGTGCGATCAGACCGCGTTGTAGCAATTCTTCGTAGATCTGCATGGTTGTTCTCCTTTTTCGCTTGTTTTTTAACACATTTTCGGGAAGACTCGGAGAATCGCGCATAAAAAAAGTCGCTCCTCTGCCGAAAGCAAGAGGGCGATCGATCTTCGGGTCGCGGTACCACCTCTGTTTGTCGTTCCCTTGCGGAAAACGACCTTATGGGCACACGGATGTATGCCACCTCGCGTAACGGGCGATACCGTCACAGCCTACTGGGGAAGCCCGTTCGGTGTGCAGCTCACGAAGGTATTCGGCAGGACACTCCCACCGCCTTGCACCACCCGGCGGCTCTCTGTGCGGAACGCTCCTGCGTACTTTTTTCGGTCATAGCCTTTACCCGAACAGTATAGCACATCTTTCCCGGCTTGTCAAGGGGAATTGTAAAAAAGGGACCGCTGTGGCGATCCCCCGGGGTAAGCTCAGAAAAAGTATCCCTTGACTTCATAAATGCAATTGCCCGCAAGGTAATGTGCCTTGAGTGCGCGTTCCAGGCGCGTGCCCTCGGGCAGTGAGGAGATATCCACATTTTGGGGATCCGGCTTGAGGAGCACAAAATCAAACACAGCATTGCCGTCGCTCCTGGTGGTGAGGGGGGCAAATCGTTTGCCAAATCGGACGATGTTGGATTCGGGACCCAGCAAGTGCTCCAGCTGAGGATCAAGCAGCCAGCTGCCGCAGTAAAAGCCCTTGTAGGCGTAATCCGGATAGTAAATTTTCAAAAATTCCTTTGCTCTGACAAGGGTTTCGTCGATCGCGCTCTCGTCCAAGCGGCCGTCCGCAGGGATATGCAGACCGACGATGGGATCGCCGTATTCCAATACCTTGTGCCATTCATTCCTCCACAGAGTCACGGTCGTTTGTTCGACCAATCCCTTCTCGTTATAGGGGTGGCCCGACCAAGCGGTGTCGTTTTCGCACACGTCGGCACGCCAGCTGCAATTCTCGCTTTCGCAGTACCTTGAGCCGAGCGCGCGACCGCTTTTATGCAATACGATGTCGTGGGCAAGAGCAATATGCTTGCCCTCTGCGTTCTCGAAAATTTGTGCGCGTCCGCTAAAGCCCGTAAAAATTTCGATCTCCAAGCGGTGGATACGGAAAAGATGACCGTGGATCCAGCGTTGGAACCATTCCAGCAGATGATAGCCGGGGGTGCCATTGTGGCGCTTGGCGTATTCGTCCACACCCTTTTCGGGCATTTGTACCGTGCGTAGGATCACATCCTTGGGTAAGCCACGCTCGGTCAGTAGCTTGTACTGATAGGGGATCTGACAGCAGATGGCAAGACCCGAGAGCATATCGGTGGCAAGATCGTGCGCTCCGTCCGCAGCCGTGGGAGCAGAAAAGGCCTTGACATCGCGCCAAGCGTTTTCGGGGTCGGAAAGGGATGCCACCAAGAGGGCGAGCAGGCGGGAGAGGGGCTCGCTCTCGGCGACCGCGGCAGCTGCCTGCCGATAAAGATGGAGATGATGAGGGAGAGCGTTATAGCCTTCGTGCAGACGGTCATAATAGGCAGGGTCGGTCAGCGGACAGCCGTTTTGCTCAAAATCCTGCATAACGGTGTCAAAAATCTCTGCCCACCGTGCGGGATACTCGGAGCACCCAACCGACTGCATCAGTGCCTCAAGCGTGGTCTTCATCATTTTCCTCCTTGCATATCTTCGTACTGTTTGTAAAGGCGTCCATCTCTTTTGACAACCGTGATGGAATTGGCAAAACGCTCTGCCTCAATACGCATCGAAGCCTTGCCGAGGACGGAAATTTTCGCTTGTCCTGTCAGGCAGCACGGTTTTCTAACGGCTTTTCTTTTGCGCCCCCGTGTCGTCAAGGTTATTTTAAGATGCTTGCGGCGGTGTGTCAAGCCCTTTTTTGTGAAATGGAGATTTGCGAACTTTTTGCGAACTTTTTTGGATGCATCATTACCGTTGAGATCATGGCAGCATCGGCGGTGTCCATATATCTGATCGTACCTTCCCATGGAATTCCATGCGTTTTGCGGCGGAGATCGCGCGGTAGGGTTTTTGATCAAGCACGCAAGACGGTATTTGCGTGATGCCCTCGGCAAAGTATTACAAGCTTGTTTTTGTGCGAACAGGAAAAGAGAGGATATCTCTGTTACAATGGGAGGTTTTTAAATTTTTGCTAAAAGCATCACCGATTCCGCCACTTGACTTTTTCATGACATCGTTATATAATAAATAAGATGTGGCGCAGAAGACCTGCCCACCCATGCGGAGGAAGATATGAAGCAGAATCTGTTACAGCTGATGAGTGAGCGTATGCCCGAATTTTCAAAGGGACAGCGCCATATTGCAGAATATATCATCGCGCATTACGACCGTGCGGCGTATATGACCGCTTCAAAGCTCGGCGCGGCCGTCAAGGTTTCCGAATCCACGGTGGTGCGCTTTGCCGACGAGCTTGGATTTCAAGGATACCCCGAGCTCCAACACGCCCTTCAGGAGCTGGCAAAGACCAATCTGACGGCGGCACAGCGCATGGAGGTCGCAGATAATCTGCTTGCCCCCGAAAACGTGCTTGACAAGGTCCTGCTTGGCGATGCTGACAAGATCCGACAGACGCTTGAGGGGATCGACCGTGCGGCGTTTGATGCCGCGATCAGGAGGATCATTTCGGCGAGGAATATCTATATTCTCGGTGTGCGTTCCTCGGCGGCGCTTTCGGATTTTCTGACCTTCAACTTCCGTATGATGTTTGACCACGTGCGCCCTGTTGCGGGTACAACGGGCAGTGAGATCTTTGAGCAGATCATGGATATCGGCAGAGAGGACGTGTTTATTGCCATCAGCTTTCCGCGCTATTCCAAGCGCACGGTGCGCGCGGTAGAATATGCCCACGATGCGGGGGCGGACGTCATTGCCATCACCGACAGTAAGGCATCTCCCCTCGTTCCCCACGCCGATCAGGCGCTGATCGCACGCAGCGATATGGCGTCCTTTGTCGATTCTTTGGTCGCGCCCCTTAGCATCATCAATGCCATGATTGCCGCCGTGTCGATGCGCAAGCACGACGAGGTCGCGGTCCGCCTGCGCCGACTTGAGAGAATTTGGGATGAATATGACGTCTATGATAAAAACGGTTGATCCGAGCACCCCTGTACCTCGGGATGTTGCTGTCGTGGGTGCGGGTGCCGCAGGTATGATGGCGGCGATCCATGCGGCAAGAATAGGCGCGGCAGTCACACTGTATGAAAAAAACGAGCGCTGCGGCAGAAAGCTGCGTATCACGGGTAAGGGGCGGTGTAACGTCACCAACCACTGCACACGGGATGAGTTTTTTGCCAACGTGACGGGGAATTCCCGTTTCCTTTATTCGGCGTGGAGCCGCTTTTCCTCGGAGGATGCCGAGACTTTTTTCGAGTCGCTCGGCGTGCCCCTGAAGGTCGAGCGCGGAAACCGTGTCTTTCCTCTCTCGGACAAGGCGACCGACGTCGTCGATGCCCTGGTACGTGAGTGCAGACGCCTCGGCGTGCAGCTCGTGAACGAGCGCGTGGAGGGGCTTTTTGTGAGGGAGGGCAGATTGCTTGGCGTTTCGACGGGCAAAAAAACGCTTGCGCACGGGGCGGTCATTCTTGCCACGGGCGGCGCATCCTATCCCTTGACCGGCTCGACCGGTGACGGATATCGCTTTGCGCGTGCCGTGGGGCATAGCGTGGTGACACCGACGCCCTCGCTGGTTCCTCTGGTGGAGAACGGGGATTTCTGCGCCTCGGTGCAGGGGCTTTCACTTCGCAACGTCAGGCTCTCGGTGCTGGATTCCCAAACGGGGAAGACGGTATTTGAAGACTTTGGAGAGATGATGTTCACGCATTTCGGCGTCACGGGACCCTTGGTGCTCTCCGCCTCGGCGCATCTCTCGGAGATGGCGCCCGACAGGTACCGACTGCTGATCGATCTTAAGCCCGCACTCGATGAAAAAACGCTCGATGCCCGGATTCTTTCGGACTTTGAAAAATATAAGAACCGTGATTTCCTCAATGCACTTGCCGATCTGCTCCCTCAGAAGCTGATAGGGCCGCTGGTGTCACGCTCGGGCATCGACGGGCACAGAAAGGTCAATTCGGTGACCAGAGAGGAGCGTCACCGCTTGCTTTCGCTTCTGAAGGCGTTGCCGATCGACGTGCGCGGATTTCGCCCCATTGCCGAGGCAATTGTGACAAAGGGAGGCGTTTCGCTTGCTGAGATCTCTCCCCGCACCATGGAATCAAAGCTGCTTTCGGGGCTGTATTTTGCGGGCGAGGTGATGGATCTGGATGCCTACACGGGCGGTTTCAATCTGCAGATCGCCTTCTCTACCGCGGTGCTTGCGGGCGAGAGCGCGGCGATCGCAGTGCTTTCCTGAAATTTTAACAAACGGGGATTCCCCCGATCAAAGGAGATAGCTATGTTACAGATCGCGATTGACGGACCGAGCGGCGCGGGCAAAAGCAGCGTCGCCAAGGCAGTTGCCAAAAAAATGGGCATCGTCTACGTGGATACGGGGGCGCTTTATCGCACCGTCGGCTACTATGTAAGGAGCCGTGGGGTCGCCCGTACCGATGCCGAGGGCATCGTGAAATGCTTGCCCGAAATCACCATCGAGGTGCGCTACGCGGAGGGGGCACAGCGCGTATTTCTCAACGGCGAGGACCTTGGTGACCGCATTCGAGAGCCCGAGATCTCCATGTACGCCTCTGCCGTCTCGGCGATCCCCGAGGTGCGCGCCTTTCTGCTTGATACCCAGCGCGATATTGCCGCGAAAAATTCGGTCATCATGGATGGCAGAGATATCGGAACTGTCATTCTTCCGAACGCCAACGTCAAGATCTTTCTCTATGCCTCCAACGAGGCGCGCGCCGAGCGCCGCACGCGTGAGCTTCGCGAAAAGGGGATGCAGGTGTGCTATGAGGATGTGCTCCGTGAGATGATCGAGCGCGACAGCAACGACCGCAACCGTGCGGTCGCCCCTGCCGTTGCCGCCCCCGACGCCGTGTTGCTTGACAATTCCGCACTTTCCGTCGAGCAAACGGTGGATGCCGTGATCGCTCTGGTGGAAGAAAAAACGAAGGAGTAAGACGGAATGAAAAGCGTTTTTTATACCGTGCTCCATTTTCTTCTGGTGATCCCCGTGCGCCTGATCTTCCGCATCAGGGTGAAGGGAGCAAAAAACGAGCCGAAAAAGAGTGAGGGGCCCTATCTTGTCTGTGCCAATCACCAAAGCGTGCTTGACCCTGTCATCATCTGTGCCGCCACCCGCCGCCAGCAGCCGCATTTTATGGCAAAGGCAGAGCTGTTTCGCGTTCCGGTGCTGGGCTGGCTGGTGCGCAAGCTGGGGGCATATCCCGTTTCGCGCGGCAAAAGCGACGTGGGAGCGGTGAAAAAGACCATCGCGCTGCTTGAAAAGGGTGTCAGCACGGGCATGTTCCCGCAGGGAACGCGCTGTGCGGGAAAGGACCCTCGCGATTGCAGGATCAAGTACGGTGCCGCCATGATCGCCGCCCACGCCGGAGCGCAGATCCTGCCCGTTCATATCAAAATGAAAAATTATACCTGGAAATTTCTTCGCCGCGTCACGGTGGTGATCGGCGAGCCCATTCCCTTCGAGCGCTTTGGATACGATCCCGAAAAGTCGGGCGAGTACGCGCGCATTGCCGACGAGATCTACCGTGAGATCTGCCGCCTTGGCGAGGACGTGCAATGAGCGAGATCATCGTAGCAAGAAGCGCAGGCTTTTGTCCCGGCGTGCGGGGCGCCACCGAGCGCCTTTCCCGACGTCTGGAGGAGAGGAGAGAGGGGGAGCGCATTTTCACCCTCGGTCATCTCATCCACAACGAGCAATATAACCGCATGCTGGAGCAGAAGGGGGTTCGCGCCATCGACGCTACGCACCTTTCCTCTCTCGCGGACGAGGCATCAAGGAGCGCGCCCGTCACCGTTTTTATCCGCGCCCACGGTATCAATGCACAGACGCGCGCGCACCTGGAGGCACTCTCTGCCGCACATCCCTATTTCAGCTTTGAGGATTGCACCTGCCCCTTTGTGACCAAGATCCACCGCATTGCCGCGGAAAAAAGCGAGCAGGGCGCGGACGGTTATATTTTCCTTTGCATCGGAAATGCACATCATCCCGAGGTCGAGGGCTTTATGAGCTGCTTTGCGGGAGAGAAGCACGTCTTTTCGGATGCTGCGGAATTTGAAAAGGCGCTTTTTGACAAAATTGCACAAAAATTTTCGTCAAAAGTGCCCGTGATGGTGGCTCAAACGACCCAGAATTTAACAGAATGGAAAAAATGTCAGAAACTTTTAAAAAAGGTATGTACAAACGCGTTAATTTTTGATACAATATGTAATGTTACCGACTTGCGCCAGACAGAGGCGGAGGTCCTGTCAAAGGAATGTGACGGCATGGTGGTCATCGGCGGAAGCGAGAGCTCCAACACCGCAAAGCTCTTCGATATCTGCCGCACACATTGCAGGGACACGCTCCGGATCACGGACACCTCCAGGCTGCCCGATCTCAAGTCGTTTTCATTGGCCCATCGCAAAGTGGGTATCGCCGCCGGGGCATCCACCCCGTCGGAATTCATTGAGGAGGTACATAAAACAATGAGCGAAATTGAAAACTTTGCAGAATTGCTTGATGGCGCAGCCATCAAGACTTTAAATACAGGAGAAATCGTTACCGGTACCGTGACCCATGTGTCCGATACTGAGCTGCAGCTGGACCTCGGAACCGGCGTAACCGGCTACATCAAGGCCGACCGTGTAACCGATGACCCTTCTGTAAAGCTGACCGCTGCCTATCACGTCGGTGATACCGTCGAGGCAAAGGTCATCCGCGTCAGCGACATTGACGGTGTTGCCGAGCTCGACAAAAAGCGTGTCGATTCGAGCAAGAACTGGGAGAAGGTCGTTGCCGCAAAGGAGGAGGGTGCCGTTCTTGAGGCAACCGTTTCCGACGTTGTCAAGGGCGGTGTGATCGTATTTGTTTACGGCAACCGCATCTTCATTCCCGCATCGCAGTCCGGCGTTCCGAAGGACGGTGATCTCACCCCCCTGAAGGGCACGACCGTGAAGTTCAAGGTCATCGAGATCAAGGAGCCCGGTCATAAGGCGATCGGCTCGATCCGTGTCGTGGCACGTGAGGAGCGCCGCGCCAAGGAGGAGGAGTTCTGGGCAAGCATCGAGGAGGGCAAGTCCTACACCGGTACGGTCAAGAGCATGACCAGCTACGGTGCGTTTGTTGACCTCGGCGGTGTTGACGGTATGGTCCACACCAGCGAGCTTTCCTGGAAGCACATCAAGTCCCCCGCAGAGGTGGTTTCGGTCGGCGACGTGGTAACGGTGTTCGTCAAGTCCTTCGACCGTGAGAAGAAGCGCATCTCTCTTGGCTACAAGACCGAGGAGACCAACCCTTGGTTCATTTTCACCGGCAAGTGCCAGGTGGGTGACGTGGTTCCCGTTAAGATCGTCAGCATGATGCCCTTCGGTGCATTTGCCGAGATCGTTGACGGCGTTGACGGTCTGATCCACATTTCCCAGATCGCCATGACCCGCATCGGCAAGCCTGCCGACGTGCTGGAGATCGGTCAGTGCGTGGATGCCAAGATCATCGAGATCGATACCGAGAAGCAGAAGGTCAGCCTTTCCATCCGTGCTCTCCTTGAGGAGGTTGCCGCCGCAGAGGCAGCAATGCCTGAGGATGCCGCCGTGGAGGAGCTTCCCACCGAGGAGTGATCCCAAAAACCGCAGTGCGGCTTAGCGTGATGTCCTTAACGGACAATCACGCTAAACGATGTTTGCCCTTACGGGCAAGTGATGTCGGCTTCGCCTTGTGATGTTCACTGCGTGCATGATGTTGTGCCTTCGGCACAGTGGGCAAACATCACGTCACTGCGAGCCTTGGCGAGCAACATCATTATGAGCGAAGCGAATAACATCACTTTTGCGATAGCAAAAACATCACTAACAGAAAAAGAGAGAACATTTGATATGCACCCCAAAAGTTAGACACTTTTGGAGGTGCATATTTTTTATGGGGAAAACAGGAAGAAAGAGCAGAATATATTTGCCGGAATTTAAGATCGATGTTATAATGGATATGCGAGAACACCGCTTGCCGCACTGCGGTTTTTTATGCCGCAGCTTTGTGTATATTTTTTCACAATCCCATTGACAGGTGAAAGGATCTTATGTTATAATAAATCAGAGTATTATCATATAATACGAAGCGAAACCCGACAATCGAGGAAGGATGGTGCACGAAATGGAGATCGCAATTGTTGCGGCAGATATGAAAAAAGAATTGATGACACAGTTTTGCATTGCATACTGTGGCATTCTCAGCAAGCATAACCTTTGTGCCACCAGCATTACCGCGAAATACATCTCGGAGGCGACCGGCCTGAATATCGAGCGCCTTTTGGCGGGTGAGCAGGGGGGAGAGCAGCAGATCGCGACGCGCATTGCCTATAACGAGATCGATATTCTGCTCTATTTCCGCGATACCAGCCCCAGCGAGGTCTATGATGCCGTGGGACAGGAGCTGTTGCTTTCCTGTGACCGCTACAATATTCCCGTCGCCACCAATATCGCGACGGCGGAGGCGCTGATCACGGCGCTTGACCGCGGCGACCTTGAATGGCGCAACTTCATCAATCCCACCAGCGAGTACAATCGCAAAAAAAGAAGATAAAAACCGTGGTCGGAACACGCTTGACGGTGTGCCCGTGTACAGAGAGGGGACAGCCTGCTGAAATGTCCCTCATGGGTGCCGTTTGAGTACCGCCCGACTGCTACTGCGTATATGATCGAAAAGTGAAACGTTCGGGTGGAACCGTGCGGAGATGATCCACACCCCGAGTGCCTTGCCAGGCGCTCGGGGTGTATTAATATTGAGTTGTTTTTCTAAAAGGAGAATATGGATATGTATGAGGTAAGATTTCAAGAAAAGACTGTTGCATTCGAGGCGCCGGTCACGGTATATGACGCTGCCCGTGCCGCGGAGCTTGCAAGCCGTTCTGTGCTCGCCGCCGAGGTCAACGGCAAAACAGTGGCACTCACCGAGCAGCTTTCGGCGGATACCGACGTGAAGCTGCTGACCTTTGCCGATGCCGCAGGCAAGCATGTGTTCCACCACACTGCCGCCCACGTGCTGGCACAGGCAGTCAAGCGTCTTTATCCCGACACCAAGCTGACCATCGGTCCTGCAATTGAAAACGGCTTTTACTATGACTTTGACAGCAGCGTACCCTTTACGCCCGAGGTCCTGTCGGCACTTGAGGGCGAGATGAAAAAGATCGTCAAGGAGAATCTCGTTCTCGAGCGCTTTGAGCTGCCCCGCGAGGAGGCGCGTTCGCTGATGAGCGAGAAGAACGAGCCCTATAAGGTCCAGCTGATCGATGAGCTGCCCGAGGATGCCGTGATCAGCTTTTACAGACAGGGCGAGTTTACCGATCTTTGCGCGGGTCCTCACCTGTTCTCCACGGGCGCCATCAAGGCATTCAAGCTGACCCAGTGCACGGGCGCTTATTGGAAGGGTGACCAGAACAATAAGATGCTTCAGCGCGTATACGGCGTGGCATTCCCCACCAAAGATGAGCTGAAGGCACATTTGGAGGCGCTGGAGGAGGCGAGAAAACGCGATCACAACAAGATCGGCAGAGAGCTTGAGTATTTCACGACCGTGGAGTCGATCGGTCAGGGGCTGCCCATCCTGCTTCCCAAGGGCGCACGTGTCATCCAGACCCTGCAACGTTGGATCGAGGACGAGGAGCAAAAGCGCGGCTATCTGCTGACCAAGACCCCTCTGATGGCAAAGCGCGATCTTTACCGTATTTCGGGTCACTGGGATCACTACCGTGACGGTATGTTCATCCTCGGAGATGCCGATGATGAAGCCAAGGAGTGCTTTGCGCTTCGCCCCATGACCTGCCCCTTCCAGTATCAGGTATTCCTCAATAAAAAGCGCTCCTATCGCGATCTTCCCATGCGCCTTGGCGAAACCTCCACGCTCTTCCGCAACGAGGACAGTGGCGAGATGCACGGTCTGATCCGCGTGCGCCAGTTCACCATTTCCGAGGGGCATCTGATCCTGCGCCCCGAGCAGCTGGAGGAGGAGTTCCGCGGCTGCCTGGAGCTTGCCAAATACGTTCTCGATACCGTCGGCATGCTCGAAAACTGCTCATTCCGCTTCTCGCAGTGGGATCCTGCACGCGCAGGCATCAAGTACGAGGGCACGGCGGAGCAGTGGGAGCACGCGCAGTCGGTCATGAAGGATATTCTCGATCACTTGGGCTTGGAGTATGAGGTCGGCATCGATGAGGCGGCATTCTACGGCCCTAAGCTTGATATCCAGTATAAGAACGTGTTCGGCAAGGAGGATACCATCGTTACCATCCAGATCGATATGCTGCTGGCGCAGAAGTTTGGCATGGAATACGTGGATTCCGACGGTCAGATGAAGACGCCTTATATCATTCACCGCACCTCGCTTGGCTGCTACGAGCGCACACTTGCCTATCTGATCGAGCGCTATGCGGGCGCGCTCCCCACGTGGATGGCACCCGTACAGGCAAAGCTCCTGCCCATCGGTGACGAGCATATCGATTATGCCTACGAGGTCAAGAGGCGGCTGGAGGCGGCGGGGCTGCGCGTTGAGGTCGATGACCGCAACGAAACCATCGGCAAGAAGATCCGTACCACGCAGCTTGAAAAAGTCCCTTATATGCTGGTCGTCGGCGACAATGAGATGAATGCGGGCGCGGTTGCCGTCCGTTCCCGTAAGGAGGGCGATCAGGGCGCGGTCAGCGTTGACGAATTTCTTGAAAAGATCCTCGTTGAGGTTGCGGAAAAGAGAAGATGACACCTTGCAGCAAGGCAAGAGGGGAGGCTCCTTTCGGAGCCTCCCCCATTTTTGTGTTTTCTGCTCCTATGACCGATCTTTGGTGCTTTTTTGGAAAAACATTCGAATCGCACCTCAAAAATTGGAATATTTTAATCAATAATTGGAAAGTAAGACGTCTTTGAGCCTTATGCGGGAAAGAGAAAAAAGAAAAGGAGCTCCTGTGGATACCTACCGTAAAGCAGTTTTTTATCAATATCAAAAGGGACGAGGTTTTCTCGTCCCTTTTGCACACTTCCTTGCCTGCAAGGTATAGTGTGTTATACCGTATTATCTTTTCGGGCGGTAAAAGAGTGATGTTTTTGCTTGCGCAAAAGTGATGTTACTCGCTTCGCTCATAGTGATGTTGCGCCCGTCGGTCGCGGTGATGTGATGTTTGCCCATTGCGCCGTCAGGCGTAACATCACTTGCCCGCAAGGGCAAACATCGCTCGGCGTACCTGCTTTATCGCAGGTCGCCGTGTGGAGTCCCTTTTCTCTTTTCACGAATCGTTTACTTCACGTCGATCACGGATTCATCCCACATCTCGGGCGCTTCAAAGCCGAGCAGGTTGACCATGGTGGCGGCGACGTTGGAAAGTCCGAAACTACCCTCGTCCTTCTTCACTGTGTAAGCGTTCTTTGCGGGGGTGTTGTCATAGATGATGCAGGGAACGGGATTGAGGGTGTGGCTGGTCTTTGCCTTGAAGTTGCCGTTCTTGTCCGCCTTGGGACCCTTGGTCTTCTTGTCGATCTCGTACATTTCGTCGGCGTTGCCGTGGTCTGCGGTGATCAGAGCTACACCGCCGAGGCGGTCGATGACGGGCAGAATGCGACCGAGCTGGAGGTCAAGCGCCTCCATCGAGCAACGGGTAGCGGCAAGGGAGCCGGTGTGTCCCACCATATCGCCGTTGGGGAAGTTGACGCGCAGATAGCGGTACTTGCCGCTTTCAAGACACTCGATCAGCTTGTCGGTGATCTCGGCGCACTTCATCCAGGGGCGCTGCTCAAAGGGAACGACGTCGGAGGGAATCTCGATATAGGTCTCAAGCTCCTCGGAGAACTTGCCGGATTTGTTGCCGTTCCAGAAGTAGGTCACGTGACCGTATTTTTGGGTTTCGGAGATGGCAAGCTGGGGAATGCCCATGTCGGCAAGATATTCGCTCATGGTGTTGGTGATCTCGGGGGGAGAAACCAGATACTTTTTCGGAATGTGCAGATCGCCGTCATATTCAAGCATGCCTGCGTAAACGACCTCGGGAACGCGCACGCGGTCAAATTTGTCAAATTCCTCGCCGCCGTCAAACGCCTTGGAGATCTCGATCGAACGGTCACCGCGGAAGTTGAAGAAGATCACGCTGTCGCCGTCCTCGACTGTGCCGAGGGGCTTTCCGTCGCGCGCGATGACGAAGGGGGGGAGATCCTGGTCGATCACATGGTATTCGTTGCGGTATGCCTTGACCGCCTCTGCGGCAGAGGCGAACTGACGTCCCTCGCCGAGCACGTGAGTTTTCCAGCCCAGCTCTACCATGCCCCAGTTTGCTTCATAGCGGTCCATGGTGATGCACATGCGGCCGCCGCCACTGGCAATCGCAACGTCAAAGGAGGCATCGCGGAGCTCGGCAAGGAATGCCTCGAACGGATCAATGTATTCGAGCGCCGAGGTCTCGCCCACATCGCGACCGTCAATGAGGACATGGATGCGTACGCGCGCCACGCCCTCCTTCTTTGCCTGCCTTACCATTGCCTTCAGATGGTCGATGTGCGAGTGCACGTTTCCATCCGAGAAAAGACCGAGGAAGTGAAGCGTGCCCGCAGTCGCCTTCACGTTGCCGATCAGCTCCTGCCAGGTGCCGCTGGCAAACATTTTGCCGGATTCGATCGAATTGGAAACCAGCTTTGCACCCTGCGCAAAGACCTGACCTGCACCGAGGGCGTTGTGACCGACCTCGGAGTTACCCATGTCGTCGTCGGAGGGGAGGCCGACTGCCGTGCCGTGTGCCTTGAGTGCCACGGTGGGGTAGGTTTTCATCAGCATGTCAAGCACGGGGGTGTAGGCGGTGGTCACGGCGTTGCCCACAGTGTCGGGAGCAATGCCCACACCGTCCATCACGATGGTCAGAACGGGACCCTTGATGCCACCAAAGCTTTTGAGAGAGTTGAGCTTTTTATTCATAATATCTCCTTGTTTGTCGGCGCGGCACTTGCCAAAACGCCGTTCCTGTGTTATACTTTTAAAGAAATCGGACTTATTTGCGTGCTGCGCTGACCAGCGCCTCGGTGTCACGTGCGATCACCAGCTCCTCGTTGGTGGGGATGAGGTAGACTGCCACCTTGGAGTCGTCGGTGGAAAGCTTGACGATGTTGGATTGACGCAGCATCTTGGCGTTGAGCTCCTTGTTGATCTTGATGCCGAAGTAATCCATGTCCTCGCATACGATCTCGCGCAGATGGGGGTTGTTCTCGCCGATGCCTGCGGTAAAGACGACGGCGTCAAGGCCGTTCATCTCGGCGGTGTAGGCACCGATATATTTTTTGATCTGCAGCTTGAGGATGTTGACCGCAAGGTTGGATTGCTCGTAGTGGGGATTGGAGGGACCCTCGCCGATTGCCTTTTCGAGGTCGCGCGAGTCGGAGGAATAGCCCTCGGTCACGCCAAGGAAGCCCGACTTTTTGTTCATCAGCTGGTTGACGCCCTCGGTGGTGAGGTTCAGCTTTTCCATCATGAAGGGAACGATCGCGGGGTCGATGTCGCCGCAACGCGTGCCCATTTCCACACCTGCAAGGGGGGTAAAGCCCATCGAGGTGTCCATCACCTTGCCGTCCTTGACAGCCGAGATCGATGAGCCGTTGCCGATATGACAGGTCACGATCTTGGTGCCCTCGGTGCGACCGAGGATCCTTGCCATCTCACCCGCCACAAAACGGTGGGAGGTGCCGTGTGCGCCGTAGCGGCGAACGCCGTAATCGCGGTAAAGCTCGTAGGGAAGCGCATACATGAATGCCTCGGGTGCCATGGTCTGATGGAAGGCGGTGTCAAATACCAGTACCTGCGGCTTGTCGGGCATGACGGCAAGGCAACCCTCAATTCCCTGGATGTGAGCAGGGGTGTGGAGGGGAGCAAAATCGTGGCAAAGGCGCAGCTTTTCAAGCACCTCGTCGGTCAGCAGAACCGACTCGGAGAAGAAGGCGCCGCCGTGCACCACGCGGTGCCCCACAGCCTCGATCTCGTCCATGCTGGCGATGCAACCGTAGGTGCTGTCAAGCAGCTTTTCCACGACAAGCTTCATGGCATCGGCATGGTTCTTGAGGGGGCGTGCCTCCTCGCATTTCAGATTTTTCAGAAGGTGCTTGTGCTCAATGGCAGAGCCCTCGGTTCCGATACGCTCGCAGATGCCCTTGGCAAAAACGGTTTCGGTGTTGGTATCAAAAAGTTGGTATTTGAGGGAGCTTGATCCCGCATTGACGACCAGTACGTTCATATAAGTCCTCCGTGGTTTAATATATCGCCTATCAGTATAACATAACTTTCCGTTGTTTTCAATCACTTGTCCCGAAAAAAGGGAAATTTTTCCCCTGCTTGGGGAAAAGAGGAGTCAGATCATGAAGCACGTTGGTATTATTTGTGAATACAACCCGATCCATACGGGACACGCGCATTTGCTGCGCGAGGTCAGGAATGCCGAGACCGTCATTTGCGTAATGAGCGGTAACTTCACTCAGCGCGGCGAGGCGGCGATCCTGCCACCTGTGGTTCGCGCGGCAATGGCGGTCGAGGCAGGCGCCGACCTTGTGCTGGAGCTTCCCTTTCCCTTTTCGGCATCCTCGGCGCGCTATTTTGCCACGGCAGGTGTGCGCGCGCTGGCAGGCGTGGGAGCAGACCATATTGCCTTTGGCAGCGAAAGCGGTGATCTTGCAATGCTTCGGGATCTGGCGGAGCGCGTGCCGGAGCACGGTGCTCTGGCAGCATCCCCGGAAAAGGGCAGTGCCTCTGCGTATTTCACGGCGCTCGGAGCCGCACTTTCCTCCAACGACATTCTTGCGGTCGAGTATCTTGCGGCGATCGCGCGCGAGAAGCTTGCCCTTGTGCCCCTTGCCGTGCGCCGTACAGGCGCGGCATACCGCGATACGGTGGCTGAAAATGGCGCGTTCCCCTCGGCAAGCGCACTGCGGGCACGCTTGGAGGCGGGAGAGGATGTGAGAGGGGATATGCCCCCTGCCGCCGCACGCGTATTTGAGGAGGCTCTTTCCCGATATCCCATCGCACGTACCGAGAAATTGGGGGATGCTATGCTGGCGCTTTTGAGGAGAGGGGCGACCGATCATCTGACGGGCAGGGAGAACGGAAGCTTTCTTGATGTTGCCGATTGCGGTGGCGGCTTGCTGAGGCGGCTGCAAAAGGCGGCGCTGGTTTCGGGGGACTACGAATCGCTTTGCCGTGCGGCGGCAACCAAGCGCTATACCGACGGACGTATCCGCCGTGCCTTGCTTTATCTCCTTTCGGGCGTCACCGAGGCGGATCTCGCGGCGCCTCCCGCCTACCTGCGGTTGCTTGCCATGAACAGCAGGGGCAGAAAATTTCTTGCAATGACCGAAAAAACACGCACCGTTCCCGTGGTAACCAAGCAAAGTGAGATCGCGGCGAATATAAGCGCAACGCGTGCGCGTGCGCTGGCGCTTGTCGCCGACGGACTTTATTCCATCTGCCTTGACGGCAGTCTGCTTCCCCACGAGCTTCAGACCGCCAAGCCCTATTTTTCCTGCCTTTGAGAATTGTTCTTGACTTTTTTAAAAAAGCGTGCTATACTACAATTTGTGGAAATCTATATCATAAGGAGGCGTTACGATGGCTGATACGAGAAAAAAAGTAGAAGGCGAATATCTGCAGTATCAGGGAAAGCCCCTGGTGCGAGAGGAAAATACAATCATTTACGGTGATCTCAATCACGACCCCTGCGTGCTTGCACTGGAGATCATGTCCTACCGTGAGGACGGCGGAGAGAAGGTCCCCTCCAAGGTCCTGATCCAGATCCTTGACGCCAAGGATCCCAACAAGATCATCAAGCAGGGCAATAAGGATAGCCTGCATGATGCGTTTGCGCTCGGTACGACCTGGCTTGATCTCGAGCTGAAGAAAAATGCCCGTTGATCGACCCAAAAAAGCAAAGAAGGACGAGAGATCGTCCTTCTTTGCTTTTTAAAGATACAGAAAAATCAAAGCTGCCAGCGCGGCGTGCAGCAGAAGTCCAAGCAGATTCACGGCGTGAAAATACCAGTGCTTGGTCTTATGGCGGAACAACTGCATCGCAGCGATGCCGCCAAGCGCACCGCCGAAAAAGGAAAGGGAGAGGAGAACACGCTCGGGTATACGCCATGCCCCCCGCTTTGCCTTGCTCTTATCTGCGCCGTAAAAGATAAAGGTGATCAGGCTCATCACCAGAATCGCGCAGGGATAGATCACGCGCAGATTCATTTTTTGGAGTAATCCTGCTTGCGGATCTTGCCATCCTTTTTGTGGATGACGAAATTGCCGTCCTGATTTTCGGCGATGGTTTCGGCGTAGGCGATCGCCTCGACCTGCGTGTTAAACAGCTTGAGTGCTTTGGCTGCCTTTTCTGCCTTGACCTGCCATTTGCCGTCCTCGTTGAGGGATACGTGATAGGTTTTTCCTGCTGCTGCCATGAGAAGCTCTCCTTTCGGTGTGTGAGATTTGTCCGATCACTTCAATTATAAAGCGAATTTCGGCAAAAAGCAACAATTTTTTATGAAAATGTGGAGAAAAAGTATAGCGCGGATGAAACGAAAAAACGCCAAAAATTTTTTCAAAAACCTATTGACATCAGAGAACCTTTGTGCTAAAATGTATGAGTCGCTGATATCTGGGTGTGGCGCAGTTGGTAGCGCGCTACCTTGGGGTGGTAGAGGCCGCACGTTCAAGTCGTGTCACTCAGACCAGCGGGTATGGCGGAATTGGCAGACGCGCTAGATTCAGGTTCTAGTGGGGGCAACTTCGTGGAGGTTCAAGTCCTCTTACCCGCACCAAAGCAAAAGGGACGTCCCGAATGGGGCGTCCCTTTTGCTTTGGTGCGGTGGAGGTTCGAAGAACCTCCGCCGAGTTTTCGTCTTTGCGCTTAATATTTCTCGTGGGGGGAAAATTATCTGTTACAGCACACGCGGCTTTCGATGGAACGCTTTTCGTAACGCGCAAAGTGCAGGCGTTTAGCCTGCAAGAAACACTCTTGTCGTGGCGGAACGCCACGTGGTTGGAGAGTTCAAGTCCTCTTACCCGCACCATAAAAAAAGCAGCTCGTGGGTTAGCGTGTTATCCTTAACGGAGAACACGCTAAAACTAGGTTTGCCCTTTGGGCAAGTGAAGTTATCTGCGATAGTGAAGTTTACTTTGCAAGTGAAGTTTCGCCTATGGCGAAGTGATGGGCAAACTTAACTTCACTTGTGCGTAGCACAAACTTCACTGCGTAGCAACTTCACTTTCGCGTCAGCGAAAACTTCACCAACAGAAAAAGAGAGAACATTTCGGCTATAAACCGATTTGTTATCTCTTTCTGTTGTTATAAGGGTTTGGGCTTAGCCCATTTGCGTTTGACTAGTCAAATGCGATGCTCGCTCTTAATAGTGCTTTTCAAATTCTCCGCTAAGAAGATCACCCATTTTCTCACGGGCTGTTTTTTGTTTGCAAAACGCTCCGGCAAGATCCTTGGTAACCATTACCTTGCGACACCGGGTGTAATGCAGATAGATATTTGACGTTGTGCACGTCGATCGGGCGTAGCTCATCACCTTTTCCTCTCGATACGCATATGTGAGCTCATAGCCGACTCCGATTTGCCAACGATATGTAACGATCAAGTAGCTGATATCCTTGCGGATTTCAAAAAACAGAAAAGCGCCTTGCAGACCGATGCTTCCCTCAAGGCTTAGCCAAGGCGATCTCACGCAGGCTTGACCGTCCCCTTTGCAAAAACAGCCCGTGCCTTGTGCCCGTATCCTATGCTTTGAAAATGAAATTGTTGAACTTTGTCGTTTTATCTATACAAATTCCGATTTTTGTGCTATAATGGCGTTGCCCGATATTTTGAATCTGTGGGAGTAGCATGATGAAGGAGTTTTTTGGTTGGGGCGGATACAGCCGAGATGCAGAGGGCTTTTTGTCGTGGCAGCATCTTCTTTTCGTTACCGGTCTGATGGCGGTCATGGTGGCGCTTGCCGTGCTTGTGGGGCGACGGAGCCGAACGAAGGATGACCGACAAAAGAACCGTGTGCTGATGGTCGCGGCGATCCTGATCGATTCGATCGAGCTGTTCAAGATCGTGTTTCTCTGCCTGAGGTCGCAGGATGCGATGACGTGGCTCTACGAGCTGCCGCTGTTTTTGTGCAGCATCCAGCTGATCGCCATTCCGATCGCGGCGTTCTCGAAGGGAAGGATCAAGCAGGCTGCGTTGGATTTCGTTTTGATCTTCGGTATCCTGGGTGCAATTTTGGGGACCTACGGAGCAGGGAATAATTACGGATCGTATCCCGTGCTCTGCTTTGATAACGTTGTGTCGGGAATGACCCACTCGATTTCTGGCTTTTGCTCACTGTACATCGCTGTTTCCGGTATGGTGAGCATGAAAAAGAAGAACATTCCCGTCACGTTTGCGATCCTGCTTGCCTTCTGCGCCTCTGCGACCGTTGCGAATCTGCTGCTTGATTACAATTACATGTTCCTGGTACGCGGAGACGGAACGCCCTATGACATTCTTTATGGGCTGGTAGGCGGACATCCCGTTCTCTATCCCATCGGTGTGATCCTGCTGTTCGTCTTTTACATTTTGACCTTCTACGGTGTGTGTTTTTTGATACGAGCCGAACGCGCAAGGCGGTCGGCGGATATTGAGGCTTGATGCTGCAAATGCAGGCACGGGAGCTGCGCCCCACAAGGGCGCGGCTCCTGTGTCCTTTGTCAAGCTCCTTGCTTGTGATAGCCCTTGTCGTGCTGTGAGCGTGCCTTGCGAGGCGCTTACATGTGTTATGAGCAGTTCGGGCGATCTGATAAAAATTTCAGAATGAGTTGACAACGGGGTCGAACGGGGGTATAATGCAGGCAAGAATGACTGCTCTGCTGAGAAAAAATTTCGTTTTTTCGAGGGGCAGGATAGAGAAAGGGTGGATAATGGTATGAGAATTGGCAGGAAAGCCGATCTTGACATGACCGAAGGACCTTTTTTGAAGAAGATTCTCATCTTCATCATTCCCGTCTGCCTGACGCATGTTCTGCAAAACCTGTATCATGCAGCAGACCTCGCCGTGATCGGACGCTTTCGCGGGGATGCCGCGCTCGCCGCGATCGGTAGCGTGGCATCCCTCAACGCCATGATCATCTCACTCTTTATGGGACTTTCCTCTGGTGCGGGCATTGTGGTGGCACAGGCGATCGGTGCCAGACGTGGGGAGCGTGTCAGTCGCGTTCTGCACACTGCGGTCCTGATGGCAGCCCTCCTTGGCGTCATGGTGGGTGGCACCTGCTTTGCGGTTGCCCCCGCGTTTTTGCGATGGATCGAGGTGCCGGCAAATATCTTTGACCAAGCGCTTCTTTACATACGCATCATTTTTTGCGGTTTTCCCGTTTCCATGGTCTATAATTACGCTGCTTCCATGGTGCGCGCTACGGGTGATTCCACGCATCCGCTGATGTTTTTGACCATTTCGGGTGTGACCAACGTGCTTTTCAATCTTTTGATGGTTCTGTCGTTCGGTATGGGAGTAGAGGGCGTTGCCATCGCAACAGTGGTATCCCAGGCACTGTCGGCGACCCTGATGATCGCCTTTCTTGTGCGGCAAAAGGGGGATATGCATTTGTCCCTTCGCAGGCTTGCGCTTGACGGGGCGGCTGCCAAGGATATCCTTTATATCGGTGTGCCGCTTGGGATTCAAAATACCCTCTTCAACTTTGCCAACGTGCTGGTGCAGTCTGCCGTCAACCGCTTCGGTGACGTTGCCATTGCGGCAAAAACGGCAGCGGGCAATCTTGAGAACTTCGTCTACGTGGCGATCGGCTCGGTCAATCAGGGTGCGATCACCTTTGTGGGGCAGAACGTCGGTGCCGGCAAGAAGGAGAATATCAAGCGCATCACGTTCAGCTGCCTTACGCTCGGTCTTGTGATCGCCTCGGTCGGCGCGCTGGCGCTTCTCCTCTTCCGATCCTTCTTCGTAGGGCTCTACGTGGATAACCCCGCGGTTGCCGAGATCGCCTATCGCAAGCTTTTTCTGACTATGCCACTGTATCCTCTGGTTGCCGTGATGGAGATCCTGAACAGTGAGCTTCGCAGCATGGGTAAATCGATCACTGCCATGTGTATTTCGTTGTTTGCGGCCTGTGCCGTTCGCATCTTCTGGGTCGAGGTGATGGTGAGCCTCTATCCCAGCATCGATATGGTGTTCCTTGCCCATCCCGCCTCTTTCATCGTCGGCTTTGTCGCCAACGTGAGTATTTTTATTCTGACCTTCCGCCGCTTCTGCGGCAAAAAAAGTGAGGTCGCCGAGCCGGGATGACCGTGAAAAGGCACCGCAGCCGCCCCCCTTCGGACAGGGGGGCGGCTGCTTTTTTGCGGTTAGGGGTAAGGGGGCATCCCAGCCGCCCGCAAGCCACCTGTTTTCGGCGCCCTCGACGACCCGTTTTCGGCGCCTGGTCCGTGAGCATCGTTCGTTTGTAACGTGCTGTCGTGGGCGTCGTTTGTCCCATCCGTTCCGCATCAGAGGATGCGCACGCGCATACGATAAAATATTATTATATAAATGTATTACAATTTATTGACATCTGTCACGGGAAGTGCTATAATGAAAAACGGTATATTTTTCATGAACGGTGATGCGGGAAGAGCACGCGTCACCCCCACAAAAAACATTTTGAAGGAGAAAATTATGAGCAATACCATCGAGATCAAAAAAAGAAATTCCGAGGAGGTCGCCTGCTGGAAGGTCGAGGTGGATGCCGTGACCCCCAACACCGTGATCGCGGCGGAAACCGGCGTGACCGCTGTGCTGAAGATCAACGGTCAGATGAGATTGGTGCTGGGCACGACGGCCGTGGTCAACAGCCTGATGAATCCCGGAAAGGGCGCCAAGCTGCTGGGCGGCAATAAGCCCTACGATAAGGTTGAGATCTACGCGATCGACCAGACCAGTGACTTTTTTGCCGAGTGGGGACTTGCGGGCAATATGGCGATCCCCGCATACGATAAGGAGAACGACGTGCATTGCAACGTGGTCGCCTTTGGTGAGTACTATTACAGGATCGAGAACTTCCTCAACTTCATCAGCTCCTTTTCCTTTAACAGCGCGGGCGAGATCACGCGCGATGACGTGCGCGAGCTGCTCCGTGCCGAAACGGCGGGCGTCGTCAAGTCCTTCTTTACCTCCAAGCTCAATCAGTTCGGTCTGCGCGCCTGCCAGTCAAGACTGGGCGAGTATGCCGAGGACATCAAGGAGGCGATCAATGCCAAGCTGGAGAAGAAGGGCCTGACGGTCTACAACTTCGTGGTACTTAAGCTTTCCTACGATCCCAAGCACGAGGCGGCAATCAAGGCGCTTGACGACCTCAAGCTCGGTGTCAAGGGCAAGAAGATCGTCAACGTCGGCAACCGTGACGACATCGACGTTGCCAAGGCTGCGGCGGATATCGATCTTGCCTTCATCAAGGCGAAGGGCGAGGCGAACAGAGCACAGGTCGGCGCTCCCGAAAAGCCTCGGGAGATCACTGCGTCAAGCGTGGTCTGCCCCCGCTGCAAGGAGAGAAATCCCGAGGGCACCAACTATTGCAGCAGATGCGGCGAAAAGCTTTCCAAATAAACATGACGACAAGGAGAAATTGAAAAATGGGATTGTTCGGATATAACGCGAAAGACTATGCGAAGAACACCGAGATCATGAAGCAGAAGATCCAGGATCTTTGGCAGCGTGCCATGCAGTACCCCGGTGTGGGTACTGCGCTGAACACGGCGATGATCAAGATGCAGGAGTTCCCCAAGGGCGCTGACGGCAAGCAGCTGGAGCAGATCGATGCACGTATCTTCAAGCTCATCGATCAGATGATGACCGACGTGCAGCAGGAGAGCGCAGGTAAGCTTTCGGCGCATGCCAATATGCTGATGGCTGCCGTCACCAAGTCGAGAAACTACGGCAAGGAGGCGTATCCGCCCGAGCAGCTGAAGGCACAGGAGATGATGGCGGAGTGCAATGCCAACATCGAGGAGAACCTTACACAAAAGGAGAAGATCGCCAAGGAGATGGAGGCGATCATCAATCGTGCCAAGAAGATCCAGGCAGAGAACCCCAATTCCGCCGAGCTTCAGCGCCTGCAGCTCAAGTACGCACAGTTCAACAAGGAAAAGGATCGTATCGAGCAGAATCTTCAGCTCTGGGTCAAGCAGTACAACAACACCGTCAGACAGCTCAAGGTCATGGAGGACGGCTCGGTCTATGACGAGATCAGCGCCACCAATCTGCAGACTCCCGCGCAGTTCGCGCACATGGTCGAGCAGGTCAGCGTGAAGCTTAACAAGATCGTTGAGGACCAGACTGCCATCGACGACATTGCCAGCGGCTACGAGGAGGAGAAGAGCGCAGGCGTGCGTAGCACCGCCAGCGCCGATGACGGCGGCTTCTGGGCAGCCATGAACAATAGCAGCGACGTGAGCTCGGATATCTTCGGCTCCACCGCGACCGCCAAGGACAGCGGGGAAACGGGCGGCGATCAGTCTTCCTCCAACCCGTTCGGTTGGTAATCAAAAGATCGAGAAAAAGGGGAAAAGAAAATGGCGTTGTTTGAGAGTAAAGAGAAAAAGCTGAAGAAGCAGCAGGAGGCAGAGGCTGCCAAGAGCGAGGCGGAATTTCAGGCGAAATTTGCGGCAAAGCAGGAGAAGAAGAAGGTTGAGAAGACCATTGCCGAGGTGGATAAGTCCTTGCAGATCCTGATGACCAAGGCGGCAGAGTCCAAGGCAAAGGGCTATCTTGACGTGTACCGCCAGTGCGTCGGTATGATCAAGATCGCCAAGGGCAGAAAGATGCAGGCGGAGAAGTTTCTGTTCCAGATGGAGGCAATGCAGGAGATCCAGAACATCTCCAAGAACTCCATGGAGCTTCTCGGCTCGATGAATACCATCATGAACTCGCTCGGTAAGCTGTCGCTTGATCCCGCGGTCCTGCGCACCACCCAGGCGAACTTCATGAAGGCGCAGGGAGAGCTGGATAAGCAGTCGAGTACGATCGACAGCTTTGTGGAGGGCATGACCATGAATATGCCCGATGATTCCGAGCTCGGTGCCAACTTCTCGGATTCGGATATCGAGGCGGACATCGATTCGATGATGGTCGGTAATCAGATCAACAGTGCAACCGTTTCTCCCTCGGGCAGGAGCGAGAGCGACGAGCTTGCCGAGCTGAGAAAAATGGTTGGCATGTGATCGGTGGGGTGACGGAATGGAAAACAATATGATCCTCGCCCAGCACTATCAGACGCATTTTGATACGGCGAGAGCCTATATCAAGCAAAACAACCTTTATGATGCGCAGGTGCACTTCAAGAAGGCGCTGGAGTATGCCATCAAGCTGGCGGATTCCACCTACGGTGCAGAGCGCACCAACTATTTCACCAAGGCGAAGAGCATTGGCGACTTTATCAAGCAGATCGAGCAAAAGATCGCCGAGGCAGAGGCGGCGGCGAAGAATAAGCCCGCAGGCGGAGCCGCCGCCGTGACCAAGAAGGCGGCAGCAGCGAAGAAGGAGGACGGCAAGGAGGGCGAGCAGCGCCCCAAGCCCACGGTCGAGGAGGCGCTCGGCAAGCTCAATGAGCTGACCGGCCTTTCGGGCGTGAAAAAGGAGGTCAGCGATCTCGTTGCCGAGCTGAAGGCACAGCTCATCCGCGAGGAGCGCGGCATGGGAAGCGGAGATGCCCCCCCTCGCCATCTTGTCTTTAAGGGTAACCCCGGTACGGGTAAGACCACCGTGGCAAGAATCATGGCGGATATCTACTGTGCACTGGGCGTGCTTGAGGGCGGACAGCTGGTCGAGGTGCAGAGAAACGACCTGGTTGCCGGCTATGTCGGTCAGACTGCCATCAAGACCAAGGAGGTCATTGAGAAGGCAATGGGCGGCGTGCTCTTCATCGACGAGGCATATACGCTTGCCAAGGGTGGCAACGACTTCGGTCAGGAGGCGATCGATACGCTTCTCAAGGAGATGGAGGACCATCGCAAGGATCTGATCGTCATCGTTGCGGGCTACGACGAGCCCATTGAGAAATTTATCGGTTCGAACGCGGGTCTGCAATCGCGCTTCCCGACCTCGATCCAGTTCACCGACTATAACGGCGAGGAGATGTACGCCATTTTTGAGCGCATGAGCAAGAAGGCGAATTACACCTACGGGGATCAGGTCAAGGAGATGCTCAAAAAGCATTTCGTGCAGCTGTACGAAAATCGCGGCGAGAACTTCGGTAACGCGCGTGACGTGCGCAACTTCTTTGACAAGGTCAAGCGCCGTCAGAACGTGCGTATCTCGAAGATCGAGGGCTACATCTCGAATGAAACTCTGGCAGAGATCCTGCCCGAGGACCTGAATCTTTCCTAAAGCGTCCACTGACATAACATCAATTTTACAAGGAGAAAACGATCATGGGTTTGTTTAAATCGAAAGCACAAAAAGAGCAAGAAAGAAAAATGCTGGTCAAGCAGTCGATGAAGGAGCTGGAGAAGCGCATCGTCAAGCTGAAGGCACAGGAGAGCAAGTATGTAGAGGCCGCAAAGATTGCTATGCGCGAGGAGCTGCCCGATCAGATCAAGCTTGCCGAGGAGGCACTGCGCATGACCATCAGCGAGAGAAAGCGCACCTACAAGATGCTGCTGAACGCACAGATCATCTCGCAGATGAAGGATATGACCTCTATGACCAATGAGTTCCTGAAGGCGATCCACGTGATCAGTAAGGACATTGCCAACGGCACGACCGCCGATATGAGCAAGCTGACGGGCGAGCTGCGTATTGCCATGGACAGAGTGGCAGAGCAGACCGAGCAGCTCGGCGATATGCTGGAGGATTCTCAGGAGAGCGTCAGCGACTTCTCCACCGATTCCTCGCTTGTCAGCGACGACGAGGTGAAGAGCATGATCTACGGCACCTCCACCGCAGGCGCCCCCGCCACTGCCCCCACCTCCGACAAGTCGATCGACGATCAGCTGAAGGAACTCGAGAAAATGTTATAATCATACCTATTAATTATAGTAGGTCAATTCGGGAGACACGATGAACGAAATGGAAATGATGCTGACCACCTTTGTGAGTCAGGCTAAAGACGCAATCAAAAACGAGCAATACGACGTGGCATCGGAGCGCCTTGTCAATGCGCAGAAGTGCGCCCTGCTGCTGGCGAAAAAATTTGAGGGAAGTGCACGCGAAAAGTATCTTGCCTCGGCAAAGAGCCTGAAGGCGCTTTACGAGCAGGTGCTGGCAAAGAGCGCAAGCGTAAAGAATACGCCCACCGCGCCCACCGCGCCCACTGCCGCCCCCTCCGCCCCCGTCACGGGGGGGGCACCCCAAAAGGACAGTGCGGGGAGCAGTGCGCCTGCACGGGCATCGGGTAATGAGGGCGGCGCGTACGTCCCTCCAAAGCGGAACGATGCACTCAGCCCGCTGTACCTTTCCGACTATATCGGTCAGCCGGGTGCGGTCATGGCAGTGCGCGATCTGATCACCGCGGCACGCCTGAAGAATGCGGCAATGCCTCACCTGATCGTATACGGTTCGCACGGTCTTGGAAAGACCACCTTCGCCAAGATCATTGCCAACGAGATGCGCGCCAAGTTCACCGAGATCAACGTCTCCAAGATCAATCCGGCGGAAATGATCGCCATTCTGAAAAAATTGCAGCCCAAGGAGATCCTGTTTATCGACGAGATCCATACCCTGCCGCTTTTGGTGGCGGAATCTATTCTTTATTCCGCCATGCAGGATGGGCGCATTACCTATACGGTGGGTAAGGGACAATTTGCCAAGACCGAAACGCTGGAGCTGCCGCCCTTCACACTGATCGGCGCGACCACCGAGATCGGTAAGCTGGCAAAGCCCTTTACCCAGCGTGCCATTCAGGTAAGACTGGAGGAATATACCGACGAGGTGCTTTCGGGCATCATCTCGGGCTCCTTCTACAAGCTTGGCGTGAAGATCACTCCCGAGCGGGCATTGGTGATCGCCAAGCGCTGTCGCAACAACCCCAGAGTTGCGAACAGCATGGTCAAGCGCATCTCGGATAAGGCACTGGTGCGCTATGCCAAGATCAACAATCTTGAAACCTTCGGCGCCTTTGATTCGGTCGATGCCATCCGTAAGCTCGGCATCGAGGTATCGGATCAGGTGATCGCAGAATTCTTTAAGGAAAACGGTATCGACGAGCACGGACTTGAAAACGGTGACAGAGAGCTGCTGCGCATGATCATTCATCGCTATCACGGCGGTCCTGTCGGCATTGATACGCTCGCGCGTGCCATGAACGAGAGCAACAACGTGCTTGCTCAGAAATATGAGGCGTACCTGATCAAAAAGGGTATGCTGCGGGTAGATCGTGACGGTCGTGTCGCCATGGCGGCGGCATACGAGGCACTGGGTCTTCCCGTGCCCCCCGAAAAGAGGGGAGAGCAGGCGGGCGAAAAGGAGCCTGCCGCGACCGAGGAAAAGAAATCCAAGTATGACAAGCGCACCGTGATCGTGTCGCACGTTGCCGAGGAACTGAAGTGCAAGAAGGTGGAGGACCTGATCGTCTATCCTTCGAACGTCAGAACCGTCAGCGAATCGCTTGACGAGCTCTTCCCCGACGTGGAAAAGCCCTATGAGGCAGAAACACGGCACTTATGTGAGCTTGAGCTTGACTTTGACACGCACAAGCGCATCCTGATCTGTGATTCCTTCCTTGAAAGCCGCTTTGCCACGATGATGGCATCGGTTGGCTTCCTGCACGATATCAAGGCGCAGACACTGGAGATCCCCTATATCTCCCAGGAGCTTGCCAACAGAAGATATTTCCCGGATTTTGTGGTCAAGGACAACAAGGACCGCATTGCGGTCATCGAGATGAAGAACTTCGATATGCTGTCCTACCATCTCAACATTGACAAATACGAGCATCTCATGCGTTATTGTGAGCAAAAGGGATACGGCTACGCCGAGGTGGCAAAGGAGTACGATGCCGATACCTACGTATCGGTGGAAATGCTCAAGAGCGCCCCCGTTGACCGTGAGCTGGAGCAGTTCATCATTGAACGGATCGAGAAGAACGGCAATGAAACGGGCGAGGGCATGTTCCGCGAAAAGGACTTTGCCGATTACGTTGCCGCGCACGGAAAGACCGATCGGAAAAAGCTCTATACCGTGCTGCTCAATAACCGTGCGCTCAAAAACGTTGACCGTATCGGCAACGATATGAAGATCGTGATGAATTAACGTGGTTATGACATGAATAAGACTTTTTATAAACGCAAGCAACTGCCAAAGGTCTTTTTTGACAGACATATGCAGGTGCGCTCCTATGCCTACGGCAGCGAGGTCCATGCGCGTTTTCTTGAGTGGCAGCGTGACTATGTAAACGCAAGGGGTGGCACGGGCGAAAAGCTGATCATTGCGGCACAAAGCAGCATTTACGGTGTGGGGGATACCGCACACGCAAGGGTGGGTGATGCCTCGGTGCTTCCTCCGCTGCTCGTTGACGGCATGCGCTTCACGGCGGATGCCGACGGCTGGGTGTCGATCGGCGGCTCTCGCACCGCACTGAATCTCGGGCTTGAATTGAAGGCATGGGCACTTCTCACTCTGAGTGAACGGCAGGCAAAGCGTCAGCTGCTTTGCGTGATCGGTAAGCCCAACGGCGTCGATTGCCTCAAGCTCTCCTTGTACCCCGTTTCCCGACGCGGCGTTGATGAGCATGCCGAGCAGTCGCTCGATATGGAGCATACCTTGAGTGCCGAAAGCTTTTTGATCTGCCTTGGCAGACACATGTTTGTCGTGCATAACACACAGCTCCATTATTATTACTATCACCCGGAACGGGGTGGGCTTGAGGAGGTTGCCATCGGTGGCGATCTGCCCTGCGCCGAGGCACCCGCCTGTCGGCAAGTGCTTCCCCGTGTAGTGACCAATACCGCGGGGTATGTATTCTGGATGTCGGGGGATACGGTATACGGCTTTCCTGTCGGCTATCCGAGGCGGCTGCTCCGCATTGAGTGTGACGCAAGGGAAACGCTCTCGGGCATCACCTGCGTCGGCGAGGCACTGCTCGTTTACCGCAAGAGCAAAAACACCTCAAGGCTCTCCTGTGTACGCTATGTCAAGGGACAGGGCGGCGAGCTGATCGGCACGCCGCTTGACGAAAATGCGCGTCGGATGTACGAGGGGGCAAAGGAACGGCGATGAAACAGACAATGATATTTACAAAGTGGCAATACCACCAAGGAGGCAATGGTTATGATCGATAAGAATGACGTCAAAATGCCTGTACAACGGGAAAATATGGAGTCCATGCTCGGCGATAAGGAGCAGGTGCGAAAAATAGAGGACCTTCTCGATATGGTCAGTGAGGTGGAGAACAAGCAGGAGCTGCGTCTGAAATCCGACTACTATTCGAGATTCCATTGGTTCGGCGCCTCTGCGGGGAAAAGCGATAAGAGCTATTTTTCCTATCAGGAGCAGGCGGTCTACGACTTTATCTTCAATCTGAATAAGAGTGGTATCCTTTCCGACCAGGTCGGTATGGGTAAGACCATTGAGGCAGGCATGATCATCAGTGAGCTTGCCAGCCGTAACGAGCTTCGCTCTCTGCTCATCATCGTGCCCAACGAGATCATGGCGCAGAAATGGGAGTACGAGCTTGCCAATAAATTCGGCATCAAGCCCTACCGCAGAACCGTCAACGGTGTAGAGGAGATCTATCCCGACGTCAAGGCGCTGCGCAATTTTGACGACTTTTGCAAGTGCGTCTTCGAGTGCCTTGCCGAGGAGAAGTTTGTTGAGCTTTACGAGCATCAGTTCAAGCACAAATATAAGGCAGCCCCCGGCGCAAAGGATACGCTTGACGGGCTGATCCGCGGCTTCATCAATGACGATATCCGCGAGGCGGTAGAGATGATCAACCGCGGTCTTGAGGCAAACGAGATCGAGGGCATCGAGGTCGTATTCGACGGCAAGAAATATGCGATCAAGGGCACCTCCTTCGAAAAGGCGTATACCTACGATGACGGAGGCGAGATCGCCCGCTTCCTCAACGGCAGACAGAATCAGAGCATGCTGGAGAACACCATCAACAACGCCTTCTTCGTCAAGCAGTACGAGCGCCTTGTGAAGCAGGAGCTGAACGGTCTTTATACGCTGATCGGTGAGTATTTCACCACCGTTCCCGAGGAGATCTCCTCGATCGCCGAAAGCATGTCCAACCGCTATCCCATCCTGGTCATTCCGATCTCCTATTCCGAGAACAAGGGGGACAAGGTGGTGCATCATCAGTTCCTCAACCGCACGCTGCTGCCCGAGATCAAGAATTACAAGCACAAATATATTATCCAGGACAAAAACGATCATATCGACGAGATCTATGAGAACTACCGTATCATCGATTTCTTCATTGACGTGGCATACCAGACCCTGATCGTCGATGAGGTGCATGATTACATCGACGTTGCCTCCAAGATCGATCGCAATCAGTTCCATAAAAACCAGGGCTACGCCAAGTTCCCCTCCAAGGAATACGACCGCTTTGAGCTCTTTGACGATTACTACTTTATCAAGAAGAGCAGCCTTTACAAAAAGCTCAAGACCCTCTCGGATAAGGCAAGCCGAAAGATCTTCCTCACGGCAACGCCGATCAAGTCGGACATGGTCGACTTCTATTTGCTGACCCTGCTTGCCAGTAACAAGGACGCTGATGCCTATAAGCGCGTCAGCATCAACCTTGACCAGGCATATCCCTTGAGCGAGGACCGCGAGGAGGCGATCGCCAACCTCTACAACACCTTCAAGGCGTGTGTGGAGTACAATGCTGCCAGAAACTTCTGTGACCGCCACAGTGACTTCACCAGACGCGAGCGCAGTGATACGGGTGCCGAGATCGGCAGATTCGTTTATCCCTATTTCAACAACTCCTTCCTTCTCACGACCACCGACGAGCGCGCCGTGAAGGATTATCTTCTCAGCCAGATCAGCTATATGTCGATGGAGGAGGTCGTGCTGGAGCTGATACTTTCCTACAATGCCGAGAAAAATGACAGCTCGAGCAGCGATTTTGACATCAAGAACGTCATGAAGGAGCTTTGTGAGCTGCTGTCCTACCCCGATAACGAATACCGTATTCTCAGCCTCCAGACCCGCGTGGTGTTCAGAAGCCTTTTCAATAACAGCATCAAGATCCGCTTTGAGGAGGATTTTACCCAGAACGGCAAGCCCATCAAGCGCATCAGACAGCTGCTTGAGCTGGAGGACGGTGCGAGAAAATGGAACAAGACCTATCACAGATACGGTATCCGTCATACCCGTCACCAGACCTACAATCTCAGTAACTGCAAGGAGCTGCAAAAGCTCAGCCAAAACCGCATTGAGCGCTATAAGAACCTGCCCGTCTGGCCCAAGCGTGACGGCAAGGTCATTTACCTCGTGCGTGACGATATCTTCTTTGACTGTCTGCTTGACGTGAAGCGCCCCTGCGAGGCAACCAAGCAGAGCGTGATCCGCATGGAGGATCTGCCGAACTTTGACCGTCTGATCGGAAGCGAGGCAGAGAAGAAGGAGCGCTTTGAGAGCGCAACGGCGATCTTCAATTACATCAACGATTCGATGAGCGGCGGCGTCCCCGGGACGCACGAGCCTGCCAGTAGCCGTTACGAGTCGGTCGATCTTGACGATGCGGGCATGGTCGATTATAAGCTTGCTCTTGTCAATAAGCTGATGCTGGGCAGAGAAAAGGCGCTCGGCTCGATCAGTAATAAGGTGCTACTGTTTGCCGAGAACAACCGTGATGAGATCGTGGAATGGTTCAAGTACCAGAAGTGTGCTCCCCTTTATTCGGGCGAGACGTTGGATGACAAAAAGGTGCAGACCTATCGCGAAAAGTGGCGCAGCTATGCGGTGGATACCGTGGGTGATGAATGGCACGTTTCGGAGGATGCAGAGGACCTGAGCCGTTATGACGGCAATCTGCTCATCATCATCGACCCGAAGCGCTATGAAAAGGGCGTTGACCTGCAAAAGGCAGATACCATCATCAACTTTGATATCAACTATGACCCGCTGAAGATGGAGCAGCGTATCGGTCGTATCGACCGTATCCGTCCGACGGGCAAGGTGCCTCAGATCAACATCGTGTCCTTCGTTCCCATGAACGACATGAGTGGCTTTGTCATCAACTTTTTCGCCAACGAGCTCAAGATGTTCACGCAGTGGATGGGTGAAACCACGGGTATCGTATCGGTGGAGGAGGACGGCACCTCCAAGAAGGACGGCGAGGATGTGTCCTTCGAGGGAAAGGTCTACGGACTTGAAGCCTACTATAAATACATGTACGAGCTTTGCAACCGCGGCGTGACCGATGCTGAGATCGAGAAGATGGCGGCAGACTTCTCCAAGAAGTTTGGCGTGGATAAGAATATGGCAGAGATCGATTTCCGCTTCCTCAAGACGGTTCGCGGACAGTTTGATGCCATCTTCCGCAATTCGATCTCTCCTCAGCGTGCAGGCTACACGGTGTCCAACAAGCCGGGCACCAGGCTGATGCGCTTTAACAGCTCTATGGGTGTATTTATGCCTTGTAGCGCCGCAGACTGTAAGTCCTGCCCCAACAGCAAGGACTGTAAGGCTCAGGGCAGCGGCATGCGCAACCAGTACAGCAGCTTCCGTCGCGGCGTGGAGGAATTCTTTGATAACAGCATCAAGTATTATCAAAAGGAAACCGAGACGTTTCTCAAGCGCCTCAGCGACCGCGTCATTTCGGGCAGTGACGGTGAGCATATCAAAAACGAGCTCAACGCACGCACCAATCTCTTTAAGCAGAAGGCAAAGGAGATCAAGGCGCTGCTTCCCGGCGTGTCAAGCGATGCATTCGTTATGCCCTTCGCCGATTATCTGAAGATCTTCAACCCCATCAAGGAGCTTTATTGGGATACGGTGGTCTATAAGTACCTCGGACTTGTCATCGAGCAGTTCCATAAGCAGTGTGACAGCGTTCTTAAGGGCGCGCGCCTGTTTGAACGCTTTGTCAAGACCCTCTCGATCGCAGACTTTATGAAGAACATGGAAGGAACGGTATAATGGCAACATCCGCATTTGAAAAAAATATCGGCGGCGAATATTCCTGTACGCTTTCCGCCCGTTTTCGCGAGCGAGGGGGCAGGCTGTTCTTGGTCGATTATTCCAAGCGTTGCGCGGCGTCGGCACTGACCTCACTGTTCGGCGAGGGCACGTACGGCTCGTTCCTGCTTCTCGTCAGCAATCCCGAGGTCGCCGCTACCTTCAAGACCGTTCTCGCACCTCTTTTCTCTGATCTTGCGGTCATTGATTCGGAGAGTGCTCTGAACGGTGCGCTGGGGAATTGCGGCAGAACGGCAGGCGAGCTGCGCTCGCATGCCGAGCGCCTTGCGCAGTCCAAGCCGCATCTGATCGTCGTTAAGGCGGCAGGCGGCAAGGAGATCTTCAATATGCCCCTTGCGGCAGACGATGCCAAAAGCGGTGTTTATGGGGGAGAGAGCTGCGGAAAGCTGCTCTTCTCGGATCTGCTTGCCGAGGGCAATTATGAGTTTGTTGCCGTAGACGACGTGCATTCCTATCTTTTGCTGGAGGAGGCAGATCGCGAGCACCGCGTGGCACACCCTGCCGCCGCATACGAGCGACTTGATTTCCTCGGCAAAAATTATTACACCCCCATCTCCTCCTCTCTGAAGCGGCTCAAGCAGCTGACCACGGGTGCCAAGGGTGTCGTGGTAATGTCGGATACCGTGCTGGAGAAAAACGCCGTCGAGCTGTTTGCCGTTCTCGAGCTGCTGGATACGCGCTTCTCCGCCCGTCGCGTCAAGGAGATCGTTAAGCCCGTGGCGGATCACTTTTCCTTTGACGGTGCAAGCGGCTACGGGGGCGCGTGCGATATCATCTATAACGCCGTGACCTACGGACGTGACGAGGAGAGCATCCTCAGTGCCTGCCTGCAAAGGACCAAGGGCATCGCACAGCGCGTTCCCGGCGATATCAATACCATGCGCGACTATCTGACCGAGGCAATTGACTATCTCTCCTTTGAAGAGGTCTTCCTCATGGTCATGCATACCCGTATGACCGACAAGCAGAGCACGAGATGTCCCTCGATCGATACGGTCATCAACAATATGCTCAACAGCTATGACGAGATGGCGGCGTGCTTTGCCGACATGTTCTTCAACAACCCCGTCAAGGGTGAGCTTGAAAGAGCCGTTTCGACCCCGTATGTGCTGGATATGTCGGCAAAGGAGATGAGTGCCGTCCTCTCGGTCTTCCTAAAATACGGCGCCTACCATTATATGAATAACGCCCCTGAGCGCCTCGGCGTCATTCGTCTGAAGCGTGACGATTCGGGCTTTGAGTATTTTGCAAGAAGATACGCGAAAAACGAGATCGAGGATGCACGCTGCTTCTCCGTGCTGGGAGAAGGCAGTGATGACGTATGCAAGTGCGTCGAGCTGAAGCGCCTTGCCGACGGCAAGGATGCCGATGCAAGCGTGACCTCGCCGCTGGTGATCGTGACCGACCGCGACCCTGCCTCGCTGCAATCGCAGGTCAAGAGCGCGCTGACGGGCTACACGATGCTTCCCGGTATCGATGCGATCAAGCATGGTGCAGGCGCAGAGGCGGTGCTGATGAGCGTGAAGCAATTCCGTGAGACGCCCTATTCCGCAGAGCTCGGCTCGGTGGTGTTCTTTGACGCCGTTGCTGACGTGGTGCTCGCAAAGCGCCTGATCGCAAAGGCACAGGAGGTCACCAAGGGCAAGGTGTTCTTGCTTGCCTCCTACGGCAATATGGACGGTGTGCTTGCCGACGAGTGGCAGGTAGAGCTGAAGGCGGATGACAGGATGCTGCCCTTTGCCTCCTCGGAGATCTCGCTCAAGCACGGTGCCCGTTACGATTATGCCGATGTGGTAGATCGCATTGACCGTATCTATGGGGATCTGCTGGTCACGGTGACCAACGGGACGCAGGAGCGAGTGAAGGAGCTGCCTGGCGCGATCAATAATCTTCTGGTCAGCTTTGCGACGAGAGCGACCTTTGATCCCGAAATGATGGCGCTCGATCTTGAGTATACCGCCAAGCTCGGCAAATATTTTGACGGCGTATTCCGCAACACCGCTTCGGTTGGCAATCACGGCGAGCATTTCGTGGTGAGAGCCACCGATTATGCCCCCGCGGTCGGCGGCAAGGTCCCTGTGCCCAAAACGCTCGGAGAGTCGGTCGGCGTGTTCTTTAACACCTGTGCCAAAATGCTTCGGCACGAATGTGATATCATTCATAACAACTGTGCCGACTGTGCCGATTATCAAAAATTTTTAGCCAACCGCTTTGATGAGCTTGAGAGCTCGATGAAGGAATTCTTTGAGATGGCAGATCATTACGTTGCCAAGGCAAGAGATCTTCGCTACCAGATCCAGCATGACGATATCATCATCGGTCACGGTGATGATGAGGATGACGTGGGACTGAGTGCGGAGCTCATCAAGAGCCATCAGACGGCAGCCGTCAACGCGCTGCGTCAGCTGCAAGGCAGACAGGCGGGAGCGAGCAAGGTCTTTCATGCCGAATACAGTCATGTTCTCGCCATCCGCGAGGCGGTGTATCAGGTTCTGCGCAAGGTCCTGCGCAAGTACTACAAGGCGGTCATGATGGTCTTTGCCGACTCTACGGCTTTGGCGAAAAGCGGACTTGTCGGCGCTCGCGAAGCGGTGCGTGCGCTTGACAGGACCTAACAGAGGAGGAACGTATGGCTTTAACTGATATAGCAAGACAACTAAAGGAAACATTTGAGGGCTTTGGCGGCGCAGAGCACCGTGATGAGCTGAAGCAGTACCGTGAGATCTACGGTGATGCCGAATGCGTCCAGATCGGTGAAATGGATTATATCGTCATCAACGACGTTTATAAGAGCAAAGAGTACGCCGACGTGCCGGAGAGCACCAGCCCGCTGTTCTTCAACAGCATCAATAATTCCTATGCGATCATTGATGCCGAGACCTCCTCGACTCTGATTGACGAGGTCTATTCGCGTGTCACCTACATGCAGCGCGTCTGCCGCGTGGATACCGCCCCCGACAAGGAGGAGATCCGCCGTTCGCTGCGCGATCTGATCGGAAAGGGGATCACCCTTTCGGATGTTCTGATCAAATCCGAGAGCACCGATTCCAATAAGGCAAACATCTTCCAGTGCCAGCTGATCAAGGATACCGGCGTATCCGCCGTGCCCGACGTTTATAGCTTTGTTCTGAAAAACGGTGAGATCAAGGAGATCGCCGAAAATATCATGCGTCAGATCCGTCGCTCGGGTGAGGTCAACCTTCTTAAGGACAGAAATGTGCTGGAGGAGAACAAGGCCGCGATCCAGCAGGCGGTGTTTGATAAGTACATCAACTCGGACGTGGATATCCAGGGCATCACGGTCAAATCCATCTTCGAGATCAGCATGACCTTCCTCAACATTCACGTCATGCTGACCGACGAGGCAAAGAGAAGGGGCGTGTTCAACACCTCCTATCTTGCCAGCGAGAACAATGAGTTTGAGGCGCTCAATGCCAACATTCATGTCTGTAACTGCGGTCATGAGCTGGTTGACGTGAAGGATCCGAGCAAGATCTACCGTCTGCACGTCAACACCGATGCCTACGACGAGGAGTTTTCCACCGAGAACCAGCGCGTGCATGCGGTGGGCTGTGAGGATTGCCTTGTCAAGTGCGAGGAATGCGGCGGATGGCACTTCAATTATGAAAAGTTCATTGGCTCGGATTATTACGACAAGGTCAAGCTCATGCCGGGCAGAGGCTTCATCAAGGGGCTTCGTACCATCGATGTGAACTACTGCTCCTGCCGAGAGGGCATTGAGTGGATCTATGACGAGCGCACCGGCTCCGAAGAGGAGCACGACGTCATTCCTCTGAAGAAGATGGCGTTCATCAACTATGCCAACGAGCAGATCGCCTCCTATGATGACTACATGGCATATTATGAAAAGAGAAGGGGCAACAAGAAGATGGATGCCCTTGAGGAGGTCAAGCTTGCCAAGCGCGTTCGCGCCGATTTCAAAAAGCACCTGGCGAGCAAGTTTGATATCGACGTAAAGGATATCAGGATCTCCTCCTCGGATAAGTGCATGACCTGCAGCATCTGCGGCGGCAATTATTACAGAGGAACCGTTGCTTCGGATTATGACGATATCTACCGTTGTGAGATCTGTGATGAGCTGATTTCGGAAAAGCGCAGCAGCGTCACGAGAATCGACGGCATCGTATTTATGAATCACAAGGTGAAGAACCGTTCGGTGATCAGTAAGTATATCGTTACCAAGTTCGGCAACCTGAAAAAGCTATCCTCCTCCTTCCTTGAGATCGAGCCCTCCGTCGAGCCCCAAGAGGCACCTGTCGAGGCAGAGGTCGAGCCCGAGGAGCAGGTGGCCGAGAATTGAGAAGCACATGAAAGGTATTAAGGACAGACATGACAAACAATAATGTGAATTCTTCGATCCTTTCGGAACACAGAAGTGTCGTCAAAACAAGATATATTCTTGCGATCTTCAACTTCCTTGCGATCTTTGCAGGAACGCTTGTGACGCTCTTCTTCGTGTCCCGAAGGGGTGTTTACGATGTGATCTTAAAGCATCTGTATGTTCTGGCGGTCATCAATATCCTCCAGATCATTCTCTGTATCACCGAATACGTGTTGAGAAATCACAAGGGTATCAGCTATAAGCGGATGCCGCTTTTGACCTATGGCGTCGGTGTGCTCTGGCTGCTGGCGCTGGTCGGCGAGCTGGTTTCGGGCACCATGAAGCTGGGAACGCTCAGAACCGACCTTGCGATCATTGCAGGCATCCAGCTCTTCGTTGCCATTATGACTTACCTCACCTGGCCGAGCATGGACAGGCGTGCGATCGATGCCATGATTCGCCCGAGTGTCAGAGGTGACGAGAAAAAGAGGGCAAAAAAGGCAAGATCCTTTGTGCGGAGGTATGCCGTGCTGTTCGTGGTGATCCTGCTCGCGCAGGTGGGCACGCTGGTTGCTTACAAGATGCCCCCCACGTTCTACGATCTTTTCTCGGACACCCGTGCGCTGGAGTACGAGCTGAACGAGGAGGGTGACGGCTATATCGTCACTGCGGTCTACAAGGGAACCTCTACCAAGGTCAATATCCCTGCCACCTATAACAATCTGCCCGTCGTGGGCATTGCCAAGGGTGCACTAATCGATGACAATTTGCTGGAGAATTACCAGTATAACGAGATCGTGTTCGGCACGCCCACCACCGTCGAGGGTGAGAGCGTGCTGGTCAGCAATCTGCAATATCTTGAGGATGGCGCGATTGCCAACAACAAGATCGAAACGCTGACGCTTCCCGCGTCGCTCAAGAGCATCGGTGTCAACGCCGTGCGAAGCAGCTCGCTGCGCACCGTTGAGTACTGTGCCGCTGCCGATTTCCGCTTTGAGAGCTTTGCTGAGTGTACGGCGCTTTCCAAGGTGGTCATGTCGGGTGACAGCGTGGGCAAGATCATTTCGCTCAACGGAATGGATGCCGATCGCGTTGTGATCCAGGTCAATAAGGATATCTATAACCGTTACCGCGAAAACAACCTGAACTACGTCAAGAGCTTCCGTCCCATTCTTCCCGACGACGAGTTCTGCGTGGATTTTTACACCAACTGTGATTATTACATCGACAGTATCTTCTGCAAGATCGGCGAGAGCGTCAGTCTGAAGGTCACCGACCTGAAGAAGGCAAGCGCCAACGATAAGGGGCTTACCGAGGATACCGCAGCATATCTTGCCGACCACCATGAGCTTGGTACCGACGGTGCCAAGGCGCACAGTGCCTTCCGCGGCTGGTATTACGATGCTGCCTTTGTGTCGGAGTGCGATATTTCCGATACCACGGCTCTGGTTCTTACCGGCAACACCTCGCTCCACGCCAAGTGGATCGACGAGTATAAGGCAGTGGTCGACTGGGGCGTGATGCCCGACAGAACGGGCGTAAGGGAGCTGTATTGGACCGATGAGGATGTCTGCACCTTCCCTGTGGTTACCGACCGTGTCGGTTATTCGCGCGGCGTGGTCTGGAGTGTTGACGATTCCACCGAGCAGGTCTTCACCTCGGCAGGAATCAAGAAGGATGTCACGCTGAAGGCAACCTGGCTGCTGGATGCCCCTGTCATTTCGATCGCACACACCCTCAGCGGCGCGGCAAGCGGCGAGGAAACCACCCAGAACTATGCCGCCTTCGTTTACGATGAGCATAAGGTGCTTTCGCTGTCCGCCAACCGCACGCATCCGCTTGACGGACGCAGTCTGGACGGAAGGGTCACCGATTATACCTATGAGTGGATCAGGCAGGGGAGCACGGAGCCCGATAAGGCTCCTTCCGTCAACCTGCAAAACGTCGCGGACACCGGTATTTATACGCTGCGCGTGACGGTACATTCGCCTTATGGCGAAACGGCGACCAGCGAGGTCACCTACGAAGCGCGCATTGATAAAAAGCCCATTGATATCGGCACGGCAGAGCTTTTGAATGAAAGCATGGTGTACAATGCCACCAACAGGACGCTGGTGATGGGGGGCACGCTCAACACCGAGCGCATCGACGTTCTTTATAAGTATTACAGCAACGTCGGCGGCGTGAGAAGCTTTGTTTGTGACAATGTGGGCGTGATGAATGCGGGCACCTATACCGTCGAGGCAGTCCTTTCCAAGAACAATGCGGCGGAGGCGGCAAACTATGAGACCCGCACCCTGACTGCGACCATGCAGATCACCCCGAAGCCCCTTTCCTTCATCAGCTGGTCGAATGACAGCTTTGTTTACAACGGCACCGAGCGCACGGTCGTCATGAACGTGGGCGGTATTCTCGGCAGCGACGTGGTGGAAATCACCTATCGCGGCAATAAGGAGACTGACGCGGGCAGCAACTATACCGCCGTTGCCGTCGGGGTCACCAATCCCAACTACTCGTTTGCGGCGATCGAGGCAACCAATGACAATACGCTGATCTGGCGCATCGATCCCAAGCCCGTCACGGTCAAGAACTGGCAGACCGACGGCAGCGACTGGTCCTCCTTCAGCGTTGTTTACGATGGGCGTCAGCATAGCGTTTACGCTGTGCTGGAGGGTGCCATCGAGGGGGATGTCGTCAGCTTTGTCTACGATCATGTCAATCACAGCGTCAATGAGCAGATCAATGCAGGTCAGTACGTGGCGTCCATCATCGGCACCACCAACTCCAACTACGTCTATGACGCCGATGCCGTCGATGCAAGAGCAACACAGGTGTGGGAGATCACGAGAAGAACGCTCACGATCAACTATCTGTCGTCGGGCACCTTCTATTACAACGGACAAAATCAGGGTATCGGCGTGCAGATCCTGAACTTCTGCGGCTCCGATGCTGAGAATTTCAATATAGAGATGCTGGATCTTGCCGACAATACCGCAACGGCAAGATTCATTTCGGCTGAAAACGGCATTTATACGATTGCCATGACGGGGCTTGATGCAGGCAGCTATACGGCAAATATTCAGGGTCTTATCGGCAGCAGTGAGATGCTCAACAACTACACGATGAGCACCGGAAGCCGCAGCTTTACCATCCGTCCCAAGCCTCTCACGGTCACGGCACCCGCCGCCGCGCTGGTCTATAACGGCTCCGCACAGGAGTATTGTGTGCGTATCGGCGGCATGCTGGAGGAGGATCTTCCTCTGTTCGCCTTTGAGCAGTTTGGCACCACGGCGCTTTCGGGCCGTGTGGAGGAAGGGGAATTCCTGCTTTCCTACCGCGGCACGGATGCGGGCAGCTACACGCTCTCGGTCAGTGATTTCTCCTTTGTCAACGGCAACTACGTGCTGTCCGATCCCTTCAGCGGCAGCTTCTCGATTGCGCGAAAGCCCATCTCGGTCTCTGCATGGCAGATCGCCGATATGGCAAACGGCAGTGCGCTTCTTCCTCTTGAGGGCGGCTCCGGCTTCGTTTACAATTACAGCGGTTATCGCGTCAACGCCATCCTTTCGGGCGTCGTCAGCGGCGAGAGCGTTGTGATCTCGCTCAACAGAGCCGATTACCGTGACGCAGGCGCTTACCGCACCATTGCAACGCTTGACGAGGCCGTCTATACCAACTATACGCTTCTCTCCAATGCCGACGTCAGCTGGCAGATCACGCCCTATGTACTGGATCTCAGCTGGACCGTCAACGGCGGAACTGCCACGCTCTTTACCTATGACGGTGTTGAAAAGGTGGCAACCCCCTCCTTTGCCGCATTGGGTGATGACACCGTTTCGCTGATCTATGGCATGGATGGCAGAAGCCGCACCGATGCGGGACTTGCAGAGATCCTGGTAGCACGCACCGACAGCGCCAACTACACGCTGGGCAGGGGCGCAAGCTTTAGCTTTACCATTCTGCCGAAGACCGTAACCGTTGGATTCTCCGATCTTGGCAGCGTATTCTACAACGGCAGCTATCAGGGCCCCGAGTTTACGATTTCGGGTCTTGTGGCAAGCGACGTGGAGAGTGGCAATCTTTCGGTGTTTGCACAGACGGGTGCCAATTCGCCGGTCAGCGGCAGCAGTCAGCCCACCTTCACCTTCCTTGTGGATGGATCCGCCTCCTATTCCTTTGCGGATCAGTCCTTTGCGGTCGATGCGGGTGAGTATGAGATCAGCCGTCTGGTCATCTACAAAAACGGCGCGGTGGACGGCAACTATACCGTTGAGGCACATACCTCCTTCCGTATTCTGCCCAAGACGATCGCTCTGACGGGCGTCTGGCAGTACCAGAACAGCCGCCGTGCGAGCGCGGTCTTTACGGGTGCGGTCGGTGAGCTGATCTATAATAAGGCGACTTACACCTTCACCACCGAGATCGCAAGCGGTCTTGTGGAGCGTCTTGGAGTGCTTGACACGGTGACGCTGGATTATGAGGGCACCAATGCGGGCATGAACGCAGGCACCTACACCACCACTGTATCGGGACTTCTCGGCACCTATGCCGCGAACTACACGCTTCCTGACAGCAATGCTGTGGTCGAATGGACGGTCGTTCCCAAGATCGTGACCCTTAACTGGTCCTCCAATTCCTTTATCTATAACGGCAGTAACCGCACACAGTCTGCGTCTCTCAGCTCCTCGGCATCGGCAGATGACGACGGCAGGATCTATTCGGGCGATAGCTATTCTCTCTCGTACGACGGCAATGTCGCCTCGGACGCGGGCAGCTATGTGGCAACCGTTCTCTCGGTCGGCAACAGCAACTATGCGCTGGACGCCTCCAGCAATACCGAGTACGAATGGTCGATCGCCAAGCGTGCCGTGAGCCTGAGCTGGTCCTACACGAGCATTGTTTACAACGGCAGCGTGCAGTATCCGCAGGCAACGGTTTCCAACGCGGTTTACGGTGATGCCGTGAACGTGACGGGCTATACGGGCTATGCAGGTAACCGTGTTGCCGCCACCGGCTATACCGTTAGCGTAACGGCGATCGATAATGAGAACTATACGCTGGAGGAGGGTACTAACCTGACCGCCACCTACGACATCACCAAGAGAGTGCTGGAAACGCGCTGGTATGCGACCTATGACGGTGTGTCCAAGGTTGAGCTTTCCTCGCTCGTCTACAACGGTCGGAGTGCAACCGTTCTCGTCGAGTTCCTCAATAAATGCACAGGAGATGACGTTGAGCCTGTCTACAGCACCAACGTGTTCCTCGATGCCGCAGACGATTATACCGTTTCGCTCGGACTCAGCGGTGAGGACAGCGCCAATTACACGCTGGACGGTCTCGCGGTCGGCTTCGGCATCGCCAAAAAGCCTGTCACCGTTACCTGGCTCTGGGATGGCGAATATAGCTCTATGCCCACCATCGTTTACGACGGCAGTGCACATACCCTTGTTCCGACCATCAGCGGTCTTGTCGGCAGCGATGCCACGGGCAGAGAGATCGTTTGGACCCGTGTTTCGGGCGGCACCAACTTCACGGCGGCAGGCGCTTATGATGCAGGTCTGTTCTGCGTGAGCATTGAGTCGCTCACCAATCCCAACTACACCGTTGAGGGTGTTTCCTCGGCAGTCGAGTATATCGAGATCCTGCCGCAGCCCGTTCGCATCACCTGGTCGGGTGAGTTCTCCGCTGTTTATGACGGCATAGGACACCAGATCCAAGCCAGCGTGGTCGGTAAGAATAACGGTGTAACGGTTCCGTTCCACTACCTGAACGACGAGAACGGCGCCATCAATGCCGGCAGCTATACCTTCTATGTGAGCACGCTGGATGATCAGAACTATACCCTGGAGGGCGTGACCGGTTCGCTTTCGAGCATGATGACCGTCGCACCGAGAGTGGTAGAGATCTCCTGGGCGAACAACACCACCTTTGTCTATACGGCAGGTGTGTCGCATACGCTTGAGGCAAGCGTGACCAATGTTGCGCTTGGTGATCGTGTCGATGTTATTTACAACGGCTCGAACACGTATACGAATGCGGGCAGCTACACCGCCGTGATCACGGGCGTGGACAACAGCAACTACACTACCAACGGTGCACAGGCGCTTTCCGCCACCATGATCATCGAAAAGCGCGTGGTCAGTGTCATCTGGTCGGGCACGAACGCCTTCACCTATGACGGTAATACGCATGCGCTGACGGCAACCGTCACCGATTCGGATTCGAACCCCGTTGATTTCGTTTACCAGAACAACAACAACCGCAATGCGGGCAGATACACCGTGTCGATCAGACTGTCGGATACCGCCAACTATACCGTGAATCCCGAAACTCCCGTGACGAGAACTCTGGTCATCAACCCGCGCACGCTGGGTGTGACCTGGACGGGTATGGGCGAGTACACCTACAGCTACGGCGAAACGCATACGCTGGAGGCACAGCTGACCAACGTCGTCAGCGGTGATACGGTGACCCCCGTGATCGACGGATACACGATGCCGGTTTCGGGCGTCGGTGTCTACACCAATACCGTTACTGCTCTTAGCGGAAGCAGCGCAGGAAACTACTCGCTTCCCACAGGTGCCACCGTGACGGCAACCCTGACCATCGTGCCCCAGGCAGTGCGCATTACCTGGACGGGCGCGACCTCGGTGGAATACGACGGCTCCGCACATCGCCTGACCGTAACCGTCGTTGGTGCAACCGATGGCAATGCTGTTCCCTTTGTGGCAAGCGGTATCGGCTCCTATGATGCGGCCGGCGTTTACAACTACGCCGTTACCGAGCTCCAGAGCACGAACTACACGCTTTCCGGCGCGATCGGTGATCTTAGCAAGACGCTGACCATCGAAAAGCGCGTGGTGACCCTCGATTGGACCGACCTCGAGCAGGTGGTCGGCTCCACCTATGCACCGACCGCAGTCGTAACCAATGCGGTGGTGGGTGAAGCGGTGACCGCGGTCATCTCGGTACCCCAAAACGTCGCGGAGCTGACCGCGGGCGCATACGATCTGACCGTCACCGCGCTTTCGGGTGCCGACGCTGCCAACTACACGCTGGTCGGTGCCACCAACCTTGCTGCGACCTTAACGGTCACCGCATCGTAATTCCAACAAAAACGGGGCGTTCCCCACATCACCCCCGAGGAGGAGTCCTCCTCGGGGGTGCCGAAGAGCGATCTCTTCGACATCAAGAACAACTGCGAGGATGAAATATGGTTCAACAGGTCAACCCTTCGAAAAAGGATAAATGGAGCGATTTCGTAATTGATAGCATCGGCGCGTGCATTGCCATGCCCGAGGAGAAGAAGAGCCATCCGTGTATCATCGTTGCATATATGGTGGGGGCAGGGAAGAAGATCTCCTTCCTTTGCATGGAGCTTCCGCCCAAAAATAAGCTTTATACACCCGAGGATATTCTGCATGCCATCCGTTCGGCGGAGGGGGTCAGAAATATCTCCTATGCCGATGCCGAGGGGGCAAAGCGAAATCTTTATTTTTGTCGCGAGCACGAGGGAAAGCTTCTTGACGTGCTGGAGCGCGATTATGAGAACAACCGATTTGTCGGCAATGTCGCCGAGGTCTATACCGCCAGCTTGAAATTTTTGATCGATAACCTTGCCGAGGCGGTTTTCAAGCCGGGTAAACCGATCGATCTGCATATCAGTGCCTCGGTAAAAAACGAATACCGTCCAAACACATACGCACACGCTGCGATCAACGCCTATAACGCCTGTCTGCTCGGTCATTTGTTTGAGCGTGAGGAGCTGCAGCTCGAAACCAAGGAGCGCAAGCGTGTGAAGATCGAGGTCCGTACCGTGACCTCCAAGTTCCTTGATGACGGTGTGATGTATATCGCACCCATCTTCCGCGAATCCGAGCAGGTCGTGGATTACTATGAAACCGAAGAATTCAATTATATTGACGGGGAAGACGTTTATACCCGAAAATATCGGATCATATATAGCAACCGCTTAAACGGTTATAACCTTGTCAGGGTCTAAGAGGAGTTATTTCAGTATGAGTCAAGAGAAAAACAAAAACGCCAAAAAGGCAAATGCACCGAAGAGTGCCGCAACGGGCAACGCAAAGGTCGTTGCCGAAAAGGCGGAACAGCCGAAGCAATCGGCGCCCGTGCAAAAGAAGGAGGCTGCCGTCACGCCCGTACAAAGATTGGGGGATAAGATCCCTCCCGAGCATGCGCAGGAGTTTTTGCTGGGTCCACGTTCGGTAGGCGACGTTTCGAATTCCGCGATTCTTTACGAAAGATTTGGTTATACGCATAAGACGGTGCAGATGAGCGTGACCTGCCATGGGTATTACGATAAGGATACCGCAAAGCTGATCGGCATTCTGCCCCGTATAGCTCTCGTTACGGTATGGGAAAAGGCGAGCAGATGGTTTGTCGAGCACCCGGAGCAGGGTAAGGCATGCTCTCTGACGCTTTCCGAGTGGGAGGAGAATCGCTCTAAGCTTGAAAAATATCTTGCCCGCGTCAATCGGAACACCGAGCTGACGGTGGGGGAGGTCATGGATATCCCCGAGCTGGTGTTCGAGGAGCTGTTTTTGACCAAGGCAGACCGCACGGTCTTGCTGCTCAAGGCGGCGATCTTTTACGAGATCGAGGAGATCAACCGTCTGAAGAAGCGTTGGAAAAAGATCAAGAAATACAAGCACCGTGTGGCGCTGAACGTGGCGGACGGTGGCGTGTTTACCGCCGAGGAAACGCTGATCCTGAGCGAGCTTGGCATCCGTCGGCTCAATGATATCCGCAAGAGTGACATCTACTTTTTGAAGCACCACCTTCAGACCCGTGATTTCTTCACCATCGTAGAGGAGATCAATGCTGCCTTCAAGGAGGATCTTGAGCGCCGCAAGGATAAGCGTTATAAGTTCTATCCCTTCCTTATCGGGTATCTTGCCCTCGGCATTGTCGCTTACTTCAGCTTTACCTATCAGTATACGCTGATCAAGGACGCTGCCGCCAACACGGTCTACATCAATGCTTTGGCGTGCGCGTGGATCCTTGGACTTCTTCTTTTGCTGCGCGGTGCGCTGCGTGCCATCCGTCGCCGCCGTACCAAGGCACCAGATTACTACTATTTCACGCGCAAGGTGCGCCGTGCCACCAAGTTCCTTGCCGTGCTGTCACTGGCGATCCTCGGCGCGACCGCCATGTTCTATCAGCGCTATGACGATTATGACAGCACCCTGTATTACCGCGAGGTGAAGGAGGGCGGCATCGCCGTCGCGGGGCTTCGCAATGAAGAGGTGAAAAATATCACTGTTCCCGAGTCGGTCGGTGATCGTCAGATCGTTTTGGTCGATACGGCTGCCTTTAAGGGGGATGATATTGTCGATATTGTGTTGCCGGGGGGTGTCACAAAGATCAAGAGCAGCGCCTTCGCGGGCTGTGAACAGCTGAAATACGTGCTGCAGGATGCTTCGCTTGGCGGTGTGACCGAGGTCGGAAGATCTGCTTTCCGCGATTGCACCTCCTTGCAGACGGTTGATTTTTCCTCGCAGCTGAGGCTGATCGGCGATCGCGCCTTTGAGGAGTGCAAGTCCTTCCTTGATGTGAGCCTTGACAGTGCCGAGGTCATCGGCAAAAAGTCCTTCTTCAATTGCAAGGGCTTCCGTCAGATCGTGATCCAGCCCGTTACGCAGGAGATCGGCAAGAACGCCTTCGGCGGCTGCACCTCCATCACCGATATCACGCTGCCCTTTATCGGCAAAAACCGTGCGCTTGCCGATAAGCAGTCGCTCAATTATATCATTGACTGTGATTCGCACACGGGCGGTAGCACCTTTACCGTTACCATCACCGATATCTCCTTCATCCACGGCGCGGCGTTCAACGATTGCGAATCGGTGGGCGAGATCCGTTTGCCCGAATACATCACTGAGATCGAGGAGGGTGCATTTGACGGTGCAAAGAATCTGCGCGCGGTCAATATTCCGAATGCTGTCACCGTTTTGAATAAGCATCTCTTTAAGGATTGCCGATCTCTGACCACCATCACGGGCGGTACGGGGATCACCACCATCGGCGAGGGCGTGTTCTCGGGCTGCAGCGCGCTGGTCTCCGTCAATTTCCCAAGCCTTACTGTCATCGGCAAGGAGGCGTTCCTCAATTGCGGCTCGCTGCTCGAGATCGGCGAGCATACGAGACTTTCCCGGGTGGAGGAGGCTGCCTTTGCGGGCTGTGCCTCGCTTTCCTCCATGGATCTTTCCTCCTGCAGCAGTGACGGCATCGGAGAAGCGGTCTTCCGTAATTGCGGAATGCTCTCCACGGTACTGCTCCCCGCAGGTATGCAGACCATTCCCGCAGCGCTCTTTGACGGATGTCATTTTCTCAATGATTTCACCTTTGATCCTGCCACCACAGCCATCGGTGACGAGGCGTTCCGCGGCACGGGTCTTCGCACACTTTCGCTTCACGAGGGCTTGACCTCGATCGGCGATTCGGCATTTGAGTCCTGTACGGGCATCGGCATTCTGCTGCTCCCCGAGTCGCTGACGCACGTTGGCAAGGATGCGTTCTCCTCCTGCTCGGGTGTCTACGAGCTGAAAACGCCCTTTATCGGTGAGTCGCGCGAGCATGCGAAGAGGGGACTCTCCTATATGTTCGGCAATCACACTTCGATTTCGACGATCATCGTCACCTCCATGTCCACCATCACGCCCGACACCTTTAAGGCGGCGAAGTCCTCGCTTTCCAAGGTCGTGCTGGGGGACGGTGTGCAGATCATTAAGAACAAGTCCTTCAAGGGCTATACGCATCTGGGCTCGATCTCCTTCGGTCAATCGCTGACCACGGTCGGCAGTGAGGTGTTTGCCGACTGCAAGGGACTGACCCACTTTGATTTCGGCGAAACCAATGTGCAAAAGATCGGCAAGGGAGCCTTCTCCAACTGTACGTCGCTGCAAGGCGTGGTGCTGCCCGGCACACTCGAAAAGATCCCCGATAAGCTTTTCCGCAAGTGCACACAGCTCCGCACGGTCGAAATGCAGTATGGCATCAGGGAGATCGGTGACGAGGTCTTTTACCGTTGCACGTCGCTCACCTCTCTCAGCTTCCCCGACAGCGTGACCAAGCTGGGTAAAAATGTGGCGAGATATTGTAGCTCCTTGCTTTTGGTTGAGCTTCCTCAGGGTCTGCTTGAGATCCCCAAAAATTCCTTCCGCAACTGCACAGCTCTGGTTGGCGTGGAGATTCCGGCGTCGGTCAAAACCATCGGAAATCGCGCCTTCTATAATTGCAAGGCAATGAGCGCGCTCATCATGCACGATGGACTGAACAAGATCGGCAAGAAGGCGTTTTACCATTGTGAGGGCCTGACCGAGGTTTCAATTCCTTCCACCGTTACCAAGCTCGGCAAGGCAACCTTCCGCGGATGCGAAAATCTGACCGATCTGGTCACTCCCTTCGTCGGTCCGAACGCCAAAAATGCCAAGCGCATTTCCTACATCACCAATAGCGACGAATTGATGTATATTGAAGTGACCTCTGCCAAAAAAATTGCCAAGAAGGCGTTCAAAAACTGTGAGTATCTGATCGCCCTGACGCTCAACGAGGGGATCACCTCGATCGGAGAGGGCGTTGTGGACGGATGCATGCTGCTCCGTATCGTCTATCTGCCCCGGTCACTTTCAGAGTTCTCTGAGCTCTTCCCGCCGAGCGTCGTTCAATACCAATAACCCCCTTGTCGGCGCTTCGCCTCGCTTGAGGCGGAGTGCCGATGAGAATAACTTTTGGAGTAATACCTGATTATGATTTATACCTGTCAACATTGCGGCGCGTGGTTTTCCGCAAAGGATATCCGCGCGGCACTCGAGAAAAATGAGACCGTCATCGTGTGTAAGAGCTGTGGCATGGTCAACGAGTTCCGTGAGATGAAATCCTCTCACGCGGCACGCGGCTATGATTATCTTTGCATCGGTGATTTCTACCGTGCCTCTTATTCCTTTTCCACCGCCATTGACGATGCAAAACGGCACGCCCATCACCCCTCGCCCGACACCTATCTCGGCTATGCGCTGGCGCAGTTCCGCGTGCAGACCGTTTTCAGTGACGATGACAGCGCGCGCCTTGAATTGCCCGAGCTGATCTGCCACCGCTGCAATGAGATGTATTTTTCGGACAGTGAGGCCTATATGAACGCCAAGAACAGCATCAAGACCGAGATGGAGGTCGCGATGCAGGCAGAGCAGCTCCAAAAGCTTGACAACTATGCCAAATATATCGATGGCATCAAGGATTATTATGACGGCATCAAGCGCACCAAGGGCAGCTCGTTCAAGTACAATACCTTTATTGCATATGAGGATCGCAGCGCCGAGATCGGCAATCGCGGCTACGAGTATGCCAATAAGGTGAGAAACAGCCTGCCTGATAGGATCAAGGATGTCTTTTTGCCCGATATTGAGGAGTATTCCTCGGATGAGGAATACGAGGCAGCGATCCTTTATGCACTGGAGAACTCCAGCTGTATGCTGGTCATTACCGACAATGACATCGATTCGCGCCTCACGAACCTGTATTCGCGCTTTTACTATATCAGCCGCGAGCAGAAAAAGGGTGGCAATAACCTTGGCTTCGTGCGCTATTGCGGTCATATCACCATTGCGCTTCCCGACAGGACCATCGCCGAGAAAAACGTATTCGATATCGAGAACAAGGCGGATTACTGCAACTTTGTGCTGAGCAAAAACGGTATCGTGCATGACGTCTCGGTTCAGACGGTGATTGATACGGATGTGCGCAATCTGATCGACGCGAATCCGGATGATGAGGTGATCGCGGCGGACGATTTCGGCTCAGATAAGCCCTATCACAGTCTGCCCGGTAAGTTTATCTCGTTCGGAAGCTATCCGCAGAAGCATGTGGCGAACAAGGAGCTTGAGGAGCATTTCCTCGGTTACGGCAGACCCTCTCCGTCAGATGACAAGGGGTGGTGCACTCTGTCCTATACCAAAAAGGGCAATCCCCATATGTGGTATCGCGATGAGGTCGTGGGCGAAAAGAAGTACCGTGCCGTGTATTTTTCCAAGGCGCGCGAGCTTTATTCGGTGCAGAGCTCGGATATTCTCAATGCCTCGCAGAAGAAAAACGGCTACCTGCCGATGCGTGTGTATTGCTTTGAGTTCGAGCCTATCATTTGGCAGATGCGCAATATCACGGGAGATACGGCAATTCTCATTGCCAACCATGGCATTGACAGCCGCGAGTATAACAATACCGAGCTGAGTGGCGATTGGAGCAGATCCACCATCCACCGTTGGCTCAATGAGGAGTTTGTCAAGACGGCGTTTACGGAAGAAGAGCAGGAATACCTTGGTATGCTCGACAGCGTCGATGAAAACGACAGGATCTATCTCGTCGACCGTTCCTTTGACCGCGATTTTTATAGCGACTCTCAGAGGTCCATTCGCGGTAGCGATTATTACAAGTGTATCGGCGGCCTTGGCGAATTCAGCATCAATAATTACTGGATCACCGCAGGCATCGGCACAAACGACCGAGAGGCAAACGTGGTATTTCCTTCCTCCAAGGCGGGACTTGGTACGCAGTATGTTGACTGCACGGGCGTTGCCGTGCTTCCCAAGATCGTTATCAAGCTTTCATAAGGATAAGAAAGCGAATCAAACCCTCCCCAAGTCCTCGATCTTCAGTACCACGGCGCCCCGTCCAAGGGCGTCCTCGCGGTATGTCCGAACATGATCAACCCGGTAGGGGTCGGCGCCCACGACGACCCGTCCAAGGGCGTCCTCGCGGCACATTCGGGCATGATCAACCTCGGTAGGGGTCGGCGCCCACGACGACCCGTCCAAGGGCGTGCTCGCGGCACATTCGGGCATGATCAACCTCGGTAGGGGTCGGCGCCCACGACGACCCGTCCAAGGGCGTCCTCGCGGTATGCTCGAATATCCTACCATGTACGATGTAATAGGAGCATGACTTCCTCTCGCCCCCGAGGATTCCAAAACAAAAGAGCCCGTGTGCTTCAAGCACACGGGCTCTTTTATTATATTGGTTCAAGCCTTGGTGCGGTTTGTCAGCTTGGCGTAAACGCCCTTGACAACGCGCTCGATCAGCTCGATAAAGTCGTAAACAAGGTTGGCACCTGCGATCACGGTGTTAGCGATGGCAAGCGCTTCGGTGCGCGAGCTCTCCCGTACCACATCATCGGCAAGCGAGTCGTGGGGGAGCTTCAGCTGATCCTCCACGGTGTGAAGGAAGGCACATGCCGTGTCGATCGGAATGGCATATTTCATACCCACCGCCTCGTTTCTCGCCGAAACGTGCACGCCGATGACCTTACCCTCCTCGTTAAAGAGAGGACCGCCCGAGTTGCCGGGGTTGGTGGCGGCGTCGGTCATGATGTAGTAGCGCTCCTCAACCTTGCGGTAGTTGTCGCTGACGATACCGCCTGTCATGCAAAGACCCTCGCCCTTGGAGTTGCCGATATAATAGACGTGCTGACCGATGCGAACGGTAGAGGACTGACCGAGCGTGAGGTTGACGGCACCTCTTGGCATATCCTCGGTGGCAAGCAGAGCAAGATCGGCGCTGTCGGCGTCATCCCCGTCGGTATTGCCGATGGCGATCACGTGGGCGCGGATGAAGTGATCTCCCAGCTTGACAAAAATGTTTTTCGAGATCTTCTCGCTCGGGTCAAGCACGGCGTGTGCGTTGGTCAGCACAAGACCGTTTTTGGAAATGACAAAGCCCGAGGCAGCACCGGTATCGGTTCTGATCTCCACCACGCCGTCCTTGTTGTCGGCATAGATATCCTCCGAGCTGGTGGCTTTGATCGCAGGTGCCTGCACGGAGGGCAGGTCCTTTGCGGGTTCAAAGTCGGTTTTGTCAAAGCAAGAGCCGCAATAAACGCAACGGAAAGCGCCCTTGGCATCCTCTTTGCAGGTTCCGCCGCAGGCGAGACAGGTTTTCACAGACATAGTATCCTCCTTGAGTCAGATGAGCGGTGCCTTATCTCCAGAATTTTTTATCCAGACGGGCAAGCGTTCTCTTGGCGTGATTTTGTTTGATCTTCAAAAGCAGGATTTTTGGAGAGCCCTTGGAGTAGTCCATACGGGCAATGTCGACCATGTGGTCGTTCTTCTCACTTTCATCCAGCTTGGCAGCCAGCTTTTGCAGCTTTTTCAGTTTGGCATAGAGCTTTTCAACGTAGGGATTTGCGGATATGTCCTTTTTGGAGCAGTCAAATGAGAATGCCTCAAGGCAATCTCTGATGTAGGCACGGTAGCCAACTGTCTTGTCATCTCGCATTCGCCTATACCTCCGCACATCGATTTTAACAGTTTCATTTTACTACAAAAAAGCAGAGATGTCAATGAATTGTCGAAAATTCCCCGAGATAAAGAAAATCATTCGAACAAGGGGGTGGAGAAGTAGCGCTCTGCGGTGTCGGGGAGAACGGTGACCACGGTTTTGCCCTTGCCGAGCTTTTTGGCAAGGCGGATGGCGGCGGCAACGTTGGTGCCGCTGGAAATGCCGCACATGATGCCCTCGTGGGTGGCAAGCATCTTGGAGGTGCGGATCGCCTCCTCATCTCCCACGATGCAGATGTCGTCGTAGATATCTTGATTCAGAATAGCAGGGATCAGTCCGTCACCGATACCCATTTGCAGGTGCGTGCCGATCGAACCGCCCGAAAGAATGGCGGCGTGCTCGGGCTCCACCGCCCAGATCTCCATGTCGGGATTGGCTGCCTTCAGTGTTTCGCCGATGCCCGTGATGGTGCCGCCCGTGCCGATGCCCGAGCAAAAGCCGTGAATGGGACATCCCGCTTGCTCCAAGATCTCCACGCCCGTGCAGCTGCGTTGCACGGCAACGTTGGCGGGGTTTTCAAACTGTTGAGGCACGAAAACACGGGGATCCTCACGCCGCATGCGCAGCGCGGTTTGCAGGCATTCCTCAATGCAGTCGCCGATGTTGCCTGCGTCGTGGATGAGAATGACCTCGGCACCGTAGTGCTCTACCAGCTTGCGGCGCTCTTCGCTGACCGAATCGGGCATAATGATACGGGTTTTGTAGCCCCGCACGGCGCCGACCAGGGCAAGACCGATGCCTTGGTTTCCGCTGGTCGGCTCAACAATGATGGTGTCGGGGCGGATCAGCCCCGACTCCTCGGCTTCGCGGATCATATTAAAGGCAGTACGCGTCTTGATCGAGCCACCGACGTTCAGACCCTCGAATTTGACTAAGATCTCCGCCCCGTCAGGATCCGGTAGGCGGCGCAGCCGAATGAGAGGAGTGTTGCCGATGGCATCGAGAATAGAGTGACAGATCATGTAAAAAACCTCGCAAAACATTCTGTTAAAATTGTATACCAAAAGAGGGAAAATGTCAACCGCCTGCAAGCATAAATATGTAAATATATAGGGTATACGGAAGAAGCAGCCGATGCTTCCATCGGCTGCTTCTTAGGGACAAGAGTGCGAGTCGGACACGCCCGAAAGCCCTGATTCCGGTAGGGGTCGGCGCCTTCGACGACCCGTTTTTGGACGCTTTTGCGGCATGCTCGGGTGTGATCAACCCGGGGGGGAGGGTGCGGCGCCTTTGACGACCCGTCCATGGGCACCGTTCGTTTTATGTATGATATCACGCCCACAGGCGCATTTTACGGGCGCTTTTGCCCCTGCTCTCTTTGCAAAGTACTTGACTGCATCGAGCAGTGACAAAATCACCGACTTTTTTTCAGCTTTTCGTTGAGCCTTTGCGCGTAATCCTTCAGCGATACGACGGTTCCGTTCAGACGGGATTCCTCGGCAGCGAATGCCATGAGGTGATTGTCCACCGACTGACGGAGCGAGCTGATCGACTTGCCCGTGTAGGTGCCCTTCATGCGCGAGAAGAATGCCGACATAATGCCCTGGTCGCCGCCGCCGTGACCGCCGCCGAAGTGCTCGCCTGTCTTTGCGGCGTCCTCGACCTCGATCTTGGTGGTCTCACAGGTCTTGAAGGAGAAATAGGTGAAGTAGGGGTCCTTCATTCTGCCGTGAAGCGTGCCGTCGGTTCCCATGACGTAGATGTCGCGCCCGCCCTTGTTAAAGGCGGCCATCGAAAGGCTGGCGGTCACGCCGCCCTCGAATTCCATGTTGACGACCTGATGGTCGACGACGTTGTTGTCGGTCTGGAATACGCATTTGCCGTACTCGTTGGTGCGGATGGCGTGCTCAAGATCCTCTTTGGTGGGGGTGGGGGTCTTTGCTGCGGCCTTCTGCATCCAGTCAGTCGATTGGGGGGAATCACAGGCATAAAGCTTTTCCGCGTTGTAGTGGCAGGTCTCTGCCGCGGGGCAGCCGTCGCTGCAACGCAGGGGGGCACCCTCGGGGCAGTTTTCCTTGGTGAAGTAGGAAAGCGAGCCAAAGCTTTGGATGCGTGTGCACTTGGTGCCGATCAGCCATTGCAGGATGTCAAGATCGTGGCAGCATTTTTGCAGGATCATCGGGGTAGCGCGATCCGAGTTGCCCCAGTTTCCGCGCACAAAGCTGTGGCTTTGGTGCAGATGACCCACGTCCTCGGTATGACGGATCTGCATGACCTTGCCGACGTAGCCGTCATCAATGAGATTTTTCAGCTTTGTAAAGAAGGGGGTGTAGCGAAGCACGTGGCAAACCAGCACGTTCACGCCCTTTTCCTCGGCGTAGTTGGCAAGTAGCATGCACTCCTCGGGGGTGGCGGCAACCGGCTTTTCAAGCAGGATCTCGTAGCCCTTGTCGATGGCGGCGATAGTGGGCTCGGTATGCTCCCGGTCCATGGTGCAGATGATGCAGGCATCTGCGATCTTGGGCAGTGCCATCAGCTGGTGCCAATCGGTAAATACGCGGTCCTCCGGGATATTGTGTAGCTTTTTGATGTATTCACGGCGTGCGTCAATGGGCTCGGCAACGCCGACGACCTCGTAAAGGTCGGGATATTTTGCCATGTCATCGGTGTAGACCTTGCCGCGACCACCGGCACCGATCAAAATCGCGCTGATCTTCTTTGTCATGATTGGTTCTCCTTTTTTGGGTGCTTTCACCCTGATTGCTTGTACATTATCCTAACATATGTGGCGTGCCGTGTCAAGGTATTTTTCACGATTTCGCAACCAAACTTTGCATTTTTGCATCGTGCGTGCAGGAATTGCGTCTTGCATTCGGCAAGGAAATGTGATAGAATAAAATTGAATACAACGCTTGGAGGGTAAAATGATCTATCGTCATGTTTGTGGAGAACGGATCTCGGCGCTGGGACTCGGCGCTATGCGCCTGCCCGTGATGGGGGAGAACAACACCGAAATCAATGATGCGGCAGTTGCCGAGATGGTGGCATACGCGATGGAAAACGGCATCAATTATTACGATACTGCCTGGGGCTACCACGGCGGCAAGTCCGAGATCTCGATCGGAGGGGCGCTGGCAGGGTATGCGCGTGAGAGCTTTTACCTTGCCGATAAATTTCCGGGCTATGACCTTGCCAATTTCGGACGTGAGAGAGAGATCTTTCCACGACAGCTTGAAAAGTGCGGCGTTTCCTACTTCGATTTTTATCTCCTTCACAACGTGTGCGAGAAAAATATTGATCTTTATCTCAAGCACAAGGATGCGCTGCTTTCCTACCTGCTTGAACGCAAAAAAGAGGGTGCGATCCGCCATCTTGGCTTTTCGGTTCATGCCAATACCGACAACATGCTCCGCTTTTTAGAGGCGTATGGCGAGCACATGGAATTTTGTCAGATCCAGCTTAACTACCTTGATTGGAATTTCCAGGCGGCATGTGAGAAGGTCGAGATCCTGCAAGGGCGGGGAATTCCGATCTTCGTGATGGAGCCTGTCCGTGGCGGCAAGCTCGCCACGCTGGACGAGGCGCTGATGAAGCGCCTTGCCGCATACCGCCCGAATGCTACGGCTGCAGAATGGGCGTTCCGCTTTTTGCAGGGCATAAAGGGCGTCGGCGTCACGCTCTCGGGCATGTCCAACATGACACAGCTGAAGGAGAACGTTGCCACTTTCTCCGAGGATATCCCCGTAAACGATGCGGAAAAGAAGCTTCTTTTTGAAATTGCCGATGAGATGGTACGAAAGATCGCACTGCCTTGCACCGCTTGCCGCTACTGCATCGAGAAGTGCCCCAAGGGTCTTGATATCCCATATTTGCTTGAGCTTTATAACGAGCATTCCTTTACCGAGGGTGGCTTTATCGCGCCCATGGCACTGGAGGCAATGCCGAGGGAAAAGCACCCCGATGCCTGTATCGGCTGCCATTCCTGCGAAAAGGTCTGCCCCCAGGGCATCAAGATCGCGGGCGCTATGTCCTATTTCGCCGCCAAGCTGAGGGGCTGACGGCGCGGTACGCGCTGCTCTTGTCATCAAACAGTGTCCCTTGTTTTTTTAGCAAACAAGAAGAAAAGCAAAAAATGCAGATCGATGGCGTGATACTCCGATCGGAGTATCACGCCATCTTTAGTGGCTCTTGACAGTGATATTTCATTCACCCCTTGGGGAAGCAAAGAATCTCACGCTTTTTCGAAAAGGGGCTTTTCAAACGCGTGGTTTTATGCTATACTAATACGGGTATAAGCTTTTTTGAAAGGAGTGCCGACATGGAAAGCTTCGAAAAGTGGCAATTGCTTGCGGGCGTGGATTCACCGAGCGACCTGAAGGCGCTGCCTGAAAAAAAGCTGCCGCAGCTTGCCGCCGAGATCCGCGACTATCTTTCCTATCGCGTGCGCGAGAACGGCGGTCACCTCGCCTCCAATCTTGGCGTGGTCGAGCTGACCGTGGCGATCCACCGTGTCTTTTCGGTGCCTCACGATCACGTCATCTTTGACGTGGGGCATCAGAGCTATGTGCACAAGCTGTTGACGGGCAGAAAATCGCAGTTTGACACCCTGCGTATGCCGGGGGGACTTTCGGGCTTCACCAAGCGAGAGGAAAGCGAGTGCGACGCCTTTGGGGCAGGGCACAGCTCCACCGCCATCTCTGCCGCCATCGGCATGGCGGAGGCAGATGCTCTCTCGGGCAGTGACGCCTATACCGTTGCCGTGGTAGGTGACGGCGCGCTGACGGGCGGTCTTGCTTACGAGGGACTTAATAATTGCCGCCGCAGCGTGCGAATGATCATCATTGTCAATGAAAATGAAATGTCCATATCCCCCAATACGGGGCGACTTGCAAAGCACCTTTGTAAGCTTCGTGTGTCGAAAAACTATTTAAGGACCAAGGAGGTCACGGCGTGGACGCTGCGTCATATTCCCTTGGTCGGGCGTCCCGTTTATAAGCTGGTACGCCGTGTCAAGCGCCGCGTGCGTCGCATGATCTATGACGAGAATCTGTTCCAGCATATGGGGCTGCGCTATCTGGGACCCATCGACGGCAACGACATCGCGCAGCTCGTCTATTGCCTGGAGTACGCAAAGAGTCTTGAATGCAGTGTCATTCTGCACGTCAAGACCAAAAAGGGCATGGGGGATGCCGAGGCAGAGGCTGACCCCAACTACTATCACGGGATTGCTCCTCGAACGAAAGAGGCGGGTGAACAAACCTTCTCGCAGCTTTTTGGTAAGACCCTGACCGATATGGCAAGGAGGGATGAGCGCATCTGTGCCATCACTGCTGCCATGAGCTGCGGTACGGGACTTGAGTCCTTCCGTCTTGCGCATCCGCGCCGCTTCTTTGATGTGGGCATTGCCGAGGGACATGCCGTTACCTTTGCGGCAGGGCTTGCCGCAGGCAATATGCGCCCCGTCGTGGCGGTTTATTCCACCTTTCTTCAGCGCGCCTACGATCAGATCCTGCACGACGCAGCGCTGCAGCACCTGCCTGTTGTGCTTTGCATTGACCGCGCGGGATTTAATGCCGCAGACGGCATGACGCACCACGGCGTGTACGACGTGGCGCTGCTCTCGGGCATTGAGGGTGTTTCTGTCTATGCCCCCGTGACCTACGCGGGGCTTGCCGCTTCGCTGGAGCACGCCCTTGGAAAGGACTCCGCCGTGAGCGCCATCCGCTATCCGAGTGGCGGTGAGAACACTGCCATTCGCAAGGCGTTCTATGGCGAGGACGGGCAGTGCGATATGACCCCCACCGTGCGCGTTTGGCAAAGTGACGACAAGCCGCGGCTGACGGTCGTGACGCACGGCAGGATTGCCGCCGAGGCACTGCATGCATCCGAGCTTTTGCTGGCAAAGGGCGTCGGTGTGCGTATCCTGCTTTGCGAATATCTCGCACCGTACGCTGCCTTGGCAGGCGAGGTTGCCCCACTTCTTGCAGGAGATGCCGTCCTCTTTTATGAGGAGGAGATCCGCAAGGGCGGCTTTGGAATGAATCTTGCAGACTGCCTTGCCGCAAGGGGGGCGTTCCTCGGAAGGCAGGCGGATATCCTTGCTGCCGAGAGTGGCTTTCTCGGTGCAAGGGAAGGGCTATCAATGTATGAATCTGTGGGCGTCGGTGCCGCAGATCTTTTGAGAAGGGCAGAAGAACTGCTTGAACGGTGTAAAGGAGAAGTAAGATGATCTTGATCGAACGGACCTCTGTCATGAATTTTGAAAACGCCATTCGCGGTGCGCGCAATCCGATGAACAGCTGGGCACGTATGGATAGCCGCTATGATGACGAGGGGAATTACATCCTCGGCGAAAATGATCTTGATCTTGCTCGCCGTCTTGCCCGTGCAGGCAGTGATCACCGCAAATTCCTGCGCCAGATCTTTGTGTCGGTGGATATCACCGCCCCCCTTTACTGGTGGAAGGAGTTTGATACCTATAAGGTCGGAACGGTGGCAAATTCTTGCTCAACCATGCACAAGATCCACGCAAAGGCGTTTTGCCGTGACGATTTTTCGCATGACCGTCTGGATGAGGGTGGACTTGCCGCGCTGGATGCGCTGATCGACTATCTTGAGAGCCAACGCTTGAAATTTGTGGAGGATAAGAGTGACAAGCAGGCGTGGCACAATATGATCCAGCTGCTGCCCTCCTCCTTCAATCAGATGAGAACCGTTTCTCTCAATTATGAAAATCTGATCAATATTTATTATGCACGTCACTCCCACAAGCTTGCCGAGTGGCACACGCTTTGCGATTGGATCCTCTCGCTTCCCTACGCGCGGGATCTGATCGCCGTCAGAGAGGACTGAAGAAGGTCGCCGCAGAGCTTCAAGCTCTGCGGCGGCCTTTTACTTTAAGAAGATTCGAAGAAGCTTTTCAAAAAGCCCACCCTTTCGGTAGGGGCGATAGCGCATCGGCAGATCGATCATCGTCTTTTTGTCCACGATGCTCTTTCGGTGTGAAAATGCGTTAAAGCCTGCCTTGCCGTGGTAGGCGCCCATGCCGCTTTCGCCCACGCCCCCGAAGCCCATTTCGCTGGTGGCAAGATGAATGATCACGTCGTTGATGCAGCCGCCCCCGAAGGAGAGGCGCTCGGTGATGGCACGGACGTGCGCTGCGTTCTCGGAAAATAGATAGAGGGCAAGCGGCTTTTGTTTTCCTTGCAGCAGGGGGATCACCTCTTCAAAGCGTTCAAAGGTGAGGATGGGAAGCAGGGGACCGAAGATCTCCTCGCCCATGACGGCATCCTCCCATGTCACGCCGTCCATGACGGTTGGCGCGATTTTCAGGGAAATGGGATCACTTTCGCCCCCAAAAACCACTTTTTTCTCGTCAATGAGTGCGCGCACACGTGCAAAGTGCTTTTCGCTGACCATCCTGCCGTAGCTCTCGCTCGACAGAGGACGGTCGCCAAGCTGCACCTTGATCTCTCTGATCAGCTCGGTGACCAGCGTATCCTTGACCGAGCGCTCGCAAAGAATATAGTCGGGTGCCACGCAGGTCTGCCCGCAGTTGAGAAATTTGCCGAAGACAATGCGCTTTGCCGCCAGGGAGAGCTTTGCGCTCGCGTCCACGATGCAGGGGCTTTTTCCGCCCAGCTCGAGGACTGCGGGCGTCAGATGCTCGGCAGTGTGACGGAGCACCTCCTTGCCCACTGCCTGGCTGCCCGTGAAAAAGACGAAATCGAATTTCTGACAAAGCAGCGCAGTGTTTTCTGCGCGACCGCCCGTCACCACCGCCACGTGCTCGGGGGAGAAGCATTCCGCGATCAGGCGCGCGACCAACTCGCTCGTAGCAGGGGAATAGGCGCTTGGCTTCAGGACGGCGGTGTTGCCTGCCGCAATGGCGTTGGCAAGCGGATCCACTGTCAATAAAAAAGGATAGTTCCAGGGGCTCATGATCAGCGTGTTGCCCAAGGGGGAGGGAAGCTCATAGCTTTTTGCCGCAAACTGTGCCGCAGGTGTGCGGACACGGCGGCGCGCAGCGAATTTCCTAACGTGACTGATCATGTAGGAGATCTCGGAAAGCGCCATGCCGATCTCACACATATAGCTTTCAAATTCGCCTTTGCCGAGGTCCTTGTAAAGGGCGGCGGCGATCTCCTTCTCGTGCGCCTTGATCGCAGCATAAAGCCTCCTCAGGGCATGGATCCTGAATTTGACGGGCAGCGTTGCGCCGCTTTGGAAGAAGCGGCGCTGCGCATGCAGCAATTCTTGAATGCGTTGTTCGTCCATAAAGGCTCTCCTTTTTGTTCGCTGTGATGATTGTAGCATGTGCATGCGTGCCTTGTCAATTCGCAAAAGCGCTATTCGGTGAATAAAGCTGACGATTTCGGGAATCCTTTCTCTCAGGAAGGAAGTGATCGGATATGAAAAAATGGACAAGCGCATTTCTCGCGGTGCTGCTGCTGGCTGCCGCGCTCATGATATTGCCCGTGCACGGCGAGAGCGCGATCTATGACAGTGTGATCCGTCTGCACGTGCTTGCCAACTCGGACAGCGAGGCAGATCAAGCGCTCAAGCTGAAGGTGCGTGACGCCGTGCTTGAAAGAACGGGCGCGCTGCTTGCCGACGTTAAAACGCGCGATGAGGCAGAACGGATCCTCTCCTCTTCGCTGGATGAGATCCGCACCGTTGCTTCGGATACCTTAAAGCGGAACGGCAGTGAATATATCGTGCGCGTATCGCTTAGCGAGGAGGATTATCCCACCAAACGGTATGAAAAACTCGCTTTTCCTGCAGGCGAATATCTGTCCTTGCGCGTCATGATCGGTGAAGCAGAGGGGGAAAATTGGTGGTGTGTGCTCTTTCCGCCGCTTTGCCTTTCCGCCGCGACCTCCAAGCGTGAAGCAGAGGAGGCGTTTTTGGCGGCAGGACTTTCGGGTGAGCAATACCGCATCATTACCGATACCGACGAAACCAAATATAAATTGCGCTTTAAGATCCTTGAATTTGCCGAATCTGTGTTCGGTAAATAACAGAACTGCCCCGTTCCCCGATGCTTGAAGGGGGGACGGGGCAGCTTTTAATAAAAGAGAACGAAGCCGACGACGGCAAGCACGATGGCAAGGATGACGCCGAAGTCGCAAAAGCCGTCAATGATCGTGTAAAGCTGTACGCTTGCGGGTACATCGCGCCGCGGGTTGCCAATGCCGTACTCATCGCGGCGGCGGTAGATGCGTGCACCGAAGCGTGTGAGCAGGATCAGGGAAATCAGGGTCAGCGTGATCAGCAAAAAGACCAGAAGCGCGGGATTTCCTGTATAACGGTAGAGTGCGGAGAGATAATCCTGAAGGAAAAAGGAGCAAACCGCCCAAGCGCCATGCAGGAGCATGACCGCAACCAGAGAATCGGTGGCGTAAAGGGTAAGGATCAGTAGGGTGCCCGCAAAGAGATACGCGAGGAAATTGCGGACATCAAGGTGCAGCAGGGCAAAGAGCAGCGTGCTCATCAGAATGGCGCGCCATGTGCCGCGGCGCTCATACTCGGCGGTGATCACCCCTCGGAAGAAGAGCTCCTCCAATATGGCGGGCAAGAGCGCACCCGTGATGGCGCAAAGAGCTTTTTTTGACACCGTATCGTTACTTTCGAGTGAAAAGCGCGAAAAAGGATTGCCAAGGCTTCCTAACCCCCCACACAGTGCCGAGAGGATAAAGCTGCCGAAAAGGAGGGCGAAAAAGGCGGCGAGCAGAAGGGGAAGATGCGAGACGTGTGGGCGCTTGAGTCGGATCGCCTTTGCATAGCCCTTGCCTCGGATCCACATGATCAGGGAGGCAGGCAGCAGCAATGCCGCCACCTCCAGGATCAGCAGAGTCAGCGTATTGTGCGAAAATGGGAGTCGGTGAGAAAACACGCGATAAAGCAGTAGCACCAGAAAGGGGATCGGCACCGCAAGTCCCACGATGCGCTGCTCGCGGCGGTATAGCGGGCGAGGAGGGATCAGCTTAGGCATGCGTTTTCAAAACTCCTTTCTCTGTTAAGATCATATCGGCAGGAATGTCGTGTGCCTCGTGCGGAAGGGTATCCATCAAAAGACAACGGTAGATGGGAAAGAGGGTGACACCCTCAAAATGGGGCAGGAAGCGGTCATAAAAGCCGCCACCGTAGCCAAGACGGTTTCCGTGCCTGTCTGCTGCAAGACCGGGGAGCAGACAGAGCGTGCGCGCGGTGGGGGAAGCCTCCCTTGAATCGGGGGGAGGTGCCGGGATGCCAAAACGGTCGGGAACCAATGCCGTTTCCTGCTCGAGATGGCGAAAAATCATACCGTTTGCCGTGCAAACGGGCAATGCCACCGGAATGCCGTCCGAAAGCGCCAGCTCCATCAAGGGACGAAGGTCCGGTTCTCCGCGCATGGGATAAAAGCAGAGCAGCAGATCGGTGTGCCGATAGACGTCGAGTGCTGTCAGCTCACGGATGATGGCACGGTCAAGCTCGCTTTTTTCGGCAGACGGGATCGACGTTCGCACCGAGAGCAGATATTGTCGGAGCGAGGATTTGTCGACCGTGCTCATACGCGGTCGGCAAGCACGGCTGCTCGCAGCGCGTCGGCAGCTGCTTGTCCCTTGAGCGCCGCCACCAGCTCAAGACCGAATTGCAGTGCAACACCCATACCGGCGCCCGTGATGATATTGCCGTCGCGCACGACGGCATGCTCGCTGACCTGGGCGCCGATAAGCTCCTTTTCGAAGCCGGGATAGCAGACCGCTCTCTTTCCCTTGAGGAGTCCGCGGCGACCGAGCACCATCGGCGCCGCGCAGATGGCGGCAATGAAGACGCCCTTCTTGGCGGCAACGCGCAGTGCGGTATCGACCGTGCAGCTCTCGTCCAGATTTCTGGCACCGGGCATGCCACCGGGTAAAATGATCATATCGGGCGAGGCATCGGCGTACATGGTGTCGGGAATATCGGCGGCAACGGTGATGCCGTGCGCACCGCAAATGCTCTCTCCTCCGATACCGACGGTCGTGACCTCAAGACCTGCACGCCGCAAAAGATCCAGCGGGCAGAGTGCTTCGATTTCCTCAAAGCCGTTTGCGAGAAACAGATAGATCATGTCGCGCTCCTTTCATGCTTTGGGGGCGATGATCGCTCCCCGATTCGATTGCCCGTCAGGGGCAAGGATCGAGTGGATGGGATCGACGGGGCTTACGCACCGAAATGTGCGGCAAGCTCCTCTTTTTTTAAGGTCAGCTCCTCGCGTGTGGCAAGGTTCTTCAGCTTGACCGTGCCGTCGGCGTGCTCGCTGCCACCCATGATGAGAACATGCGAATAGCCCTCCTTCACGGCGTAGTCGATCTGCTTGCCGAATTTCTTGTTGCCGAGGAAGACGGATGCGGGGATGCCTGCGTCCTGCAGTGCGTCGACCAGCGCGGTATATGCCTCCAGCGGAACATCGTCAAAGCGGGTCACCAGCACCTTGGTGCGGTCGGCATCGATGTCGGGAATGAGGTCGTGCGTTACGAGGAAGTTTTCAAGCGTCACGTCGCCCATGCCGTAGCCCACACCCGAGATGCCGGTGTTTTTGACGAACAGACCGACGAGATTGTCGTAGCGACCGCCACCGAACATGGCGCGGTTGTTTTCGGGCGCCTCGTCAAAGACCTCAAAGACCGTGCCCGTGTAGTAATCGAGACCGCGGATGATGCCAAAGTCAAAGACACAATATTTGGAAAGCCCGGTCTTCTCCAGTGCATCAAAGAGGGCGGAAAGCTCTGCGGCGCCCACCGAGTTGGGGCAAATTGCCGTTGCATCCTTCACGTTCATCGAATAGAGCGTGTCGATCTGCTCGATCTGCTCGTCCGAAATGCCAAGCTCTTTCATGTCCTTGACGTAGTTCTCGCGCGGGATCTTGTTTTTGCGATCCACGATCTTGGAAACCCTTTTGCCGGTCTCGGCGTCGGTTCCTGCGATGGTGGCGATCACGTCGTTGAAGAAGCGGCGGTTGTTAATGTGCACACGGAACATGGTTTCGTCCGCACCGAAGGCACGGAGCACCGAAACGGCACTGCGGATGGCGTCAAGATCGGCTTCAAAGGTATCACATCCGAAAATGTCCACGTTCAGCTGCCAGAATTCACGCAGTCTGCCGCGCTGCGGGCGCTCGTAGCGGTACATGTTGGCGATCGAGAACCAGCGAAGCGGAAAATTCAGCTCGCCGAGCTTGCCTGCAACCATGCGCGCCACGGTGGGCGTCATTTCGGGGCGGATGGCAAGATCCCTGCCGCCACGGTCAGTAAAGTTGTAGGTCTGCTCCTTGGCAAGCTCCTCTCCGCTTTTGGCGGCGTAGAGCTCGAGAGATTCCAACATCGGACCTGCGTATTCCTCAAAGCATGCGGTTTTCAGTGCATCGCTGATCTTGCCAAAAAACCAGTTGCGCAATTTCATTTCGCGGGGGTAAAAGTCGCGTGTTCCTTTATAGGGCTGGGTGGATAGCTTTTCCATAATGATCCTTTCATCGCGTCAGGCGCGCCACGGCAATAATATCTTATTTTAATATTATAGCATAAAATGTACGGCTTGTCCACTGCCGCACGCATTTTTTGCCCTTTTTTCAAAAGCTTTTTTTGACACCGAAAAAAACTGTTGCCAAGGGCTTGGCAACATGGTATAATTGAATGGGGGAAAAACGATTGGGAAAACCAACGCACTCTCCTTTGCTTCAGGCGGGCTTCATGAAGGGAAATTTTTGCAAAAATAAACCGCAGCGCTGCAAAAATCGGAAGATTGCGTCAAAAAAATGGAATTTTTGCGATTGTTTTTGGAATTTCGCTCGCAAATCCCCGCGCGAAGAATTTTACCGTATAAAAGGATGATGAAAACATGACCAACGAGGAGCGCTTTGTCGCGATTTTTAAAAGCAAGATCCACCGTGAGGGATCGGAAAAGCTGCTTGACTATCTTTGCTCGGACAACTGTGATTTCTTTACCGCGCCTGCCAGCACGCGCTATCACGGCGCGTATCCGGGTGGACTTCTGGAGCACAGCCTTAACGTATACGACTGTCTTTGTGACTATCTCGCGCGCCCCCGTGTCCGTGAGGTCTATGGCCTTGATTTTTCGGAGGAGTCGATCGCCATTGCGGCGCTCTTCCACGATCTTTGCAAGATCAATTTTTACAAGGAGAGCACGCGCAATGTCAAGGAAAACGGCGTCTGGAAGAGCGTGCCCTATTATACCATTGAGGACGAGCTGCCCTACGGTCACGGCGAAAAGTCGGTGTATATCGTTTCGGGCTTTATGCGCCTGACGCGCGACGAGGCGTTTGCCATCCGCTATCACATGGGATTCTCGGGCACCGAGGACAACAACAACGTGGGTGCCGCCTTTGCCAAGTTTCCGCTTGCCGTCGCGCTTGCCACCGCAGATATGGAGGCGGCGTATTTCGTAGAGGGGCACGAAAAGAAGTGATGAAGACAAAAAATCCTCTGTCTGCATTTGTGGGCGGTAAAAAACGAACGCTGGTGACAGTGCGTTATCTGATGCCCCTGCTTTGCTCGCTTTTCGTGCTGGTCAGCGGCTTCCTTTATACCGTGCGTGCCGCCTCACTCGGGCGCAGTGTCTGGATCTCGGTATTCAGGCTCTGCGGCAATACGCTCAAGAGTGCACGCGCCTATCTGACCGATGCACCCAAGGCGGGAGAGAAGAGCTTTTATATCTCTCTGACCGTCGTTGCCGTGCTTGCGATCCTCTCCTTCTTGGCGGCAACCCTCTTTGCCGTGTATGCCGCGTGGCTTTATGTCCGTGCCCTTCGTGCCTCAAGGGGGAGCGAGGAGGAACGGCGCACAAGGATTCTGTTCCGCGCGGTCTTTCCTCATCGGGCGCTGCTTTTTTTGTCGCATTGCCCGTTGGTGCTGACCGCGCTTTATCCCGAGCTGTTTTCCATGGTCTGTACCCGTTATCTGCGTTACAGCGGTGGCACGGCAATCGATATTTCCTATAACATCACGCTGATCGGCTTGCTGGCTTTGCTGACGCTCACGCTGGTGCTTGCCGTTGGGGTGCGGAGCTATGAGCGCGAGGAGGGTGTTGATCTTTTTTGCATCAAGGACCGCGGTGCCGAGGAGAAGCCGCAGTCCGACCCGGGAGAGCACATTGCCGAAAGGGATACGGAGGAAATGCTTTAAGTAAGAAGATCTGACTGCGTCGTTATAACGGACGTCTTGAATCTTTTTCACATAAAAAACAAATTTTTTTTGAAAAAACTATTTATTTTTCACAAGCGATATGGTATAATATACATGTACCAAGCGAGAAGCTCTCCCCCGGTACGGAAAGGTGGAACATGTATGAAGATTACCATCAGCGGAAAGCAGATGACCGTGCGCCCCTCCCTGAAGGAGCTGACCGAGAAGAAGCTGGCGCGCTTTGAGCGCTTCTTTGGCGACGATGCCGAGGCAACCGTTTGCTACAGCTGCCGTCACGATCTGCAATTTGTTGAGATCACCATTTACTATAATGGCACCATCTTCCGCAGTGAAGAGGGTGCTGATACCTTCCAGTGTGCGATCGATGAGGCGCTTGAGTCGCTTGAGAGGCAGATCCGCAAAAACAAGACAAGGCTCGAGAAGAGACTGCGCACGGGCGCGTTTGCACCGGCGCCGGGCGACGTAGAGGAGGAAGAGGAGGGCGAGTTCCGCATTCGCACCAAATATATTCCCGTCAAGCCCATGTCGGTCGAGGAGGCGATCCTGCAGATGAATCTGCTGGAACATCAGTTCTTTGTGTTCCGCGATGCCGAAACCGAGAAGCCCTGCGTCGTATATTGCCGCAAGGACGGCGATTACGGTCTGATCACAGAAGAGTGAGCTAAAAAAATCAAGCCCGTGTGTCTGATCAGACACACGGGCTTGATTCATTTTACGTAAAGTCCTTCAGCCAGCGGATCGCAAGCTCCATCCAGCACTCGGTGTGCGGGGAAAGCATGCCCGTTTGCTCGTTGCAAAGGGAAAGACCGTGCGGTCCCTTGGGGAAAATGTGCATCTCAAACGGCACTCCCACAGCGGTCAGAGCCTCGGCAAACATCAGACTGTTTTGCACGGGCACGATCTGGTCGTCAAAGGTGTGCCAGATAAAGGCGGGGCTGGTGGTGGCGTCCACGTGCTTCTCAAGCGAGAAGCGGTCTGCCTCTGCCTCGGTCGGCGTTTTGGTGCCGCACAGGTTGTGGATCGAGCCCTTGTGTGCAAGCTCGCCTGCCGTGATCACGGGGTAGGAAAGAACCATGCCCGTGGGCTTGCCGATGCCGCGGGGGGCGTCACCAAGCACGGCGCGGACCTCGGGGATATCCCAAAGCACGCCCGAGGATGCGGCAAGGTGACCGCCTGCCGAGAAGCCGCAGATAAAGACGTAGTCGGGATCCACGTTGAATTCCTCGGCATGCTCGCGCACGTAGCGGATGGCGAGAGCCGCCTCACAAAGGGGGGCGTAGTCCTTCGCCCCTTCCTCGACGGTGTAGCGAAGGATAAAGGTGGCAAAGCCTGCTGCAAGGAACTGTGTGGCAATGGGCTCTGCCTCTCTGTCCGAAAGGAAGTGATAGCCGCCGCCGGGACAGACGATGACCGCACGGCGAGGAGCCTGCTTCAGCTCAGCGGTGTTGGTGATGCAAATGGAGGTGAGAGTGGCATTTTCATAGGGGGAGAGCGTAACGGTTTGACAGATCATGGCAATCTCCTATCGTATGGATTAAAGTTAAAAAATGAGAGAAAGCTCCCATGACGATTATACCACAGGTAAAAAGCTTTGACAAGCATTTTTTCGATAAGTTTTTGAAATTTGTCGACATGTATTGACTTTGCCGATCGGATTGAGTATAATGGGAGCATCAAAGAAGAGTAAGGGTACAGCGTTAAGTGCCGACGGGACGGGGAGTTGCCGGTCGGACGAAGGAGCGATCCGCGGCTGTCATCCTGCATCCCGCTTCCATCTTGAAACCGAGCGCAGCATCTGCCTCCTTTTTTCGATGAAATTCGGGAAAAGGAGGTTTTTGATTGATGAGAAAAAAGAGATCGGGCGTGACCCGAGTCGCCGTGTTCGGCGATGTCAAGGGGCTTTGCTTTGCCGCAATGCTCTGTGCCATGAGCGTGGTGCTTGCCTTTCTTGCCAAGCTCATTTTCGGGTACGGACCCATTCGCTTTACTGTGGAAAATCTGCCCATTCAGCTTGCGGGCGCCGTTTGGGGCCCCTTCGGCGGCGCATTGGTTGCGTTGACGGCAGATCTTGTCAGCTGCCTGTTTTCGGGAATGGCACCCAATCCGCTGATCTCTCTGGGCAGTGTGACGGTCGGTGTCCTGTCAGGTCTGCTGCTGCACCGCCGCGCTGAGAAAAGCGGCGTGATCAGAGTGCTTGTCGCCTCGCTTTCGGCACACGCGGCGGGCTCTATGCTGGTCAAAACGCTCGCATTGCACCTGTGGTTCGGTTATTCATTTTTGCTGCTCTGGCCCCGTATTCCGCTTTATATCGGCATCGCCGTGATCGAGGGCTTTTTGGTATTCACCCTTTGTCGGAACACGCAGATCAGGCGGATCCTTCGCGCTCTTGCAGGAGAGAAAGGAGATGGCGCCATGACCTATCAGGAGGCGATCGACTATATTCATTCGGTGGTCTGGAAGGGAAGCCGCCCGGGGCTTTCGCGTATTACCCAGCTGCTGGATCTGCTCGACAACCCCCAGAACGGGATGAAATTTATCCATGTTGCAGGCACTAACGGCAAGGGCTCGGTGTGTGCCATGACCGAGTCGATCCTGCGCCGCGCGGGCTATCGCACGGGGCTTTTCGTATCACCCTATATCAAGCACTTCAACGAGCGCATTTGCGTATCGGGTGCGCCGATCGATGATCGGTCGCTCGCCGAGGCAACCGCCGCAGTGCGCCCCTTTGCCGACTCTATGGCAGATGCGCCCACCGAGTTTGAGCTGATCACCGCCATCGGACTTGTCTATTTTAAAAGGATGAAATGTGACGTCGTGGTGCTGGAAACGGGAATGGGTGGCAGGTTAGACTCCACCAATGTCATCAAGGATCCCATTGCCACCGTCATCACGGGAATTGCACTTGACCATACCGCCTATCTTGGCGATACGGTCGAGCAGATCGCAGCCGAAAAGGCGGGGATCCTTAAAAAGGGCGCGCCTGTGGTGTGGGGAGGAAGGGATGCCGCGGCGCGTGCCGTGATCGAGGCGCGCGCAGCCGAGATCGGCGTGCCCTTCCTTGCCGCCGAGGATACCCCCGTAACGGTGTCGAAAGCAGATCTTTCCGGCACGGTCGTCAGCTACGGTGAATGGCAGGACGTTTCCATTCCTCTGCTCGGCAGCTACCAGCCTCAGAACCTTGCAACGGTGTTGACGCTGATGCGTGCGCTGGCAACGGTGGGTTATGCGATCGATGAGAGGGCGGTGCGCGAGGGACTTCTTGCCACGCGCTGGCGCGGTCGCTTCGAAAAGCTTTGCGAGGAGCCGCTGATCATCTCAGACGGTGCACACAATCCCGAGGGCATCCGTGCCGCTGCAAAGGGGATCACCGCCTATTTCGGAGAGAAAAAGGTGCTCATCCTGACCGGTGTCATGGCAGATAAGGATTATCACGATATGGTGAACGTGCTGGCACCGCATACCGCACAGGCGTTCGTGCTGACCCCCGATAACCCCCGCGCACTCCCTGCCGCCGACCTTGCCGCAGTGTTCGAGAGCGTCGGTGTTCCCGCCACGCCCTTTGCGAGTGTCAGGGAGGCTGTTTGCGCCGCAGTGCAAGCGGCACGGGAACGCGGTATGCCCCTTCTTTCGCTCGGCTCGCTTTATATGTATGCCGAGGTGACTGACATTCTTGAAAAAAAAGGCGTCATACGTATGTGAAAGCGCCTGCTTGGTGAGTTCGAAACCATCCTCACCCGGCAAGAGGGAAAACCCAAGGACTTTTAATGCTTTAAGCTTGGGTCCTCCTCTTGTGAAAAAACAAAACTACGGAGAAAAATATGAGAAAAAAACAGACCCGTGGCGTGGGATATCTGACCCGTGCCGCAATGATTGCCGCCCTTTACGTAGTGCTGACCTGGCTTTCCGCCCTTTTCGGGTTGTCCGGGATGGGGGCTGTGCAGCTTCGCCTGTCCGAGATGCTTTGCATCCTCCCGTGCTTTACGGCGTCAGCAGTACCCGGTGTCACACTCGGATGCCTGCTTGCCAACCTGCTGACGGGCGCGGCATTGCCCGATGTGATCTTCGGCACACTTGCCACCCTGCTAGGTGCGGCCGGCACACGTCTGCTTCGCCGATTTTGGCTTTTGGCATCCGTCCCTCCCATTTTATCCAATACACTCATCATTCCCTTTGTCATTCGTTATGCCTATGTGGGTGTGGAGGAATCGCTCGGCTTTTTGTTCGTCAGCGTGGGTGCGGGGGAGCTGCTGTCGGTCGGCGTGCTCGGCACACTGCTGCTCGTCTGTCTTGAGAGGTACCGCCATGTGCTCTTTCCCGACGAGCTGTGAGCAGCAAAAAGAACCGAAGGAACGCGTTCCTTCGGTTCTTTTTTGTTTGCCTCGCTTGAGGGTCAAAATTCGTTCTTCAGACTTCGCTCGAATAAGCGGAAGACCGCCTCGCGTGCCTGTGCCCCGTTGTAGAGCACGTCCTCTACTGTGTGGCAGATGGGGAGCTCCACGCCGTACCGACGGGAAAGCAGATTCAGCGCCTTGACGGTGTAATAGCCCTCGGCAAGATCGGGGAACTGCTCCCCCTTGGCAAACGCTTCTCCGAACTGACGGTTGTGCGAAAAGGCGGAAAACACGGTTGCCTCGTAGTCGCCGAGATGGCATAGCCCGTAGGCGGAAAGCTCATTTCCGCCGAGCGCCTTGATGAGCCGTGCGATCTCGCGTGTGCCGCGCGACATCAAAGCGCCCTTCAATGTCGAAAGGCGAAGCCCATCAAGCAGACCCGCGGCAATGCCGATCACGTTCTTGGCGGCGGCACCGATCTCATTGCCGATCATGTCCTGTCCGTAATAGAAGCGGATCAGCTCGCCCGAGAAGGCATCAACAAGAATGTTTTTGGTTGCCTCGTCCTCGCTGTCGATCACCATGCAGTTGGGGATGCCCGCGCAAAATTCCTGTACGTGACCGGGACCGAGCCATACGGCAGCGGTCACGCCCTCTCCGAGCTCTTCCCTGACGATCTCGGAAAGGCGCTTGCCCGTTCCGATCTCAAGTCCCTTCATGCAGAGCACCAGCTTGCCCTTGCCAAAGCCTGCCGCGCGCAGCTCGGTCAGCAGTGTGCGAAGCGTCTGCGAGCCAACCGAAATGACCAGCAGGTCGATATCCCGAAGCGCGCCCTTCAGATCGGTGGTCAGCGTGACCGAATCGGGCAGCTGCATCAGGGAATTGCGCCGTGTTTCTAAAAGCTCTCTCATGCGTGCGGAGGACGCTCTGCCGTAAAGTGTGATACGGTGTCCGATATCGGCAAGATATTTGGCAATGAAGCTGCCCCAGCGTCCGCAGCCGATTACGGTGATGTTCATTTGTTTCAAATCAAAGCCACCTTTCATGGAATGGGTGTTGCAAAGCCAAGCTGCGTTTGCGAAGACGCCGCAGCTGTGTCACTGCACAAGGCGTGGTGAGGAGATTGCTCCGCACTTCGAGGCAGTCGGTCCTCATTGCCATCATTATAGCATAATACGCTTCGGTTTTCAAGAACCGATGCACAGAAATTAAGGGGAACGATCTCCCTCGGTGCTTTTCCATGCGCGGTAACAGTCGCTCTCTCAAAACTCGAATGATATCATACGTGGCAGAGGCTGGCGCCCACGACAGCCGGTTACAAACGAACGGTGCCTATAGACGGGTCGTCGAGGGCGCCGACTCCTACCGGTTTGATTATATTCGAACGTGTTGCGAGGATGCCGACAAACGGGTCGTCGAAGGCGCCGACCCCTACCACGGTTTGATCACATCCAAACCTGCCGCGAGGTCGCTGTAAATTGGTCGTCGAAAGCGCTGAAAATAGAGGACCTTCGGGCATGCTTGACCCGCTCTCTTGTCCCTAAAAGCCAACGGGCAGGCGCACGGTATCCCTCGGTAGGCGTGTCATGTCAAATAGCGACAGCAGCTCACGAAGTGTGATCGGCTCGCTTTTTTCGATGATGCCAAGAGCAGCCGCCAGCGCACCGATCACGGGAGCCGCATCGCGGTAACGCGCGCGCACCTCGCTCATGCAGCCGTCGCCATCCCTCTTGGAGAGCCTTCTTCCTTCGGCATCTACCAATAGCGGGATATGACAGTAGCGCGGTGCAGTAAAGCCCAGCATGCGTTGTAAATATATCTGACGGGGAGTGCTCGACAGCAGGTCGTTGCCGCGTACCACCTCGCTCACGCCCGAAAGTGCATCGTCGACCACCACGGCAAGCTGATAGGCAAACACCCCATCCGAGCGCCGCACCACAAAATCCGAGCAATCCCGCAGGAGATTCTCTTCATATCGCCCCGCAACGGCATCCTCAAAAAAGACCTGCTCGTCGGGCACGCGCACCCGCCACGCGGGGCGCTTTCCCGCAGGGGGCATTTCTCCGCGCTCGGCGCGGAGAAGACAACGCCTGTCATATAGGGGGGCGCCGTCAGAAAGGTGGGGCGCCGTGGCGGCGTGCAGCTCGGCACGCGAGCAATAGCAGGGATAGAGCAGCCCTTGCTTCTCCAGGCACTCAAAATAATGGCAGTAGATCTCATCGCGGCACGACTGATAGAGCACCTCGCCGTCATGATCGATGCCAAGCCAGGCAAGATCGTCGAGCAACCACCGCGTATTCTCACCCATGTCCTTACAGCGTGCGGCATCAAGGTCCTCGACGCGCAACAAAAAGCGCCCTCCCTTTTGGCGGACCGACAGCCATGCCACCATGGCGCACATCAGATTGCCAAGGTGAAGTCTGGAGCTGGGTGTAGGGGCAAAACGCCCCGTAATGGGTGCAGTTTTTATCATGTTATCCTCTTTCCTCGAGGTGGATTCCCTCGCGATCGATGATGAAGCAAAGCGTTCCCTCAAGGTCGGTGCGATAAACCGTTGCGCCGCAGGAAGCGAGATCCGCAAGGACGCGATCGTGCGGAAAGCCAAAGGAGTTTCCCTTTCCGCAGGTGATCACGGCAATCGCGGGGGAGGTTGCCTCCAAAAATTGTGCTGAGCTTGCATTGTTCGAGCCGTGATGCGCCACCTTCAGCAGGTCACAGTCAAGCGTTTCGCGGTCGTATTGCTCAAGCAGTCTTTCCTCAAGCGCTGCGTCGCCATCTCCCGTCAGCAGCAATACGGTGTCGTAAAGGGCAACGCGCAGCACAATGCTGCTGAGGTTTTGATTTTCCTTCACGTTCAAGCCGTTGCCGCCCGCTGCCAATACGTTCAGGATCAGATTGCCGAACCTCACCTCCACGCCTGCCGCGACGGTACGGACGGGGATATCCTTCTCGCTTGCTGCATCCAGCGCGTAGGTAAAGCATGCCTCGCTTGTGTCCGAACTCGCGATCATCAGACAGCCGATCTCCAATCGATCGATCAGTAATCGGGCGTTGCCCGTATGGTCCTCGTGTGCATGGGTCAGCACCAGAAGATCGATGCGCACAACGCCCAGCCTTGAAAGCTCTGCGCACAGCACCTCGCCCGACGCGGCGGGACCCGTATCGACCAGCACAGTCTTTTCCGCGTGCCGCAGCAAGACCGAATCGCCTTGCCCCACGTCAAGGAAGCGGCATTCTAACGATCCTGCCTCGTCGCGGACAATATGCCATGCCGAGGTGACGGTTATGGTCAGCATGACAATGACGAGCAGGGAAAGGAGCAGGGCGCGAAATATTCTGTCGTGACGTCGAAAAAACAGTAGGATCTTCAGGGCAGGCATGGGGGATCTCCTATGTGGAATTCTGTCACTATTATACCATGAAAAACGATAAAAGTAAAGGGCTTGGAATCTGTAAAAGAGATTGACACGGTGCGATGATTGTACTATAATTTTAGTGATAACCCAGATTTTACCTAAGGGGGAGAGCTTATGTATACCGATCTTTTCGGAAAGAAGCGCTTGCGCCTCGCACTTCACCAGCATACCACGCGCTCGGACGGCAGAAAAACGCCCGAGGAGGTGGCAAGGCTTTATCGTGAGGCGGGCTATGATGCGATCGCCTTGACCGACCATTGGGTGTACGGCGGGACCGACAGTATTGAGGGATTGCCGATCCTCGCGGGTGCCGAGTATCACGTGGGGCATCGCGATGCCGCCGGAGGGATCTTTCACATCCTTTGCCTGTTTGCCGACCGCGCGCCCTCGCTTGACAGGGAGATGACCGCACAGGAGATCATTGACGGCATCCATGCCGTCGGGGGAATTGCCGTGCTGGCACACCCTGCGTGGTCGCTGAATACGCCCGAGATGATCAAGGGACTTCGCGGCGTGGACGCCACCGAGATCTTCAATGCAGGCTCGGAGCGCGGCATGAACCGCCGTGGCGATTCCTCGCTGGTCGTGGACATGCTTGCCACTGATGGGATATTCTATCCCTTGCTTGCTACCGACGATGCACATCGGTACGGGCAGGGAAATGACGCCGACGGCGTCACCTCCTCCGTGATGGTGGAATGTGACAGCCTTGAGCCCGAGAAGCTGAAGGAGGCAATTCTCGCCGAGCGCTTTTATGCCACCACGGGTCCTGAGATCCACCTGTCAAGAGAGGGAAATCGCTTTATCGTTGATTGCTCTCCCGCCTGTGAGGTGGTGTTCTTTTCCAATTCTGTGTGGTCGAGCGGCCGCGTCGTGGTGGGAGAGGAGCTGACTCATGCCGAGTTTGATGCGCTGCCCGAGGAGCGCTATATCCGCGCTTGTGTGACCGATCGCAACGGCGGCAGAGCGTGGAGCAATATCATCAAGATCTGATGGGAAACGAGGATCGCCTGTGGCAAAGCGCCACGGGCGTGCAAGAATCAGAATTTCCCCACGAAAGCAACAGGCACCCACCGATCGGTGAGTGCCTGCTTCTTCCGTTGGTGACCCGTACGGGAGATCGACTGATTTGTCGCTTCGCGCCAAACGGCAAGGTGCTCTTTTTGGCTTCAGCTGCCTTAGTTCAGCGGCACCTTGCAGGGTTCGCTTCCGCGAAACACACTTGCAGATAAAAAGTACGGGAATTTCGCGCAAAGCGCGAATATACCCTCGCCCTTCGCCTGCCAAGCGAGCTTGCCGATCTTCGGGCGGGGGATGCGAACCCATGCGCGAGGGAAAGGGCTCTCTTTTTACACTTTATCGCACACCCTCCCTCGCGCTGCGCCGCTTGCGGCAGAGGTCACCAAAACGAAAGACCACCTCCGAGGAGGCGGTCTTTCGTTTTGGTGACCCGTACGGGAATCGAACCCATGTTACCGCCGTGAAAGGGCGGTGTCTTAACCGCTTGACCAACGGGCCTGGTAGCGGGGATTGGACTTGAACCCATGACCTACCGGGTATGAACCGGTTGCTCTAGCCAGCTGAGCTACCCCGCCATTTTTGAACGCCCAGTTATTATATCATAGCGGTTGGCGTTTGTCAATACCTTTTTTGAACTTTTTTGCCTGCGAAAAAAGTTTTTTTGGAGAGGGTGAGATCGGTTGCGTTCCTTCCCGATTTGTGCTATACTGTTTTTGACCCCGCTTCGGCTGCCAAAGGAGATTACAATGAAAAAATACAGACTTCGCATTGGACTTGATGTTGATGATATTTTATATGATTGCAACGCCTACGCACTCGCACGTCTGAACCGTGAGGAGAGCATCGATCCTCCACTTTCTATTTATGATATCCGTGGGTGGGGAGAGGGACAGAGTCGCGTCGACGGGCGCTTGAAATATTTCGGCGATCCCGATTTTGTGAGGGAGCAGCCCGTGCTCGAGGGAGCAAAGGACTTCGTCAGACGCCTTTGTGCGGTTGCCGATGTGTTTTTTGTTACCGCTGTGCCCCCCGCCTGTATGTCGGCGCGTGCGCTTCGTCTGCGTGCCGATTTCCCCGAGGTGCCCGCTGAACACATTCTGATCGGAACGAGAAAGGATATGGTCAGCCTTGATATTCTGCTTGATGACGGTGCTCATAACATCGAGCATACTCCCGCAACCTATCCCGTGCTCTTCCGTAAGCCCTGGAATACGCACCTGTCGGGATTGCTGTCTGTCAATTCCTTTGATGACTTCCTGCATCTGGTGGAGATGATCCGCGAGGCGTATGTTGCCGAAAAGCCCTCTCTCGCAGGGGGCGGTGTGATCTGCCTGGTGGGACCAACGGGCAGCGGAAAAAACGAGGTGGCAAGACTGCTTTCTGCGAAATACGGCATGAAAAAGGCGGTTACCGCTACCACGCGCCCCCGACGCGAGGGGGAGGGCGATCTTGACTATCGCTTTCTTTCCGAGGCTGAATTTATTGCCGAGCGCGAGGCAGGAAAATTTCTTGAAACCACGGTTTACAGCGGACATTACTTCGGCACCGCCGCCGCCGATCTCGATTCGGTTGCCGATGCAGGGGGGATCGCCGTTCTGCCCATTGATATCTGCGGTGCTCTGACCCTGAAAAACCGATACCGTCAACGGGCTTTGCTGGTGTTCCTGCGCCGTCGTCGCTATGTCGTCATCAGGGATATCGTGGCAAGAGATCTTGCCCCCGACGACAAGACCTGTCGCATTCTCTCGCTTGACGATGAGTATCGCAACGAGGAGCTTTGCGACGTCACCGTCCATGCCGACCGCGCGCCCGAGCATGTTGCCGCCGAGGTGGCGGCCTTGTGTTCCGAATGAATATTTAAACGGAGAAAACACTCCGACGCTGCAGCCGCCCACATGGCGCGGAACAGGCGTCGGAGTTTTCTTTTCGGGGAGGCGTGCGGAACCTTTGCGATGTGTACGCGTTATAATATTTAAGATGTGACTTTTTCGGTGTAGGGAAAACACACAAGCGCGCCCTGCGCCGAAGCGGAAAATATGTTCAGTTTGCCAAAAAAGAAAAAAGCGCTTGACAACTGCATATTTATGCGCTATAATTTGTGCATGGTCGAAGGACCGTCAACTTTTTATCATTTTGAAAGGGAAACAATCATGAAAAAGCTTTTGTCTTTGGCTCTTGCGCTTCTGATGGTCGTGACCTCGGTTGCGGCACTTTCTGCTTGCGGCAAGACCGGTGACGCCGTTAAGGTCGTCGAGATCAAGCTGACCGAGGAGGACTATGCATTTGCCGTCCAGAAGGGCAATGCCACCCTGCTTCAGCAGCTGAACGATTTTATGGCAGAGATCAAGCAGAACGGCAAGTTTGATGAGATCGTCGACAAGTATTTCGGCGATGGCACGCCCACCGCAGTGACCTCCGCCGCTACCATGAAGAACGACGGCACTCAGCTGATCGTTGCTACCAACGCCGCATTCGAGCCCTTTGAGTACAAGTCGGGCGAGAACTACTACGGTGTCGATATGGAGATCATGGCACTCTTCGCACAGAAGCTGGGCAAGGAGCTCTACATCTACAACATGGAGTTTGATGCCGTTTGCCTTGCGGTTTCCGCACAGGGCGGTACCTACGAGGGTGAGAACGGTGAGGTCACCGTGCAGGGCGGCATCTGCGACGTTGCTGCCGCAGGTCTGACTGTCAGCGATGAGCGCAAGGAGATCCTTGACTTCTCCACCACCTACTACAGCGCATCGCAGATGCTGATCGCCGCTGCCGACGACACCACCTTTGATGCCTGCCAGACTGCAGAGGACGTTGAAGCGATCCTCAAGGGCTTCGGCACCGATGTCAAGGTTGGCGTGCAGAACGGCACCACCGGTAAGCTCTACTGTGAGGGCGACGCCGATTGGGGCTTTGACGGCTTCGGCTTCACGACCGTTGGCTACAACAACGGTGCGCTTGCCGTGCAGGAGATCCTTAACGGCAACTGCAAGTACGTTGTCATTGACGAGGGTCCCGCAAAGGCGATCGTCGCTAAGACCAACGCCGCAAACTGATGGCGCTATAAGAAACAGAGGGAGGAATTGCCTCCCTCTGTTTCTCGGTATAACGGCATTCGGCCTTTTTAATTTGAATAAGGAAACGGGACATGAAACAGTTTTTTAAAAAGCATTGGATGGATATCCTTGCGCTTGCCGCGGTCGCGGGGCTTCTTGCGTGGGGTGCATATACGGTCTACGAGCGCTTCAGCTTCGCCAAAAAGTGGACCTTCTTTTCCACCTATTTTTTCAAGGACAGAGGGTATAGGATCCTGCTGACGGGCATGAAGAACACTGCGCTGATCGCGGTGCTCGGCATTGCCATCGGTATCGTGATCGGCACGGTCATTGCCGTGGTGCGTGTGATCCCGCCCTATAAAAAGCTGACGCGTTACGCACAAAATGCCTGCACGGTCTATGTGGCGTTCTTCCGCGGCACCCCCATCGTGGTGCAGCTGCTGGTCGGCTATTACATTCTGTTGCCCCTCTTGGGTGTTCGTCTGAATCCCGTGGCTTCCTGCGTGCTGATCTTCGGGCTTAACAGCGGTGCCTATATTTCGGAGATCATGCGCGGTGGCATCAATTCGGTCGATCCGGGTCAGCTGGAGGCGGCGCGCGCCGTGGGCATGCCCTTCTCGGTGTCGATGCTCAAGGTGGTCGTGCCTCAAGCGATCAAGAATATCCTGCCCACCATGGGTAACGAATTCATCACGCTGATCAAGGAAACTGCCGTCGTCGGCTATGTCGGCGCAGTGGATATCACCAAGGCGTTCCAGGACCAGGGTGCCAATACCTACGAGTATATGATCCCGTATCTGGTCATGGCGGCGCTTTATATCGTCATCGTGGCAGTTATTGCCTCGCTGGTGAAATTGATGGAAAGGAAGTTGGCGAAAAATGAAAGACACTGAAAAACAGACGGTCGTCACTTCCGACCATGTGATGATCAGGACCGAGGGGCTGACCAAGCGTTACGGAAAGCTTTTGGTGCTCAATGCCATTGACGAGGTCATCAAGGAGGGAGAAAAGGTTGCCATTATCGGACCCTCGGGCAGCGGCAAGTCCACCTTCCTGCGTTGCCTCAACTGCATGGAGGATCCGAGCGAGGGCTCGATCTTCTTTGAGGGGGTCGATATTGCCGATCCTAAGGTCAATATCAATACCCATCGCGAGCGCATCGGCATGGTGTTCCAGCAGTTCAATCTTTTCAACAACAAAACGGTTTTGCAAAACATCATGATGGCGCCCGTGTATGTCGGAAAGCGCAATCTGCGCCGCGATAAGGTGCATAATTTCTGGCTGCCCCTGACCAATCTTTTCCGCCATGAGAAGCAGGAAAAGAGGGCGATCACGACCACCAAGGAGGAGATCGTGAAAAACGCACGTGCCCGTGCTGAGGAGCTGCTTTCCCGCATTGGACTTTCCGAAAAGGCAAACGTGTATCCCGCTACGCTTTCGGGTGGTCAGAAGCAGAGAATCGCCATCGTGCGCGCCCTTGCCATGAACCCCAGGGTCATGCTGTTTGACGAGCCCACCTCCGCGCTTGACCCCGAAATGGTCGGCGAGGTGCTGGATCTGATCAAGCAGCTGGCACAGGAGGGCATGACCATGGTCATCGTGACACACGAGATGGGCTTTGCCCGCGAGGTTGCTGATCGTGTTCTCTTCATGGACGGCGGCGTGATCGCCGAGCAGGGAAGTCCCGAGGAGGTTTTCGGAGCTCCCAAGACCGAGCGTCTGCAAGGCTTTCTTGCCAAGGTGCTCTGATCTGTATCAGAGTGCTGTCATCTTAACGAAAAACGGCAGGGGCACAACGAAAGAGTGCCCCTGCCGTTAAAAACAGCTTATTGAGGAAATCCGGGGTCTGCGGTTTTCTCTTTTTTATTTTGTGGGTTCCGGCTCTGTCTAACGCTTCAATAACTTGGGGACTCCCTTTTATATCCTTGTCAAACAGACTTGACGGGGCATGCTTTTTTTGATATACTATATAAGAAGAAGGGGGGATATAGCGATGAAACGATGGATATGCTTGCTGTTGGCAGCTTTTCTTGCGCTCGGTACAATCTCCTTTTTTGCCTCGTGCCATAAGGAGCAACGGGTGAAGATCGCCATTTTGCAATATTCCTCCCACAGCTCGATCGAGCAGATCAAAAATACCATCCAAGGCGAGATCGAGGCGCGTGCTGCCGATCGGGTAGAGCTGATCTTCGGTAATGCCGAGCGCGATGACGGCGTGCTGTCCGATCTTCTGAACAATTATCGCAACGGTGGCGTCAACGTGGTCATTCCCATCGGAACAAAAGCATCGGCTGCTGCCAAGGACGTGTTCGGTGGCAGCGGCGTTCCTGTGGTGTACGCCGCAGTGAACGATCCTGCGGCACTCGGTCTGCTTGGCAACGACTGTACCAATTTTACGGGTGTGGGGGATACGATCTCTCCCAAGTCAACTCTGTCGCTCATCAAGACCTTTTTCCCCGAGATCGAAAAGCTGGGCTTTCTCTATACCGAGGGAGAGCTTAATTCGGCTTTGATGCTGACGATTTTTGAAAGGGATTGCGACGACGAGGATATCGAGCTGATCCCCGAGCCGGTCACTGCGGAGGAGTCTCCCGCTGATGCCATTGCCGCCCTGCGTGATGCGGGGGCACAGGCGATCTACGTACCGACCGATAATGCCATTGCCGTTGCCATGGAGGATTACGCTGCCGCTGCGCAAGCACTGTCGCTTCCGCTGTTCGGCAGTGCGGACTCGATGGTGAGTGAGGGGGCGCTAGCCGCCGTCGGTGTGGATTATGAGGTGCTCGGCAAGCAGGTCGCGGAGATCGTGATCCGACTTTTGGGCGGCGCAGCGCCTCCCGACATTCCCGACGAAAGGCTGACGGGCTATCAGAAATACGTTAATCTGCAGGTCGCAGGGGTACTTGGCGTGGATCTGCCCGATCCCTTACCAAAGGATATCAGGGTTTTGGTGGACGAAGAGGGAAACGCTTTGAGCTATTGAGGAGAATGTGAAGAATGATGCCGTGCCGATCGCAGACTTTACGGGTGTTGGGGAAAGATTACTCTCCGTTACTGATGGTCGTACGGCACGCTCACGACCGAAAGGTGTGTGTGCTTCAAAAAAACATTGACACCGCGCCAAAAAGCAAGTATACTTGAAAAGAAAAATATTCCGAGGGCGGCAGAGCCGCAGAAAGAGGTTATCATGAAAGTATTGTTGACGGGTGGTGCCGGATATATCGGCAGCCATACCATTGTGGAGATGCATGAGGCAGGGCATGATGTGGTCGTGGTCGATAATTTTTTCAACAGCTCTCCGAAATCGGTGGAGCGTGTAGAAAAGATCATCGGCAAAAGGGTTCCGCTTTATGAGGCAGATGTTGCCGACGAGGCGGCAATGGATCGCATTTTCGCTGCTGAGCAGGTGGATGCAGTCGTACATTTCGCGGGCTACAAGGCAGTGGGTGAGTCGGTTCGCAAGCCGCTTGAATACTATGCCAACAACATTGATTCCACGCTTTCCTTGCTTCGATCCATGAAGAAGGCGGGCGTGAAAAAGCTGATCTTCAGCTCGTCTGCTACGGTGTACGGCACGCCCGATAAGTGTCCCATTACTGAGGACAGCCCCACGGGACATTGCTCCAATCCTTACGGCTGGACCAAATATATGATCGAGCAGATCCTGCGCGATTACTGTGTTTCGGACAGCGACATGCAGGTCATTCTGCTTCGTTATTTTAACCCCGTTGGCGCACATAAAAGCGGCATGATCGGTGAGATGCCGAACGGCATTCCCAACAATCTGATGCCCTATATCACGCAGGTCGCCGTCGGCAAGCTCAAGGAGCTTTCGGTGTTCGGCAGCGATTATCCCACGCATGACGGCACGGGTGTTCGTGACTATATCCATGTGGTCGATCTTGCGCGCGGTCACGTCGCGGCACTTAACTATCGGGAAAAGGGCGCGGCAGTCTTCAATCTCGGCACGGGCACCGGCTACAGCGTGCTCGATATGGTCAAGACCTTCAGCCGTGTCAACGGTGTGCCCGTGGCGTACCGTATCACCGATCGCCGTCCCGGCGATATCGCCACCTGCTATGCGGATCCCGCCAAGGCGAAGGCGGAGCTTGGCTGGGAGGCAGAGCATACGCTCGAAGACATGGTTCGTGACTCCTGGAACTGGCAATCCAAAAACCCGAATGGCTACGAGGAATGATCAAAAAGGGTCGGATGCAAACGCATCCGACCCTTTTTTGGACAGTTTGCCGAAAGATACCCGTGACCTTTTTATTGAATTTGCCACTTGAATAAAAAATGCCGTTATGGTAAAATATAGATATAAGGGTGACATTGAAAGAGGGAGGCGAGGGCTTATGTTTCAAGTGGGTGAACACATTGTTTATGGGATCAACGGGATCTGTCGCGTGGAAAGCATTGGACCTTCGCCGTACGACAAAAGCGATACCCGCACCTTTTATTTGCTGGTCCCCGTCAACAATCCGATGAGCTCGACCATTCTCACGCCCGTGAATAACGAGCACGTTCCGATGCGTCGCCTGATGACCAGAGATGAGATCGACGCGCTGATCAGCGAGATGCCGCGTATTGAGCTGCTCTCGGTGCCGATCGAGAAGCAGCGCCGTGAGATCTACCGTTCGGTGATCGGAGAGCTGAAGCCCGAGGGGTATGTGCAGGTCATCAAGACCGTGCACCGACGCCGCGAGGAGCTTTCGGCGGCACGCAAGCATTTTCCCGTCACCGATCTTGAATACGGAAGGCTTGCCAAGCACCTTCTTTACAGCGAGTGCGCGCATGTGCTCGGACTTTCAGAGGAAAAGATGGAGGAATATATCACCGAGCGCATCAAGGAAGCGCAATGAGAAGGGATGAGATTTCATCCCTTTTTGTTTGTGTGAATTTTCTGCCCGATCCAATAAAGCGCAAGGTGCACGAAAGGGCAAGGTGCAGGCATCACCGTCTTTTGCTTGACAATTTCATTCGCACGCGCTATAATGAAGGAGATCTGATTTTAAGAGGTGATCTTCATGAAATTTGCATTTCTCGGCTTTGGAAACATGGGAAGCGCGCTGGCGAGGGGCTTTATTGCCTTGGGAGGGGTGAATGCCACCGACATCACGGCATATGCGCCCCATGCCGATAAGCTGAAGAAACGGGCGGAAGAGCTTGGCGTGCTCACGGCATCCGATGCAGCCGAGGCGATCGGGCGTGCCGATACGGTCATCATTGCCTGCAAGCCGCAGACCGTGCCGTCATTGCTGCTCGAGGTAGGGGAGCTGTTGCGTGGGAAGGCGCTTTTATCGGTCGCGCTCGGTTGGGATCACGCCCGTTACCGCGAGGCTCTTCCCGAGGACGTGCGCGTGCAATTTGTGATGCCCAATACGCCTGCCGCGGTAGGGCAGGGCGTCTTTCTCTTTGAGGAAACGACCTCACTTCGGGCAGGGGAGCTTGCCGAGCTGATGGCACTGTTTTCCGCGCTTGGTGCGGTCGTCACGCTTCCCTCGCCGCAGATGGGGATCGGCGGCGCCATTGCGGGGTGCGGTCCTGCCTTTGTCGATCTGATGATCGAGGCACTTGCCGATGCGGGTGTTCGCTACGGTCTGACGCGCGCAAACGCCCTGCTCCTGACCTCGCAAATGATTGCGGGCAGTGCCTTTCTGCAACAGAAAACAGGGGAGCACCCCGGCGTGCTCAAGGATGCGGTGTGCTCTCCGGGTGGCTCCACCATTCGCGGTGTCGAGGCGCTGGAGCGTGCGGGCTTTCGCGGCGCGCTGCTTTCTGCCATTGAGGCGATCATGAACCGAACCGAATAAAAAAGAAAAACGCGTTGCGATATCGCAACGCGTTTTTCTATCACCGAACTCAAGCGCGGGTGACTTTGCCCGAGCGCAGGCAACGGGAGCAAACCGCCACGGTGGTGGGGGTCCCGTCAACGATCGCCTTCACCTTACGGATATTGGGCTTCCAAGAACGGTTGGTCTTACGGTTGGAGTGGGAAACGTTCTGACCGAACACAACACCCTTGCCGCAAACACTGCACTTTGCCATGATTGACACCTCCTGTCGCACCTTGCGGTGCTGGTCTTATAAACATTTTATTTTTAACAGCGACCACTATTATAACACACAAAAAATGAAAATGCAATAGCTTTTCGCAAATTTTTATAACTTTTCATAAATTCCTGCCTGACGCGACCAATGGCAGTCAGTGCGCGTTCCCCTGATAGAGCACCTTCCTTGCCGTGCCGAAATCATGCGCCTTCAGCGCAGCCTTCAGCTTGTCACACGCGGTCGGCGTGTGGCACTTGCTTGCTGCAAGCAGAATACGCAGGGCGTGGGTGTCCTTGCCCGAGGAGATCAGTCGGGGCGGCATAGAGGGCAGCGCCAGCTCGGCACATATGCGGTGGACGCCGATCAAAAGGGGTATGATACCCTCAAGCAGCGCTGTATCGCCCAGTGATTCGGGGCATTCCCAGATCATGGAAAGCGTTGCCGTGCGCATATCTGCACCCGCCGAGAGGGCGGCACAGAGCAGGTCGGAAAGAGCCTCCTGCGGCGAACCCTCGGCACGGACCTCGCCAAGGAAAGCGGATCCGTTTTCTGCTGTGCGAAGCACCGCTTGGCTTGAAAGAGGGGGGTGTACGGTGGCAGGTGCGCTGTGTGGCTGACGCCAGCTCTTCAAAAAATCAAGAGAAAGCGAGAGAAGCCGCTGCATACCGCGGCGGATCACAAGTCGGTGCGGGGAGAGTGCTCTGCCCACCAGGGCAATGGGTGCGCCTGAGGCAAACAGCGTACCGAGTGCGCGCTCGGGTGCAGCGAAGAGCAAAACATGTTTTCCTGCTGTGAGAGCTGCGATCACCCCTTCGGTGGGGTCGGCATCACGCAGATAGGCAAGGTCGAGCTCCGCACCGCAGGAAAGCGACACCAGATGAGGCAATAGCCCCTCCTTGTCGGTTTTGACAAGGGGTAAGAGCCCATAAGCCGAAAATTCGGAAAACAATCTTGCCGCATCGGGCACCAGAGAGCCCTCTTGCGTTTCGACCAGCGTTAACAGCATCATGCCGTCAAGTGCGGTGCGGGTGGCAGACGCTGTGCTCGGCACAGCGGTGAGATCCTCTGCGTCAAGGAAGAGGTCGGGGGCGGCTTTTTGCTTCAGATGTGCGGCGATCATGGCACGCGGCGCGACCTCGATTGGTGTTTCGGGTGCTCTGCCGCCTCGGCAAAGATAGCTGCCGCAGGCTGCCAAAAGCTCGGGGAGCAGAGGGGGCTTGGCTTCACCCGTTTCGGTGACGGGCTGCAGCTCTCCTTGCATGCGCAGGATGTCGGCAAACACGCGCGCATCCTCTTCACGTTGGAAGCTGAGCTCTTTTACCTCAAGCGTTTCGGGAGAGCGGCGATACCGTGCGGCGTATGCGTCGAGAAAGCGCAGCTCGCCGACCAGAGGTGCTCGCTTTTCCTCCTCGGAAAAATAACGCTGACAGTAGGAAAGCCCTGCCGCGGTGAGGCGGAGTCCAAGCTCTTGCGCGAGCGTGTGCAGTCCCTCGGGGGTCATCTTGGCAAAGTGGGCGACGGCGGTACTGCAAAATTCCGGGGTAAAACGGTTCTGATCCATCATGACCTCCTGATCTCGGCAAGCAGCATGTCGCTCTCAAGCCCTGTCAGTCGGACGGGCAAAAGTGCGCCGTGCAAAGGGACCTGTGTGGGGGCGGAAACCTCTAAGAAGCTGTCGGTATGTCCCTTTGCCATACCGTGCTCAAAGCTTTCAAACAATACGGTTTGGAGGGGGTGCTCCAGTGCCCTTTGCAAGCGGTGTCGACGGCTTTCTCTGCCCGCAGCGATCAAGGCGGCGGAGCGCTCGCGCTTGACTGCCTCGGGTATCTGATCAGGCAGATCTGCCGCAACCGTTCCCGCGCGGCGGGAGTAGGCAAAAACGTGGATCTGCAAAAATTCGGCGCGTCTGACAAGGTCCAGCGTGTCTGCAAAATCCTGCTCGCTTTCTCCGGGGAAGCCCACGATAAAATCGGCGGTCAGCTCAAGGCAGGGGAATGCCGCGCGCAGACGCTCCACACCTGCCAGCGCCATATCGCGGTTGTATTTTCGGCGCATGGCGGCGAGTACGTGGGAGGAGCCGCTTTGCACCGATAGATGGAAATGGGGTGCAAGGTGAGAAAGACGGGCAATCCGCTCCACGAATGCGGGGCGCATGAGAGAGGGGTCAAGCGATCCCAGACGGATCCTGCCGATGCCCTCGATGGCATCCACACGCTCCAGCAGCTCGGCAAGATCGGCGCGGTCAAGATCGCGCCCCCAGGAGGCGGTTTCAATACCGGTCAGCACGACCTCGCGGCATCCGTTTTCCACAAGTCCACGTACCTCGCGCACCACGTCGTCGGCACCTTTGGAGCGAACCCTGCCGCGTGCGGCGGGAATGGCACAGTAGCTGCATCGGTTCTCACACCCGTCCTCGATCTTGACGTAGGCGCGCGTGCGGTCAAAGCGCTTGATGCACATCGGCTCAAAGGGGGCGGTGTTGACATCTCCTACCGAGATGACGGGCACTGCGGGCTTGCCGTCTGCAAGCAATTGCTTGACTGCCGCTACCGTATCCAGCTTTTTCTCATTACCGCATACATGATCCACGCCCTTAATGGCGGCAGCCTCGTCGGGGTGGGATTGCGCGAAGCAGCCCGTGACAAGAATGGGTGCTGTGGGGTCCTTGGCGTGCAGACGGCGAATCAGCTGCTTTGCCTTTCGGTCGGATTCCGCAGTGACCGTGCAGGTGTTTACGATAAAGGCATCGGCGTCGCCGTCGGCGGTAAGGGAGGTGATATAGCCCCCTTCCTGTAACGCCTGTGCAATGGCTTCGCTTTCGTATTGGTTGACCTTGCATCCCTGGGTGAGGATGGCGATCCGCTTGCGCTCTGTCATCGTTACCGCCCCTTTCCTGATATCTCTTTTATTTTACCATGTTTGGAGGAATGGGTCAACCATTCTCAAAAATTTTGCGCATTTTTCGATAGCACTTGAAAAGAAGTGCGAAATAGAGTATAATATTTAAGAAAGATTTGAGGGCGACAGTGCCGTCGCGGGAGGGAGCTTGTCATGCGCATACTGAAGATCGGGAAAAACGATGCGGGTCAGCGTCTTGACAAATTTCTGACCAAGGCGATCAAGGGCATGCCGCTTTCTTTTTTATACAAAAGCATTCGCACCAAAAAGATCAAGGTCAACCGTGCCCGCGCGAAGGAGCATCAGATCCTTTCGGAGGGTGACGAGATCCAGCTGTTTATCAAGGATGAATTTTTTGATCTTCCCGAGAAGGATATGAGCGCGCTTGCCGCGATCAAGCCCAAGCTCTCGATCATCTATGAGGACGAGAACATCATGCTTCTTAATAAGCGCCCCGGCGTGCTGGTGCACGAGGATACCGAGGGGGGAGAGAACACCCTGATCCTTCATGTCAAGGCGTACCTTCACCAAAAGGGAGAATATGATCCCGCGCTGGAGCAGTCCTTCGCGCCCGCGCTTTGCAACCGCATCGACCGCAACACGGGAGGCATCGTGGTCGCCGCCAAGAATGCTGAGGCGCTGCGTGTGATGAATGAGAAGATCAAGCAAAACGAGCTCTCGAAGCTTTATCTCTGTGCCGTGCACGGCGTTCCTCGGAAAAAGGAGGATACGCTGACGGGCTATTTGTTAAAGGACAGTGCCGCCAATCTTGTGCGCGTGTCGGATACAAGGCTTGCGGGCAGCAAGCATATCATCACCAAATATCGCGTGCTGCGTGAGAGAGGGGAAAGTGCGCTCCTTGAGGTCGAGCTGGTAACGGGCAGAACCCACCAGATCCGCGCCCATCTCTCGCACATCGGGCATCCGCTGCTCGGCGACGGCAAATACGGTCAGAACCGTGCCGAGCGCATGCGCGGCTATAAGCATCAGGCGCTTTATGCTTACCGTCTGCGCTTTGATTTTGTGGACCGTGACAACATTCTCGGCTACCTTACCGGGAAAGAATTTTCCATCCCGTATGAGGATGTGTGGTTTTTAAAGGATTTTTCGTAACTCGGTGTGCGATCGCTTGGAGAAGGGAGGGGAGAGAATGCCGAAAAAAATGTGGCTTTTGTTGCCCTTCTCGGGCGTCCTGATGGGTGTCGGCGTTGCCTTTTCCGCCGTCGGATTTCTGTGTTGGCTCGCACCCGTGCCCGCCATGCTCTTTTTCTTCAGGGCGGCAGGAGATCGGAGCTTTCGCCTTCGTCGCCTGTATCTTGCGGGCTTCGTCTTCTTTTTCTCGTTTTATCTCACGCTCTACCATTGGTTTCTTGCCCTTTATCCGCTGGAGTTTATGGGCATCAGCAAGGCGGAGGCAGTGCCGGTGGTGGCGATCTGCTGGCTGGGGCTTTCACTGCTGCAGACGGTCTTTTCCGCACTGGTGCTCCCACTCTTCGGTGCGCTTTGCCGCACCCGCTTGATCGGGGAGCGCCCCATGCTTGTGCCCTTGCTGTTTGCGGCACAGTGGACGGTTTCCGAGTGGAGCCAGACTCTGACCTTTGCAGGGGTACCGTGGGGAAGACTCTCTCTTTCGCAGATCGATTACGGCTTTCTCTCGGGCAGTGCCTCGCTTTTTGGCTCCTATGCGATCACCCTTTGTATTCTGCTGGTGTCGGGTTATCTTGCGCTTGCCATCCTTTCACGTCCGCGCGTGCGCCTCTCACTGATCCTTGCGGCGTCCGTCTTTTTACTGAATGCGCTTTGCGGCATGGCGGTGTATCTCGCTACCGACGAGCAGGCGGGGACCCCCGTCAAGGTTGCCGCTGTGCAGGGAAACGTCGGCTCGGATCTCAAATGGACGCTTGACAGTCGTATGAGGACCTATGAGATCTATGCGCGCTATACCAAGGAGGCGGCACAGGCAGGCGCGGAGATCGTTCTCTTTCCCGAAACCTTTGTGCCGGAAACCGTAAGGGAGGGCAGTGCACTTGCCACCTTTGTGAGCGAGCTTGCAAGTCGTTATGAGATCACGGTCTATTTCGGTGCCTTCTCGCGTGATGCCGAGGGCAGGGAGTACAATGCCGTTTTTGAGGTGCGTCCCGACGGCACGATCAATGAGAATGTATACGCTAAGCGGCATCTTGTGCCGTTTGGAGAATATGTGCCGTGGCGTCCTCTGGTGGAGGCGGTGCTTCCCATGCTCGCCGAGCTTGGTATGCTGACCGACGATCTGACACCGGGAACCGACAGTGCGCTGTTTGAGCATGAGAAGGGCAGTATCGGCACACTCATTTGCTTTGATTCGATCTATGAGAGCCTGACGCTTTCCGGTGTACGGGACGGCGCAGAGCTGATCCTTCTTCCCACCAATGACTCCTGGTTCACCGATTCCGCCGCGGTCTATATGCATGAGAGCCAGGCGCGCCTGCGTGCCGTCGAAAGCGGCAGATGGATCGTGCGCGCCGCCGATACGGGTATCTCAGCGCTCATTTCACCGAATGGACGGCCCTATGAAGAGCAGGGCGCGCTGGTGGAGGGCATGGCGATGGGCACGGTATATCTGAATGACGCACGCACGCTTTATTCCTATATCGGAAACAGCCTCGTATATGTGCTTATCGGTGCGGTGCTTTCCTTGCCCTTGCTGGAGCTTTTCCTTTTTCGAAGGAAAAAAGCCCTTTTGACAGATCCGCAATAAGAAAGCGTAAAGACCGACAGAGGAAATATTCCTCCGTCGGTCTTTGGCATTTGTGTGCTGTTGTGAGTACTCCTCCATAGATGCTCATGCAAAAACCGACGGATCGGAGATCCGTCGGTTTTTGCAATACTCAATCGGTCACGTAAGGAAGCAGAGCGACCTGACGGGAACGCTTGATGGCAGTGTTCAGCTCGCGCTGATGCTTAGCGCATGCGCCGGAGATTCTGCGGGGCAGGATCTTGCCGCGCTCGCTGATGAACTTGCGAAGCTTGGCGGTGTCCTTGTAATCAATGAAATCTACCTTGTCCGCGCAGAAAATGCAAACCTTTTTTCTCTTGCGGTTCATAGGGCGTGCGGGACGCGCCGTGTTTTCGGTTCTATCCATAATGACGTTAATCCTCCTATAAAATAATGTGTGATCTGTCAGAAGGGCAGATCGTCATCTGCCTTCAGCTCCTCAAAGTTCGGGGCAGCAGCCGCGGGACTGGAGAAGGAAGGAGCAGAGCCATACGCGTCGGGCGTATAGGAGCCCTGTGCGGGCGAATCGTTGCGGCTGTCGACGAACATTGCTTCGTCAACGACCACCTCGGTGGCATAGCGCTTGTTGCCCTGCTGATCCTGCCAGGTTCTGGTCTGGATCGAGCCGGTGACACAAAGGGCCGAGCCTTTCTTGAAGTATTTGGAAATGAACTCCGCAGTCTGACGCCAAGCAACCACGCTGATAAAATCAGCCTGAGCGCCCTGGGCGGCATCATTGGTTCTGGATTGGAATCTGCGGTTGACGGCAAGGGTGAAGGTCACCACGGCAATGCCGCTTTGCGTTTGCTTCAGTTCGGGGTCTGCGGTCAATCTGCCACACAGAACCACTTTGTTGAGATTCAGACTGGACATATCAAACGCCTCCTTTTCGTTTCCTAAATTACTCGGTAACCGTTGCGGCTTCGGTTGCTTCCTCAGCGGCAGGAGCAGTGTCTTCGACAACGGGAGCTGCCTTAGCAACAGCCTCGTACTCCAGCTTGATCACCAAAGAACGCATCACGGTTTCGTCAATGTTGTAAAGACGCTCGAGCTCAGCGGGGAACTCGGGAGCGGACTTGAACGTTACGACCGTGTAGTAACCCTCGGGCATATCGTTGATGAGATATGCAAGACGGCGCTTGCCCCAATCAGCGACTTCAACGATCTCGGCATTCTTGGCAATGATGTCGGTAAACTTTGCAACAGTTGCCTTTGCTGCCTCTTCGCCGTTGCTGACGTCAACGATGAACAGGGTTTCGTAAGAATTGATAACCTTTTCCATATTTACACCTCCCTATGGACTATAAGACCGCGCACATTCAAAGCAAAATTTATGCGCAGTAAGGAGACGGGCGAGCACGGTTTGCGGTGATCTGCCCGTATCGATTCAACATTTTACCATAGTTCTGATAGCTTGTCAAGCACAAATTTGACCGCGCTGAAAAAAGTTTACAATTTTATACTGCGTGGAACTTTACAAAATGATCACAAATAAAAATGAGAAAAGGGGTTGACAGGAGGAAAGGGTTGTGGTATACTCTGTAAAGGATTTTGCTTTACACGCAAAAATGGGCGGTGAATGCATGTTTGAAAAGGATCTGCGGGTGGCGGCGTTGCTTGATTGCTACGGTTCGCTGTTAAGCGAGCGTCACCGTGAATTGTTGGATTATTACTATAACGAGGATCTCTCGCTCGGCGAGATCGCCGCAGAGGTCGGCATTTCACGGCAGGGTGTGCGTGACGGTATCAAAAAGGCAGAGGAGGAGCTTGGCTTTTTTGAGGAGCGACTCTCGCTTTTGAAAAAGGAGCGCGAGATCGCGGAGGCAGGCGTGCGCGTGCTGGAGCTGACGGGGGATAATGCCTCCTTACGTGCGGCGGTGCTGGAGCTGCTCACGCTGGCGGGTGCGGTACTGCCCGATCAAAAATAAAGGAAAGGCGGTCATTTCATGTTTCAAAGCTTAACCGAAAAGCTGAATAACGCCTTTAAATTTTTCCGTAATAAGGGCAAGCTCAGCGAGGCGGATGTCAAGGCAGGCATGCGCGAGATCAAGCTGGCGTTGCTTGAAGCGGATGTGAACTTTAAGGTCGTTCGCGATTTTATCAAAATGGTGTCCGAGCGTGCGGTCGGCGCCGAGGTGATGGAGTCACTTCTTCCCGCACAGCAGATCGTCAAGATCGTCAACGAGGAGCTGATCAGGCTGATGGGCACCTCGCAGGCAAAGCTGACCATTGCACCCAAGCCGCCCACGGTCGTGATGATGGTGGGCTTGCAGGGCGCAGGTAAGACCACTCACGCAGGCAAGCTTGCGGGAATGTATAAAAAGCAGGGCAAAAACCCGTTGCTTGTGGCGTGTGACGTCTACCGTCCTGCCGCGATCAAGCAGCTGGAGGTCGTTGGCGAGCGACTGGATATCCCCGTGTTCACTCTGGGTGATAAGGAAAAGCCCGTCAAGATCGCCAAGGAGGGACTCAAGTACGCCGAGAAAAAGGGCTACGACATGGTCTTTGTCGATACCGCGGGTCGCCTTCACATCGACGAGGAGCTGATGGGCGAGCTGCAGGACATCAAGAAGGCAGTCGATCCCACCGAGATCCTTTTGACGGTCGATGCCATGATCGGTCAGGACGCTGTCACGGTTGCCGAGCACTTTAATGAGCAGCTGGACGTCACGGGGGTCATCCTCACCAAGCTTGACGGCGACACGCGCGGCGGTGCGGCACTTTCGGTGCGGCACGTTACGGGCAAGCCCATCAAGTTCATCGGTACGGGCGAAAAGCTGGATGCCATCGAGGCATTCCATCCCGACCGTATGGCAAGCCGCATTCTCGGTATGGGCGACGTGCTTTCGCTGATCGAAAAGGCGGAGCAGGCGTTTGATGCCAAGCAGGCGGCAGAGCTGGAAAAAAAGCTTCGCGCCTCCACCTTTACGCTGGACGATTATCTTGACCAGTTTGCGCAGCTGCGCAAGATGGGCAATATCGAAAATCTGATCGGCATGATGCCCGGCGTCAAGCCCGGGGCGTTGAAGGATGCCAAGATCGATGAGAAGCAGCTTTCGCACACCGAGGCGATCATTCGTTCCATGACCAAAAGGGAGCGTGAAAAGCCCGATATTATCAACGGCTCACGCAAGGTGCGCATCGCCAAGGGCAGTGGCACCACGGTGGAGGAGGTCAATAAGCTCCTCAAGCAGTTTGAAACCGTGCGCAAGATGATGAAGCAGCTGACCTCACCCGGAGGCAAGCGTGGGCTCTTTAACAAGATGAAACTTCCGTATTGATCACTCATCACGGGATTTTTATAAAAATTTTATATAAAAAAACAAGGAGAAATTTTACCATGGTTAAAATCAGACTTACCCGTACGGGCAAAACGCATTCCCCCTCTTACCGCATCGTTGTTGCAGATCAGCGCTCTCCCCGCGATGGCCGCTTCATCGAGGAGATCGGTCACTACAATCCCAACTCCAAGGAGCTGAAGGTGAACGAGGAGTCCGCTAAGAAGTGGATCGCCAACGGCGCACAGCCCACTCCCACCATCAAAGCACTTCTGAAGAAGGCCGGCGTCATCGCTTGATGACTCGGGGGAGCAGATATGTTGAATCTGAAAGAGATCCTGCTTGACATCTCGCGTGCCATTGTGGATCATCCCGATGATGTCGTCGTTGCCGAGCAGGAAGAGGAAAATGAAGTGACTCTGACGCTCAGCGTACATGCCGATGATATGGGCATGGTGATCGGCCGTCACGGTCGTATCGCGAAGGCGATCCGTTCCGTCATGAAGGCGGCTGCCGGCTCCTGCGGCAAAAAGGTCAATGTCGAGATCAAGGATTAACGATTAATGAGAAAGAACCCCGTCGGACCGCAAGGACCGACGGGGTTCTTCTATGCCTCGAATTCTTTGATGGAGATCTCCTCGAAGCCGCGCAGCGTGCGGTGAGTGACCTTGGTAAAGCCGATGCGCCCCAGGAGCTCCAGCATTTGCGGAAAGGCAAAGGTCAGCTTGTCCGCGGTGTGCGCATCCGAGCTGAGGATCACCCTGCCGCCAAGGCGGTAAAGCTCCTCTAAGAGAGGGGGATTGGGGTAGGGCAGAGTCTTCAGACCGCGGATGATGGCACCCGCATTGACCTCAAAAAGGGGAACATGCTTCACGGCTTCCGCCATTGCCTCCTTGGCAACGGCGAGATAGTCAGGGTCGTTTTCGTCAAAGTGCCCGTGCTTGGTCAGCAGATCGAAATGACCCATAAAATCGGGGCGGTTCTTGCGCGCGTGCTCCACCACCTCTTCAAAATAAGCCTTGACGTAGTCAAGCTTGTTGCCGTGAAATTCCTTCTCGATGCAATCAAGCTGATAGTTCAGTCCCGAATCGACAGGGTACATGCGATCCCCACGCAGGATATAGTGCACGCTTCCGATGGTGTAGTCATAGTCCTCGCGGTCAATGATCGAGCCGTAGTCCCACTCAATGCCGAGGTGAAGGGGAAAGCCGTCCTGCCCGTATGCGCGCCGCTGCTCCTCGCGCACCGTGGGGATATAGTCCTCCATGTGCTTGGAGGGCAGCATGCAGTAGCGCGGGTCAAATGCGGTATAGCTGTGGTCCGAGATGCCGAGAGCAGCAAGCCCCGAGGCGCGTGCCGCTTCAACACATTCGCCGACCGTGTTTTTTCCGTCCGAGAAGACCGTGTGCGTATGAAAATTTGAATATGCCATAATCAAGCGCCTTTCATGAAACTGAACAGATTATAGCACAAATTCTCTCCGAATACAAGAAGAATCCACAAAAATATGAGATTTGTCAAAAGCGTATTGACAGGAGTAAAATTAAAAGTTAAAATAAGGTAGTTTTAATGTACGGATGGAGAAGTGATATGAAATATTATCAAAATCTGCACACGCACACGGTCTATTGCGACGGCAAGGACACGCCCGAGGAGCTTGTGCTCGCGGCGATCGCCGAGGGCTTTGACAGCATTGGATTTTCTGCACATGCCCCCATGACCTATTCCTCCTATCCTCTCAGTGAGGAGCGCACTGCCGCCTGCTTCGCGGAGGTCACGCGTCTGAAGGAGCTCTACCGAGATCGGATCGATATCCGTCTCGGCATTGAGGCAGATCTTTACATCACTGCCGATCTCTTTGCCTATGAGTATGTGATCGGCACGGTGCACTATATCTTGAAGGACGGGGTCTATCTTGCCCTTGACCGCAGTAAGGAGCTGTTCTCAAAGCTTCTTCACGAGTCGTTTGGAGATGACGGTATGGCGCTTGCCAAGGCGTATTACCGTTGCGTTTCCGAGCTGCCCGACCGCATCCGCACCGACATTGTGGGGCATTTTGATCTTGTCACGAAGTGGTGTGAGTACATCCCCTACCTTGATCTTGATTCCGAGGAGTACCTTGATCTTGCCCGCGAGGCGATCGATTCGCTTGTGAGCAGAGTGCCCGTGTTTGAGGTCAATACGGGTGCGATCTCAAGGGGCTACCGTACGGCACCCTATCCCTCCCTGTCGGTTTTGCGTGAGATGAAGAAGGCAGGGGTGCACCTCGTTCTTTCCTCGGATTGTCATGACAAGCGGCATTTGAGCACAGGCTTTGATCAGGCGCTTGCACTGATCCGCGCCGCAGGCTTCCGTGAGCTTTACAGATTGACCGACAAGGGCTTCGTGGCAAGTCCGCTTGACTGAAAGGCGGTATGTGATGAAACAGAAAATGAGAAAAAAGGTTTATCAGATCGCGTGGCTATGCGCGTTCGTATATTTTGTCAGTTATCTACTTCGCATGAATTTCAACGTCATGCTGGTCAAGATCTGCTCGGAAATGGGCGTGGGCAAGACCGCGCTTGCCGTGGTCATGACGGGACTGACGGTGTTTTACGGCAGCGGTCAGCTGGTCAACGGTATCCTCGGTGATAAGATCTCCCCCCATATGATGATCATCGGAGGCTTGGCGGCGGCATCGCTTTGCAATATCGGTATGTATTTTGCACAAAGCATTCCCGTGATGACGGTGATCTGGTGCATCAACGGCTTTGCCAACGCCATGCTCTGGGCGCCCATCGTCAAGCTTTTTTCGCTTTATCTGACCGATGGAGAATATAGCTTTGCCATGATGCGCGTGATGTGGGGCTCCTCCTTTTCGACCGTGTTCCTGCGCATCCTCTGCCCCCTGCTGCTCTTTGTGATGAGCTGGCGTACCGTTATGCTGATCCTCGCTGTTGTGGGTGTTGCTGTGACGGTGGTGTATGCTTTCCTTCATCGCCGCGTGTTCTCGGAGCCTGTCGTGTTCGCAAAAAAGGAGGGAAGCGAGGAAGAGCAGACAAGAACTGTTCCTTTGCCGCATATGGTCTATCTTCCCCTCGCACTGATTCTCGTTGCGATCGTCATGCACGGTATGCTTAAGGACGGCGTTGCCAACTGGATGCCCTCCTTTTTGCTTGAAACCTTCCATATGCCTGAGGAGAATGCCATTTTCGCCACCATTCTGCTGGCGGTCTTCGGCATGGTCAGCTTTTCCTTCTTTGATTTTTTGCACCGCCGCTTTTTCAAAAACGAGATCACCTGCTCGACGGTCTGCTTTATCAGCGCACTGGCGGCAGCGGCGCTGTTGTACCTTTCCAATACATTGGGCGGTCCTGTGTTCATTTCCATGCTGTTGATGGCGATCATCACCGCGTCGATGAGCGGTGTTAACCTGATGCTGATCACCGTCGTGCCCAAGCGCTTTGTCAAAAGCGGCAAGATCTCGACCTTTACGGGGCTTCTTGACGCCTTTGCCTACGTCGGCTCGGGCATCTCAGCCTACGGCTTTGCCGCCCTTGCCGAGAGCTTTGGCTGGAACGTGACCATCCTGATCTGGGCGCTGATCGCATTGGCGGGTATTCTGTTTTGCCTGGTTGCCGCACCGCTTTGGAAAAGATTCCGCAAGGAATATGCCGATAACCCTTCGGTGTAAAAAAGAAGCGGGCTGAGTCCGAAAGACTCAGCCCGCTTCTTCTTTGTCGTGCTTCTGCGCAAGAAGGGTCAGAACTCGCTCATCAGCGCGGCGTGCTCGCTCTGAAGATTGTGGATGGATTCGATCTCTACCATGTCCTCGCTTGCCGTGTCGGCGGGGGTGGTGCGGAAAAAGACCGATGCCCCCTCGGGCAGCGTCAGACGCAGATTGGTGTAGACCTCGCCGCGATAACGGAAGAAGCGATGCTTATGCGGCGTGATCTCACCCGTATGGGGATCCCATTTTTCCACCTCGTGCGCACCGCGCAGCAGCACGTGGTGATTGTATTCCACGTTGGTGGTGTTGGTAAAGTAATAGACGTCGCCATCGTCATCCCGCTTGTGAATATGGCTGATCATGCCGCCGCCGGGGAAGGTGGCGTGCAATCCGATGGTGCGGTATTCGGGGAAGCTGGCGTTGAGCGCACCCGTCACCTCAAAGCGCTGCATCCCGGGGATATAGATGTCAAACGGGATCTCAAAGGAATTGAGCGCTTGATTGATGGTGGAGCTTTTGGTCATGCGCGCGCCGTCGACCGCGGAGGCGTTGAAGTAGAGATAGATCGCCTCGCCCCCCCGTTCGTTTTTGTTGTGGCAGTAGCGCTTCATGATGCTCTTGTCACATGCGTCGGCACCAAAGATCTCCTCGGTGAGGCGTCGGACCTCCCTGTCGTTCTCGCCCGTCCTGTCGTATTCAAAGGCAAGGGTTGGCAGCTCGCCTGTGGCAAGGATCTTGCCGCCCCCGTCGTAGAACTCCTTCAGCAGACGCAGGCTGTCAATGCTGATCATGTCGGCACAGGGCATGACGACCACACGGAACTGCTCACGGTTTTGCTTGTTGTCAAGATAAAGAATACCGTTTTCGGTATGGCAACGGTCTTGGAGGACAGTGGGGTGGAGCACTGTCAGATCGTGTCCTGCATAAAGCGAGATCGCGTTGATCACGCCCATATAATCGGCGGTCGAAACGGTGGCAGGGTATTCGTAGCCCTCACCTACGGGGGAATGGTAAAGATTCACGCGGCTGTGAAGGTCATAGATCGGATAGAGCATGGCAATGTCGGCAACGTGCCTGCCGCCGCGCAGCATGGTCTGTACGCGCGAAACGAAGGTGCAGTAGGCAGTGGGGTCGTCCAGCTGTGGGGGGATATGCAGAGCCGCGCGGTTGACGCCGCGTGCAAAGGCGTTCATCGAATCCTTATAGATCCTGACAGTGTCGATGTTGGCATAATTGCGGAAAAGCTCGGCGCTGACGCAGTCTCGGTCAAAGCAGTAGGCGGCGCCCGCCGCGATCTTGACCGAGTTGGTGCCGTAGAGATATGCTTTGTCAAAGAGTGCGCAAGGGGAGTAGAGATTGTTGAGCATGGCGTCGCCCATCAGCCAGGAGCAGGCGGTCATCTTTGGCTCGGACAGGCAGCCGAAGATCTCAAGACCAAAGCGCTCGGCAAAATCTCGCAGTGCCTTGATGATACCGTTTTGAAGCAGCGAGGCACGCACCGACATCAAAAGCGCCTTGATGTGCCGTGTGTCCTTGCCGATATGACCGAAGAGCGCGGGATAGTAGGGGGAGGGATCAAAGCCGTAGCACTCCTCAAACACACGGTTGAAGGAGCGATCCCAGTTACGGCGGTTGATGCCGTTAAAGCCGATGCCCGAGTAGACCAGCATGGAGAGCGTGTTGCCCATATAAGGCTCAAAGGTGTTGGCGAATAGCGAGAAAACGGCACAGATGTAGGCATAGGAGGCGTCGTAGGAGAGGTAGTTGGCGCTGTCCTTCTCCTGCTCGTCGGTTACGAAATATTCGCGGATCGTCCAGCTGCCGCGAGGCACCTGATAGGTGAGCACGCCGTCCTTCAGATAGGGGCGCAGATCCACCGTGTCGTGGTATTCCTCGTTCACCGCTACCACTGCGAGAGGGGCGCTGTCGTGCAGACGGCGCTCAATGTGCTCCTCCTCCTTGCAGAGGTATTCCTTGTAATCAAGCAGCTGTGCACGCAGGTGAACGTCACCCACGTCCCCCAGCAGGCGTACCACGGCATGCTCGAAGGAGGGATCGAGAAAGAAGCCGATCCTCAGATCAAGGCGCTCTGCCTCCTTCAATATGATCTCGTAATACTTGCGTACCGTCATCAGCCCGTCGCCGTCAAGGTGACTTTTGTCAGGCAGCTTGGGAATGGCGAGCACAGCACCGCAGGAAAGGCAATCGGCAAGCGATTGCTTCAGCTTTTTTTCGTAGTCGGGATCGCCCACCTCGGGCATGGTGAAGTAGTAAAGGGGACGGTGCTCCCGTGAGGGGCTTTGAAACCGTTCGCGACGTTGGTTGTTTGCCATAACTGCCTCCTATCGGATCTCTCCTTCCAGTATAACATATTTTTTTGCCGATGAAAAGTAGATTGTCAAAAATTCCGTGTTTCGCTTCAATTGACAAGCAAGGGAGGCTTGTGTTACAATAAAAGAAAAACAAAGTAAGGAGGGACGCTCGGGTGATCGTTGATTTTCATGCACATATCCTGCCCCGTGCCGATCATGGCTCGGACGGCATGGAAACCACGCTACGTCAGCTCTCGCTGATCAAGCGGGGCGGGACCGATGCCGTGGTGGCAACTCCCCATTTTTATCCGGAGCGCCATCTGGTGGAATCCTTTCTCAGGCGGCGTGCCGATGCGCTTGCCGAGTTGGCAAAGGGGAAGGGGGAGGCAGATCTCCCGCTGCTCTTTTGCGGTGCTGAGGTGTTGGTTTGCCCCGGCATTGAGGAGATGGCGTCACTTGAGAAGCTTTGTATCGAGGGAACCGGGATCATTCTGCTGGAGCTGCCCTTTTCGGGCATTGGCACCGATGTGATCGACAGCGTGCTTGCCGTCAGGGATCTGGGGCTTTCACCCGTGCTCGCGCACATCGACCGTTATCCCGATGATCGGATCGGCATTCTGCTTCGCGAGGGCATCCATGCCCAGCTGAACGCAGAGGGCTTTCGGGGCTTGCTTTCGGGCAGAAGGTATCGCAAATACATAGAAAACGGAAGCGTCGTAGCGCTTGGCAGTGATCTGCACGGCGTCCCTCGGAACGGATATGCGGATTTTTTGCGTATGAGGAAAAGGCTTGGCACGCTTGCCGATACCGTGTTTGAACGGACACAGGCGCTGCTCTCGCAGGCAACGCCTGCCGATCTGACCCACGCCACCGCAACCGTTTCATAAACCGAAAGCTAGGGACAAGAGAGCGAATAGAACACGGTTTCAAGGGGCAGATTTCCGCCCGTGCTGCCGCAAAAGCCTTGTAAATATCCGCACTTTACAAAGAGAGCAGGGGCAAAAGCGCCCGTAAAATGCGCCTGTGGGCGTGTTCGACTCGCTCTCTTGCCTAGCCGCACGGGAGTCGAACCCATAAGCCCTGCGGCGATAAATTTTCGCGTCTTTTATCGTGTCAAGTCTTGAAAAGTCCACACTTATCTTCACCTTGCCACGGCAAAATCCATCAAAA